>NZ_JAFEUX010000003.1:0-542587 GCF_016901055.1 Alteribacter salitolerans | reverse complement strand
AAGAGGTGGTGGAAGAAAAAGAAATTAAGGTGAGTACAACAGATAAAGAAAGCGGCTACATGTTTAGAGATGGAAAGCCCGAAGGCTTCTTCTATTTGGATCATCGCACGACAGATCTAAAATACAATATTATTACTGATGTCCACTTAACACCAGGGAACATCCACGATTCCCGACCTTACCTTAATCGTCTGGATCGTCAAATAAAACGGTTTGGATTCAACGTTGAAGCTGTAGGACTGGACGCTGGTTATTTAACCATCCCATTATGTAAAGGGCTGGAAAACCGAAAGATTATGGGTGTCATCGCTCATCGCCGCTTTAAGCCGAAAAAAGGATATATGCCGAAGTGGAAATACATTTATGATAAGAAATCCAATACGTATACCTGCCCTAATGGAAGTACCTTGACTTATTCGACCACCAACCGTGAAGGTTATCGCCACTATCATTCCGATCCTAAAGATTGTGTAAACTGTCCACTTCTTGCACAATGTACAAACGCACAGAACCATAAAAAAGTGATTACACGCCACGTTTGGGAGGAGAGCAAGGAAAAAGTCAGGGAAAACAGGCTTTCAAAAGAAGGAAAACTGATTTACAAAAAAAGAAAAGAAACAATAGAGCGAAGCTTCGCGGATGCAAAACAGCTCCACGGGCTTCGCTATTGCCGGTTGCGCAGCTTGAAAGGTGCATCGGAACAAGCGATTATGACAGCCACAGCACAGAACATAAAGAAGATAGCAAACCACCTCACAGCCAGCTGAGAGGTGGTTTGCCCTATTTTTAAAAGGTATTTGCATCACTTAATTTCATTTTCTCCACATAAAGAAACCCACGCTTCAAAAAAGCGTGGGTTTCTCGACAGCCTGACTAATCTCTAAGATTAGTCTTTAATAGATTAAATATTTGCAAATAAGTTTGCACTACCTAATCTAACTGCTTCTTTTGCAAGTATTTTTATTGGATCAATAATAGGTAATTGAACAGATTTTTCATGTAATACTAAGCTTAATTCAGTACATCCAGCAATAACTCCATGTATATCGTTCCTTCTTAGAGTGTCTATGATCCTTTCCACTTCAAAGGTAGTTGCTGCAGTTACGTTACCAGCTTTTATACCGTCATAACCATATATTATATTCATTAAGTTTCTCTGTTCATCTGCTGTTGGTGTGAGAATTTGGCGGGTTAAGTATCTGTTATATACACCTGACTTAATTGATCCAGTAGTCGCTAATAACCCAACCCTTGTTAATGAAGGATAATGTTCACTTATATATCTTTCCACCAGTTCCATAGTGTTAATTATTTGAATTGGAGACTGCTTTTGGAGTTCAGGTAAGAAAGAGTGAGCAGTCATGCAAGGAATTATCGCTACATCAGCACCAATAAGATATAATTTCTTAAGATTTTCTAATAATTTTGGTACAGGGCTCTTCCCCTCTCCTAAAATGAATTTAGTACGATCAGGGACTTGTGGATCATTAATCACAATTGTACTTATATGATCCTGGTCAGTCTCTGCAATCGTATTATCAATAATGATATTGAATAATTCTGCTGTAGCGGCAGGCCCCATACCACCAAGTATCCCTATTGTTTTTCTTTGCATAAGTCAACACCACTTTTCTGCTAATACTCCGTACTCCATAGGGGGAATTTTATGAAATATCCATGTCAGGAACCCATTGAGAAAGCCTAGTTTTGAGTTCTTCATATACTTCATGTGAGTTAAACTCACCCATATCTGTTTTTATTACTTGTCTATTATTAACAATATCTTCGAAAAGAGACAATTTAAAATCACGATTATCAGTACTATCGACAAATGTTAGTTTTAACTTAGGCTTATCTATCTTTAACATTGTACTGTTTTTTGAAGGTTTTTCAACATCTATAGATAAGAACCCTCCAATTTGTCTATAAAGCCCCTCTTGACCAGTGAAAAAATTCCCCAGTGAGTAAGCTGCAAATGTACGCTTACCACGAGAATTTAATATATATTCAAAAGGTTGCAGTACATGAGGATGGTGACCTAATATAATATCCGCTCCTGCATCCGATAGATCGGCAGACACTTCTTTTTGCTCTGCAGAAGGGTTCAAATGATACTCTTTTCCAAAGTGCAAAGAAACTACAATCACATCTGCAATATCATTGTTTCTAATAGATTTAACCTTGTCTTTAATCTTTTTCAATTTTGCAGGTACAAATTTATCTACCATAAATGATTTATCGTCAGGTACTTTTATATTATTTGTACCCCTTGTATAAGATAAGAAACAAACCCTAAGTCCATTTTTATTTATTACCCGTAAATCATCTTGATCTGAAACTGATTTATATGCACCAACGTAAGATAGCCCAAGTTCGTCTAGGTTTTCAATAGACTTTAACAAACCTTCTTCTCCACGATCTAAAACATGGTTATTTGCTATATTCACCATATCAACGCCATAGTCTTTTAGAGTACTGCCAATTTCAATAGGGCTGTTAAATTTAGGGAAAGAAGATAAACCAATAGACTCCCCTGCAATAATAGACTCTTGATTAACTATCGTTATATCTCCTTGGTCAAAAAGTGGCTTTGCCTGTTCTAACTGAGGATTAAAATCATACCCTCCTAATATTCTCTTCGCCTTTTTAAATAATCGTTTATGAAGTAATATATCTCCTGTTGCACATAAAGTTATTTTCCTACTTTTATTCATTTAACACACTCCCTGAGTATCAAGAAAGGATACGTGTAATTATTTTGCATTAAGTTTTTTTAATACCTTCCTTAAAGGTAATGTATATTTCCATGATTTACTACTTTTTATCCTGGAATTTTCTTTTTTTAACTTTTCTAATTCAACCTTGAGGTCTGTTCTCTCTGGCGCTAAAACGTTTTTTTCTTTTTGTTTCTTTGTTTTATATGCATCATTTTTAATTTCGAAACCTGTTTTTAAAGGCTTTTCCCAACTGTACTCTGTAACTCTCTGCACTGCGGCTTTACTGGGACCTTTATGACAGGTAGATTTAAAATTGCTTACTTTTGTTTCGTCTGTACCTGCAACTACAACTACTACACGACCGTTTTTCAAATTCCTCGTATAACCATGCAAACCTTGCTGTAGAGCTTTCCTTCGAATCCATTGTCTATACCCGACTTTTTGAACTTTTCCACTAACGATATATTTTTTTGCATAAAGTTTTCCCTGTTCTGCCGGAAGGATCTTAAGTTCTTCAACCAATGAAGACTCAAAAGGAGCTTTGATACTATTAAAATCAAAGGAAAGACTAGCTTTTTCTACTCCTTTGGACTCTGGAAAGTAATAATCTATTATTGCGGAAGGAATATCACGAGCTAACCCCTTTTCCGGAAATAAGTGTGACCCGATCATTGCAGTTGCATTGATTTCAATTACTGCAGCCGTATTGTTTCTATGATCAACAATCAAATCTAAACCCGCTTGAGGGAGGTCAGGGATTGCTTTAAGAGAATCCACGGCTATTTTCTTTACCTTATCAGATAATTTATCAGTTGCATCAACCGGCTCTCCTCCGGATGAAAGGCTGTTTTTCTTTCTGAGGTAAATTGTTTTACCATCCTCAAGTACACTATTAAGGCTGTATCCACCATACTCGATGCATTGGACAACTTCGTAATCAATCTTAATATGACGCTTAGATAAATGTGGATTATCTTTTTTTTCTTTATTTTTTATCTTAATAAGTTCTTCAATGGTTTTTGATCCGTCACCGGTAACATTAGGTGGTAATTTTTCAACTGCTCCAATAACTTGATCATTAACAACATAGACTCGATACTCAGTTCCTTCAATATATTTTTCTAATATAATATCAGAATATCCCAGTTCATCCTTTACATACCCTAGTGCCCCTAATAATCCCTTTTCATCTAGGATATTAGCAATAACTCCCTTTCCTAAACTACCATTGGTAGGCTTCAACACTAGAGGATATCCTATATCACAAGCATAGCTTAACACTTCTTCATTTGTATGCTTCTCAGTAAACCTCCTACCTTCAGGGGATGGAACACCAAATCTTTTAAGGTATTCTTTAGTAAGGTTTTTATCTTTGCATATTTCGATCGCTTCCTCAGTTACCTCATCTCCCCGTGAACGAAAGAAGAAATGAGTTTGTTTATCTGATGCCAGTGAGAACAATCTGGCAGGTAACTTCTTGTTTCCAACTGTAGTTATATCTGTTTTAGTAGTCTCACTGGAGTGCCACTCTAGAATAAGTCCTCTTCTCCAGCCTTCCAGCGCAATAACATAAGGGCAAAGAGTAGTACCTCTGGCATCATAAACAACATCGTTTGTTACTCCAGGCAGCCAGTTTTTTTTATTTGAGCTCACTAGAATACTCACACCTTTATTAAAATTAATTAGTAACTTTTTTAAACCATGCAACGATATTAAATAGTGTACTTATTTTTCTAAAAATCGAAGTATATTTCCATGAGTTACTAAGCTCAATTTGAATACTTGATTTTTCTAATTTCCTTTTTTCTTTCTCTACTTTTTTTATTTCTTTCTCCATCTTTTTGAGAGATGACTCTACTGATTTTATACTTGATAAGTTCATACCTTCACTTATTTCAAATCCCACTTTTACTGGCTCTTTCCAATTTTCTTCTGTAATTTTTTTTATCTTTACATTCATCTCATGTTGAGTAATAATCTCTTTAAAGTTATGAACCACATCTTTATTTGTACCAGCTATAATAACCTCTATAGAACCGTCCATTTGGCTATTAATATATCCATGCAAATTTCTGTCAAGTGCTTCTTTTTTTATATATTTTTGAAATCTTACAGACCTGACTGAACCTGAAATTTTGTATTTCCTTCCATGAACTTTCCCAATTGGCGCGGGAGAAACTTCAACCTCCACGGCTGACCTACTTTGTAATGGTTCTAAAACAGTATTTAAATCAAAATAGAAGTCCGACTTTTTCTTTTTATTTTCTTTTGTTTCCGGAAAATAATAATCAATAATCGCACTTGGAATATCTCTAGCTCTGCCTTTAACAGGGAAAAGAATACCACCTATTTGTGCAGTAGGGTTTAACTCAATAACTACTCCAGATTGTTTTTCGGGGTTACTGGTATCTATAATGATGTCAACCCCGCCATGGTACAAACCGGGGACTGCATTAACAGCATCTATAGCAATTTGCTTAATTTCTTTATCAAGTTCATCTGTAACGTCAACGGGATCTCCACCTGCTGAAACATTGGTTTTTTCCTTTAGGTAAATTTCTTCCCCTTTTCCTGGTATGCTATCCAGGTCGTAGCCAGCATCATTAATAAAGTCTAATGTTTCTTGATCAATTTCAATTAGACAGCTAAAGAGACGTGGGTTCTTTTTTCTTTCTTTATTCTTTAATTCAATTAATTCGAAAATGGTAAGATTTCCATCACCAATAATTCTAGCAGGCAACCTATTATAAGCAGCAATGACCTTATCTTCAACTACATATACTCTATATTCATCTCCAGGTACATATCTTTCCACGATTACTTCGAGGTACCCCAGGTCTAAACGAACATACTTCAGTGCTTTCTTAAGCTCTATAGGGTTTCTAATATTAGTGATAACGCCATTCCCCAGACTACCATTTAGTGGTTTAAGTACAACAGGAAAGTTTATCTCTGTTGATAGGGATAAAATTTCTTCATTAGAAACATTTTCAGAAAATACATGTCCTTCTGGAACAGGAACACCAGCTTTTGATAGCAATATTTTTGTCTCATCTTTATCAGACCCTATTTCAACAGCTTCATTTGTAACTTTATCCCCTCTAGTTCTAAAAAAATAATGCGTTCTTCCTTCAGAACTAAGTGAAAAAAGTCTTCCTGGTGGATTAACTCCAAATGTAATCATGTTATCAAACTTCCCACTATCAATGGTATACCATTTTAACTTTAAGCCCCTTCTCCACCCTTCAAGTGCTACTGCATAGGCACAAAGCTTTGTTTTTCTGGCACCTTTTACTGTTTCACTGGTTAAATGTGGGAGGCTAATTGATTGGATGCTCTCCATTTAAGTACCTCCTATCATATTTTATTTAACTAAATTAAGCATTTTTTTAGCAAATTTACGTATTGGAGAGGTGTACCTCCAAGTTTTACTTTTAATAACGCTATTGTACTTTTTCTCGGCTTTTTTCTTTTGATTCCTCAACTTTGCAATATCTTCTAAATACTCCTTTTTCATTTGGAAGTTAATCTTTTGTTCATTTCTAAGATTTTGTTCAATTTTTTTTATGTTATTATTTTCTTTTATTAATTCGAATCCAATTTTCACTGGTTTTGACCATGAGGAAACTTCTACATCATCGATCTCAATATTAGTGGGCTCCTCTGTTTGAATAATCTCTACTAAACCCTCTACATCTTTCTTTTTCCCCACCGTAACTAAGTGAATCTCATTAGGAGATTTCCTTTCCAGTGAGCCACTGATATCTAACTTCTGTGCCTTTCTCTTTAGCCACCTATAATAATTCGCTTTGCAAACATCACCTTGTATGAGAATACTTTTAAACATCAAAGTTTCTGAATATATTGAAGGTACCTTAATTTCCTCTAAAGTTCTATCATTTAACTTTTGGAATATTGTTTCAAAATCAAAGTAAAGTAATTGCTGTTTTTTAGAGTTGTTTTTTTTATTATTTTTGGTTTCAGGGAAGTAACAATCTATTATAAAGGAAGGAATATCACGAGCTTCACCAACCATTGGGAATAAATGCATTCCTATGCCGGCCCTAGTGTTTGCCTCAATGACATAACCTGTATCTTTTTCTTTATTTACTATAATGTCTATGCCACCTTGAATTAAACCTATAGTCTCGCACGCTCTTGTTGCTATATCTTTAATATTATTCGTTAAGTCATCTGTAACATCAATTGGATCTCCGCCTGTAGAAATATTACTTGTTCTCCTTAGATAGAATTGAGCATTTTTTCCCAATATACTTTCCAGTGAATAGCCTCCTTGATCAAGATTCCTTATTAGTTCCTTATCTACTTTAATTAATCTGCTACTTAAGTTTGGGTTTCTCTTCCTTTCTTTATTCTTTTTTTCAATGAGTTCTTTTACTGTAGAAACACCATCACCTATGATGTTAGCAGGTACTCTATTTGTAGCAGCAATAACTTCACCTTTTACTACATACACTCTATATTCATCGCCTTCAACAAACTCTTCCACAATAACATCTTTGAAACCAAGTTCTCCTCTTACATACTTAAGAGAATCACTCAGTTCTTCAAGGGTGTTTATCCCTGCAATTACTCCTTTCCCTAGGTTTCCATTAGTAGGCTTTAAAACTATAGGGAAATTTAAAGTTGATGATCTTTGTAAAATTTCGTCATCTGTAGAACCCTCACTGAATTCTTTACCACGAGGAACCGGGACTTCGGCATTAATTAATTTTTCTTTAGTAAGAATTTTACTTTTTGCTATTTTCATTGTTTGAGGGGTGACTAAATCCCCTTTAGATACAGCAAAATGGTGGACTTTTTCATTGTTCCTGAGACTATATGTTACTTCAATTTTATTCCCTCGTTTATGTGAATAAAAAGTTAATTCCAGGCCTCTTCTCCAGCCTTCCAAAGCTATAGAATACATGCTAAGCTTATCGCCTCTTGCTGCTGAAGGAACAATTGCTTTTCCATTCAAGTGAGGCAGCCAATTATACTTAAGCTCTGTCATAATAATTCTCTAGCCTACCTTTCTCTTTAGGAACTTGACTAAGTCATTTAGCTTCCGGAAAGGAAATGTTATTCTCCAAGAGAAGCTTTTTGTAAACTTTTTATTGTGTTTCTCTATGTCACGAAGTTCTCTTTTTAAATTACTCATCTGCTGTTTCATAAATCTAAATTGTTCTATCTGAGTTTTTAAATCCGCTTTAACTTCAAATCCGATTTTTACAGGATCAGTCCAATCTTCTTGGATAATCTCATAGACTGCAGAACGTTCCGGATCTTCTAACAATGCATTTTTAAAATCATCAATAGATTCTTTACAGGTACCTAGAACCACTACTTCTATATCACTATTACTTAGATTTTTTACAAATCCACTTAACTTTCTTTCAAAAGCCTGTTTTCTTAAACCCCTATGGTAGGATATGTTTTGCACATTTCCTTTAACGGTGTATTTAGAAGCATAGATCTTACCAAGGGGTGCCGGGGATACTGTAGCAATTGAAGACGTTCTTGAAACTAGAGGTTCCAGGACATCAGTCAGTGAAAAATAAATTTTATCATAATCAGTTTTTGTACCAATTGTTTCCGGGAAATAATATTCTATAATGGCACTTGGAACATCTCTAGATTTCCCTTTAATAGGGAATAATAAAGATCCAATTTGTGCGCTTGGGTTCAATTCAATGACTTCTACTTTATCATTATATTTTCCCTCCTCTTTATCTACCATAAGATCAACAGCACCTTGAACTAACCCTGGAACTGAGTTCAAGGCAGCAATTGCAGTTTCTTTAACAATTACAGAAACTTCGTCGAGGACATCGTAGGGATCACCACCTATTGATATATTGCTCTTATTAGTTAAATATACAAGCTCTCCTTTTGCCGGTATGCTTGTAAAAGTATAATTGTTACTATTAATAAAGTATTTCATATCATCATTTATTTTTATTGGGCAGCTTATAAGTCGCGGGTTCTTTTTTCTCTCTTGATTCTTAAGGTCAATTAGTCCTTTTATTGTATTTACACCATCACCTATAACATTGGCAGGAACTCTCTTAATTGCACCAACTACCTTGTCACCAACTACATAGATTCTTAGATCCTCACCTTTAACATGTTGCTCAATTATAATATCATTAAATCCTAACTGAACATTTAAGTAATGTAGAGCTTGCACTAATTCAGGTTCTTCTAGAAGGTTTGTTATTACACCTCTTCCAAAACTACCATCTGTTGGCTTAACAACAACAGGAAAACCTATTTCAGATGCGTATTTTATAATTTCTTCTTGATTGCCTTTACTATCCTTAAATCTTTTACCTTTTGGGGTAGGGACACCTGCTTTAATCAAGTGTTTTTTAGTCTCTTCTTTGTCTCCCCCAATCCTTACAGCTTCATTTGTAACTTTATCTCCTCGTGTTCTAAAGAAATAGTGTGTTTTATCTTCAGAACTTAAACTGAATAGTTTGCCCGGACGATCTACAAACCAGGTATCCATTTCACTGAACTTTTCAGAATCCTTTGCATGCCACCTTAACGTAAGCCCTCTTCTCCAGCCTTCCAGCGCTATTGCATATGCGTCTAATTCAGGGCCCCTCGCATCAGATACAATTTCCTCTGTCAGGTGTGGAAGCCACGAGACTTGATTTTCAACCATTAAAATTGCCACCTACTATCTATTAATCTTGAATAATTTCTTGTATTGTATTAAGCTTACTGCAATCAGTCTATTTGACCTATCCATTTATGTCAATTTCTTTAGGAAATAGTCGAATTTCTTACCATTTAATAGATCATAAAACAAACGATTTTCAGCTCGCAACATAGCCTCTCCCAGGTTTTGATCTATTGCCTCATTAAATTCTTCATAATTCCCAGGTTTTGGAGTGAATTCTCCAAAAACCAAGCCATCGTTAGTAGCAAGAAAATCAATTCTTACAAAAGGTGAAGGAATTTTCTTGCTCAATTCAGAGGCCACTATTATGTCCTTTTCTCTAAAGCCTTTTCCAATAAATAATTCATGACTATATTTACCTGTCTCGATGCGTTTTCCATCAGGCAGCCACCAGCAATACTTCAGTTCCGGAGATCTTACTACTTCTAAAACGAGGGCAACTTCTCCATAAAACGTATAAAACTTAAGATCTCTTGCAGGGGTAGTATTTGATGCATCCTCTAAAATAAGTTCCTCCAAAACCCACCGGTCTTCTGAAACCCATTTTAATTTGAGGTCTTCTTCCATACTCTCACGAAGCTGCTCCTGGCTTCCGAGTGTGCGACCTCTTTTGATATCACGAATGCTGTCATTATTTAAGACTAGATAAACACCTCTAGAACCTGCCCCTTTAACAGGTTTAATTACCACCCCTGTTTTTTCGGGTAGGTGTAAACGATCGTAAGCTTTAGACACCCATGGTCTTTTCAATCCTAAGTGGTCTAAAAATTCGAAAGCTGTCACTTTATCGTCCAAAAAGCCTTCTGGTAGCAGATCTAGTTGCCTTTTTCTCGCCCTTACTGTTAATCCTTGACGAAAAGACGAAACGGAGGATAGTGAAAAGTCCCCGTTGTTCTCCCCATGGCGAACGATGTATTCAGGTGTTTCACAGCTATTCAGACCAGTAAGAATCTTCTGGTAAGCTACACTTTTATAGTCTGATAAATCTCTCCTGAACAGTCGTCCTGCATAGTGAAGGAGAGAAACAAACTCGTAATCCCTGCATTGTTTTAACCTACTTAACTCTTCAATATAATCAATGACTGAACCATCTTTTTTTGCTCTTTTAAGCTGGTCCTTGAGGTGGTCACGATCAAAGGGAGTTTGATCTGCTTTTAAGGACATTATTTGTACATTTTGTTTGTGAAGGATTTGTTTAGTTTCTTTTATTTCCTGAACAAGCTCTTCATTTTCCTTTTTTAAACAATCAAAAGCCTCATCTTTGCGGTTACGATTGAAAGGGGAGCCTAATTTATGCTTTAAGTATCTCAAAGGCTTTATCAATTTCCATAACCTGCTGTTTTCAATTTGAGCTTTTCTTTTATTTATCTGCTTTGATTGAACGTGTAGTGTTTGCAATTGTGATTCTTTTTCAAATAATTCCTCCACAAGCTCCGCTTCTCGTTCATTTTCCACATACAGGTCATCTTTTTTATTTTTCTGTGTTTCTTCCATCTGACCACCCCCCTTTATTCAGGTTTAAAAGAAATTCTTTTTAGATGCTTCGTGTATCCAAAGTGAAGATCGACGAATGTTTTTGCTTTTTCTACTTGTTTTTTGTAATAACGATCATCATTCATCAGCCGGTCAATCTCTTCTCTGACCCCTTCAGGACTTGAATAAATAGCCGCATCACCGAAGAGTTCTTTATACTGTGGCGGAATGATAACAGGGACTCCGGCAGCCATGGCTTCGAAGATGACTCTTCCGAATGCTTCCACCCAATCCGGATGTGTATAATAAACAAATACATCGAGATTTTTTAGAAAGTGCCTCGGATGAACGTGACCAAACTCCATTACACGCCAATTAGTCGGAAGTTCTCCCATCACCTTTTTTGGAGCATTGGCTCCCCCAAGTATAAAGACCTCATATGGATCTTCTTCCGGATAAACCTTCAAAATTTCTTCTTTGCTGGAAGGCCATTTTACATATTGATCACGGGAATGTCTGCCGATTTTTATCGTGTTTGAATGAGAGGGACGGGTTGTCCTTTGCCATTCCTCTACATCAATAATATTCACCCAATCCTCGTCTGATAGTGAGATCGACTTTAATTCTTTATGATGGTATTTGTACAGTGTTTCACGGACTAGTGGACCGATTGGATACCAAGTGGCCGGCTTGCGGAAATATTTCTCCAGGTTCTTTGCACACTTTTCAATTCGGTAAAGCGTCCCCCCACCTTTGCTATATTCTCTTTTAGGAGGCTGGTTCACAATTACCTTGATGGATTTCGCTTCAACATCAGGGAGATATCGTTGCCACTCCTCAAGAACAGGAGGATGGCGGATAATAAGAACATCGCAACTTACTTTCTCACCGTATACCAACATTTGCACTTGGTCACCGTCGATTAGTTCCCTAATAGCAGGATTTGTTTCTTTTCTGGAAGTAAAATCGTAACGATTCATTTGAATTAAACCTGTACGAAGACCTTCTCTTTTCTGAGCTTTAATCTCCTCAACATTGGACATGTTCGTCCCGCCCATTAAACGAAACTCAGATGCAATAACAACATCTAAATGACGCCTTCTCTCTCTTGTTTCTCTTTTCACTTTCATAGAATCAGGAACAGGGTAAGGACGTATATTTAAAGGAAAGTCATAGTAAAGTGACTTGCCGGATTGATGGTAGTTAGAATAACTGTGAAAATACTCCTTCCTTGCCCCCATAAAGTATCCGTGAAAGCCAAAAACATCATTTCCTGTAAGAGACCCTTCCGTTTGTCTTTGAAATGATAAAGGTCCTGTTTTTAAATCAACAACAGCATTATCGCCAAATATAAGCTTTAATCGACGCTTAAATTCACCATCTGCACCAAAGCGGACAGTATCCCAATACCCTAATTCTTTTAATACGGGTTCCCGTCGGAATAAAAGGGAAGACATGTTTGCAAAAATATAGTTTCCCGGCTTTCCACGCCGATAGAATACTAACTCTTCTGTTGTTCTCGCCTGTTCTGAAGTATTCGCTATAACTGAAGGGTTCTCGAGTAAATGAGAAAGCTGGATCGCTATCTTCTCAGGATGTGACCAATCATCTGCATCATTGATCGTAATAAAATCTCCTTTAGAATGATCTATAGCAAGATTTCTTGCTGCGTAAGCTCCCCCATTTTTTTTTGCTTCAACTAATTTAATCCTTCGATCTTTTGTGGAGTATGCTTTTACAATTGATTTCGTTTCATCTGTACTGCAATCATCCACCACAATAACTTCTATATTTCGCCAACTTTGCTTGAGTATGCTCTCTATGGAAGTGGAAATAACACCCTCTGCATTATAAGCAGGTATGATGACTGTAACAAGAGGGTCGCTACTTCCTTGTAAATTGACTCCGGAAACAGCACATGTTAAAGAATCATACAACGTTCTTCCCTTTTTATCCGTTTTGCTTATCTGCTTTAACCCGTAATTGGTAAGTGCATTGTTAATCCATTTCAAACGCTCTTCTTCGTTTGATGCCAAACTTGCCCTTGCAAGAAACAGATCCGGGTGATTATTCTTTACCATTATGCTTTCCAAAAGATCTATTCCTTCAGATGGTTTACCAATGAGATGTAAACACTCTGCTTCAACAATCCCTATCTTCTTCTGGAACTCCCGTCTAATCCCGTTTCTATTTATTTCATTAAGATAGTGAAGTGCTTTTTCCGCATCAGTAAAGTTTTGTTGATTTGCATGCCACAAGGCTAGTTCCCAAGCTGTTTCGTTTCTTAATATTTTGTTATCTGCTTTATTAAAAAGAGTATTTAATTCTTCTAAAGCTTTTAATGAAAATCCGGATTCATAGAGTTTGTATTTAATTTTTTTAATCTTTTGTTTAGCATTGTTCTTCTTCCAGGATGAACTAAACACTTGTTTGAAATTCTTTCTTCGAAGCATGAGTTGAACGGAAAGCTTCGCTATTCGTTTACATCCTTTTAAAGTCAACCAGGCCCTGCTTCGCTTAATAGCCTGATATTCAGATTCAAGGCTTCTCAACTCGTTCTTATTTAACCTATTTTCCCTTTCAAGAGTAGCAATCTCACTATTCAATTCTTCTAACCTGCATTGCCGGTCTTTATTCTTTTGTTCATTTTCATGCATGCTATTTGGCCGGCCGTGACCTGAACTTTCCATTTGAAATGCTCTCCAATCTAGAAGCATGTTTCTCGTATCCAAAGTGACGATTGACATATACAAAAGCTTTTTCCACTTGTTCGTTATACAACTGTGGCTTTTTCATAAGCTCATTTATCTTTTCTTGGACGTCATCGGGCTCTGCATAAATCGCAGCTTCTCCAAACAACTCTTTATACGAAGGTGGAATAATAACAGGGACCCCTGCAGCCATGGCTTCGAATATAACCCTTCCAAACGCCTCTACCCAATCAGGATGTGTATAATAAACAAAAACATCAAGATCTGCTAAAAAATCTTTCGGGTGGATCTCGCCAAACTCTTTTACCTTCCAATTTAAAGGAATATTACCTAGTACTTTCTTCGGGGCGGAACAACCACCCAAAACATGAATTTCGTATTTATTAGAATCAGGATAGATTTTTAAAAGTTGGTCCTTATCATTTGGCCACTTTACGTATTGATCTCTCGAATGACGCCCTACCTTTATACTCGATGCTTGTCTTGGTAATGTTGACCTTCTCCATTCCGACACGTCAATAATATTAACCCAATCTTCTTCATCTACTTCGACTTGATTCAGTTCTTTTTCATGGTGGACTAATAAGGCATCTCTAATTTGCGGACCGATAGGAGCCCACACTCCGGCTGAACCGAAATATTCTTGCATGTGGCCAACACAGGCGTCAATTGTATAAAGAGTTTCTCCGTTGTCACTATAATCTCGCTTTGGTGGTTGATTTACAATGACGTGTGTATGCTTAGCTTCTATAGTAGGAATGTACTTTTGCCACTCCTGCAATATTGGGGGGTGACGTACAATCAAAACATCACAACTTACTTCTTCCCCATAGGAGACAACTTGGACTTTATCTCCGTCAATCCATTCACGAACTTTTGGGTTCATTGCATCCACTGAGTTTAAATCATAACGAGACAGTTGAACTAACCCTGTTCGAAGACCTTTCGCTTTTTGAGCCTTTATTTCTTCAATGTTTGACATGTTTGTTCCACCGAGCAACCTGAACTCCGATGCAATGATAACATCAAAGTGGCGCGCTCCATCTTGCTTTTTTTCGCCTTTCGGCCACATCGGCTCCGGTGCTGGGAAGGGTCTGTTTTTTTGAGGAAACTCATAATAGAGTTTTTCTTTAGGTACCGTTTGATGATAAAAGGTATTTGCTTCGTCATACTCTTTCCTTACACCCATAAAATATCCAGGGAATCCAAAAGCAGAATGACCAGTTAAAGAGGAATCCGATTGCCTTTGGAAAGAAAGAAGAGAGGACTTTAATTCAACTATAGCCTTTTCTCCAAATAAAACTTTCAATCGTTTTAAAAACTCGGAATCACCCGCAAAGCGAACACAGTCCCAATAACCTAATGAACTCATTACTTCTTTTCTTCTAAACATAAGAGAAGACATGTTTTTGAAAATATAAATACCCGGCTTCCCTCTTCGATAAAACTTCAGATCCTCTGTAGCTCGTGCTTGTTGTGAAAAGTTACCTATTACTTGAGGATTTTTCATTAAATGCCGGGCCTGCACTTCAATTTTTTGTGGGTGAGACCAGTCGTCAGCATCATTAATCGTAACAAAGTCTCCCGATGCCTGTTTTAAAGCAAGGTTTCTGGAAACATAAGCTCCGTTATTGGCAGTTCCTTTTATCAATGTCACTCGTGGATCTTTTTCTACATATTCTTGAACGATTTCTACTGTATTGTCTGTGCTGTAGTCGTCCACCACTAAAACTTCAAGGTTTTCCCATGTTTGTGTTAAAAGGGATTCGATAGCCGTTTTTATACTTTCTCCAGCGTTGTATGCGGGCACAACAACAGTTACTCTTGGTTGTACAGAAGCAGTAATTTCAGCTTGTCCCGCTTTACTTCCGATTCGATCGTAAAGTGTCTTGCCTTTGCCTTCCTTTAAAAAGATCTCTGTATAGTCATGCTTCTCAAGAGCTTTATTAATCCAATCAATCCTTTTAGATGCATCGCCTTCCAAACTTGCAGCAGCGAGGTACAGATCAGGGTGTTTAGATAAAGACAAGGCTTGTTCAATCAACTGTTTAGCTTTACCACTTTCACCTAACAGGTTATAACTTTCCGCTTTAAGGATGGCAGCTCTTCTCAAATTACTTTTATCTCGGTCGCTTTTAATAGCAACATCTATAAACCTTAAGCATTTTTTAGCGCCTTCCACACTGTAGGTGTTAGCGTGCCAGGTTGCCAATTCCCAAGCAGCGAGCCTCGTTAAATAAGCATCTTCACCGGACTTTACAATGTCTTCAAGGTCTTTTAGCCCCTTTTTCGTAAATCCAAGGTTATAAAGACGATACTTCAAGCGCTCGATCTTCCTTACTTGATTTCTGTTTGTACCAGGCTTAATGATCCTCTTTAGCCTGTTCTTTTGTTCCTGAGTGAATAGGTTGGCAATTTGTTGTTTCTGCTTTGTGCTTAACACTTTGTAAAGCAATAAATCCACGCTATTTGTTATCCCTTTTTTAAACATACGAAGCATACGAACACCGCCAAAATTTTTCATTTTAATTTTACTATTTAACCTGCTGTTTCTTTGCCTGAACGGATTCCCTATATTGACTTACAACCTCTTCAGCAACTCCGTCTCCCCTCACTTGACCTTTTTCCATCCAAATGGCTCGGGTACAGACAGTTTCCACAAACTTCATGCTATGAGAAACAATAATGACCGCTTTTGCATTCTCCATCATTTCCTGAATTTTTTCACTTGCCTTCTGTTTGAATGCAGCGTCCCCTGTAGAAAGGGCTTCGTCTATAATGAAAATATCCGGTTGCAGAGTGGCTGCAATACTGAATCCCAGCCTTGCCCTCATACCACTTGAGTACCCTTTCACCGGTTTATCAATTGACTTTTCCAACTCTGAAAACGCAATGATTTTGGGGCTGTCACCTTCTACCCTTTGTTTAGGTATACCCAGTAACATTCCGTTTAGATAAATATTATCCCTTCCCGTCAACTGGTCATTAAATCCCGTTCCGTAGCCTAATAGGGATGACGTTTCTCCATTGATTTTGATGGATCCTCCGTCAGGAGCCAGAATATTGGTAAGCACTTTGCAAAGGGTGCTTTTACCAGCCCCGTTATGTCCTATAATTCCCACTACTTCCCCTTGCTTAATATTGAAATTAACGTCCTTTAAAGCCCAGTGTGTTTCTTTCTTATGTTTAAATGAGATGCTCACATTTTTCGCGTTAATAACAGTGCTATCTTTGAGGTGAGCCTCGGTCTTTTTAAGCTCGAGCTTTTTATTCATCCTCCTCTTTGGCGGAGGAATGGTTGCTTTATATTTTTTTAATATATCCTTTGGCTCCCCTATATCTTTAATTGACCCGTTGTCCAGCCAAATAAGGCGATCGCAATTTTTCCTGGCATAACGAAGGCTGTGGGTTACCAGAATAACCATCTTCGCTTTCGACACCAGCTCTTTCATTTTCTCTGCTGCTCTACGACCAAATGCAGCGTCTCCGGTATTCAATGCTTCATCAAGTATTAAGATTTCCGGCTCAAGAAAAGCAGCTACACTAAAGCCCAGTCTCGCTTTCATGCCACTGGAATAAGTCTTCATTGGTCTGTCAATAAAATCCCCCAAACCTGAAAATTCATGAATATCTTCAATTGATTGAGTGATCTTTTCCTTTTCAATACCAATCATCATACCGTTTAAATAAATGTTTTCTCTGCCTGTCAACTCTTTATTGAATCCCATACCCAGCGAGAACAAAGCGGATACTCGCCCGTCCGCTGTGACACTTCCTTCATCAGGTTTAAGAATACCGGACAAAAGCTTACATAGGGTAGTTTTTCCCGCTCCATTTGAACCGATAATGCCTAAAATTTCCCCTTTATAACCTTCGAAACTAATATTTTTAAGTGGCCATACCGTCTTGTTAGATGACTTTGTTTTGTCTTTATCCTTACTAAAAAAATCAATCACATGGGACTTATAGTCATCTTTGCGGAAACCTGAATTAAAGGACACTCCTAGATCTTGAGCTCGCAAAACAACTTCTTTATGTTCATCCGCCAGTTGGTCAACCATACTGTTTTTTAAAGACATAACATTCCCTCATTTTATAAAGCTTTAATAATCTTGTGTTCATTTTTACTGTAGTGATAAACCAATGCGCAAATGATAAGAGCAGAAGACACTGCAATAACAAATAATCCTCCGAATTGCGGATCGGTTTGGTACATGAGGACAGCCCTGTAAGAGTCAACGATAATAGCTACTGGATTTATAGCTACAATCCATGCATACTCTGCAGGCAACCTCCCCCCTTCCCAGATAATAGGAGAAGCATAAAAGAACACTCTAAGTACATGAGAAAGGATGTTATCGATATCTCTGATAAAAACACAAACGTACGCTACAGCTAAACTGATTGCTAAAAGAAACAACAACTGCACCAAAATTATGATTGGCAAGTAAACAACCTGCCATCCAGGAACTACGCCGAATACAGCGAGAAAGATCGCTACAACTACTAACCCAAATACGAAATTAACACCTTGGGTAAACGTCATCGATAAAGGGAAAATAGATTTAGGCAAGTAAACCTGATTTATGATCGAGGTATATTTAATAATGGATTTAGCTGAGGTATTAACCGTTGTATTCATCCAACGCCAAGCCACAAGGCCAATTACAAGGAAAACGGCAAATTGAGCTTTATCATCACCACCACGATCCAATACAATAGCAATTAAGAAAAAATAAACGAGCACATTAAGCAGAGGATCGAGAAGCCACCAAAAATACCCTAAATAGCTATTTCGATTTTCTGCTTTTAACCCGGATTTCACAAGATACATTAAGAGATCTTTACGCTTCAATAACTCTTCTAAGTATTTATTCATAACCTTAGCCCTACACCGCCAATCCTATTGTTCAATACTACAAAATCCAATCTAAATTATAGAGCGGAGTATTTCCTCACTTTAAAATAAAGATAATTCAAGAAATACCATATGCTTTTAACGAGATTCAACTTCTCAATTTCCCTGTAAACTTTCCAGTTTTGCTTTGCCATTTTCATCTTATTACTGGAAACAGAACCTTCAACTACTCTATATTTAGACAAAGGTTCTTGAAGTCCCAGGGCGTTAAAGCCACGTTTGCATAATTCAAGCCACAATACATAATCTTGCCTGGTCCGAATATCAATCATTTTTACGTATCCGGTTTTTTCTCTGTCAATCATAACAGTCAGGCAACCAATCATGTTTTCTTTTAACAAGTCTTTATATGAAACACACTCTGGCACCTCGGTTACTGCACCTGTCTCTTTACCAGTTTCATCAATGAAAATATAATCCGTAAACGAAAACGCTGCACCTTTTTCTTTCATGAAACCCAGTTGTTTCTCGAGTTTCTCGGGAAGCCATTGATCATCACTGTCAAGGAAAGCTAAATACCGACCTCTGCTTTTGTTTATAGCTTCGTTTCTCGCTATGGCTGCCCCGCTGTTATCAGAAAGTTGAATAGCTTGAATGCGTCTATCACGATTAGCGAAATCTTTGATGATACTTATTGTTCGGTCAGTTGAACAATCATCTACAATAATCATTTCCCAATCATGAAAACTCTGATTTATTACGGATTCAATCGTTTGTGCAATAAATCGTTCAGCATTATAGGCGGGAGTGATGACAGACACAAGCGGTGCTACTTCCAATTTGTCACTAGTCATACTGCCACCCCTTATTGGTTTACCTCTAAGTTTTTATACCAGTTGATTAACTTACGCTCTTCAACTCTCCAGTTCAACTCATCGAGTACAGCTTTCCTTCCCTTCTCACCCATCAATTTAGCCTTTGCCGGGTTTTCACGCAAGAACCGGATCGCATTTTTGATATCTTTTTTGTTGTATGGATCTACAGTAATACCACATTCATACTTATCAATAAATTCTTTCCATACCGGAAAGTTTGAACAGATGATGGGTAATCCTGAAGTCATGTATTCAAAAAACTTGGTCAGTTCCTTCTTTTTAAAATGCTCTGAAGGAGGAAAAATAGCCAGTCCCGCAAGCCAGTTACATTCCAAATAGGCATTATCGATTTCATTTTTAGGAATATATTTCTCTACACCTTTAATGAAAATCCGCTCTCCTTTTGTGTTTTGTTCCATTTTACGAGATAAAGATTCTGAGCACTGGCCGTAGAAATGTACGGTAACGCGAGAGTCAATGTCAGGGACAGAAGCATGAATGAGAGCCCCACGGTCTTCTCTTACGTTACCTGTATAGATGAGCTTGTCTTCCACAGGATTAATGTTGGAAGAAAGAAGCTGCTTATTCAGCAATGGATAATTAAGAATGCATGTTCCACGCTGGTACTTCTCTTGATAGTATTTCTCTGCAAGGCACAACTCCATAGAATGCGCCAAAGTTTTTTCCACACCTTTATATACCTTGCTTAGCAACCATCTCATCGGTTTGTTAAGATAATTCCGCTGTACAATCCCTGTTTCATAGTCTTCGTGAATGTCATATATGACAATGTTATTTCTTTTCTTAAGCAACCAGCCAACCGGAAGTAATTCAGGGTCGTGAAAATGATAATAATCCGCTTTGAAGCTTTTAGCCAATTTGTAAGCCTTAAGTGGAGACACCAACATGCTCACAAACCGGTTAGTATGTTTTTTAAATGTTTTAACAGGTACAGAATTCTCATGAGTGAGGTCTTCTGAATAAGGGGCGATAAGAGTTACCTCGTACCCAGCGTCACGCAGGGACATACATTGTTTGTAGTAGATCCTCGGATCTAACGGATGATGAACAGTTGTTATATGAACAACTTTTTTTGTTTCCGTCATTTCTTGCACCTCTAATATATTTAGTCGATATTATTTTGAAAGGGTTTCTATAAAGACTTGTTCGTATGTCTTTACAATTTTACGAGCATCAAAATCTGCCGCTCGCATCATACCTTTTTCCTTTATCTTCTTTAAATCTTGCTGGTCTTTTCTTAGTATTTTCACTATATGGGATGCCATCTCTTCAGCATCACCGACTTCGCATAAATAACCATACTTTCCTTTATCAAGTACCTCTTCCGGACCTGATTTACAATTGGTAGAAACAACAGGAGCAGCGCATGCCAATGCCTCTGCTATAACATGACTAAAGCCCTCATGTAACGATGACAACACAAACAGGTCAGATTTGTGAAAATATTGATACGGATTACTTTGAAAACCTATGAAGTGCACTTTATCCTTAATACCTAATTCTTTGGCCATTGCTTGCAAAGGCTTTTCCAACGGTCCTTCACCAAGGATAATCAACCTGCTTGGTATCGATTCAACAACGTTTGAAAATGCCCGTAATAATGTTATCTGGTCTTTTTGTTCAACAAGCCTGCCTGCAGTAATAAGGATTTTTTCCTCAGGATCATATAAAGCCTCGTGAGAATCAGGCATTTTACCCGTCTTTATTTTCTCGTTAATTGCGGGGATATCTATGGGATTATAAACTACTTTAATGTCACTGGCTTTAAGTTTATATTGATTTACAAGATTTTGTTTTACTCCTTCAGACAAGGATACAACCTGGTTTGCACACTTATACACGAATCCAAAGGCTACTAATTGAACCTTTGTAAAAAAACCGCCGCTTAAATTATCTGCTTCTCTCACAATACATCTTGCTTTTGTAAAGGAAAGACGGGTCGCAAGGACTGCAATGGTATTCACTCTCGGTATTGTGCTGAATACAAGGTTGATTTTTTCTTTCCTTATTATATTTGCCAATTTAAATACAGATCTACTAAGCCTCTTGGTATCCAGTTTAATGAACTTTACATCACTCTTTAACTCACCTTCGTAAGATCCGTTAAAGTTTAAGGTCACAAGTACAGGTTCAAATTTAGTACGATCGAGGTTATTAATAATATTAAGCAAGGTTCTGGCAGCTCCACCAGCTCCCATTTGGTATATAAAGAACAAGATTTTTATTTTTTTCATCTTTTTACGACAGCCTCTCTATCTAACTATTAAGTATACAGTTCACTATGTTAACAATATCAAATTATAACATAGTCAAAGCACAAACTTTGACTGTTATTTACTAGCATTAGCAAAGCTATGACCCTGAAAATAAGAAAAGATCATCCTTAAGGATGACCTTCTTGAAATAACAGAATAGAATACATCTTACTGTATGTTATTTAAGATATAATTGTAGTGAGCCGACTTAAGCAATGCCAGTTCTCCCATTGCAAACTCAGAACCAGGGGTAGTATTAGTTTCAAAAAGGTATATAGTACCATCTTTATCAATACCAATATCCAACCCCAAAGCAGTTAACCGAGTCTGAAAAATTTCCTCCAACTTCACTGGCAGTCTATTTGCTATTGCTTTAATATCTATATATATTTGTTCCCACTTGTCATCATAATTAGCCTTTAAGAAAGGGATAAGCTTACTTACACTCCCTCCTTGTGAAATATTTGAAACTACCTTATGCCCACTACCAATTCTAACAAGATAAATAACTACTTCCCAAACACCTTTACCGTTTTTTTCCAACCTTATCCGGCAATCAAACGGGCTTCCTTCTTTAGTATAAGATTGGATACACTTTTGAAAAATGTACCGACCTCTTTTTATTTTTTTACTATAAAAATCAGCTAATTCTTCTTTGTTTAGGAACTCTTCTTCCTGGTCGTAATTTAATAAGTATCCGGTCCCATTTAGGGAAACTTTGAATATGCCCTTACCTCTTTGACCATTTTTAGGCTTTATGATAATTTCTTTATGGTGATAAACAAAGCTATAAAATTGATTTAAATCATTACAATTTGATGAAGGAATAATGTAATCAGCAAATTCTCCATCTTCAATAATCTTTTCATTTACAACATCCTTGGAACCTAGTCGTCGTTCTATTGATAGTATGCTCTGTTCTTTTAGGAAATCGACAATGTTTCTGTGTTTAAAACAATAAGTTGATATATCAATAAATTTTGGGATAGGTACCTCTTTAGTTAGCCAACGGTTATTTTCAAATACTTGGCCATTTATTAACCTTTTTTCAATATTTATATCCTCCGGGTGAAAATGTACCAATTCATTTCCATATGACTGAGTAGTCCTAGCTAATAATCTTGCAAACTTCTGTGGTTTGCTTTTATTCCGTAGATAACCGATATACATAGGTAAACACCCTCTTTTCTAAAGCAATCTTTAATTAAAGCCCTCTTTCAACAAATTTTGCAACTGAGTTATACAATACCACCCTGAAAAATTGTTTTCAAATATACAATAAATTTAATTGTATTATGTAACTACTCATAGATGTAAAAATTCAAAAGAGTTAAGTAAAAAAAGATAATAGTTTCTTAGGATATGGAAAGGTTTGGTTTATATTCTACTTGCATCAACTTTGTGAAGACTGGCAATAGTACCCGGCCTAGAAGTCGAAAAAACAGAAAAACAAGATTTTCATATACGCCTACAGTTATTCATCTTTGAACCAACTCAAAATGCTCTCGGCCCATAATTGATGTCCCTCTTCATTTGGATACCCATGTTCCGCTATGTACTGCATGAGCTCTTCGTCATTATATGAGGGCCAATCCTGCCAGTGGTTTATATAAGGAATGGATGCTTCCTTAGCGTACAACCGGATTTCGGCCATATGATCCTGCAAATTTGCTGCATTCGGAATTGGTTGAGAGGGCTGGAGAATAATATAACTGTGGGGATTTCGTTCTTTAATTTCACCTATTAAATTACGGAGATGGATGATGGCTTCATCCGTTCCAACACGGTAAAGGTTATTCCCCATTAACGGCTCTATTAAATAAATGTCTCCTTCAAGTGAGGCAACTTCTTTATGATGGTCATTAATAATAAAGTTCAGGCTGTGCATATCTCCATAGGAAGAAACGTGAAAATCAAAAAGGTCACCATAATAGTCATTTAATTCAGAAGCAACTGTATCTGTCCAAGGTGAGATCCCCTCGTCATGATAGTCTGTAATTGCCCCTGAACCGACACTTACAAAGGATAGTTTTGTATTGCCGGCATGAGCAGTAATCAGCATTTTACCTAATTCCTTCGGGAGCGGCGTTACAAGGGATTCCATATCAAGTTGGTCCTCATCACTTTTAACGTTATCTTTACTTTCAGCATGTGAATCATCTTCTTCATCACTTGCTTCTTCTGAAACCATAGACTCGGAAGCCTCTACCGAGATGTTCTGTAATTTCTGATCGTAATGGAGCTTGCCGAATAGAACTGTACCTATTGATAAAAAGATAATAAATGCAAAAACGGCCTTCTTCATAAATGTGACTCCTTTAGCTGCTTAATAATGTTTATTATACATCTAAAGTCTGAAGTGATCAGCAGTTTTTTCCAAAGTATGAAATATTGTGTTGGATCTGTAAACTATGTGTCTATTTTGATAAAGTTATTCAAACGTTTAATTAAGTTAATGTTTTTCATTGCTTCGTTGATGATCAAATAACTTTCCTGACTCTTTTTTACACTCATTTCTTGTTCTTCTAAAATACTAGATACTCTTTCCATCACATCGACAGCAGACTTGGAGTTATTCTTTAATTCTTTTGTGAATTTTGTCGACTGTTCAGCTAATTTTCTAATCATCTGCCACGACGAATAACCCGTACCAAAATCATCTGAAAATATGCCAACACCCATTTCGCTTTATTCATGAATTTTATTAAAAGCATCGGCTCTATTTTCCATTCATTTGAATCACTGAAATGTTAACGGAAATAAAGAACTATTCTCCCAAGTCCATTCCCCCATTTCTAGTAATATATTTATTTCCTGCACTCACTGATATTTGATTCTTCTTATTAAATATGAGAATATGCTCTTTGACTTCGTTTTGCAGGTTTTTTTAAACGTACCCATATTAGTCTGCAAATTAACTTTCTCAAGTAGTGCAATAAATTCATCCCCACAAAGTTGACGATCAGTGAATAGAAGGTTATTATCTTCGGATACGTCAAACGACATCACCAATCGTCATGGTTGGGGATGAAAGCAATCCGAGCTTCTTAGTCAACGTATTCTCTGCGAATTATCCGGCATCCACATTAAACATTTGGGCTATGGAATGGGTAAAGTGCTGTCACCTTTGGCGCAGTAACTCTATCAAACTTTATTGGAGGAGGAATTTAATAATGGATACAGCATTAAATGATAAAAAACAAAATAAAGCATCTAAGAAAGAATCTAGATTGACCCTGAGCGAATGGATGTTGAAAACGATCAAATTACATAAAAAAAGGACAATGAAAGATGCCACCATCGGCATTACGGTTATGGTGATTCTATTTGTAATCGGCATGGTGTAGGAAAATGATAAAAAGAAACCGTATCATTATCATCAGCAGCTTAATTGTCACCCTATTCATACTTCTGGTCCTGTTTTTGCAGAATACTGATGAGATAAACCACCGTCAGTCAGAAGACTTTTCATTAAATGATACAAAAACGGATAAAGAAGATGGCTCATATGGTGTGACATCGGATAGTGAAATTGCGACGGAAGTAGGAATGAAGGTGTTGGAACAGGGCGGCAATGCCGTTGATGCGGCCGTTGCCGTAAGTTATGCACTGGGCGTTGCAGAGCCGCATGGATCAGGGATTGGCGGGGGAGGAACGATGCTTATCCACCCTCAAAAAGGCAGCGATCATTCCCCTGTCGTTTACGATTACAGAGAGACAGCACCCAGCTCAAAAAGCGTTCCTGAAAGCGGAACAGGAGTGCCCGGCTTTGTGGCAGGGATGAATCGTGTCCATGATGACTTCGGCACAATGAAAATGGAACAGCTTATTGAACCATCGATTTATTTTGCTAAAAACGGTATCGTTGTCTCCGAAACGATGCACCAGCATTTAGAGGAAGCAAAAAACCGTATGCCGAATCTGGGCCATATGTATCCAGATGGTGATCCGATTGAAGCAGGCGAAATTTTGATACAGAAGCAGCTTGCGGATACTTTAACGAGGATACAGCAGGATGGTCCAAGTGCGTTCTATTCAGGAGACATTTCTGAATCAATCAATGAGAAAGAATCAAAAATTGACAAGGATGACCTGGAGTCTTATAAAGTAGAAGTCAAAAAGCCTATCGAAGGGGAGTTTGGTGACTATGATGTTTTAGCGCCGCCCCCTCCATCCGGCGGAATTATGCTTCTTCAAAATCTAAAAATGGCTGAAATGCTGAAAGCTGAGGAGACGAAGAAGAAGCCGTTGGACTTTACGATGCTCATGGGGATGATCAACAGAGCCAGCTACAAGGATCGCTTAGAGAATGTAGGTGACCCAGAATTTAATAAGGTGCCTGTGAAAAAGATGCTTTCTGAGGATAATCTGAGAAATCTCACTTCGGACATTGGTGATGGTACGAAGCTCTCGGATGAATACCTGGCAGAGCTTGATTCAGATGCAGACCTTGAAGACCATGAGAATACCACACATTTCGTTGTAGTCGATCAAGATGGCATGATGGTATCCGTGACAAACACTTTGAGTAAGTCCTTTGGATCGGGGATATATGTGGACGGATTTTTTCTCAACAACCAACTGAAAAACTTCAGTAACAATGAAAACTCACCGAATAGTCCTGAACCCGGAAAACGACCGTTCAGCTATACAACACCGACGATTCTAGCTAAAAATGGCAAACCGGTAATAGGCATAGGGGCTTCTGGAGGCCGGCGCATTACCTCAATGGTCACCCAGGAACTTGTGAAGATGATTAAATTCAATGAACCAGTGCAAGAATCGGTCGAACAACCGCGGTCATTCCTCGAGTTTAATGAGAATGCCCTTCATGTAGAAGGCGATTATATCTTTTTAGAAGACCCGGAAAAACGCGGCATCAACATCAACAATACCGACAGCACAACCAATTTTGGAAATGTCCAAGGATTAGTCATTGATCACGAAAACAATAAAATCTATGGAGCCAGCGACCCGAGAAGGAATGGGAGTTGGGATTCTAAAGATTAAAAGAGGGCGGGAGAAAAGTGTTTTAGTTGAATGAAAACCCGAACGAACAATATGCGGTGCAATAAAACCGCTCCTGAAATATACTCCGCTTTCCGCAGGAAGCTGGTGAGCCTCCGTGTGCTATCGCACTCCGGGGTCTCACCTTTGCTTTTCAGAAGGCACTGAAAAAGTTGTTTTGTACTTTTTCAGTGGCTTCCTTTCCTCCCGCAGGAGTCTACGTATATTTCATCCGCTACACAAGGGCATTGTTCGGATTTTGAGATAAACACATTCTTTATGTCCCAGCTTTTTTTGTTTGGAAAGAGGGAGGAACAGCAAAAAAACACCCACACATCTGTGTGGGCTATCTTTCTATTAACCTTACTTTAATTTCTTCTACGAGCACTTCTGTAGTAGCGCTTTCCTGGTTTCCCAGCTCCAAAAGTTCCGACAACAGGTCTTTGAGATCGTCCTGTGAGAGCATAAGATTATCTGAATTCACTATGTAATACACCTCTTTACAAATTATGGATTAAGTACTATTGTAATGGATATTTTTCTGGTCGTAAAGATGATATACCCATTATTTTCAATATCTACACAGAGAATTAGTAGTTCAATAGTAGTGAATTGCCATAAAAAAAGCCTCGTTAACTGAACGAACAGTCAACTAAGCTCCCTTATCCTCATTATAATCCCAAAGAATTCTCCATTCCCCTTCTTCCTCTGTTACATAAACATACTGCACAAACTCAAAATAGCCGTATTTTCCATGATACTTCTTCGTGGCTGTAAGATGGTAGACATCCATTACTTCTGCTTCTTCATGCTTTTTCCAATCCTCCACTTTTTTAGGCTTGGTTAATATAAAACGAAAGGAATCAGCTCCAAAATGATTAATAAATACATGAGAGCGGTCCTGAATGTAATTCTCCCTTGAAAACCGGTTGTGCATGCTGGAATGAAGAAGTTCCCAGGAAGATGCGAACTTTCCTTCTTGTTCGAGTGTGTAAAAAAGTTCCACTGCTTTTTCCGCCTGTCTCGCGTCAGATGGTATTAACGTAAACAGAAGAATAACGCCTGCAACAAGTACGAAGGATGCAAGCAAAAATGGTGTGACAGATGAACGTCTCCTGCGCATGCCGAAAACTCCCTCCAAAAGTCCTTACAGATGTTTATTCCGGCTTATCCCACAATAGTACGGTGCCTGACACTGTGTGAAAAGCAGCACGTGGTGAATGGAACAAAAAAATGCCAGGCACTGTGTGAAATTGCGCACGCAGTGCCTGGCACTCAACATTATCGGATACTCTCTTCGTAATACATATCTGCCGGCAGATCCTGTTTCTTCTGCTTCTTAGGCTTAGGTCCCTGGTTATCGAAGCTTGCATAGTCATAAACCGCGGTTCCTACAATCTGGGCTACATCCTGTAATTTTTCTTTACTGATTTTATCGATCGTATCTTCTGGTGTGTGGTACCACGGCTCAAGTGGAGAATGTATGAACAGGGCTGCTGGAATTCCTCTTTCGCCAAACGGCACATGGTCACTGCTTCCCCCTTGGGCAAACGGTGTCGGCTCCCCGTTTAAGCGGAGGCTCGATGCCTGCGCCAGGTCTGTCACAAGGTTTGCCTGGCCATTAACCGTTCTCATGACTAAGTCTCCGGCATCGCGGCTGCCTACCATATCCAGATTGAAGTTGGCCTCAATACGCTCAAGCTCGTCAGCAGGAAGTGTGTTCACATAATGTCTGGAACCAATAAGCCCGAGCTCCTCTGCTCCAAATGTGATAAAACGGAGTTCTGTGTCCGTTGGCATGTTTTTCATCACACGGGCCAACTCAAGGACCATGGCTGTTCCTGAAGCATTGTCATTTGCTCCTGGTGCACCCGGGACCGAATCGTGATGGGATGTGACCGTAATCACTTTCCCGTTATCTTTGTTTTTGTTTGTGGGCTTTTTGGATGCAATCACATTATGGGATGTACGCATGCCTGATTCAGCACCGAGTACAGTTAAAGAAGCAGTAACTGTTTCTCCTTGGTTTAATTGTTCAACCAGGGCATTCCCACGATCCTGAGTTATGGATACTGCAGGAACGAATTCATCGTTTGCCGCTCCGAGAGTACCGTTCAAATTACCGGCAGTGTTGTTAAAAATAATAACCCCTTTCGCTCCTGCACGGGATGCGTTAAAGACCTTATCACCAAAAGAAATCTCCCCCCGTTGAATAAGAGCGATTTTCCCTTCTAGATTTTTCCCGTCAAAATCTCCCACTCTTCCTAAACCTGCATATTCCAACTCTCCCGTGACTTCTCCACTCGGAGTATATGTAAATGGCAGAGGGCTCAAACTATCGCCGTTCACAGTCAACTCTACTGTGTGAGGAGCAGTAAAGCCCATAAACTCAAACGCTTGAACGTCAGCAGCATATCCGTAAGACTCAAACTCACTCTTAATATACTGAACAGCCGCATATTCTTCTTCAGAGGCAGCCACCCGCGGTGTTTGTTGCAGGTAATCGATATTGTTATAGATATAGTCTACGTTAATTCTGTTAATGACCCTCTGATCAAAAGCCGCTTCATAGCCGGCATTTTTGTACCCTTCCACCGGCTGGGCAAAACCTGTCCCTCCAAAAGTACCAAATGTGACCATAGCAGTAACCGTAAGCGCAGCAATAAACCTTTTCATTGAAAGCCTCCCTTTACCCTTTTAATAGTCTAAATTCTATTACATCGTACTTTTTTCTGATATTTCTGATAAGGTTATTTCTTCCTATTAACCTATGAGTATAAATACTTATTTTTACATTATATTGATAATTTATCCATATTATTGCGTAGATTACTAGACTCAGGGTATACGGTGCCAGGCACAAAAAAATGCCAGGCACTGTGTGAAATTACCCACGCAGTGCCTGGCACCATAAGAGGATCAACCTGTATTTACGAGTCCTGCTGCCACACCTGAAATAGTAAGCAGCACTTCTGTTAACAATTCATCGGACTGTTCGTCTGATTCGCGCATTTTGCGAATGAGATCCACCTGGAGGAAGCTGAGTGGATCAACGTATGGATTACGACGGTGCACGGAGCCCTGGATGTTCGGCGTGTGATCGAGAAGTTCGCTGTCCCCTGAGATATCAAGGAGAACCTTGCGTGTACGTTTGTACTCTTCTTCGATGTCACCGAAAATCCGCTCGGCCACGGCCGGATCTTCTACGAGATCAACATACTCTTTCGCCGTCTGCATATCGGCTTTCATCAGGGCCATCTGCAGGTTGTTTACCGTGGCCTGGAAGAACGGCCAAGCTTCGTACATGTCCTGAAGCATCTTCACGTTTTCGTCCGATTGTTCCGCGAATGCTGCAAGGCCTGTTCCTGCGGCATACCATGCCGGCAGCATGTGGCGGCACTGAGTCCAGGCAAACACCCAAGGGATCGCCCGTAAGTCCTCAAACTTCTCACTGTTTTTACGGCTCGTCGGACGGGAGCCGATGTTTAACTCCTTAATTTCTTCAAGTGGTGTGGCCTGTTTGAAGTACTTAAGGAAGTCTTCGTCACCGAATACGAGCTGCTGGTATTTAGCCAGAGATTTCTCTGACACTTCTTCCATGGCGTCTTCCCACTCTTTTTTAACCGGATCAACGTCTTTGGTAGCCTTGGCGGAAGCTTCAAGCAGCGCCGATGCCGCCTGCTCCAGGTTACGGAACGCAATGTCCCCGAGCATGTAACGGGAAGACAGAACTTCACCCTGCTCCGTAATTTTAACCCCGTCCCCAAGTGTTTGCGCCGGCTGGGATAAAATACTGCGGTTCAGCGGGCCGCCACCACGTCCGAGAGATCCTCCGCGTCCGTGGAAGAACTTCAGGCGGATGTCGTACTTGCCCGCCATATCGTGAATTTCCTGCTGGGCTTTAAACAGCTTCCAGTTGGCTGTAATCGTTCCGCCGTCCTTACTGCCGTCAGAATAGCCGAGCATGATCTCCTGATGGTTGCCCCGCTCGTTAATATGGTTTCGGTACACATCCATGCTGAACAGCGTCTCCATAATTTCAGGTCCTGCAATAAGATCGTTTACCGTCTCAAGCAGCGGCGCAACGTTCAGGCCGCTTTCCACCCGGCCGTCAGGGTGAAGACGGTAAATCCCTGCTTCTTTTGCGAGCACCAGCACTTCAAGGAGGTCACTGGAAGACTGGGTCATACTTACAAGATACACTTCAATTGAACGAGGTCCGAAGGTATCATGGGCTTTTTTGATCAGCTGAAAGACGCTGAAAATTTCCTGCGTTTCTTTTGAGTAATCTTCATTTAAGAGCATCAGTGGACGAGGGTCTTTTAATACCCGCTCCAGTGTTGCTATCTTCTCTTTTTCAGAAAGCTGACTGTAATCGTCGGTGATTCCGACCATCTTCAGAATTTCCGTGATGGCTGTTTCGTGTTCACCGCTGTGATTTCGAATGTCCAATGTAGCAAGGTGGAAGCCAAACAGCTCAACCTGACGGATAAGCTTATCCAGCTTTTTCAGCTTCTGTCCCGGCTGGGTATGCTCAAGAATACTGCGCTTAATCATTTGCAGATCCTCAAGAAGCTCTTCTGCTTCGTTGTAGCCCGCTTTTGATTTATCCACGTGACGAAGGCGTTTGAGCATGATCGCAAACTTACGGCGGTAGTACTCGGGCTCTATCTTCCAGGCTTCCCCTTTGCGTAAGAACGTTCGCTCCCCTTCCTGCACACTTTTCTTCAGTTCTTCACTGACTGGAACATATTTGTCTGACTGGCTGAAACGGCGCATCAGTTCGACCATCGCCTCGTCATATTTTTTAACTGCCAGTTCACGCTGTAATTTCAAGGCTTCCCACGTGACATCAGGTGTTACATACGGATTTCCGTCACGGTCTCCGCCAATCCAGGAGCCAAACGTGAGGAAATTCGGCACTTTCCACTGATGATCAGGGAAGTAATCGTCAAGCTGGTCTTCAAGCTCCTGGTGAATCGCCGGAAGGACGCTGAAGAGGGTCTGGTCAAAATAATAAAGACCGTTTTTCACCTCATCAATTACGCTCGGCTTCACCTGACGAAGCTCGTCCGTCTGCCAGAGAGCTGTGACTTCGTTTGTGAGACTTTCTTCAAGCTTGCGCCGCTCTTTCGTTGTAAGGAGCGGATTGTCGAATTTTTGAATAATCGTTGAGATCCGCTTCTGAATCTCCAGCACCGTCCGCTTTGTCGCTTCAGTCGGGTGCGCAGTCATGATGAGCTCAATGGACAGGTCATTCAGAACCTGCTGAATAACATCGTCCGGATAGTCCGCTTCTTTTATTGCTGCAACTGCACTTTCAATCGAAAACGGCTGAAGAATGCTGTCGTCAAGCTGATACTGACGGGAACGCCGGATACGGTGGTTGTGCTCAGCAATGTTGATCAGGTGAAAATATGTAGAGAATGCCCGGATCACATGCTGCCTCGTAGGTGACTCCAAGGATGCAATTTGATCTTTTAATCTATTCAACGCTTCTTCGCTGTAGTCTTTACGCAGTTCTTTTGCTGCTTCACGAATCGTTTCTACTTTATCAAACAGCTCTGTGCCGCCGTGCTGTTTCAGGACGTCGCCTAAAATATTGCCCAGCTTTTTTACATCATTTCGCAAAAGGGTACTGTTGTCTGTTGTCTGTTGCATAAAAATCATCTCCTTTTGTAATAGCGCAGGATCACTTTTCGTCAACAGGGACACTTTGCGTCCCTATCGAGGAAAAAGAATACTGCTCACGTATTTTTACTATCTTATCAAAAACAAATACATAACGCTAATTTTCTGATTTTTCTCCACATATAGCCCTATTGCTTGTTATTAACGATAACCCATATGTTTCTTAGGCTGGATATTCGTGACTATTCTACTTAAAATGACAAAAGCGTTTTCATTCTCTTTCATTATCTATATAATAGAAAAAGAGAAAATGGTTATTTGGGGTGGTTATGATGTTCTTCAGGAAATTGAAAGAAAAGAAAACACTGGATTTTTCTCACATAGAGTGTCCAAACTGTGAAAATACAAAGAGTGTTGATAAATGGAATACCATTGCTAAAGATACATACGGTCCTGACAGTCCTGACGTGCGGGTAGCCTCTTTAGACAAAAAGATTTCTTTCCCTTTTCAATGCCCTGATTGTTACATGGCATTTTCGGCGCATCAGCTGAAATTCACCAAAAAAGATATGCCTTCGACTAATTCAAACAGTAAAGCCGAAGTAAGCGAGGCATAGTTTTACATTTTAATATGAATGACCCGCATAGTAAAAATAACACTCTTTAGATAAAAATCTACAGGGTGTTTTTGGCATGTTACCTCATTTTTATCTTCAAAGTGATTTTTACAAAATAAACCATTTTCTGCCATGCTTTGTCCCCCTTTTTTACATAGAATGTCCACCGCTGTATGTGTATTGTTATCCTTCCAGGAGAAAATTCCTATAAAGTATTGCACATATCTTCACATCAAAAAGAAAAACCAGAAGCTCTCGGCTTCTGGTTTTTCGTAAATCCTATTTCCCTCCGTTGTTCCCTTTACCTTTTCCCGGATTGCCTGCGTGATCAGGTTTCCCCGGTTGTCCTGCGTGTGGTGGTGGTCCCGGCTGGCCGGCATGTGGTGGTGCATTGCCGTTACCAGGTCCTCCTGGCTGTTCCTCGTCTTCTTCATCCGGAACGTCTCCTCCGACACGAACGACGACTGCCGTTAGTGCATCAATCGTAATTTGAGCGGAAGTGAGTTCAAATCCGGATGGATCAGAAACCCCGGAAATATTGGCTTCGTTTCCGTCAACAATCACTGTACCATCCGCAATGTCTTCTTCAAGAGTAAGGGTACGTTCTTTATCATCTGCGTTCACAAATACATAGTACGTGCCTGTATCGTCAGTGGACACGGCTTTGTACCCGATAACCAGGTCCGTATCCTGGATTTCAGGTGCATCAATGAATGACACCTGGTTGTCGATGTCTTCCATCGTTCCCATACGGAAGGCATCTGTTGATCGGCGAAGCTCAATCAATCCGGTCGTGTACTCACGAGTAAGGTTATTGATTGGATACGCCTCAGCGTCCATTGCTTTCGTCCAGTCAAACTTGTTGATGGCATCCGTTGAATCATACGAATCGTGGATAAAGTACGGATACACGAATGGATTTCCGTTTTCATCCGTCATATACGTTGACTTGTACGGTGCTTCGTCTGTTTCAGCTCTGAACTGCTTCGTACGGCCAAACTCCTGTCCTGCGTGGAGGAAAGCCGTTCCCTGCGCAGTGAGAACCATTGTATTGCCCAATCGAATGCGCTTATGAATTTCTTCCTGATGGTACTCAGGATCTTTCTTAATCGATTGTGCAATTACATCGTGCAGCGTTAAGTTATCATGTGCAGCGATGTAAGGCACGACATCACCAGGATTTGTTGCTGTAAAGTTATGCGGGTTTGCAGTCAGGTTGTCATAAATCTGCTGAATGCTCCGAGCACCGCCTGTAATAAAGCGCGGCTGTCCTTCACTTCCGAATCCGGACTTGAGTTCGTTTCGAAAGTCGTCAGAGAATGAACCAACGCTTTCTGTGTGCTGCATCCAATCCTGGTCTGCAGGCATCACGTCGCCGCCGTTTTCATCTCCTACAAACGTTCTCCAGCCTTCCCCGATCATCACAGTGTTCGGGTTAATTTCTTTTGCTTTATCGTAAGCAATCTGAATGCTTTCTGCATCATGGTCACCCATCATGTCGAAACGGAACCCGTCCACCTTAAACTCTTCTGTCCAGTACGTAATGGAATCCACCAGAATGCGGCGGGCCATTTCGTGTGTCGTGCCGAGACGTCCCCCGCCGAAACTTGTGCGCGGCGTACCGTCTGCATCCATAAAATGATAGTAATTTGGAACAAGATCTTCGAAGATTTTAACCTGGGCAGTGTGGTTGTAGACGACATCGAGAACTACTCCCATACCGCGGTTATGAATCTCGTCGATCAGGTTCTTCAATTCTTTGATACGAAGTTCCGCGTCCTCAGGGTTTTCAGAGTACATACCCGTTGGTGAAAAATAACTGTGAGGATCATAACCCCAGTTATAGTTGTTGCCCGTTGAAGAATACTCGAGCATTCTTTCGGCATTCGCCAGCTCGTCTCCCCAGAAATAACTCATCACCGGCAGGAGCTGAACGTGCGTGACACCCAGGTCTTCAATATAGTCCAGACGCTCCACAAACGCTGCGAACGTACCGAACTGTGCTTCCAATTCCTCGTCAATCGTTGGATCGGATGTGAAATCGCGAACGTGAATTTCATAGATGATCGCATCTTCACGCTTTTCAAAACCTTCGATGTCGGCAAAATCAAGTTCTGGTCCGAGAGCGGAAGGATCCACGATCGCCGCTTTTCCGATTTCATTTCTTTCATCCAGGTTGTTCCACGCTGCCATGGATTTGGCATAAGGGTCGAGAGCAAGCTTTGTCTCCCCATCCCGCTCGATCGCGTAGTGGTAGTAGAATCCGGTTAGATCAGATTTGCCTGTGTTGGTCTCATCGAGTGTGAGTTCCCACACACCGCGGTCACCATAGGCCATGTCAATGCCGTCTGCCACGACTTCATACTGATCATCACGGTCATACACTATCACACTGACGTTGTCTGCATTCGGTGACCACAGCTTGAGTGCTGCCGTGCCGTCCTCATGCAGTTTTACACCAAGTTCACCGTCATACGCGTACATTTCGTCAATCAAACGCCATCCTGCTGATGCCTGAACGGTACGGTCGTTAAATGTAACAGCGAACGGTGCCTGGTCAATGTCAAAGCTGCCGTGAATAAACACTTTTATTTCACTTTCAATTGTGACCCTGTCAAAGGTAACGTCGTTTCCGTCTTTATCCACGATGGAGATCGCTTCCGCCAGTTCTTCTTCATCAAGCCACAAGGTTGAAGTAAATGTGAGCTCAATTCGTTCACTGCTCAGAAGCTCCCCGGAAACAAGGCCTTCGAGTTGTTCAAAGTAAGGGTTTGTGTACACAGTCTCATCCCCTTCCCGAATAAACAGCTGCTCATTGTCTGCGAGCTGGTCAAAGCTCATATCACCTGTTTGATCTCCGTTTTCACGATTTACAACCAGGAAGTTGATTTGTTGTGCCGCTTCTTTAAGTTCGAGATCAACGTAAGCTCCGTATTTTCCTACTTGATCGTTGGAGAATGGAGTTGCACCATCAGGCCATCCATCAGATGGCGAAGCGACGTCTCCCCACGTCCACAAGCCCCACGGTTCATAATCGCTGTTTACACGCTCATAATTGATACGAACCGTATCTTCCGGCAGATCAACCGGCTCATAAAGCCAGACACGATCCGTGCCTTCTTTAATCCAGACTTCATCCATATCAGGGGACAGGATGTTCACATGTTTGTCATCGCCGTCTTTGTCACCGTTTACCCGGTTCACGACAAGGAACCCGATTTGCTCAGCGTCTTCCTGAAGCTCAACATCAACATAGGCACCAAAGTCGGTCACTTGAGCCGCGCTGAATGAAGCCCCGTCGGCTGTTTCAAATGGTGTTGCTCCTGATGGCCAGTTTTCAGAAGGGTTAGCCACGTCATCCCAAGTCCACAGTCCCCAGTTTTCATAGTTATTGTCTGAACGCTCGTAGTGAATTCTTAGTGTGTCACCCTCCACAGGATCAACTGTCCCGTCTCCTTCACCTACAAACGATCCGCCTTCCAGTGTTAAAAGAACGGTACCACCGCTGCTCATGGCTGGAAGTTCGATTGTAACCTGACCATCTGTCACGTCATACTCTTCCCCGCTGTAAGCGTCGGTTACAATCGCCTCGGATGAATCGACTTCCAGCGTAACAGTCTGAGCTTCTTCTGATGTGTTCAGACCTACATACACTTCTTCATTCTGATAGCTTCTTTCAAACAAAAGGAAACCATCTTCATTCGAGCCGGCAAGCGTACTTCTGTCACCGCGGGCAAAAATAACCGAATGCTCGCCCCGGAAAGAAAGAAGCTTCTGATAGTGCTCAAGAATAGCGTTATCCTCTACCTGATCCCACGCCATATCGTAGCGGTTGTCATAGAACGGATAGTTATCGCCACCGCTCAGACCAAGCTCTTCACCATAGTAGATGACGGGCTGACCTTTTGCCGTAATCTGCAGACCCGCTGCTATTTTGAGCTTTCCTTCATCACCACCGACCATTTCAAGAAACCCTGCTTCATCGTGGCTTCCAAGAAACTGTCCGAGTGTGGCTGTATTGTCAATCTGTGCATTGCGTGTTTCAAGCCGGCTGTTCGCCTGTTCAAGGTTACCGTTGGCAAAGTCTCTTGCTGTGTACTTAAAACCAAAATCGAGGAGTGAATCCATCGTGCCAGTTCTCAAATAACCATGGTCTCTGTCTTGGTCAGCTCCCCAAGACTCACCAATCATTTTAAATTCAGGCATTTTACGGGTAAGTTCGTTCTTAAACGCCATCCACGTTGTTTCTTCCACATGTTTTACAGTATCCACACGGAAGTAATCGATCGTGTTTCCGGCTGCGGTACGAGATTTTTCAATCCAATCCGTCTGCCACTCGATAATCTGCTCACGCACCTCCGGGTCTTCTGTGATGAAGTCAGGCAGACCTGCAAGTTCTCCTGTGACTTCATCTCCTCCAACATCGTCTCCCTGACGAAGCATGTCACTGAAGAATGCGCGCTCATCATCTGTCGGATAACCTTCCGGACGTTCACCTTCAGGGAGCTCTCCGTCAATCTCCTTTAACCCATAACCGGTGTGGTTAAGAACCACGTCAACCATAACCTTCATCCCTCGCTCAGCACTTTCATCAATGAGCTCGTGGAAGTCTTTCATCGAACCGAAGTGCGGGTTGAGCTTGGTGAAGTCGCTCGCCCAATAGCCGTGGTAGCCGAAGTAAGGCTGATCTTCAATGTCATCGTCCGGGTTGAATCGAACGTCATACTTAATGTTTTCTACAATCGGGCTGATCCAGATTGTGTTGATTCCAAGGTCATCAAGGTAATCGAGCTGCTCAGTAATACCTTTGAAATCTCCGCCCTGGTACGTTCCCCGCTTGTCTGTATCGTAATCCATGCCATATGGATCGTTATTACTTTCATCACCGTCAAAGAAACGGTCTGTCAGCATGAAGTAAATCATTGCTTCATCCCAGTCAAAATCGTGATCGCCGACAAACTGACGGGTTTTCACTTCAAGTTCGGCGGTTCCATTGTGACGGGTCCCATACTCGTCCACTGCCGTAAGTGAAATTTCTTTTGTACCCGCTGTCACATCGTGGGCAACAGACAGTGTAATTTCGTTCAGCTCAAGGTCAATAGCGAGGCGCTCCGGTCCGCCAAGAGCTGTCGTGTCTGCGTATAACTCTCTGATCGACGCATCACTCTCTACATTTACTGAAAGAACTGCATTTTCGTTGTAATCAACGGCGCCAGGCTCAACAGCACCTGAAACCTCAACGTTTGCTGCGGAATTTTTCACAACCGACTTGCCATCCACAGTATTGTATGGATCCGTTACTTCTGTTGTTTCTCCGTCTTTCGTTACGAGGTAGGTGTATTCGTGTTCACCTTCCGGAAGGCTTTCATAGGTGTAGACAAATCTTTCGTTTTTCGATTCGTATTCGAGCTCATAGGTTTCACCGAGAATGCTGAGCTCGACTTTTTCGATCGTATCCATCTCATCAGCTAAGTAAAGAGCCGGATCGCGGTAAAAAAACGTTGCTGTGCCGTCATCAACAACCGGTCCGGAAACAGTCGGTACAGTATGGAATTCTGTTTCCCCCTGTTTGATATGTACCTTGGTTACAGGGTCCTGATGATTGATCCGGATATGACGATCCATTTCCTGACCGTTTGGCTCACGGTCACTCCAGTCGTTTTTTCTTACAATAAATCCTATTTCTCTCGTATTCTGCGCTACTCCTATATAAGCAGTAGCTGAGTTCTCCCCAAACCCGGTAAAATCAATATTGTTATCTTGAACCCCGGTATTCCAGACCCAGACATCCCAGTCGTCAAAAATACCGTCTTCTCTTTCATAAGTAAGCTTTACAGTTCTGTTACCATTGTCCTCTGTTGCTTCTTCTGCACCGGCTTGTGAAGCCGGAACAAAAAACGGCAGCATGCTCATGAGCATAACCCATACCATGAACATGGACGAATAACGTTTCGTTTTTCTTCTCATCCCTTTAATCCCCTCCGTTGTGTAATAGAAACGCTCGATTAATCCTCCTTTCTTACTTCCACAAGTAAATGAAAGCGTTTGCACAAAAGCTTAAAAAATTAAGTTGGTCCAGAAACAGGTTTTAATATTTCTGTGCAAACGTTTTCACTTTTAAATTATACAATGAATATTCTGATAAATCATGGGAGATTGTGTGTGATTATGGACGTGATTTTATTTTCACCCTAATACTAAAGTCCTGGCCAGTGCCAAGTAGGTCCATACTTTTTCTTTATTGAGGATTTGAGTTAAGGTTTGCCGTATTTGTGTGGATTTATCTCGCCCGAATGTTAATTTATGCCTGTTTTTTATTAAGATAACCAGATCCGCATCCATTTTACTGGAAATCACACCTTCACTCCAGTAAACGATCCAACATATACACTCTCCCTTTTTTCTCTCCTACCCTCTTCACCTCTAAATCGTCCATCATTTTCGCTACGACCTCTCTTGAATTTATCCCGAGAAAAGCCCTCAACTGTCTGTTTGTTGAACGACTTCCAAAGAGTAAAGCATATTCACAAAAAGCCTCGACATGTGCATCATCAGAATACTTTTTACACACGGGACATATCCAACCCCCATATCCCCTCTTCATCCCAGGCTTCGAACATTCCGGGCAGCAGACGCCGGTAATGATATCAGCCCGCTCAATTTTATAATGTTCCAGAACATCCTTATCATAAGTCTCGTTTTTGGCAAGAACCTGCTGTGCTATTTTTATCATTAACTCGTTATTCAGGAGTACATCCCCCTTAGTTTTGTCTAATTCCAGAAGCTTTGTATTAATTTGTTCTACATGAATCACCTTTTCCAATGCATCTTTGTATGAAGAGGGAGCTTTTATTATCGTGGTGGGATTGCTGATGGTAGTAAAATAGCGGAGGGGGATTGAAGGATAATGATGTTGACGGAGCCAGAAATCGAGGTGTTGCATCTGACGTTTTACCTGAGTTATAGGGTCTTTAATGCCTTTTTGCTTACCTTCTTTTGTCTGAATCAGCTCATTGAATTCCGGCTTAAATTCTATCGTGCCGGCATAGTTTTTTGCTTCAATTATGGTTATGAATTTGGCGTAATGAAAAGGGTATCCACCTGAAAGTGTCGTTCCAGCTGGCCGGTCAGTCTCAAGTCCTGTAAAACAACACAATCAGACTCATTAATAATGTAGTCCAGTTGATAATCGAGGGCTTTTTCACCTCGATATCCCGACTTTTTCAATGAGTGATCTTCGCTGACTTTGGCCAACTGTTTGTGAAAATGAGGTAGCCTTCTTTTCAATGCAGTCAGCTTTAAAAGCCAGACAGACTGCTTGCGATGTTTGAGTATCATACGGGGAATCACTCCTTACTGTGGATTGGGTATAATACTAGATTAGCAAATAATAAATGTAGAATTTCGAGTCGAAATGGCCGTTTTTGAGGTTTTGTGTAAAGTTATGCGGGCTTTCTGTAAAGTTATGACCGGCGATTATTAATTTATGCCTGTTTTTTGTTAAGATAACCAGATCCGCATCCAGTTTTCTGGAACCCCCCTCTATACACACCTATAAATCTTCTATAAAATGTGAAAGGAGGATGTGATTATACATGTTAAGAAAAATATGGATGAAGTCTACTGTTGCAGCCGTCACCACACTGCTGCTGGCTGTGGGAATGATTACGTTCTTGCTCATTCCTCCCCATACCCAGCTGCTCGAGAGCTTCATCCTTCTGTTGTTCGTTTTATCTGCGGCCTTTATTGGAATTCTTGTTTTCGGACTCACCGTATCACTGCTGAGCGACATCGTTACAAAGAAACTCATCGGCGCTCTCCGGGTAATCGCCTCCCTTCTCATACATACATCCGCCGGTTACCTGGTTACAGCCACACTCGGGTTCGTTCTGGCCACTGTCGTTGCAGTCGTTTTCTTTATTGGAGACGAAGTTATGAAGCTCCTGATTAGAAAAAACATCGTTCATTTTTAGACCTGTTTACGTCCCCCTCTTCATGACGAAACTGTTCGTAGTACTTTTCCATGAACGGGGGCAAAAACGATGCGTTATTATATCCTCACCGCTGTTGCAATCACCTTTCTGATTATCACTTCCAGCATGGTATACGAACTTGACCGGGCACCTGCCGGGATGGCTTCGATTTATAAAAAGGAAGTTTCCTTCTCCTTTCTTTTTGAACGGGAAAGTTCCTTCTACTCCTCTTATTCGTTAACTTCCAACTTTGAAAGAAAACTCGTTCATTTCCTTGTTTACGGGGTTATCGCTCTGTTTCTGTCTGCGATTGTTCCGGTAAAAAGACGGTGGATTGCTGCGGTTATGGCGGTCATGACAACTTCCACGATCGGAATGGTTGATGAAATTCACCAGCATTTTCTCGCGGGCCGCTCGGGAAGAGTGCTGGATGTACTCATTAACAGTTTAGGCAGCTTTACCTTTGTGTGTTTTCAGGGACTGCTCACGAAAAAGCCCCAGAAAGACAGGAGTCTTCCGGAGGCTGAAAAGCATTAACGCTTTTTGTGGATGGCTATGGCCGTTACAAGGTCGTAGATGGCGAGGCCGACTGACTTGAAAACCGTTAATTTCTCTTTTTCAGAGGTGAAGCGCCTGCTGTTTTGAATCAGGTCTTCAAGAGTAAAGATGTGATCATTTGTGATTCCAAGCTCCCTGGCCTGAATCAGTTCGCCGCATTCTTTCAGGGCCATCGGGTTGTCTACGTAAACGTCGTTTATCTGCTTGAATACGAAGTCAGGGATCTCCTGCATGAAAGGGCGAAATGATCCGCAGCCGACGATGTGCTTGCCGGCGAGATCTTTTTCACTCAGTTCAGGAAGGACAGGCGATTTGCTGCTTGTAGCGGTAACGATGATCTCGGATTGCTTCATAAGGTCATGAGTTTCGGCGTAAGCCACGTCTAATTCGGGAAACGCGCGGTTTACTTTTTCAGTAAAACGATCTACGCTTTCTTTTTTCCGGCTGTAAACGAGAACGCGCTTGATCGGGCGCACGGCACATGCGGCCTGGAGATGGCTGAAGGCCTGCACGCCTGATCCCACAATGCCGATGGTCGAGGCGGTGTCGCTGGCCAGGTACTTCATGCTGATTCCGCCGAGGGCCCCTGTGCGGAGGGCGGTGATTTCCTGAGCATCCATAAGAGCGAGGGGCTCAAGAGTTTCGCGGTTGCACAGAAGCATCTGGGCGTGAATCGTATCCTTGCCGAGGGACGGGTTGTTCGGGGCAACGCCGACCATTTTTGTACCATAATAATTTTCAAAGAAGGATGGCATCAGCAGGATGGTGTTGTCACCGTCTCCTTCGTGCATCCGTTCCGGAATAACGACGCTTTTTTGGTTTCCGTTCAAATAGAAGTCTTCGATGGCTTCGATGACCTCGTGCATGGTAATGAGTTCGGTGATCTGGCTGTGATCGATCATGTGCATGGTAAAACCTCCGTTAAAACGATTTATCTTTATTATTGCAGAGATCACCTTCACACAGGAGGTGTTTTTTTAGGTTATGTGATGGTTTGATTGTTTAAAAAGTAAAAAGTGCGATAGAAAAGGAATTCTATCAATAACCAAGCTTTATTCTGTCAATAATGAAATTTTTTCTGCCTAAAAAGCAGTTTATTCTAGCAAAAATCCAATTTATTCTTTCAAAAGAAAAACGTACTTGCGAGAGAGAAGATATTCTGTCAAAACCAAGCTTTATTCTGTCGATAATGAAATATTTTCTGCCTAAAAAGCAGTTTATTCTATCGAAAATCCCGTTTATTCTGCCAAAAGTAAATCGAGTACTTTAGAAGATACAACCAAATAGTCATCCATTTTTTAGATATTACGTCCGTTCCCACCATTGGGATATCTTCACTTTGAGCCAGGCCATACTCGTGCCGAACACTCCTCCTGCCGAATCGAGAATCACATCCTCCACGAGACCGGACCGTGACGGGATAAATGTCTGGCGGTATTCGTCGAGGGCGGCGTAGGCCACGACGAAGAGCATGGCCAAAACGAATGTGACTAGCGTACGCCCGTTGAGTCGGTGGATTGCGAGAAACAGGAAGAATCCGAGCAGCCCGAATAGTGTAAAGTGAGCGGTTTTGCGAATTAGAAAAGTGAGGAAGCTTTCCACTCCCCTGGCCTCGATACTGACTACTGTGCCGGCATAGGTGAATTCGATTCTGTTTAAAAGGCTGACCAGCTGGTTGTAGGAGGTGTGATTTCTTATGACCTCTACGATGGCGTCACTTTTTAACAGGGCGAGTACGGCAAGCGCGAAGGCGAATAAAATGCCGGTATAGATAAGTGATTTGAGCCCTTTTTTAACCCGGGAATCGGTTGACCGGAATAAGCGGAAAAAGACTGCGGCTGTTAAAAGGCCGAGTATAGCGGCAGCTCCGAGGGCAAGGTAGGGCCTGGCTGCTGCTGCGGCCGCCCCCCGCTCAACCACGCGGTCAGCCTTGTCCATTACCCATATAATGCTGTCCTTCAAAAAACCCCGGTCCGTTATCCGGTCAACGACAGGGCTGATATCCTGCTGATCGGAGGATTGGGATGAAGCGGTGAAAATGATGGCCATTATAATAAAGATGGGTAGGATGTTAAAGAAGATGTACCTGCTTTTTTTCATGATGAACTCCTCGATTTTGATTATCCTATTATAACATTTGCAGGGTCTTACCATAATCATCTACAAATCCATGTATATAGAACTAGCTACATATATGACATCGTGTTTATTTTTAGTTAAATACAGCTTAAACAAAGGATTTCAGGGTATCTATAGTCAATAATAGACCTATGATAATCATGAGTCATAAGATTGGCGCAGGTTTGTAGTCTATTCCGGTTATCTCTAGTGCTGGCCTACGTATGAAAAAGGATAGGAGGTTTTGATGATGAAAACAATGTGGCACGAATTCTCTGTTGACTATTATTTACACCTGTACAATCATTGCAGCGAGGATAATCACAAGAAACGAAGTGAACTCATTAAAAAAGCAGCTTTTCATCAAGACAAACTATTGAAGATTATGATGACGAAACATACCGGTTCTGTTGATAAAAGTGAACAACCCAAAGTTGAATGCAATATGACTCGTTAAAGGTGCTGCAGAGGGTGACATCCTCTGTGGTTTTTTTGTGAGGCGAATCCACAGCTGGCTTCTTATGCGTAGCTCTCTTCTTTTTCATCCTGAAATTCCAGCAGACCATCCACCACTTCTTCCGTATCTTCCAACCCCGGACCGATGTCTGCTTCAAGGGTGTAGTCAATAAATGCTTTGGGATTACTAAAGACCGGACACTCCTGGTTAAAACGTCCATGCCAAACCGACTGAGCGTTCGTTAATATGACGACAGGAGTTACCTTTATGGAGGTATGACCTTTTGATTTCAAAAGCCTCCGGAGTTGAGTTGCATGATATTGGGACTGGGCAGCAGGACTGTCCACGTATGTTTTCTTTTTTACTTTTCCTCGGCTAACTATTGGATACCAAAGCCACATGTGCTTTGAGTAAGGATAAAACCTCCCGGTGATATTTTTCGTTTCAATGGCATAGACTGTACTTTTTCCAAAGAGGATATGGTCGATCTGAGTGCCTCGTCCGTTAGCAGTGGGAATGGTGAGATCATTTATAAGCAGATAGTCATCTGAAAGGTTTTTTGTAATATGTTCTGTTACACTCATTTCTCCTGCCAGGCCTTTTCTTACGGCCTTAATTGAAGGATATTTCTCGTGAAGTCTGAACATACGTTTTTTAAAAGGTGCTTTGATTTTTTCAACCCCGATTAAATAACCAATTCCCGCTCCAAGAAGTGTCCCGATTGGGAAAATAAAGATCAGAATAATCGTACCGGCTAAAGCTCCTATCCATATGGTTCTATGTATTTCGTGTTTACGGACTTCGAGACTTTTTTTCTGGGCAAACTGAATCGTCCGCACTTCCTTATCATACTGTTTCACCTGATCCTCTAAATCGGAAGAGTATTTTTTTACTGTAGCCACTTCAACACCGCCTCCCCCCCTTTTACAAATTAGGTATATTATACCATTATTCGCTGGTGAGGAGGATTTATATGGAAACAACATCCATTAAAATTGCGGGGTGCCAGGTGACGGTTCCACACATCGTTTCGATGGTGGAAAGAGACCTGCATGTGCGGAACGTGACAGGCAGGACACGGGAAAAACTTCGGGAAACTGAGGTCGATCTTGTTGTTTTTCCGGAGCTGTCTACGATCTCGTATTCCAAAGACACGTTTGCTCACTTGCAGGAACTTGCGGAGGAGCTTGATGGACCCTCGTTCAAGCGATTCTCCTGGCTGGCCAAAGAACTTGGTGCGTTTGTCTGTTACGGCATGCCGCTGAAAGAAAACGGGAGAATTTTTATCGCACAGGTTGTGCTGGACAGTGGTGGTGACTATGTGGCCCATTACAACAAAATTCATCTCGCTCAGTTTGGTGCGTCCCTTGAGAAGCAGTACTTTTCCCGGGGTGACCGGCTCGTTTCATTTACGATTGACAGGTTTTCGTTTGGGTTGATGATCTGCTACGACATGCGGTTTCCGGAGCTTGCGAGAAAGTACGCATTGGAAAAAGAAGTGGATTGCCTCCTTCACCCGGTCGCCTTTTACAAGGACCAGTCCTACCCCAGCTGGCACCACTTCGTTCATACCAGAGCCCTTGAGAATCAGGTTTACATGCTCAGCCTGAACCAGGCCGGGGAAAAGTACGGAAGATCTGTCTTTTGCCCTCCGTGGGTTGATTACAACACCGAGGCGGCTATTTTTTCGGAGGATGAAGAAGTGAAGGTGTTCGAGCTGTCAAAAAAGACAATTCGAAAAAGCCGGGACGAATACCGGCTGAGGGAGGATCGGTTTTTTTAAAGGTAAAGATGGTGCGCCATAACTAACGGTGAAGTATCCTCTTTTTAATCGGATGGCACAGCCTCAATGATGTAGCGTTCCGGAGCGAAGCGAAACCAGACAAAAAGTAATATATGCAGGAAATTATAGCATAACAACAGCAAGGGATTGTCGGTCATTCTCACTTTCACACATCCTATGTCGCAATTTGAATTGTTAAATAAACGTTTAATTAAACACCCGCAAGATGACATGAATATTCTTTAATCGACAGAACTTCCCTCAATCCATCAACATAAAAACCCGCCACTGCTCAAGTGACAGGCTTTTTCTATGATTCTTCACTCTACTTTTCTGCAGTGACTTCATGTTCTCTGTCTTTATAACACACACCGAAGAGTGCGAGAAACAATCCCAGCAGAAACACAAATCCTCCTGCACTAACCAATCCCGAATGATTATAAAAAATGTCTGTTAAAAAGATGATGGCAATCAACCCGGTAAACATCAATGATAAGGTTCCATAAACCCGGTGAACGTTCTCCCCCCGGAGCAATGTAACAAGCGGATACACGAGTCCCACAAGCCCCGCCAGCGCATACGCCCCAAGTCCTAGAACCAGCAATACACACATGGATACAATCGATACAGCCAATCCCGCAGCCAGTGCCCGTTTCCCAATATTCATCTCCTTGCCCCCTCTTATATGTGCACTTGTCTTATCCTATTCGTCATTTCTAAAAACAAGTACAAGAAAAGGTGCCAGGCACTGTGTGAAATGATAAACACAGTGCCTGGCACCTAAAGAAGGCTGCGTTATGGTAAAATTTATAGTACGAACGTGAGAGGGGCGTGGGGCTGTTGAATCGATTGGTACTTTTGGGATTGGCAGGCATCATCATTTTATCCGCTTGTGTGAACACGGAAACGAATGATGCTGTCGACGAAAATGAGGAAACAGAAGCTGGACAAGAAGAAGACGTAATAGTTGAAGAATTTGAAGATGAAGAAGATACCCCTGTTAATGAGCCCGAACCTGCAGAAGAAGAAGGCGACGGAGAAAATGAGCCGTCTGAAACTGACTCCAACCCTGAAGAAGATATCGTATCTGACGAGGAACAAGAAACGCTGCATGTACCGCAGGGGTCCGAACCTTACCTTTACGAAAATGACGAATTTGGGTTTTCCATTGAATTCCCCGCAGCTTGGAGAGGTCTCATTTCGATTCAGCAAAGCGACGATGCTCCTGATGCGGTGCGATCGTTCATCATCAATTACACACCAGATAACCAGTTCTCCCATTTCTTTTTCTCTATCGATGTCCTGCCGGGAGAGTATGGCGAGGAGTACCTCGAGGACACGCCGTGGGTGTATATAGCCTCCTCAGAAGAATACATATTTTCCTACAATATCGCTTCGGAGCCGAGTGATGACTTGCTCGAACCGGAGAACGAAGACAAACTGATTCAGCTTCAGACGATGATAAATGAAGAACTTCCCCATGTCATTGAGACGTTTGAAGTGAAATAAACATTATATAAAGCCGGCTCACCTCTGCGGAGGGCCGGCGTTTTTATTTGGAAACTTTGTCTGGCATGCTGCACTTTAGCTTTTGGATGAATAAATTGGATTTTTGATAGAATTAATGACATTTTTGATTGAATAAAATGCATTATCGATAGAATTTAATTGGTTTTTGATAGAATTATCTTCTCCCGCCACTCGTTTTTTGAACCGGCGATATTGACAGAACTACATTTATTTATTTAATTCCTAAATACGCCCCTCCAACACAAATATGCCAGGATCTGTGTACAGTACTGCTCACAGATCCTGGCACCAGAAAAAATCTCTACAAAAAAGTCCTACGTTTTCGACAAAATCCGGGTGGTGACAGGCACCGCTTAAACGAATCTCTGGACGATTGCATCAAACTTCAATTGTTCCGTGCTGTCCACGCGGTAATCGGCTTTTCCGAGAGATTCCTCAGAACCGACGCCTACTGCGAACATACCGGCTGCTTTCAACGCCTCGATACCTGCATGAGCGTCCTCCACTCCGACGCAGCTCCCGTAGTCTGCCCCAAAGTGATCAGCCGCGACAGTGAACGTCTCCGGATCGGGCTTGCCTTTCGTTACCTTCCCGGCATCGACGATGTAATCGAAGTATCCGTTCAGCTCAAGCTTCTCAATGATCGCAGGGGCATTGCGGCTTGCCGAACCGATCGCCATCGGAATGCCGGCTGCCTTCACGTCTTTAAGAAGGTCTTCGATCCCCGGCAGGATATCCTTAGGTGAGATTCCTTCGATCAGCTGCTTGTAGTGATCGTTCTTCTTCGCGCATAATGCGGCTTTTTCTTCCTCGCTCAGCCCGAGGTCCCGATCGCCAAGAGCAAGAATACGCTCCAGGGACTCCTCCCGGCTCACGCCTTTGAGCTGCTCGTTAAAGTCGCGGCCAAACGAAATGCCGAGCTCCTCGCCTAGTGCCTTCCACGCCTGAAAATGGTATTCGGCAGTGTCTGTAATGACACCGTCAAGATCAAAAATAAACGCCTTAATGGTTGAACTCATCCCAATCTGCCTCCAGTAAAAGGGGGACAGCGCCCCCTTCCAAAGTTAAATTTCCTCTGTTACTGCTTCTTGTTCCGTAAGCGAAACGTCATTGTTTCCGTGCTTAATGGTCAAGGCGGCTCCGGACTTCAACGTGTACGTGACACGCGCTTTTTCCAGTGTCACACCGATCACCCGACCCTGATACTGGATCGAAAACGCCAGCCGGTTCCATTGTTCAGGGAGCGTTGGGGAAAACGAGATTCCGCTTTCTTTTACCCGAAGGCCTGCAAATCCGTAGACGATGGCCAGCCACGTGCCTCCCATGTTCGCCATGTGCAGGCCGTCCTTCGTGTTACCGTGGGTGTTATCCAGGTCGAGACGTGCCGTTTTGTTGAAATAGTTGTACGCTTTTTCATCGTAACCGAGCTTCGATGCCATGATGCTGAACACGCAATAGGACAGGGACGAATCGTGCGTCGTCACCTTTTCGTAGTAATCGTACGAACGTCTCACAACATCCTCGTCCTCTTCCCCGAGCAGGAAGTGGGCAAGGATCGTATCCGCCTGCTTGCACACCTGATAGCGGTACAGGGTGAGCGGATGATAGTTTAATAATAACGGAAATTTCTCCTTAGGTGTATTCTCAAGATCCCACACTTTTTTCTGCAGGAACGTGTCATCCTGGGCATGAATGCCGAGCTCCTCGTCGTATGGAAGGTACATCGTCTCAGCTGCTTCCGCCCACTCTGCCGCTTCGCCTGCCGTAACGCCGCACCCGGCCGCGTCACCGGCCAGCTCATACGCCTTCACCGCCCACACGAGATTGTTCTTCGCCATAGCGTTCGTGTAGTAGTTGTTGTTCACGATACATGTGTACTCGTCAGGCCCCGTCACATCATCGATCCGGAACTGCCCGTTGTAAAAATGACCCGTATCCAGCCAGAGCCGCGCCGTCTCAAACAGCACCTCCGCACCATACTCACGCAAAAACGCCTCGTCCTTCGTCACCAGATAGTACTGAATGTAGCTGTAGGCAATGTCAGCGCTGATGTGATACTGCGCCGTGCCTGCCGGGAAAAAGGCGGAGCACTCCGTACCGGTGATCGTGCGCCAGGGGAAGAGAGCGCCCTTCGTATGACCTACCTCCCGCGCCCTTTCTTTAGCTGCGTCCAGCAGGGAGTAGCGATGAAGCAAAAGATTTTTTGCGAGGTCCGGGTTGCTCATGAGAAATACCGGGAACATATAGATCTCCGTGTCCCAGAAGTAATGCCCTTCATATCCCTCACCCGAGAGCCCTTTGGCAGCAATGTTACTCACAGAATCCTTACCGGCAGACTGAAGAAGATGGAACAGGTTGAAGCGGATCCCTTCCTGAAGATCGCTGTCACCGTCGATTTGGATGTCCGTTGTGCTCCAGAAGCTGTCCAAGTAGTCTTTTTGCTCAGCGAGAAGGTCGTCGAAGGACTGGTCCGAGACTTCGGTGAGCAGTTCCGCTCCATTTTCAGCTGTCCGGTCGCCGTGACGGAGGGTGTCGGTGTAGATGCTCTTTTTCGTAAACTGAACTGCGCTTTCGAGAGAAGCGGTGTACGTCTCTTTTACCTCGCCTTGGGCTACTTCTGCTTCAGGCTCGGTTTGGTCTGCAAGTTGAGTTGTTGAAGTGCAGGCGACCTTTAAACCAGATTCGTATGTCTCGTTTTGTACAATGCTTGTGCAGTTTTCGTGCTTTGCGTCGAGGACATTCAGACGCTTTGCATGGCCGGACGCCACCCGCGGATCGTTCGGGTCGACAAAGTTGGTCACATCCCCGTTTACAGTAGTGATGATTTTGACTTCCTTCACGTCGTTTAAGGCTTCAATTCTATAGTCGATGGCGAAGAGTTCCTTGGTTACGAAAGAGGTAAGACGTCGGATATGAAGGCGCACTTCTTTTCCTTTTGGTGATCTCCAGTCCACTTTACGCTCGGAAAACCCACGGTCAAAGTGAAGACTCTGTTCGTAGTGGAGGACTTCTCCATCGAACAGTGAAAAACGCTCGCCGTCCAGGTACAGTTCCACTGTCTGGGCATCGATGACGTTCAGCAGCTTCTGTTGGGTTTCAGGGAATCCGTGGAGTTTTTCTCCGTATTCAATGCCTGTTTCATCGTGGAACGCATTGATGTACGTACCGCGGATCGATGTCATTCCTTCGCCGTATCCCTCTTCAAAATTGCCGCGGACCCCGATGTAGCCGTTCCCGATCGCGAACAGGCTTTCGTTGGTGAGTAGTTCTTCGTTGTTTATCGCAGTTCTCGTTAGCTTCCAAGTCAATGCAAACACTCCTTGTGCTCGAATGGTGCCCGGTTCTTTGTGCCGGTGCCTGTCACCACCCGATATTTGTCGAATTTGTAGGTCTTTATTCAAAGATATTCAGATAGAAACGGCCTATGGTTTCGACACCGTTCGGGTGGTGACAGGCACCACCTCGTACCCCGATGTATTCTCCACCACGCTGTAGTCATATCCGTTGTCTGTTTTCATCAGTTTCAGGGATAGATGTCCTTCTCCAAGCTTCACCCCTGTTACTTCTGCTTTCTCTACACCTTCTAAAAAGGCCGGGTTGACCGTGACGGTTTTTGAGACACCGTCGGGATTCAGACCCGTTACGGCCTGGGTGTAGAGCAGTGCGGTTGCAGCTGCCCATGCCTGCGGGGAACAAGTAGTTGGATAGGGTACAAGTCCTTCACTCTGACGATCATGACCGCAGTAAAGCTCCGGCAGACGCTGGTCCTCAAACTCAAGAGACGCGTCAAGAAGCTGTTTCATTAATGCAGCCGCTTCATTTGTATAGCCCTTCTTGCTCAGGCCGAGAAGGCACATGCCGTTATCATGAGGCCAGACACTGCCGTTGTGGTAGCTTAGGGGGTTGTATCCCTTTTCCTGATCGCTCATGGTGCGAATGCCATATCCGTTGTTCAGGTCCGGTGCAAACAAACGCTTTACAACAGAGGCATCCCTTTTTACTTCTGCCAGTAGCAGATGGCCCGGGTTGGACGTGACCGACTGAACCTGCTCATCGTTTTCATCGAGGGCCAGGGCGTAATACTGTTCTTTTTCCACCCAGAAATGGTTGTCAATCGCCTCCTGCAGCTTCAATGCTTCATTCTTCAGAACGTCGCTTTCATCCTGCCAGCCGATCGTTTCATAAATGGCACTCAGTCCTTTTTTAGCCGCATACACATAGCCCTGAACTTCAACGAGGCTGATCGGTGACGCGGCAAAAGCGCCGTCTTTATGAACCATGGAGTTTGAGGAATCTTTCCAACCCTGGTTCGGGATTCCTTTGTCTGCCTGTTTATGATAGGAAACAAAACCGTTCGGGCGGGCCGTTTCTTTTGAGCGGATCCAGGCAAGTGCCGCATCCAGCGACGGCTTCAGTTCTTTGATCAGGTCATCATCTGCCGTCCAGTGATAGTACTCTGCAGCGAGATAAAGAAACAATGAAGTCGCATCAACCGTTCCATAGTAAGGGGTAAACGGCGTCTGCCCGGTTGTGGACAGTTCTCCGAAGCGGAGTTCGTGCATAATTTTACCCGGTTCCTCATCACGCTCTTTGTTTACTTCTTTCCCCTGATACGCGCCCAGGGTGCGGAGGGTATTTTTAGCCAGCTCCGGCTTCGATGAAAGCATAAAGAGAGTCGTAATGATGCTGTCTCTTCCGAAAGGCACAGCATACCACGGCGTGCCGGCAACTGGAATGTCGCCGTAGCCGACATCCACAAGAAGCATCTTCATATCCTTGATGCCCTGCTTGTACATGCCGTCAAAAGCCGGATGCTTCATGCTCAGCTTCGGAAACGACGCTTCCCACTCTTCATAGCTCTTCACCAGTCTCGCTTTTGCTTCTTCATAGTCGGCAGGCTCAGGCGATTGACCGTCATGGGCAGGCGTGATCGTAAACACAATGCTCGTTTCTTCCTGTGGACGGAGATTCATTGGAAAAACCAGATCCCCTTCTTCTACACGGCCTGTTGCATCACTTTCCCAACGGATCGAAGTACTTCTTTTTACCTCATCTTTTCCCAGATAGTTCAGGGTGAACGTGTTTTCCCCTTGGGTGCTCGGCTGAACGTCTCCCGTTTCTCCGGTTCGGAAGCCTCTTACAATAAACATATCCTGAAAGTCAGCTTCAAAGTGAAATACCGCTTCGCAGTTGTACTCATATGGGAAATAGTTTTTGAACGTTACTTTTTCATACATCGTGCCGTTATGGATAAAAGGAGTGCGGAGGATTTCCACGGCGCCTTTATCGGGTTCTTCATGCATGAGGCGGAAGGATGAGAGGTTGTACCCTTCTTCTCTTGCCGCAAGCAGCTTTGGTTTTTTCCCGTTCACTTTAAGTGCGTTTGCACTGAGGAAGCGGGTATCCTTCGTGTAGAGCCCGAGCCCCGCTTCGTTTTGATCAGATGACACTTCCCCTGTGGAGCTGGTGATTAAAAATAAGTCATGATCTCGTACGACATGGGTGTTCATAGTGATACCTCCGTTTATGTATATCGTTAAATGTCCTTTAAACTTTCGAGGCTGTCCCAACAGATTACCGCTGGGACAGCCTCTAGTCTTTAGTTATTATTCAGCATCTTCCCGCAGCTCTTCAATTTCAGCGGCTGCATCGTTAAGGGTTGACTCTACGTCTTCACCGTTTACAACGATCTGCTGGAAGGCGTCGATGTAGATTTGCTCTGCATTTTCCCAGTAAGGTACGTTGCCGCGTGGTTCTGCGTGCTCAAGAGCGTCACGGATCGCTTCAAAGTACGGCTCCTGGTAACCCTGAACAAGACCATAAGCGTCAGAGCGGACCGCCGGCCAGGCAAGTTCACTTACAAGAAGCTCCTGTACTTCCTGAGACATAAGGAACTCGGCAAACTGAATCGCTTCGTCTACGTTCTCAGACCCCCGCGGAATCCCGATCACTTCGCCCCCAAGGGCATGGCTCATGCCTTCCGGACCTTCCCAGCCAGCATATGCCTGGATTTCATCTTTACCGTTGGCGTGGAACTCACCGATATAGAAAGGCCAGTTTTTGCCTAAGTAAATGCTGTCATTTTCAAGATACTGGTTCATTGTATCCCAGTTCGCTGTTGTGCTCTGCTCGGAAAGGTGCGGCCACAGCTCCTGAAGGAATGTCATCGCCTCAATACTTCCTTCATCGTTAAACTGGTGAGGGTCGCCGCCGGCAGAACGGATGAAGTCAAACATGTGAAGAACCGTGTCGTCTTCGAGGATCCCTTTGATCGCTACACGTCCCTGACCTGTTTCTTCTTCAAGCGCCTGAGCGGTTTCTAAAAGGTCATCCCAGTTCCGGGGTAAATCGATGCCGTACTCGTCAAACTTCTCTTCGTTGAAGAATGTAATTTCCACGTTCGGACGATATGGAAGGAAAAGAAGCTCGTCTTCGAATTCAGATACTTCCATCATGCCGTCGATCACACTGTCAGGCACAACATCGCGGTAGTCTGAAAGGTCTTCCACAAGGTCACGTGACACAAGGCCTGTGAGGTGGTTAACGTCCTGGGCAAACATATCAATTGTTACATTATCCGCGTCAATTTCAGCTGTAAGTTTGTTTACCAGATCGCCGCTTTCCACTTGAACGGCACGGACTTCAATGCCTGTCATTTCTTCAAAGGCAGGCAGAATCTCCGTACGGAACACGGCCCACTCGCTTTCACCAAGACCGAATGATACGTGAAGAACCCCATCTTCAGAAGGCTCCGTAACTTCCTCTTCTGACAGAATGTCATCGTCGCCGCCTTCTGTTTCCCCTGCTTCATCTGAACCCTGCTGGTCATCGCCACCGTCATTCGTGTCATCTGTACCGCCGCAGGCTGCCAGTACGAACGCCGACATTGTCAACACTGTTAAATACGTTCTCATCTTCTTCATTTTGCTTTCCCCCTGTTAGTTAAAATTAATGTCCGGGTCCGTCCGGGAGATCCCCTCTCCCGGCAGGCCCATATCTTACACTCCGGTTATCCTTTTACGGCCCCCGAGAGCATGCCTGATTTCAGGTAGCGCTGCAGTAGGAACGTAATGAAAATAACGGGAATGGTAAGGATCATTGAGTATGCTGCTGCTGGAAAAATACTGCCGTTTGTGATCACTTCATAGATTCTCAGCGGCAGTGTACCTGACTCTGTGGACAGGTAGCGTGCAAAGATAAATTCATTCCACGAGTTGAGCCAGACGAAAATCGCGCCGACTGCGATTCCCGGCATGGCGACCGGGAAGACAATTCTCACCAAGGCTGTAATCCGGCTTCCCCCATCAACCATAGCCGATTCCTCAAGGTCTTTTGGAATCATCATAAAGGTTCCGACCAATATCCAAGCGAGAAATGGCAGGTTGGGAATCAGGTGGGCCAAAACAAGACCGAAAGTGGAATCAATGAATCCCCACGAGATAAACCGTGTTGCGATCGGAAGCGCAATTCCCACATCCGGGAACATACGCGTGACGAGTAATGCCAGCACAACCGCATAGGCAATCATCCGCGGCATTCTCGATATCACATAACTTGCCGGTGCAGCGATAATGATTGCCACCACCGTTGTCAGACAGGCTACCATCAGACTTTTCAGAAGGGGCATGTACAGGTTGTTCATCGTAACCGCCCCGAACATCGTCTTCGAGGTGGTCAGCTCTTCCCGGAACACCTGGAGATCCTCCAGGCTCACCTGAATCTGCTTTCCTTCCACATCAAGGGAGCGGACATTTCTCGTGACCCCGTTCACCGTCAGGCTTTCCCCTTCACCGAACGTGGCTTCTTCTCCCTCTTCGTTACTGAGCGTGTACTCCCCGGAAGCAACTTCATAAATCGCCTGACCTGTATCGGTTGTTTTATCCGTCAGCAGGATGTTCTGCCAGTGCTGAAGGGTAGGCTGCTGAATCGTAAACGTCGGCCGGTCCGTCATCACTTCTTCCGGACTGCTCAACGACACTTTAAACAAAATATAGACAGGGAAGATCATGGCAAAAGTAAAGGCTAATAAAAGTGCATAAGATGTATACTTCAACAGTTTGTTATCCCTCACTGTGCCTTCCCTCCCTTAAACTTCTTCATTTCCACAAGGAGAATATAAAGTGTAATAAAAATCAGAATAATGACGAGGAGAATCGACGCTGCCGCCCCTGCCATTTCAAAGTTATTTCTTCTGAACTCCTCAAACGAGAACGTGGACAGTACAGGTGCGTTCCGACCCGCCATAACCAAAGGAAGCTCGAAAATCCGGAAGGCATCGATGGCCCGGAGAATAATCGCCATCGTGATCGACGGCTTTAATAATGGCAGTGTAATGTTCCAGAACGTTTCCCACCGGTTGGCCCCGTCAAGAGATGACGCTTCATACACGTCATCGGAAATCGCTTCAAGACCTGCCAGCAATAAGAGAATCGTAAGAGGAAGCACCTTCCACATGTCGGCAAATATAATCACAAAGAGTGTGTCAATCCCGCCTCCAAGCCAGAAGTTCTGATTTTCAATAAGGCCCAGGCGCAACAGCATTTCATTGAAGTAGCCGGTCTGGCCAAAAATGAAGAGCAGCGTTACCCCCGAAACGAGCGTCGGCACCCCCATGGGAATCAGCATCATCGTCCGGAAGAATCCCCGGCCTTTAAACTTCTGTTTTAAAATCAGCGCCACCACAATGGCGATGGATAATTGCAGGACAATCCCGATCAATGTAATAAACAGTGTGTTAAATAACGCGGCATTAAAGTTGATGTTATTGAAAATCGCCGTATAGTTCCCAAGGGTGAGCCCGCTCCCGCGGGGATTCTGAAAACTTAAGGAAACCGTGTTTATGATCGGTACGATTGTAAAGTAAGCTATGTATAACACGATCGGCATAAACATGGCGATTTCAAGCTTGTACTTCTTCATGAACCTCTTCAATCTCATCTTTTCCCCTCCTGTGTTTCCGGTGCCTGTCACCACCCGTTTTTTGTCGAAACCCTAGTCTTTTCTTCGAAAATAAAGGCGATTAAATTGACCTATGAATGCGACAATTTTCGGGTGGTGACAGGCACCTTCTTTCCCCTTTCTTCCCGTTTATTTGAAAAGCCTTTCATAAAAAGTTTGATGAAACCTTGTCTTTATACAAACTTATGAAAAGCCTTTCATAGTCTCCTAAAAAAAATTACCGCTCTCTTACTGAGTCTCTCTCTATAATTTGATGGGCAAGATAGGAGCGCAGAAGTGTCCCTTCCTCTCCCTCTAGCTTTTCCATCATCTTTTCTACTGCCGTTTTTCCAATTTCGTACATTGGCTGGGCAACCGTAGTGAGCTTCGGAATGTACATACTCGCAAACTTCGTATTGTCATAACCCATTATTGAAATATCACCGGGAACATCAACGCCTTGTTCATGTAAATATGTAATTGCTCCGACAGCCATTTCATCACTTGCAGCAAACACTGCCGTCACATCCGGCTTTCTCTTCAGCAGCTTTTTCATCCCGTTGTAGCCATCTTCAAAACGGTAGCTTCCAAACTCCACCATGTCTTCTGCGTTAATCTGAAGTTTTTCTTTCATCGCACGCTGGAATCCATAGTAGCGGGTGGCGCCTGAAATGATATCAAAGGTTGGTCCGCTGATCATCCCGATCTTCCGGTGCCCTTTACCTATGAGATAGGAAGCCGCATCATAAGCCGCTTTCTCATCATCCACTTTTACTGACGGTAGGTTATACTCAAGGCTCTGAGTCGAGGCAAGCACCACTGGGAGCTGCAGCTGCTCAAACAATTCGTTCAACTCGGCAGTTACCGGCTCACTTGTAAAAACAATCCCATCCACCTGCTTTTCTTTCAAAACCTGCAGGTACTTAACCATCTTCTTCTGATCCAGGTCAGTATTACACAGGATCAGGTTGTAGCCGTAGTGCAGCGCCGTGTCCTCCATTCCGCGGATCACCTCGGCCACGTAGGCATTGGAAACATCCGGAATGAGAACCCCAAGAGAGTTTGTCCGTTTATACACCAACCCCCGAGCCAACGCATTTGGGTGATACTTAAGTTCTTTTATGACATTTAAGACCTTTTCCCGCTTTTCCCTGTTAACGCTTTCAGGAGAGTTTAAAACACGCGACACGGTGCTCATTGACACCCCGGCCAGGCGGGAAACATCTTTCATCGTTACTTTTTCCATAGGCAGTACCTCACATCGTTTATGAAAAGCCTTTCATAAATCTATACTAACTCATTATGAAATCGTTTACAACCGGTATATACAAATTTTTAATAATAAAGACTGATTTGTTAGTTTAATAGGTGTGGGACTTTTGAATATCGAGGCTTTGTGTAAACATATGCCGGATTTCTGTTAAAATTTGCCCCTTGACTGTTAAGTTATGACGGTTTTCTGTTAAGATAACCAGATTTGAATCCATACAATTCCAAATTATAGACCAAGAATACAAAATAGGCGCAAGGCACTATGTGCATTGCAGTGCCTGGCACCTATTTCACATACACCTGAAACAACACCATATGTCTTTTCCAGGCAGCTCTGAATAACAAAGCCTGGGGATCCAGTTCACCTGGTAAAACAAACTCGTTATTATTTTCAGAAAGGACTTCGGTTTTTTGCCCTGTATCGTTGATATACAAAAGCTCCAGTGTATAGTCCTCACTCAAGCTGCCGTCCATCGTGACGGAAAGAACATCTCCTTCATTTACTTCATAGATATCATACTGTGAGTCTTCGAGAATGCCTTTAGGCAAAATCTCTGCGCTATGACCCTTGTAGTCACTTTTTTCGAGGCCGGTGGAGAGGTACTTGGTTGATACAGTCGTGCCGGGCACTTCCTGGCCATTAATAAAAATGACCACATCAGGAAACCCTTCACTATCAATCTTCCTGAGATCCTGAACCACCTGATAATTAGAGATCCACGTAGGGATCAGGGTAAAAAGCAGCACCAGTGCAGTCACAGCCATCAAACCGCGTTTATTTCTTCTCCCCCAGGCATGGGGCCACTCGTCAAAAAAGAAGAAGAATGCTCCTACAGCAATCGCTAAATAGGTAAATTCATTGAACCCATCAAAGAGGACGCTGCCAATTAAAGCCGCACTTCCTATATGGATGGTAAAATTAACAGCGGTCCTTGATAATCCGCTAAGCCCCATTGTTATAAAACCGGCCGCAACTGTAACAGGAACGGCCGTTAGTAAGATTATGGGAACAGCGTATAAGGAAAACCACAGTATATGAGAGAAGCCGCCTCCTATGTCAGCCCCCCTTCCGCTGAATAAATGCAGTAAATGAGGCCAAATCAATAGCAAAATTATAAAAACAAGCAAACTTTTCAGTGTCACTAACCCTTTGTGTTTTAACATACTACCCCTCTTTTATGTATTCTCCATGTAGGATTTTACTACCGTGATATGGTGCCTGTCACCACCCGAACTTTGTCGAAACCATAGTCTTTTATTCAAAAATTAAGGCTGCTCCCACGGAAAATGGAAGCAGCGCTTTTCACTAGAGGATTACTCTAGGTTTTTCAGTATATTCAATCAGCTGTTCTCTCTTTTCTTCCATCGTGCCGGGAAAGTAATGTAACAGGAATGTTTTATCAAAGTATGAAGGGGATGCGAGGGTATTGCTTAAGTACAGCGGGTAACTGCTCCAGGGATACTCCCTGACGGAGGTCACCATACCAACTTTCAAGGGGTTTAAATGAATGTAACGGGAGACGTCCAGAATTCCTCTTCTACCCATCACAGGTTCTGAGAAGAATCGCTTTTCAAAAACGTGTCCTTCGTACTTATACTTCGTATTAAAATAATTCGCATATCTTTTATTGACCAACGACATGACCTTGGAAACAGACTGTTCTTTTGAGCGAATGAGCAGATGAAAATGGTTGTTCATCAAGCAATACGATCCTAACTGATAAGGGACCTTCAACGAGACACCATCCAGAATCTGCAGCAACTCCAGAAAATCATAATCATCTAAAAATAACGGCTCTCTTCTGTTCCCTCTGCTCACCACATGGTAGAACATTTCAGGAATCCATATTCTTTGTCTACGCGCCAGTTATCATCGCCTCCCCTTTTTAGTTACATCGAGTTATATAGAAGATACCTATTACGGGTGGTGACAGGCACCAATCAAACTATTGCTGTTCCTTCAATCTTTCTATCTCACTTTCCGCTTTGAACATACGTTTGTTTAACACTTGTACCTCATAGTCACGGCCGTCTACCTTCTTCTTGATTTGGTTTAAAATCGCTTCAATATCTCTGGGCTGATTTTCCTCAAGGCGCTTAAGTGTCGCTTCAATTGTATCAAATCGCTTTAACTCTTCTTTAATTCCATCCAGTTGATTCAAACTGTTTTTGACATCCTCTTTGAGTACATGTACTTGAGCAACGTCTTTCTTGACCTGTGTTAAGTCCTCTTCAAGTGCATGTATCCGGATGACGTCTCCCTTTACTTGCGTTAGATCTTCCTTTAGTCCATGTACTTGAGCAGCGTCTTTCTTGACCTGCCTTAAATCCTCTTTGAGTCCATGGACCTGAGCGACGTCTTTCTTGACCTGTGTTAGATCTTTTTCGAGTCCATGTACACGGGCGACGTCTTTCTTGACCTGCGTTAAATCCTCTTTGAGTCCATTTACCTGGGTGACGTCCTTCTTTACCTGCGTTAGATCCTCTTCGAGTGCATGTACACGGGCGACATCTTTCTTGACCTGCGTTAGATCCTCTTTTAGTCCATGGACCTGGGTGACGTCTTTCTTGACCTGTCCTAGATCCTGTTCAATATTTCCTAACTGAGCGGCAATTAAGTCCAGCTTATCCTCATTCATTTTTTTGCCTCCTTGTTAACTTCAAGTCTTTACAGCCGATCTCCATTTCCTAACAGTATAAGGAAGATAGTGAACGTCTTCAACAATAATTATGGGACAGAGTAACGGAAAGCCACTGATAAAGAAGGTGAATATTCAGAGGTCGAGAAGAAGGGGGAGAGGAATAGGTGCAGGTAGTCTTCATAAAAAAGTATACCATATCAAAAACCAAAAAGAACACCCGTTCCCTAAAACATTAGCTGATTGGTACCCAAAAAAGCGCAGTTCCCATAGTGGAAACTGCGCTCGATCAATGAATAAAGGACTACGATTTCGACAAAGTTCGGGGAGTGACAGGCACCAAAATCAGTACGCTTTTGTGGAGCCGCCGTCGACTACGATGGACTGGCCGGTGACGTAGGTGTTGGCGAAGGAACCGAGGAAGACGATGGCTTTGGCGAATTCACCGGGCTCGCCGTAGCGCCCGACGGGAATCGTCTTTTCGTGCTGCTTTTTGGCTTCATCGTAGCTCATGCCTAGTCTGTCTGCCCGGATCTGGTCGAGTTCGGCCACTCTGTCTGTGGCGATTCTTCCCGGACCGACTGTGTTTACGAGAATGTTATGCTCGCCATATTCTTTAGCCAGTGTCTTGGAAAGGCCGACGATGCCCATACGGAACGTGTTGGACAGAAGCAGACCTTCTACCGGCTCCTTGATGGAAGAGGAAGCGATGTTGACGATTCTTCCTCCTCCGTTTTTCTTCATATATGGCAGGGCTTCCCGGACGGCACGGACAAAGCTCAAGAGATTCAGTTCAAAGGCGGTCTGCCAGTCCTCGTCATTCTGGCTGTCGAAGCCCCCGGCTTTCGGTCCGCCGGCATTGTTGACCAATACATCCACTGTGCCGAACTCAGAAGCGGCCTGGGCAAAAAGGGCTTTGATGTCTTCTGGGTTTGTGACATCGCATTCTTTAAACGACGGTTTAACGCCGGTTTCTTCATATATCTCATCTGCCGCCTGCTTGAGGCTGCCTGAGTCCCTGCTGGCAAGCGTAACGTTTGCTCCTTCACGGGCAAAGGCAAGAGCGGATGCTTTCCCTAACCCTTTGCTTGAAGCAAGGACGACGACTGATTTTTTAGCCAATTGCAAATCCATGTGTATCTCCTCCTATGATGTTGTGCGGGCGGATTCATCGGGTTCCATGTTTCCGTGTTTCTTCGCCTTCTGCCACTGCCAGAACCAGACGATGGCGATGATTGAGAAGCCGATGACGTCCTGAATCACGTTTGGGTTCATGAACAGGAGTGAACCGCCGAACAGGACGAGACGCACAACCGGGTTCATGTAGGTGAACAGGTACCCTTCCGCTGCTGTACCGAGCATGATGACGCCGGCTACTGCCGTAATAACCACGAGCGTTCCGTCAACAAAGGACGTGTCGATCAGAAGGAGCGAATGGTTGTAGACGAACATGTACGGTACGATGAAGCCGGCAATGGCGAGCTTCAGGGACACAAAGCCGGTCTTCATCTGGTCTCCTCCCGATATTCCGGCTGCGGCAAAGGCGGCCAGAGCTACCGGCGGTGTGATGTTGGCGAAAAGACCAAAGTAGAACACGAACAAGTGGGCAACGAGCGGTTCAATACCGAGGCTGACAAGGGCCGGCGCTGCCATAGTTGCAGTGATAATGTAGGTCGGGATTGACGGGAGTCCCATTCCGAGAACGATACACGCGATCATAGTAAACACGAGTGTGAGGAACAGACTTTCGCCTCCAAGAGTGACAATGCCGTTTGCAAGCTTCAGGCCAAAGCCTGTCATTGTTGCGATACCGACAACAAGCCCTACGGACGCACAGGCAACCGCAACACTGACGGCCATTCTCGCCCCGTTCTCAAGAGCGTCAAGAATATCCTTCACAGACATGCGCGTCGTTTTTCTGATCATGGCAACGATAACCGTTACGATGATGGTTAAAAATGCGGAGAAAATGATCGTTCTTCCGCTGAAAAAGAGCATGTACATTAAAAACATCAGTGGAATGAGCAGATGACCGCGCTCTTTTAAAACATCCATTACCTGGGGCAGGTTGTCTTTTGAGATCCCTTTCAGCCCGAGCTTTGTGGCACGGAGGTGGATCTGGACAATGATTCCGAGGTAAAAGAGCAGTGCCGGAAGCAGGGCAGCCAGGACGATCTGGCTGTAAGGAATGCCAAGCATCTCAGCCATAATAAACGCGGCGGCACCCATGATCGGCGGCAGAATCTGTCCACCGACAGAGGCGGCACTTTCAACGGCACCGGCAAAGTTCCGGCTGTAGCCGATTTTTCTCATGAGAGGAATCGTAAAGGATCCCGTTGTTACAACGTTCGCCACGGCTGCTCCGTTAATGCTTCCTAAAAAACCACTGGCAATAACGGCAACTTTCGCCGGCCCCCCTTTGGTCTGCCCGGCAATGGCCATGGCCAGGTCGTTAAAGAACTGACCCATTCCCGATTTGGACAGGAAGGCACCGAACAAAATAAACAGGAAGATGTAGGTGGCCGACACGCCGATGGCCGTACCGTACACCCCTTCTGTTGTTACATACATAAAGTTTACGATCTCATCCCAAGTGTAACCCCGGTGTCTGAAGATCCCTGACATCTCACGGCCGAACAAGCCGTATAAAAGAAACAGAATACCGAGCACCGGAAGTCCCCAGCCGGTTACACGGCGGGCGGCTTCAAGAACAAGGATGACGAGCATGCCGCCGAAAATCAGGTCGTACGTGTTCGGCATACCGCCGCGGTTTACAATGCCCAGGTAATCGACAAAAATGTAGACGGTCGTGGAAAACGCCATGAGTGTAAACAGAATGTCGTACCAAGGCAGTTTCGTGCGGGATGCTTTTTTAAACGGCGGATAAAGGAGAAATACAAGGGCAAGAATCACGGCCACGTGAAGAGACCGGTGCTGCAGGGTCACCGGGGTGCCGAAGTAGGATGTATACATATGATAAAGGGATAAAAAGATCGCAAGCGCGGATACAATGATCGCAATGGTTTTGCTGGAAAAATCACGGTACCTGGACTCTGCGGAATATTTCTCCAGTACTTTCTTTTGTTCACCTGTCATTTCAGGCTCATCGATGGATGTTCTTTTGTCTGCCATCACACAGTCACCTCTCTTCAATTACTAACTCAATCGCATGATGATGGGGCAAATACTCAGGGCCTGCTTTTATTGTTTCTCCGATGCGGACGGTATGCTCCGCGTTCTGGGAATGAATCCACGTAATGCTTTCAACAGGCTGATCGATATCTTTCACCACAACCTTACCGTCTTCCACGGTCATTGTTCCTCCTGAAAAATCAACGCCTGCGCCGAATGATTCGAATTCGGTTTCAGTGAGGACGAGCTGTCCTTTTTCGGTAACGTCGTAGATTTCGCTCCACGGTGTTTTTTCAACGGAGTGGATCCAGCTGAGAGTAATCTGCTGGCCTTCGGTGATTTGTTCTTCAACGAAGATTTGGTCGTTTTCCTGATCGGAGATGACCAGGTAGAGTTTCTCTTCAGACTGGCACCCTCCTGTGAAAAGGAGAAGGAAGGCGAGTAAAGTTGTGGTCCTCATCATTCATCCCTCTTTATAAGGCAGAGAGAAGGGTTTGCGCCTTCTCTCTGATTTTTGTAAAAAGCATTGCTCTAAAAAGTAGTTTACGGGAAAAGACAAATAGAGTGTTCGGTAGTATCTTAGCTACGCTGAACTCCAGACGCTCCCTTTCCGTGGGGCGTGTTGATTTCCGCTCATTGCGCTCCCTTTCCGCGGGCGGTTCGGGAGCCTCCTAAAGCTAATGCTATGCCGGGGTCTTGCCTGAACCCAAACGACACAGTAAGTCTAAGGAACTCCGGCTTCATTATCTTTTCAGCAAAAGCAACGATAAGCTGTTACAGAATAAATTGCAGCTTAATAAGATAGAAAATGGAGCGGAAGGCGGCGACTCCTGCGGGAAAAGCATCGGCTGAAGACCCCGCAGGGCGGTTTCCCCGAGGAGGCTGAAGCGATGCCCGCGGAAAGCGTCCGCCTGCAGCGGAATTTTCCCTTGTACTAAAACAGTGAGACTTTATAAACTCTTCCTGAGATACCGACTTTAATTTAGGATGTACTTACTCCAACGCGCCGACTTCTTCAAAGTATCGCTCTGCGCCTGGGTGAAGGGGTACCGGCATTCCTGTTTCTACAGTATCAAGCGTGATGTCCTGGGCTGCGTTGTGGGACCCCTGGATGTTTTCAAGGTTATCGAAGAGTGCTTTTGTCATTTCGTATACTTCATCTTCAGAAAGGTCGTTGGATACTAAAAGAACGTTCATAATTGCGGCTGTCGGGATGTCTTCGTCATTGTTATACTCCCCTGCCGGAATTGTTTCTGCTGAGAAGAACGGATAGTTTTCCTCAAGGTACGCCATTCCTTCCCCATCGATCGGAATGATTTTCGCATCATGGGTTGTATCAAGGTCGATTACCGTTGCGTTCGGCACACCGCTTGTTACAAACGCCGCATCTACCATGCCGTTTTTGATCTGGTCAATCGCTTCTGCATAAGACAGGTAGTCTTCATCGATATCGTCATAGGACATGCCGTAAGCTTCAAGAACCATACGGGCATTCAGCTCAACACCTGAGTTAGGGGCACCTACACCTACGGTCATCCCTTCCAGGTCTTCGATGGATTCAATTCCGGAATCTTCCGTTGTTACGACTTGTACAAAGTTTGGATAAAGTGAAGCCATGCCACGGAGGTTATCAGTCGGTTCCTCCCCATCGAAAGCCCCGCTTCCTTCATAAGCCTGCTGGACGGCATCTGCCATTGTAATCGCAAGCTCGGCTCTGCCATTCTCGATCAGGTTGATGTTTTCAACAGAAGCCCCTGTAGCCTGAACGGACGAGTCAATGCCAAGTTCGCTTTCAAGGATCGTGGAAATCGCTCCGCCAATCGGGTAATACACACCGGATGTACCACCGGTGGCAACGGTTACAAACAGGTCATCAAGCTCAGCGCCTTCAGAACCTTCTGCCTCTCCGCCGCCTTCTTCATTGTTGCCTGTATCTCCACCGTCGTCTCCACACGCTGTTGCAAAAATCATTGTCGCTGCGAGAACACCTAATAATTTCTTCTTCATGTTTCAGTCCCCCTTGGAATTTGTAGTCACTGTCTGAATAATGCAAGAGTTGTGCCAACTTTAAAAATCCCCTTTATGACAGCGCTTTCTTTTCGAGCGGCAGAAATTACTCGTTAAAAAACCGGCAAAATCTGCCCCTTCTGCAAATTTTGCCGGTTTTTATCACTCTTCCAATGCTTTCACTTTATCTCTCAAGCTTCTTTCACTGATGCCGAGCATCTTCGCTGTATTTTTCCTGTGGCCTTCATTGTGCTCGAGGGTTGCCATGATAAATTTCGTCTCCAGCTCCTTCAGAGTCAGCCCCACATATTTCTCCAGGGTACCCGAATCCTCAGATGGTATGGTAAGCCCCTGCTTGATCCCAGGCGGCAGGTCCGAGAGCTCAATCATCCCTCCGTCTGCCAGCACCATGGAGGACTCGATAATATTGGAAAACTCCCTGATGTTGCCGGGATAATCATGATTCAAAAGCACCTTCTTCGCTTCCTTCGTAAACCCTTTGATGTCTTTACCCAGCTCTTTATTAAACAGCCGGATGAAGTGGTCCATCAGGGACGGAAGATCGTCTTTTCTTTCCCGTAACGGGGGCAGGGGAATCTGCAGGACATTCAGGCGAAAATACAGATCCTCTCTGAACTCCCCGTTTTGAATCACTTCTTCAAAGGATTTATTCGTCGCTGCTATGACCCTTACATCAATTTTTTCCGGCTTGTTCGAGCCGAGTCTTGTCACCTTTTTATCCTGAAGGACGCGAAGGAGCTTTGCCTGTAGATTGAACGGCATATCACCGATTTCATCCAAAAAGATCGTCCCTTTGTCTGCGAGCTGAAACTTGCCTTCCTTCGCAGTAACCGCTCCGGTATACGCCCCTTTTTCATAGCCGAACAGTTCGCTCTCGAGGAGCTGATCGGGTATGGCTGCGCAGTTTACCACTTCAAAGTGCTCCTTCTTTCTTTTCCCGGCAAAGTGAATCGCTCTTGCGACCAGCTCTTTTCCCGTACCGCTCTCGCCGGTAATAAGCACGTTCGTGTCGACTTTCTTCACTTTTTCAATCATCCTAAACACGTGCTGCATCGCTTCACTTTTGCCGATGAGCCCTTCATACCGGTACTTCTTCTCCAGCTCCTGACTCAGGTATTCCACCTGGTCGCTCAGCTCCCGGTAGTGAAAAGCCTGTTCAATCGCAGTAAAAAGCTCGTCCATATTCACCGGTTTCGTAATATAGGAAAAGGCCCCTTCCTTCACGGCCTCCACGGAGGAAGATATTGTCCCGTAGGCAGTCACCATAATCACAATAACGGAGGGGCGTGTCTGCTTAATCTGCTTTAACACATCGAGACCGTCCACATTGCCGATTCGAAGATCCAGGAGGCAAAGATCAAAATGGTCTTCGGCAATCATAGCGAGCCCCTTCTCCGGATCGGTGGTCGTGACAACGTCATACGTGTCTTCCAGAGCGAACGCCAGTGAAGAACAAATCGACGGCTCATCATCAATGATCATTACTTTCTTCATGTTTGGTACCCCCTCTCGACTCGGTCAAAAGCAAGGAAAACAGAGGTTCCCCGGCCTTCTTTGCTTTCAATCATCAGCTGTCCGTTATTATCCCGCACATACTGCTGAACGATCGCAAGTCCGAGTCCCGTTCCTTTTGCTTTCGTCGTAAAAAACGGCTCCATGGCCTGCTTTTTCTCTTCCTTACTCATGCCGATGCCTTCGTCTTCCACTTTAATTACAACTTGTCTGCCTTTTTGAAACGCCGCAAGCCTCAGCGTTTTTTGCTCTTTTGTCCCGCTCATGGTCATGGCATCGATGCCGTTCAAAATTAAGTTGATGACCACCTGCTTGAGCTGATTTTCATCGGCTTCAATATACAGATCCTTCTCGGCTTCACACACCATATCAAACCCGCTGTTGATCGCGGTTCGTTTAAAAAGAATCGTACACTCCTCCAAAAAGGAGCCTGCTTCCATGATTTCTTTGTTGATCTGCTTCGGCTTCGCGTAGTCAATCAGGCCTTCAATCAACGTATTTACCCGCTCAATCTCCTGGGGCACGTAAGTCGAAACCTCCTGCTGGAAACGTGGATTGTCGTACTTTCTTGGAATGAGCTCCACGAACGTTTTAATTGAAGTAAGGGGATTTCTGATTTCATGGGCGATTCCCGCCACAACCCTGCCGAGGGCCTGGTTTTTTTCCTGCTCAAACATCTGCATTCGCAGCTTTTTCTCTTCCGTTACATCCTCAAAGGTGACGATGATTCCCGTTGCTTTTTTGTCCAGGTCATAAAGGGGGTACACATAATACCGGAGGAAATAAAGACGTCCGTCGTCACGCTTCCACTCCGCATCTTCCCCGAGGTACAGGCGGCTTGAATCAAACACGTGCTCAAACTTGTCCTTTAACAGCTGGTTTAAAATCCTCACGTCCTGATAGTGCATGGAAACAGCGTCCTCTTTTATTCCCGCCATTTCCCCTGCTTTTTTATTAAACGACGTAATCATTCCCTCTCGGTCAACCGTCGCAATCCCCCGGGGACTGCTGTTGAGGATCTGCTTTTTAAACTCATCGCTGCTCTGGGTCTGTTCCACCTGATGCTGGAGGGACTGATTCAGCTGGTTAAGGACATTTGTCTTTTTATTGACTTCCCGCTGCAGCTGTCTGTTCCATTTCACCCCGATGAGAAAAAGGATAAGCGTCAGAATAAGAAGCGTCCCGATAATCTGAATGATCAGCCAGAGTTGGTCAGCCAGCTCGCTTTCCCCGGCAAACCAGTTCTCATAAAGATCGTTATACGTCCCGTCACCCCGGACATCCCTGAGCGCCCGGTTGATCTGGTCCATCAGTAAATAATTCTCGCCCTGAACCACCATGGAATATTCCACCGGCAGCAAATAACTGCCGATCGTTTTATAGTCGTCACGGACTCCCTGCCGCTCAAGCTCATAGTCAGCTGTGAGCATATTTCCCACAAAGGCGTCCGCCCTGCCCGAAATAAGAAGGTCGATCGCACTGCCCGGCGTGCTCGCCGTATGGTAACGAATCCCCCGGATATTGCGGAGAAATTCATACTCAAGGGTGTCCCGCTCAAGGGCCGTGATCACCTCGCCCAGATCAGCCAGGCCGTCAACCTTGTCATTGCTCTTATGTACAAACAGCCCCACCGACGTACTGATGTAGTCGTCCGTGAACTCCACGGACCGGGCATCTTCATCATTAAAATAACCGCTCAGCATCACGTCAATGGTATCGTTTTCAAGAAAGGCCACTCCTTCTCTTCTGGGCACTTCTATATACACAATGCTCCGGCCCATCCGCTCTGCCACCTCGTCCATCACATCAATGGCAAAGCCCTTTCTCACGCCATCGTCGTTAAAATGAAGCGGGGGAAGCTCAGGGTCATAGCCGACTCTGAGCGGTTCGCCGGTTTCGGCACTCACAGACATACTAAAGGTGCCCACTAGTATGAAGCACAAAAAGACGATTATTCCCTTCATCATGGCCACCTCTCATTCATTGCAGTTTATAGTTTTAATCCTAACGTATTTTTGTGGATTTTGGAAATCGGTGCCTGTCACCACCCGAACTTTGTCGAAACCGTAGTCTTTTATTCGAAAAAAAATGGTGCCAGGCACTGTGTGAAATCGTACACACAGTGCCTGGCACCATCCGGTCATTTAAAAAACCAACTCTAACAACCAAAACAACAGCAATCCTACAATACTGAAATCAGAATCACTGAAAGTAGTCTGAGTGTAGCCTACTTGATTCATTACTGGCATAAGGTTCAGGGACAAAAACGTAATGAGCATACCGTGGGCAAAAGCTCCAACGATGGCTCCCCTGACGCCTCCCATCACATATCCGAATACGCCAGAAGCACCACCTGAAAAGAAATGGGCAATAATTGCTGGCAAAACGATTGCCATATTAAAACCAATCAGGATGCCCATGGATACAAATCCCCCTGCAAGGCTTGCAGCAAAACCCATTACCGCTGCCGCCGGTGCGTAAGGAAAGATAACCGGGCAATCCATGGCAGGGATGGCCCCGGGAACTAGCTTGTCTGTAATTCCTTTAAAAGCAGTGAGTACTTCTGTAAGAACCATCCTCACTCCTATAATGATGATATAGATCCCTGCAGTAAACTTAACCGATTGCATAACAGCGTAAAGGATTACATTCCGGCTGCCTGATTGTTCACTTAATATATCCATGCCTGCAAAAACCCCTACGAAGATGAAAAAAGATAGCATAAACAATGTAATTGTTACGTTCATGTTTGTGAAAAAGGAAAGAGAAGACACGGTTTTCTCTGACCATTTTTTCTCGCTTGGCTTCTTGGAGGCAACTGCTTTTCCCAAATAACCGGCAATCACGTATCCAATTGAACCGAAGTGTGCGATGGCAACGTTCTGATCAGGGATAACCTTTCTCATCATAGGCTGACATATAGCAGGAAAGAACGTCATACATAGAGCAAGTACAACCCCTCCCACCAGCACCTGAACCCAGAGCACCATTCCGGATCCTACCATAATAATTGCCATTAAAGATGCCATATACAATATATGGTGGCCGGTAAGGAAGATAAATTTATAAGGACTGAACCGGGCAATCAAAATATGTACAATTAAACCTGTAAACATGATCATGACGATTGTCTGCCCGTAATACCACTGAGAAATTCCTGCAATCATTTCATTATTAGGGACAATTCCGCTTACATTAAATGCACGCTCTAACAACACGGTTAACCGGCTCAGCTGTTCGATAGCCAGATATGCTCCAAACTGTAAGATCACATAACCTACGATTGCTTTTATCGTTCCTTCAATCACAAAGGGAAAGCCTTTCTTTTGTACCAGCAACCCTAAGAACGAAACAAGCCCTATTATGAGTGCTGTCTCTCCTACCATTTGAGAAAACATAGTCTTACCCCTCTATCCTTTCACTTCGTTTACAAAAGGGTTTTCTAATAATCGGGCTTTAAGCTCTGCCTCTTGCAACAAGTTATCTATAAAAATTGTTGAACGGGCATGACCCTCTACCTTACTCTTCATGTAACTCACACTTATAGCAACGTCCGGATGGACAGAAGGCAGCGTCCCGAGGTCGATCTGCTGAACGTATGCGCTGATTCCAATGCTCTTTAACACGTTCTCGGTTTGAATCTTTAACCATAAGCTTGTTCCCATTCCCTGTCCGCATACAACGGCAATTGTTATCGGCTGTTTCATTGGTATCACCTAACCCTCACTGTGAAAAAACTTTCAAAATGTCCCATGAATGTTTGGCCTTTCGCAGTTGGTCTTTTTTATCATTTTTTATAAGTTCCTGGAAGAGTTGCTGAAGAGCTGGTACCTGACTCGTTTGATCAGGTGAAGAAAAAACAAACACATAATAAATAGGATCATTCCCAGCATGCCCGAATGTAACTCCCTCATCAAATCTTGTCATACTTAATCCGACTCTCGGGAAATGCGCATCCGGTGCAGCATGTGCCAGGACGATTTCAGGAACTACAGCCATGTAGGGGCCTCTCTCATTCAAAGCTTCAATAATACGCTCTTTATACTTCCCGTGTACCAATCCGCTCCTTTCAAGAGGGGCTGTAGAAATAGCTATAGCTTCCTGCCAAGACGATGCTTTTTCATTAAGCTGAATCATATCGGCAGTCAGAATGCCTTCCAGGGATCCAAGTGACATGGGAATTCCGGTTCTGTTTTTTTTCAGTAACAGATCGACCTGCTCGATCATTTCTCTTGTCAGCGCTTTCGAATCTTTGATATCACAGTGTTTTTCGATAAGCGGCCATACAGTTTCATAAATCTCCTGGGAGGTAGATTGGGCTTTCCCTTTTACTTCAGCATATCTGGAAAGTCTCTCATAATCTTCTGGCGGCAGTAGAGGATTTACTTTTAATACTGGAAGAAGCGGACTTTCTATATCAATTGTGCTTACAATCAGATCAACTTCTTCCCACTTGTCTTCTTTTTGAAAACGCTGGTACGATAAAGTCTCAATTATATGGATACCTTCAAAAAGAGACGTGATACGGTTCTTCAATAAGTTTGCCGTACCAACCCCACTGTTGCAAACAATCATAATACGCAGAAGCTTGTCCTCTTTTTCCTCTCCAACTATACCAACCGCACTTCCATAGTGCATTGCTATATAAGCGACCTCTTCTTGGGGGAATTGGACTTGATACTCCTCTTCAATCATTGAAATTTCGGATTTAATCGCTTCAAAAAGATTGTAGAATTCCTGCCTTATATCTTCAAGAAGAGTGTTGTTTTCTGTCAATCCGTATTTGGCCCTGAATATGGCAGGACGCATGTGCAGGAGAAGACCGTGGTAAAGGTTTTCCTTCTTTTCAAAAGACAGTCCCAGTCGCTTTTCGATAGCCTTGGTCATCTCCATAATTAACTGCAGCAACCCTTCATCTTCATCCCGTGACAACCCTGCTATTTTGTTTGAAGGAGCATTTTGTCCGCCCATCAAATGCAGTGTAATGTAAGCCACTTCCTGTTCAGGAATGTGAATATGAAAATACTTTTCTAACTGAAAAGCTAAAAGTTGACCAATATGAAATTCCCGTTGCTTCAGGATAGCAGAAAGATCCTCTTCAGGCAGTGTAAAGGAATTGGAGGAACGAATTCTTTTTAATACCATACCGATGTGCATATATAACGCCAGCCGGCTGTCATCGCTCAAGGTAATTTCCTTCCAGGACAAAATCGGCTCGACAATTTCTTTAATTTCTTCAACTTGAAGTTCATCGACAATATGGGCCATTGATTTGGACACAGAAACTTGTTGTTCAGATGAACTCTCATAGCGCTCGTGGTTTCTCGCTACCACCTGGATTAATAGAGGGTCCATTGTCTTACATGTATGAGACAGAGCACTTCGAATCAAAAGCTCTTCTCCTTCTATCCAGATGCCTCGTTTTGGCTTCTTTACCATCTTGATGTCAAATGAAGAGAGGTTTGTCTCACATAAAGTAAGATCCCGCATAATCGTGCCTCTGCTTGCTTGAAACAGTTGTTCAAATTTACTTATTGTTGTAGGTTTTGAAACCGTTAATAATTCCAAGGTCATGAAGTTAATCCGCTCATCTCGACTGAACTCATAATGGGTAAGATCAATGGATTCCAAGTCTTCTCTAAGGCATGCCCTCTTCACGTCATTAACTTGTAACAAATAACCGAGGTTAGGTTTTCTCAAAAGTTCAGGATACTGCAGCTCCTTCAGCCACATGTTCAAAAACTGAATATCTTCACGAACTGTCCGCTCAGAACAAGAAATGAGACTGGCGAGCTTTTTTGCTGTAATAGGTGCTGTAGCTGTTAAAAGCTCCTTCATGATTAAAAGTCTTCTCTGATTAAACGGGACCATGTTAAATCATTCCTAACGTCGTTTGTGAGATATTAACAGAGTGCTGGTTAATTCGCAGCAAGCCGTTCAGCAGATCCATATAGACAGAACTTACCCTGCTGCTCGGGCCTCCTTCTGTATGAAAATGCTTAAACCTAAGCTCTTTCTCCAGTCGGATAATTGCAGGGTTTTGATGAACAACCTTCGTTGCCAGCTCGTGATCTTTTTCTGAGAAGCACTCAACTGCATCCTGAAAATTCTGAAAAACGTTGTCAAACAATGTTTGGATGGACTCTTTTTCCCATTCACTCAACAAAATATCGTTACCCTCGAGCTTAATCGACAATGAAGATAGTTCATTTATTATATCAGATATTCCTTCTAAGTCATTATTTACATATAACATTTGTAAACTTTCACGAGACTCATCGTCCGTTAATTTTTTCTCTGTAATCTCTTGAAGATAATGATAGATCCCTCTGTATAAATGATCAATCCTTTTCTCTTCACTTTGAATTTGCTGCCTTACTGCACTTCCTTCCTCTACATAAATGGGCAGGAGTGGCTGAAACATGCGCTCACTGATTTTTTCAGCCATATACTGGAGCTCTTTTTGAGTGTTTAAAAGGGCAACCGTGGGGAAGTTCAAACTATTCTTATCAAGATACTTGAAGTCATCGACTGATTTTTTATCCTTAATAAGCTTTGTCATCCAGTCTGCAAACAAGTTACAGAAAGGAAGAAGGATCAATAAGTTCACAATGTTGAAGAGCGTGTGAGCATTGGCAATCTGCCGTTCTACAGAGCCTCCCATTGTTTGAAGGACCTGAATAAACAAGAATGTAGCCGGGATAAAAACAAGAACTCCTATAATTTTAAACAAAGCATGGGCTACAGCCGTCCGTTGGGCATCCTTTGATGCATTTAAACTTGAAATAAGCGCGGTTATAACGGTACCGATGTTGGCTCCGTAGACAATAGCAATGGCTGTTTCCATACTCATGGACCCACCAACGGCAAGGGTCATAGCAATAGCAATAGTAGCAGCACTGTTTTGAATAATAGCAGTAAACGCAGTAGCAATTAAAATAGTAATAATAGGGTTACTTGTAGCAGCAACAAACCAGTTCATAAACTCGGGACTTTGCTGGACAGGAATCATGGCATTTGTCATGAGTGCCATTCCAAAGAACACAAAACCAAATCCCAGAATAATGTTCCCCACGTGCTGTATCGTTTGGGTTTTTGCAATTAAAAACATTAATACTCCCAGACTGACAAATACGAGAGCATAATCTGTGACCTTAAAGGCAATAAGCTGAACGGTCAGCGTCGTTCCAATAGCCGAACCAAGTACGACTCCCATCGACTGGCGGAGTGTCATAAGACCTGCATTCACAAATCCAACCACCATTACTGTTGCCGCACTCGATGATTGCAGTACAGCAGCCAAAACCATCCCTGCCCCAGAACCGTATACCTGGTTTTTTGTTACTCGTTTTAAAAATGATTTCAGCTGTTTGGAAGCTGACTGTTTTAATCCATCACTTGCCAGATGCATTCCATATAAGAAGATTCCAAGCCCGCCGATAACGCCTAGTATAATTTGTATTAAGTCCATAAACTATTACTCCATTCACGTAATTAAGTTAATTCGTTTTACAATGTTAACGATATGATCAGCCGCCCTTTCAATGTATCGGCTTATTAAAAAATACTGCATAAAATCTTCTATATATTGTGGGTGTTCCTGTATCAGTTGGGGAAGCTCCGTTCGGAAATGGTGGAAAGCCTGATCAACAAGTCTGTCTGTTTCAATAATGGTCGTTGCCTTTTCCTCATCATATGTTTTGAGTATGGACGTGCACATTTCGTGCATGCGGCCGGCATGTCCAAGCATCTCAATCACCGTTGTTGCATAGGACCTTGAATCTTCATGTTTCAAATGTTCACATGAAGCCATCATATTGACCATCTGATCGCCTATTCTTTCCAGCTCCCCGGACATTCGCATGATTGTCGTCAGTGCTTTTATTTCATTCGGTAAAGGAGTCTGAATGATAAACATATTGAGAATACCCTTTTGAATTTCCTCATATTTTTCATCAATGTCACGATCCAGCTTTTTCACTTTATTAACATGTGTCGCTCCGTGAGCAACTACGTTTTGAGTCAGTGCGAATTGTCCCTCTGTCATCTCGGCAAGAACGAGCAGACGGTCGTGCACTTTGTTCATTTCATATGAAAAATTCTTCATTATCGGTGTCATTCACTTTCCTCCTGTCTATTTTTACTACTACACAATGAAGAAAAGCCCGGCATGGGCTCTCATCTGATAGCAAATGGGCTTCAACGCCGGACTTCATCATGTTACGTTGCTGATTTCGTAAACTTATTCATTACAATCGGTGAAAATAATGAAAGTACTGTCAAAACAATAAGAACAATACTTATCGGACTTGCCACAAGGGCCAGAGGGTCATTACCCGAGATAACCAATGTACGCCTGAAACCTGATTCAGCAAGAATACCAAGAATCAATGCAAGTACAATAGATGCTGAATTAAGGGTGAATTTCCTGAAGAAATAACCAATCAAACCGAAGATAAACATAAGTATGACGTCAAAGAAGTTATTATGAATTGCATAAGAACCAATCACACTCAGGGTAAAGATAATTGGAATCAGAGCACCATCAGGAATCTTCGTTACACCAACAAAATATCTTGCTCCATATAACCCGAGAAGGAGCATGACAACGTTAACAAAAACAAAACCGGCTAAGAAAGTATAAGTTGTATTTGCGTGAACCGTAAACAAATCAGGACCTGGCTGAAGACCGTGAATCACAAGTCCCCCTAACAGTACGGCTGTTACACTTTCACCAGGAATACCAAGAGTTAATGTGGGTATTAAAGAGGAACCAGTTACACTGTTGTTGGCTGCTTCTGCACCGGCAACCCCTTCCTGAGCCCCTTTCCCAAACTCATCTTTGTTTTTTGAAAAGCGCTTCGCCTCGTTATACCCAACGAAAGCCGCAATGGTAGCCCCGGCCCCGGGCAGCAGACCGATAATTGTACCAATGATGGACGAACGCCCCAGGGTTGTTTTCATCTTCTTTATTTCTCCCCAGGTGATGGTGGAATTGTCCTTAACCTGGTTTGTGATCCCGGTATTTTTCATCCTTTTCTCAGCCATAATCAGTACTTGTGACATAGCGAAAAGTCCGATAAGAGCTGGAGTAAATGGAATCCCGGAGATCAATTCGTTCATTCCAAAGGTAAACCGAGGCATGCCGGTAATCGGATCAAGACCAATCATGGCAAGAACCAGACCAAAAGCACCTGCCAATAACCCTTTCAGCATAGAGCCCGTACTTACACCCGCGATAATTGTAAGTCCAAATACAGCTAACCAGAAATATTCAGCGGGTCCAAAGCGAAGAGAAAGCTGAGCCAGAAGCGGCGCAAATCCATAAAGTGCTACTGCACTCACCATAGCGCCAGTAAATGAGGCAACTGCAGCTGTCTTAAGGGCCTTCCCTCCCTGTCCCTTCTTCGTCATTTCATATCCTTCAATTAAGGTAGCTGATGCCGCCGGAGTACCAGGAGTACTGATCAGAATTGCAGAAATCGATCCCCCAAAAATAGCACCGCAGTATATTCCGATCAGCATAATCAATCCTGTTGCAGGATCCATTGTGAAGGTCATTGGAATAAGGAGTGCCACACCCATTGCCGCAGAAAGACCCGGCATGGAACCGATTACGACCCCTAAGGTTGTTGCTAAAACAATCACGATAATATTCTGCCAGCTGAGGGCATTTACAAACCCTTGCAGCATTACTTCAAAATCCATTGTTCTGCCCCCTTATACCAAAATTCCCGAAGGAAGAGGTACATTTAAAAACTCACTGAAGATTAAGTACAGCACGAGTACAAAGGATGGAACTGCAATAGCAATTGTCTTTACTGTTGCACGTAAAAACACCATCGTCCCCACTAAGTAAACAACTGTTGTCACAAAGAAACCAATCTGATTGATTAAAATAAGATATAGAAAACTAAATACCAGAACGCCGATGAACCTCTTCCAGTGAATATGGCCAAAAAGCTTTTTGTACGATGTATCAGGTTTTTTTATAAAAGTTTGAATAAGCAATAATAAGGCCAGTCCAACCATGATACCGATAATAAACCGAGGGTACATTTGTGCACCTTCAGGAAAAGACAACGTCTGATAAAAGAAAACAGCTCCGATTACGATAAATACTACAGCAACCATTCGGTCGGTATTTCTCACTCATCTCACCCTTTATATAAAGGCAGGGGATCACTCCGGATCCCCCTTGCCTTCCTTTTATAGATCTAACAGTTCACGTAATTGTTTGTTATCTTCATCCTGCTGGTGAATAAATTCACCAAACTCTTCAGGTCCCATGTATCGGAGTGGAAGGCTGATGTTATCAGCCTGATTGATGTGTTCTTCAGATTCCATCGCTTCTTTAAACACTTCATGCAGGTAGTCGATAATTTCCGGATCTGTTCCAGCCGGAGCAACGATACCACGACCGGATGCACCAATGACATCGATATCATTCTCCATAAGTGTTGGAACATCCTCAAGCTCTTCCAGACGCTCATCCGTCATGGAAGCAAGAGCGATGATTTCACCGCTGTCCAGGTGAGCAGCAACTTCACTGATTTTCGCAACCCCCGCCATCACGTGGCCCCCGCGAAGAGCAGTGACAAGTTCATTCGTTCCATCAAAAGGAACATGGTTTAACTCGATGCCCGCTTCATGTTCGAAATGAGCAGCAATGATGTGGTTTGAAGCACCGGTTCCATTATTGGCAACAGTAATTTTACCCGGGTTTTCTTCTGAATAATCTAAAAATTCTTCAAGTGTATCCAGCCCACTTTCAGGTTTCACTACCAAAACAGCCGGATCGTATACATGAAGCATGATTGGCTCAATATCATCAAGTCCGTATTCAGTCGGGCGTTCCTGTGGTAAAGATACAAAAGTCGGGAGGTTGATAAACCCAATTGTATAACCATCCGGATCTGCGCTTGTCATGTAGTTAAAACCCAGTTCTCCCCCGGCTCCTTCACGGTTTTGAACAACAAAGTTGTCTCCGTTTACCTGCTCTGCTGCTGAGACCAATACCCGAGCACCTACATCCGTACCTCCGCCAGCTGCATAGGCAACCACAACATCAATAGGTCGTTCAGGATAACCATCAGGCATCCCTTCTGAAGCCTCCGCTCCGTCTTCATTTCCTTCATTGTCCGCTACTTCACCGTCACCGCACGCAGCGATTAATGTAAGCGATACCAAAAGAATAGATGTTAAAAATAATTTCAATTTTAATTTCATTCCCACTCACCCCTTATTAAATAAGATTGTGTTCATCTCTTGTAATCATGTTAATGTAAAGCCATTCATTCCAACAAGAACAAAGAAAAGAGGAATAGATCCTGCAAAAAATGAACCATTGTATCAAAAAAAGGTGCCAGGCACTGTGTGAAATCGTACACACAGTGCCTGGCACCATCAGCATTCAAAACGCATATAAATTCTCTCCCGGAATCCCTTCATATTTCCAAAACGTTCTTTTTTCCTTTTGTATTCAGTGAAACCGAGTTTTTTGTACAACCGGTGTGCGTTCGTGTTTGTGTCTACTACTTCGAGAATGTATGTGCTGAAATGAAGGTGATCGATAACGTGATTAACCAAGGCTGATGCTACACCTTTCCCACGAGATTCACTGGTTGTAGCCACACATTCGATATAACCTGTGTCATCAGGATAGGGCAAAGGTGGATGCAATTCCCGGCTCAGCATACTGTAAGCAAAGCTTCCTTTCAGAAACCCAAGAGCATCAACGATCTCCCGTTTGTTCACTTTCATTGCACGGGATTGATTTGTTGAGCAGGCAAGAATACCCACAACCTCCCCCTCCCACTCTGCAAGATAGTAAACATCTTCACAAAAAGCATGTCGTATGGCTTTTTGTAAAGTTGTACGGTCCTTCGAGAAAAAGGATAAATCCTTATAATAACCTTCAATAAAAACAGAAGCAGCCTCATCCCGCACGTCTCTTTCAAATTCATCCATCCTTTTAATTGTCACCTTTTCCATCTGCGCTCCCCCTTTACTTATCTTTCAAGTTTACATGTGGGCTGGTTAAAAAAGACAGGCCTAGATACAAATTTTTACCCCGTGTTAAGAATGAATTAAAAAGGTGCCAGGCACTGTGAGAAGTCATACACAGTGCCTGGCACCTAATCAGGGCTTTTTCCACTTGTTTGATAGATTTGTAACTTTCTATAATGAATGTAATTCGTATACATGGAATATTTTTCTTCAGATTCTCCGGGCGGAAATCAACGTCCCACTTTCACAGAGCCTTGCATGCGTAAATAAGGAGGGGATTCAACATGAACTTACAGGCACTCCGTTACTTCGTGGAGGTCGCCCATTGTCTCAATTTCAGCAAGGCGGCAAAAAACCTCCATATTTCCCAGCCGGCATTAAGTCAGCAAATCACCATGCTGGAAGAGCATTTTAACTTTAAGCTGCTCATTAGAAATACGCGAAGTGTGACACTCACAAAAGAAGGGGCGTTTTTATACGAAAACCTCCAGCCCTCCTTTGAAAATATCGAAAGTACGCTTCATAGAATTGAAAAAACAGGCGCTATTCCACAGAGGACGATACGCATCGCTACCGTTCCTTCTGCAGCGAGCAACTGGATTCCACCGCTCCTTCATAAACTGCGTGAACGATTCGATGACCTTGAGTTTCACATACAGGAGACATCTTCGAAGCACGTTGTTGATCTTGTTAAGGGCAGAGACTACGACATTGGTTTTTTCCGCATGCCTGCTCATATCCGGCGAAAAACGGAGAACCAGTTAATGATACGGGAATTAACCAGCCACAGCGTAAAGCTTGTCGTCTCGGCCGCACACCCCCTTGCACGGCTTCAATCCATCAACCTTTATGAAGCAAGAAACGAGACATTTCTACATTATGACCCGGACACTTCCTCCTCTTTACATACGACGCTGGAACAGGCGTGCCGGACTGCCGGATTTATTCCTAAAACGATGGGGATTGGACCTGAACTCCTGACTATTGCGAACCTGATCGTCAATGATATCGGTGTCACCCTTATGCCAACGGATATGATTGACCTGCTGCCGTCTCATCAAATAAGAGGCATCGACGTTAAAAATCAAGATCTGTCCAGCACCATCTCCATCGTCTGGAAACAAACCACCTCCATCCCCGAAATTACCTTTCATGCCCTTAACCTCCTTGAAGACCTTTCAACCCGTGTTCAAAGGACTTAACCCGAATGTAACCAGAGCCGGTGCACCAGGCATCGGCTCCGTTTTTTCTATTTATTTTCCCCGGCTTGGCCGGTTAATACCGATTGCCGCTCCATCTCTACGCTCATCGGCGACTCCGTAGTACATTCCGGCATCATAATCAATTTGCAGAGCCTGAACATTTCCTACGAGGTTGGGATTCGATTCAAACCTGTGTCCCAAATCAGTCATTTGTGCGCGAACATCCGCAGGAACGCCCTCTTCCCACCACGTTGCTGTCGTATGGGTATTGTAAATACGCGGTTCTTTGACTGCATCCTCAAGGTCCATTCCGTATTCGGCAATATTCAGGAACACTTGAAGTACAGCGGTAATGATTCTCGGACCACCCGGTGAGCCAAGAGTTGCCACCGGCTTTCCGTCTTCAAGAATCATCGTCGGTGTCATACTGCTTAACGGACGCTTGTTTGGCTGCACTTCATTCGCCCCGCCTGGTACAGCGTCAAAATCAGTAAGCTCGTTATTCAGCATAATTCCGTACCCATCAACCATAATACCGGAGCCGAATATCTGCTCGATCGTGCTCGTGTAGGAGACGACATTTCCCCAGCGGTCAGCTACTGTAAAGTGCGTTGTTTCACCTGGATTATTGTCCACATCGTGACCGGACGCATCAATTTCATAGTCTGCTGAACCTTCTTCATACGCCCATGGATCACCAGGCTCGATATCTGTCATTACGGAGTCAAGAGAAATCAGCGAACGTCTTTCTTCAATATAATCCGGATGCAGCAATCCATTTACCGGCACGTCTATAAATTCAGGGTCTCCTGCATAAGCCGCCCGATCGGCATAAGCAAGTCTCATCGTTTCCGAAAGGAGATGATATTTTTCAAAAGACCTTACTTCGTATTGACCCAGATCAAAATCCTCAAGGATCTTCAACATTTGAATTAAGAAGGTCCCTCCTGAGCTTGGCGGCGGCATACTGGCAATCGTGTAATCTTTGTAATTGCCAACAACCGGCTCGTCAATGGTCAGCTGATAGTTTGCAAGATCCTCAGTGGTCATGCTGCCCCCGAATTCCTGAACCGTGTCAGCAATGGCCTCAGCAATTTCACCGTGGTAAAAGGAATCAGCACCGTGGGAACGAATCTTCTTCAACGTATCCGCCAGATCTTCCTGGACCAGTACCTCGCCTTCCCCTACCGGCACTCCACCCGGTAAAAACACATCGGCTGCCGAGGTTAATGAGAGTTTTTCAGCATTGCCCGCAATGGCATCCGCCAGCTGCTTGTCTACTTCGAATCCCTTTTCAGCCAGCTGAACTGCTGGTGTCATTAACTGCTGGCGGGGTCTTGATCCCCAGCGGTTCAAGGCTTCTTCAAGTCCGAGAAGTGTCCCTGGCACACCTACAGAGGTACCATGCCTTACCCGTTCCTGAAAAGGAATGACATTGCCGTTTTCATCAAGGAACATATCCGGCGTTGCTCCTGCCGGTGACCGTTCCCGGCTGTTGACGATTGTCACATCATCTTCATCCGCGTCGTACACCATCATAAACCCGCCGCCGCCAATTCCTGACATCATCGGCTCAACGACGTTCAAGGCAAATTGAATCGCTACCGCAGCATCAACAGCGTTTCCTCCTTTATTTAAAACATCAGCGCCCACCTGTGAAGCAATCGGGTGAGAGGTGGAAACCATCCCATCTGTACCCGTTGCAACCGAATCAATATCCCCGTCATATTTTTTCGCCGACGCATGAAACGGACTCATGGCTACCAGTAAGGCCATAACAGTCATAACCGAAATCATTCGAATCCAATTTTTATGTCTCATTCAACCGCCTCCTAAAGAAGATTAGACTACTAAGTCACTAACCCAATCGCAGACTCTACCTCCCATATGTAAGATAATTTTCTTACTTTTCAAAATAATAACACTATTTACAGGCGTTCATTTATATCCATTACTAATAGATTCATAAGACAGACTTATATAAAAGACCTTGGAATCACATCACACAGTTCACAGATAAGACAAAGGTCTTCGACTTCCGACATAAAAAGAAAGAGTAGTAGAAAATATGCAGAAATGACCAGATCGTAGGACCTGGTGTTCTAGATGGTGCCTGTCACCACCCGGATTTTGTCGAAACCGTAGTCTTTTATTCGAAAAAAAAGAGTGCCAGGCACTGTGTGAAATATCAAACACAGTGCCTGGCACCCAGCAGTATTTTAAACCCCGACCTCAACTACAAGTACACCTTCTTTTACCGTGAACCCCTTTATCCTCCCCACCGGGATCCGCTCAACAATCGTGATCTGGTTCAAATCAATTCCGACCTCACCTTTGTCGTAAGTAATATGAGGAGGCCTGTTGAAAATGCTTTTATGAATCCACTTCATATTCAGGGGCTTCGTTTTTATCACATCGAAATAGACCGTGCGGCCGGTCGTTTCTGATGGCGCAAGTGTAATGGCGCACGGGATGGATAGTCCCGCTTTCTTTACACGGCCGCTAATCATGATTATTTCGTCTGTAATCGTTACCGCTTCAATAGTCACGTTCTTTACCTTAGTCCGTGTAAGTACGCCAAGCAGGATGTCCTCTGAAATGGGAACCGAAACACGCTTGTCCAGAAGTTTGGAAAGACGACCGGAAATGATGTTCATATAGTTGTCCAACTTTGCCCTCCCACTTACACCTCAACCTCATCCTTCTTCACCTTTTGAGGCTTAATTTTCTTGCCGTGGAAGAAGTAGGCTTCTGCTGATTTTCCGATCGAGTACGTCGCGGCGGCTGCCATGGACCCGGAGATGATCGAGCCGCCTACGGGGACGATTTTCACGAGCTGTCTCGCCCCTTCACGCAGACCAAACGCGGCTCCTACATTTACACCTACCGCAGCCAGGTATTCATACGCTGTTTTCTTCGATACTTCCCGTCCGGCCAAAGAACCGATGACCGTAATCATCAACAGCTGAAGCGGTGTGAGCACAGCGATATCCGAAAGAGGAATCGGCGTTGTTCCGACACCGCCGGAAATGGTCGTGAACCTCTTGATGATCGATGAAGACACCTTCTTTAACTGCTTGTCCCTCCGCTGGGCCTGGTAAAAATCCAGCTTCGCTTCCTCACCAATGTTATTTCCGATCAAGTCGGACAAAGTATCAATGTTCCACTCTTCGCCTTCCAGCGAACAGACCGGCACGATGCCCGCATACTGATTTCCTGTTGTTTCATAGCCATAGTAGGGAACGTTCTGGTTAAGCAGCGTTGCGTTCACATTCAAAATATCATCGGCTGCATAACTGAGGTTTTCCTGTAAAAGAGCTGCTTTGTTCGCAAACTCTTCCGGCGGCCAGTGACGCGGATTCCCGATAGTATCTGCTTTATTCAAAATAAGGGCGGTCGGTGTTTTCACGTTTTGTTCTTTATGAACCTCGTCCACAATCTCCTGATAGAGAGTGAGATCCTGGCTGAAGCTTCTGATTTCAGGAGCACTGACAACATGGAGAATAATGTCCGGCGAATACTGTTTCACCGATTCCTTCAGCATGGAAACGGCACTTTCCGGGATACCGCCATCAGGGTTCGTCGTCTCGAAAATCCCTCTCGTATCAACAATCTGCCATGTAGAATACTGTTCAGGAAATGTGATCAAATACGGGATCGATTCCGGAGTCTCCGGTTTCACATCACCTACAGGCGCAACCTCTTTACCGGCCAGCGCGTTAATTAATGAAGACTTCCCGTGACCGCTTCTGCCCATCACAAGCATCACCGGCGGCCGGCTGTCATCGACCAGCTTTCTGATCTCTTCAATCGCCGGCCCCATGACCAGCTTCTTTAAAGAATCCTTCGTTTCCGGATTCAGATTCCCCGAAAACGAATCAAACAAATCATCGATTAAACTCAATAGCTCTCTCGTTTTTTCTTTATCAATAGCCATAGACCTACCACCTTTACCAGATTTATAGAGCGATGTACCGAACAAGTGCAGAACATTCTTCGTATCTGAAATTCACTCCTCTCAAACGTGCGAAAAGGTGTTGGATTGATTGCTGGATTTTGAAAGATGTCAGTTGGAATGGTCAGACGGAAAGTGTGTCTGTTGTTGTGGATGAAGGAAGGAAATTACTGTAGTTCCTATCATTATACAGCAGGAGAGAGGGGAAGCAAGGGAGTATCATCCTAGTTGGGGTGAAGCAGAAACGCGATTCTTTAGCTTTCTGAGAGGGGAGAAGCGGGTAGATCATCGATATTAAAGATATGACGGGTTTTTGTTGAGATTTGCCCTGTGAATATTAAGTTATGACGGATTTTTGTTAAGATAACCAGATCCCGATCCAATTAATTTCCAAAACACAGACAAAAAAGGTGCCAGGTACCATGTGAGATGTTACACACAGTGCCTGGCGCCCAAAAAGAATTTAATTCACTGCCAATGTCCGGTTCAAGTAAGCATGAACAAACCACTCCCCGATGGCAATGCCGGTGGCTGCTACGAGGGAAACACCGATAGCAATCATGCCTTCCCCATAGAAGAATGATCCAATTACCTGAACGACAAGAAAAGCAAGGCCAAAGTCCGATATTGTCGCCATCCAGTTGGACGACATTTTCAACACAAACAAGTCGACTGCTACAAAGCCTACGATTGTCAGGACACCTGTAAGAAGAAGGGTAGCAAGAAAACTGTACTGATAACCCAGAGAGAGTATAGGGAGAAGAACAGCAGCGATGATCACTGCCTTCAATAGAACGGTTTTTACGTAATGCATGATAGTGCCTCCTTTTGATGCCTCTTTTTCCAATACAGATATTTTTTACCAAATATCTGTATTTTATTTAAGGAGGAAGATTATTTTGCAACCTTGAGGAGGCGCTGAGGAGGGTGCCTGGCACCACCCGAACTTTGCCAAATTCATAGGTCTTATAAATGAAACTCTTTAAGCGGGGGAAAGAACTACTATTTCGACAAAATCCGGGCGGTGCCAGACCAGCAGACCCCACCACCCCTTGCGCTATCCAAAAATGAATACTATATTTATTTATGAATAGCATTAATTTTCGGAAAATGAAACCGTATTCATACATTCTTATAACCATTATCCTATTCAAAAACGAATACCCGGAGGTGCCATAAGCATGACGAGACCCATCCTGAACGACAGTGAACGTATTCTGCAGGCCTTAAAAGATGACCTGCTTGTAACCGACTGTAACGGAACGATTATGACGGTAAGTGAGGAGACAAAAAAGCTCTACGGCATAGAAGGCCGCAATGTGGTGGGGGAAACGGTGTACCAGCTTCAAAAGGAAGGGGTATTCACCCCTATCGTCACCCCTCTCGTACTTGAGAAAAAAGACCGGGTAAACGTCGTGCAGACAACAAGATACGGCAAAAAACTGCTCATTACCGGAGTCCCAGTCTTCGATGCAGACGGCAATGTCTGGAGGATTGCATCCTATTCCCACGACATTACTGAAATGGCCAATATGGAAACGCATCTAAAAGACATGCAGGATGAAATGAAGCGGGTTAAGCATGAACTCGATCAGCTGAGACTGAAAAGCAGCGGATACGGCGAGCTGTTTGCAGAATCACCGCCAATGAAAGCGTGTCTTGACACGGCTTCCCGGGTAGCCGCTGTGGATGTAAATGTCCTTCTCCTGGGTGAATCCGGTGTAGGGAAAACGCACCTTGCCAAGATGATCCATCAGAAAAGCCCGCGAAATAAAGGACCATTTATTGAAGTGAACTGCGGCTCCATTCCGGAATCTCTTTTTGAGGCTGAGTTTTTCGGGTATGAAGGCGGCGCATTTACCGGAGCAAGTAAAAAAGGAAAAGTCGGACTCGCTGAAACATCCGAAGGCGGCACTCTGTTTCTCGATGAAATCGGTGAACTCTCGCTCTCCCTTCAGGTCAAACTCCTGAAATTCATACAAGAAAAGCAATTTTACAGGGTAGGCGGCACAAAACCGAAATCATTGGATTTCCGCCTCATTGCAGCTACAAACCAGCCACTTCAGGACCTGGTTGTGGCTAAAGAATTCCGTGAAGATTTGTATTTCCGCCTTAGTGTCGTGCCGATCCACATCCCTCCTATGAGAGAACGACCTGAAGATCTTGCACCACTCATCAGCCATTTCCTCCACTTGTTTTCTGAAAAATACGAGAGGAAGAAAATGCTCGATGATGCTGTGATGCAAGAGCTTTACAAACAGGAATGGCAGGGGAATGTAAGGGAGCTCATGAACCTGATTGAACGTCTCGTAGTCACTTCCCATTCCCAGATAATTACCCATTCTGACCTGCCTCAGTCCTACCGTGACACCGTCAGTCCATTGGAAACAAGCTTTCAAGCTCCCCTCAGGCAGACACTTGATGGAGTGGAGGAACGCATTCTCCGCGATGCTAAAAAAAGATGGAAAACAACCGTTAAAATGGCTGAAGTATTGGGAATCAGCCAGCCATCAATCGTAAGAAAATTAAAAAAATACAGAATAAATGATTAGTTCTGGCACAGGTCTTGCATTAATTCTAGGGAAAGCGTTATGCGGCTCCAACCCTTACGCCAATCTAAGAAAGGTGCGTGACAGCTTTGAATGAACAAGCTCAGACAAAGAACACCACGTACACCGCTGAAACGATGACGAAGACAAACAAGTTAAAATTCATCATTCCCTCCTTATTCGGTCTTCTACTCTTTCTTGTCCCTGTCCCTTTTACAGGACAATGGACGATCGGTGTCGGAATCCTGGCCGAGTTTTTCCTAGGCCTGTTTTCAGACGTCATTCCTCTGTTTATGTCTGCTATTCTTCTCATATCAATTGTGATGACGCTGATTGCGAGATTAGGAAAACCAGCATGGATAATGAACTCCCCTTTTCTGAAGTCCTTGTTTTACGTTGGAGGCTTCTGGCTTATTATGCGGATTCTGGGAGGCACTTTCGCCGTTATGGTGCTTCTGGAAGCCGGCCCGGCCTTTATTTGGGACGAGTTTACAGGGGGAACGGTTCTTTATGAACTGATTCCTGTTCTGACGACCTGGTTTTTCTTTGCAGGACTCATGATGCCGCTGCTGCTGGAATTCGGCCTGATGGACTATATCGGCACTGTTGTAAGAAAAGTGATGCGGCCTGTATTTAAGCTTCCGGGCCGATCGTCAATTGATGCCGTCGCATCCTGGATGGGAAGTGGTACTGTCGGCGTTCTCATTACAACAAAACAGTACGAAAGCGGGTATTACACCAAACGGGAGGCCGCCGTTATTGCTACAAATTTCTCTGTTGCCTCCATTGCCTTCAGTCTCGTTGTTATTTCCTTCATCGGCCTCGAGCACATGTTTGTCCAGTTCTACGTGACCGTAGTTGTTGCAGGTCTTCTGGCAGCGATCATCTGCCCGCGGATTCCGCCCCTTTCAAAAAAGAAAAACACGTACTTTGAAGAAGCCGGCCGGCAGATTTCAGAGGAAGTACCAACGGGCAAATCCCCGAACCAGTGGGCATTTGAAAAAGCTGTAGCAAAAGCTTCCGAAGTAAAAAGTGCTTCCCGCGTTATCCAGAGCGGCTTTCAGAACGTCATTGACATCTGGTTCGGTTTGATCCCTCTCGTCATGGCCCTTGGAACGATCGCTCTTGTTATCGCCGAATATACGAACTTTTTTGTATATCTTTCGTATCCGCTCGTTCCCCTTCTTGAACTGATGCGGATTCCGGAAGCACAGGCTGCAGCTCCTGCCATGATTGTCGGCTTTGCAGATATGTTTCTTCCGGCCGTTGTGGGAAGCGGCATTGAAAGCGAGCTGACCCGTTTTATCGTGGCAGCCCTCTCGCTTACACAGCTCGTATATATGTCTGAAATAGGTATCCTGCTTCTCCGTTCCAAAATTCCGCTCAACCTTCTTGACCTGATCATTATCTTTATTCAGCGTACGCTGATTACACTGCCAATCATTACATTGATGGCGCATCTCCTGTTCTTTTAACTTCTCTGAAAGGTGTGGTGTGTGATGACACAAGACTGGAACCATTTATCGAAAAACATTTCAAAAAGACTCGCTCCCTCCATGGCAAAGGACCACCCGAACCTGCCTGTTGTAAAAGAAGATGGCTGCTATTACTGGGGTGTGGACGGAAGAAAATATCTTGATTTCACTTCGGGCATCGCTGTCACAAACGTGGGACACCGGCACCCCAGAATTGTAGAAGCGATTAAAAATGCCGCAGATGAACTTACCCACGGTCCGATCGGGGTCATCCAGTATGAATCCATCCTCCGGCTCGCTGAGGAATTGGCTGAAATCATGCCCGGGGAGATTGACTGCTTCTTTTTTGGCAACAGTGGAACAGAAGCGATTGAAGGGGCGTTGAAACTGGCAAGGTACGTAACGAAACGTCCATATATGATCTCATTTACCGGTTGTTTTCACGGCCGGACAATGGGATCACTCGGTGTATCCACCTCGAAGAGCAAATACCGGAAGCACCTTCAGACTGACGGCAACACGTACCAGATCCCGTACTACCGCCCTGAAAAATTCGAAGATGAAGACGGCACCATCCGGGAAAACGAAGCCATCGAAAAGCTGGAGGAAGACTTCGCTGCACTTTTTAACCATCAGGTCTCCCCTGACGAAGTAGCCGGTGTGATCGTGGAACCGGTTCTCGGTGAAGGAGGGTATGTAATGCCGCCTGCTTCCTGGCTGAAGTCCATCAGAAAAATCTGCGACCGCCACGGCATGCTTCTGATTTTTGACGAAGTTCAGACCGGCTTCGGCAGGACAGGAAACTGGTTTGCCGCCCAGACCTTCGGGGTGACACCTGATATTATGGCCGTTGCCAAAGGCATCGCATCAGGCCTCCCACTCAGCGCCACAGCAGCCAGCCATAAACTCATGCAGCAGTGGCCTATGGGAAGCCATGCCACAACGTTCGGCGGTAATCCGATTGCGTGCAGTGCCGCCCTTGCCACCATTGAGATTATTAAAGACGAATCTCTTCTTGAAAACACAGTCAATGCCGGCGCACATGCCGTAAAGGAAATTGAAAAACTGAAACAGCGCCATTCTGTGATTAACAACGTCCGCAGTCTCGGGTTAATGATCGGCATCGAAATTGTTTCACCTTCCACAGGTAAACCGGATGGCGAAGCGGTCCTACGTATTCTTGACCTGGCCCTGGACGAAGGTGTGCTGTTCTACCTCTGCGGCAATGAAGGAGAAGTAATCCGGATGATTCCGCCCCTTACCGTAACGACGGAACAGATAGATGAAGGCCTGCGGGCACTCGACCGGGCATTGACACGTTTTGAAAAAGAACGGACAACCACTTGAGACGAAGTCATTTAAAGGAGGAAGCACGTTGATTAAATACCAGCCCAAAGACTCTTCACTCTCCCCCCGCTTCACCGGGGTGAGAACGTTTATGCGACTGGAAAACATCCAGACAACAAAGGACGTGGACTTTGCCGTTTTAGGCATTCCTTTCGATACTGCCGCTTCCAACCGCATCGGAGCCCGCTATGGACCACAGCATATCCGCGATGCCTCTGTGCTGTTAAGACCGTACAACCCTGATCAGGATGTGAATATTTTTGACTACTGCTCCGGTGTGGACTATGGAGATATTGACGTCATTCCCGGGAACATTCATCGGACCTACGACCAGATTACCGAAGGACTCAGGCCTTTATTGAACGATGACGTCATTCCTATTATCCTCGGCGGAGATCATTCCATTTCACTCGGCAGTCTGCGGGCTTTCGCTGCAAAATACGGCCCTGTCTCTCTCGTTCATTTTGACTCCCACGGAGATACATGGGATAACTATTACGGTGAAAAATACATGCACGGCACCCCGTTCCGCCGCGCCGTGGAGGAAGGACTGATTGATACCGCCCACTCCATTCAGGTAGGTATGCGGGGCCCGCTCTACGGACCCGGCTGTATTGAAGATGCCAGAGACCTTGGTTTTCAGGTCATTCCTATGCGGGAAGCAAGAAAACTCGGCCAGGAAGAAGTAAACAGACGCATTCACGCTCGGGTCGGAGACGCCAACCGCCCGGTGTTTGTAAGCTTTGACATCGATTTTGTCGATCCCGCATATGCCCCCGGCACCGGCACCCCTGAAGTGGCAGGCCCAACCAGCTTTGAAGCCCTCGAGTACGTGAGAAGTCTGGACGGACTGAACATCAAAGGATTCGATCTCGTAGAAGTCCTTCCAGCCTATGACTCCGGCGACATCACAGCCGGCCTCGCCTCCGCTGTCGCTTATGAAATGATCAGCCTTGTCGCATTAAAAAAGAAACACGGATAAATACAGGTGCCAGGTACTGTGTGAAACGAAAAACACAGTGCCTGATACCTTTATAACCTCGCCTTCGCATCTTCCAGCTGCCTTTTCACTTCTTCCGGAGCAGGTCCTCCCAGCAGAGTCCTCAGCGAGATGAACACCCCGGGGTCAGTCCTCCGCTTATACAAAGCCTCAGAGATATTCATCTTCTTCCCGGTCTTTTCAACTACGACTTCTTTAAGAACGTCCCCCGCCCCAATGTCCACAGGCTTCATTCCCCGCTCGCTTAAACACGCTACAAACGCTGTCGCTTCCATATCGTTCCTGCTGAAAGCCATATGAAGGTTTCCCGCGACGTCTTTTCCTACCCGCTCATTCAGTTACTGCGCAATCATAAAAAACAGATCTTCACTGCCCGTCATACGCTTTATTAACCGACTAACTTCTTGTCCCGCAGCATGGTAATATACGCCAGGTTTATTTCGAGAATATAACCGAGTAAATGAGTTCTTGTAAATTCATACTGAGGTGCTAGCACATGCCTGATGTATAACTCCGATCTTGATTTTTTCACCGTTCACCCTCCGATATGCTTGTTGTTTTAAGAATATGTACTGAAAATGATCGGTGTTCTTTGAATGAGGTGTCAAAGAAGTAATAATTAAATCAAAAATAAGGTCAATGGATCTCTAGGTCTTTTTTACAAAACTACTGATATCACCTGAATTTTCCTTATTCTAATCAAAGTTCACACCTTATAAGACTAAAGTTTTAGTATAATAGAATCATATAAACGTATTAGGAGTGAGTTAGATGGAGTATTGTACTGTCTGTGGTGTGAAACAGGAGGAGCAATCGTCCTTTTGTACAGCCTGCGGAGCGAAGAAGGAGAGTAATAATCAAACCGGAAACCCGGCACCTGCTGCCGTACCAAAAAGTACCGGCTTTTCTCAGGTAAGTAAGAGATCTAAGATTATAGCTGCCTCTTTAATTGGGTTGGCTCTTTTATTTACCGGTTTTTATCAGGTCGGGGCATCGATGAATGATCCAATGAAAAACGCACGGAGTTTTGTGGAGGCATTGGAGAACAATGACGCACAGTACATAAGCAAGCGCCTTGTCTCAAGTGATGAGTCACTTCACGTGGATGAAAAAAACATAGAGGGACTGCTGTCTTTTTTTGAGGACAATTATTATGAAAAAGAGTTTTTTTACACTTATTTGAATGACCAGATGGAGCATATCAATACAATCGAGGAAACAACGAATTTTGCAGTTGCAGACAGCGGATACCTTCCGGGCCATTCGTTCCTGACCTATGAAAAAACCGGACGATCGTTTCTCTTTTTCGATAGATATGAATTTGTACTCCACCCTGTCCCATTAACCGTACATTCAAACCACCACGATTTGACGCTTTACATAGACGGGGAAGAATTTGAGAATCCAGAATACGGGGATGGTGTCTATTATTTGGGTTCACTATTGCCTGGTTATTATGACATCGCCGGAAAGCTGGATACAGACCTTGTGCAGCTTGAGACCGAAGTAAGCACCGCCCATTTCTATGATGGATACATCGATCTTTATCTCGAGATGGAAGAAATTGATGTTTACTTTCCATTTGAAGGAGCTTCTCTTTATATCAATGGGAAAGATACCGGTAAAGTGATGAACGGGAACGATGATACTTATGGACCCGTATTACTCGACGGCTCCATGGACATGCACCTGGAAAAAGAATCTCCATTTGGGACACTCGTAACACCGCCTGTTACCCTGATGAATCATTATTATGAACTTTCTCTTGCCCTTAACGACGAATATCATGAGCCGGTCATTGACTCGTTGCATACGTACATGATGGAAAGAAGCAAAGGAGAAATGACACTTGATGCTGCAACGCTGAGTGCCGTTACCACCTCACACCAGGGAGAGTTCAACAATGTTATTCAGGATGTGAGAAACTACGGGGGCAGCAGTATGGCCTTCCTGACAGGAACCGTCTTTGACCTTCAGTCGTTCGACCTTACTTTTTATGAAGGAGACTGGTATGTTCATGTGGAGGTGGAAGAAGCCTAGGAAGTAAATACCGGCAATTCATCCTACCCGGACACCAGAACTAATGAGTATACACTCATGTATGATGAGGCAGATGAACAATGGCTCGTCCATGGTGTTTATTCAACTTACAGCCTGGACTATGCCAACACCGAGTCTTACTCATTTGACATTGATGAACAGGAGGCGTCTCTCGCAGAAGTGATTGAGCATTCTGATGAAGCCTTTGAAGTGTTGTTTGACGAATTCATCAGTGCGAACGTGTATGGAATTAATTACAGCGACTCTTCCAGGGTGGAAGAATACGTCGATCCGGAAGCGCCCGATTACTTAAAGGAAGTCGTCGATTACATTGATTATTTATACGGGAGAGGGGTTTCAGAAGACTTTCTGGGAGTGGAAATCGTTGAGGTAGATACAGAGGATAATATCCACTTTACCGTTACAACCGAGGAAGAATACGTGATTTATTACGAGGATGCCTCTGCAAAAGTAAAGTCATTTGAATCCAATTATTCTGTACGTTTTACGAGCAACGGCCTGAAAGTATCCAAACTGATTGATACAACAGAACTATCCAGTGAAGAGTATTAACCTTCAGCTCCCTTAAAGGGGGCTGTTTTTTTTGCAAAAAAAGCCCTGGAGTACCGTCTTATCCGGACTCCAGGACTGTACATACAGCTTATAAAAACCAAAAGGAAGACGTGATCTCTTCAATCATCCGCTGTACCATGCTTGCAAGTGTAAGAATTGAGATGATCATTATCAGAACATTTGTCAGTACGATACCGTAAAAAGCATCCAGCCCGCCAGGCCCTTTTCGTTCAAAGGAAAACATGGTCCCGAAGAACGTAAGTGGAATAAAGACCACACTCATAAGAGCAATGAAAACCCCGAGGAAATTGAGGGACAAAAGGGCAAGCACAAAGCCAAACATGGCAAGTGCGCCCGGGAAAACAAGCAGTGCTCCGTAACGAGCCAGCACATTTTTATATGTAGCTCCCACATTCATCAATTTCAATACTAACGTCATTACCCCTGCAAACAGGAAAAATGTAACCGTCAGAAGAAAAGCCGGAACAAGTGCCCCTTCCCAAAACGAAACAAAACTGCCTATCAGATTATACGAAGTTAAAGAATAAAAGACCGAAAACAGTAAGATAGAAATAATCCCATTTACAAACCCCGTCTCATCGGTTTGCTTTGCTGTCGTAAACGGCGCTTTTATTGCCGCTAATGCGAAAGCAAGATACATGCTTCCTACTTCTTTTCCTTGTTTCACATAGACATTGTCTTTAATGTCATTGCCGCTCGTCCCGGCTTGCACCGGCTCAGACGCTGCCGCTGTTTCATTTGATGCTGCCTGGACCTCTGCCGCAGTCCCGCACTTCCCGCAAAACTTGGTATGATCAGCCATTTGACTGCCACAACCTGAACAAAACATATGATAGCCCCCTATTATTGAATTAGATCTTAGTACCTAATCATATTTTACATATAAAGGGCTTTACTTACTACTAAATATCTATATTATGTTTATTATTGAATAAAGTCTGTGTTAAATGGAATTTAATTGGTATTTATTAAGCTTGCGGCGGACGTTTGGTGGTGTCAAGCTATCTTAGCAGAGTTGTCTATCTTACAGACCTTTTGCTGAACCTCGCCATTATATGTTGACATGCTCCATATTAAATAAACGTTTAATTAACCCTGCACAGTCCGACAAACACATTTCCTTTTCGATCCCTAATCTACAAACTTTCCTTTCATATGACAGCCAACCTGCTACACTTAAAGCATCAAACCTACGGAGGTACCTATAAATGATCCATAAGCTAAAACTGGATTCCCGCTATCTTAGCGGATCCTTCGACCAAAACTACGAACCTGTTCACACAATAAATTCGGGGGATTCCCTTCACCTCACCACTCCCGACATCCAATGGGGATATTCGCCCAATGAAGACACACCAAAAACCTTCTATAAATCCAACCAACAGGAAGAAAAACCAGGTCACCCGATGATCGGACCGATTGCGGTTAACGGGGCTAAGGCAGGAAACGTTCTTGAAGTCCGCTTGAATGATATCGTTCCCGGGTGGTACGGGGAAAACTGGGCTGGCGGCGGACCATCATGGCAAAATCAAGCAGCCGGCATTTCAGAAGAGGAAAAAATTCAGCTCGACTGGCACTTGAACAATACCAACCTGACCGGCAGCTGCCGGATTGGCGACAGGTCTTTCCATGTAGGCTTAAGCCCTTTTATGGGACTCATGGGAACGTCCCCTAAAGAGCCCGGTACCCATGACACCCCTCCCCCGCGCTACTCGGGCGGGAACATTGACTGTAAAGAGCTGGTCAAAGGAAGCACACTTTATCTTCCGATTTCTGTAGATGACGCTCACTTCTACATTGGTGACGGACACGCGTTGCAAGGAGACGGAGAAATTTCCGGTACAGCCATTGAATGTCCGATGGACCACGTTGACGTGACACTAACGGTAAGAGACGACATGACCTTAACATCACCACTGGCAAAAACACCCTCAGGTTGGATCACCTTTGGTTTCAATGAAGATTTAAATGTTGCCACCGGAGAAGCACTAAGCTCCATGATTACTTTAATGGAGGAACAATACGGGATTAAAAAAACGGAAGCAATGGCACTTGCGAGTACAGTTGTGGACCTGCGCATTACACAGGTGGTGAACGGCGTTAAAGGGGTGCACGCGATGCTGGCACACGGGGCGTTACGGGGGTAGTTTTAATTTCGCTGTCATAAATAAGGTGCCAGTCACTGTGTAAAACGCTAAACACAGTGACTGGCATCAGCAATGTTATCCTACAAATTAGGTGGTCCGATTCTTGGGCTGTTTCTTGGAATTTCAGTGTCATAGAAGTCAGGGTCGATTTCATAGATTTCTCCTGTAGCCAGTCCCAGGAGCGTTTCATAAAGACCGATATACGTTTGCTGGATCAGCATTCCGCTTCCTTTTTGCCCTGTGTGGCCGTCCGGGTGCTGCTGTCCGCGTGTTTCATAAAGCATGATCGCGGCATCATTTAATGAATAGCTTCCGAGAGCTGTACCAGGCAGGTTTACGTCAGGATAACGGGAAACCGCGCCAAATGGTGAATTTCCTTTTTGCAGAACCTGATAGACATGGGAGTTTACCTGCTTAGAAAGATTCAGAGACTCTTCGCTCAGCTGATACTCTTCCCCGCCGTAGGATATTACGTTATCCTCATCCACCACCTGTGCAATGAGCTGAAGCGTGTTCAGACGGTCATCGTCCTCTGATACGACATTACTATATCTGTGGTGGTGATCAATGAAAAGATCCGGCTGAAGCTCTTCAAACACATCACGGGATGCTCTCGCTTCAGGCGTTACATAAAAGCCAGGTTCTGAACCTAGGCCCGGCAAAAGACCAGCATCTTCTTCTGACAGTTCAAAAGACAGATCCGGGTGGAAATCACGGTTTACATCATACCCTAATTCTCCACTGGCCTGATCGGTTCCATGGTACCAAGGAGCCGGCGTATCCGCAGACAGCCCCCACTCTTCAGGCGTCCACTCCTGGAAGTTACGGCGCTGCTTGGACTGCCCTTGCTCCACGTCAATAATTTCCGCTCCATCAGGGTTCAACATCGGCAAAATCCAAACCGTTACATTATCCAGGATATCCCTGATGTCTCTGTTATTACTCATGGCAAGGTTATGAATCAGGCTAACTGCCGCTTCTGTACCTGCCTGCTCATCCCCGTGAATTTGCGTTTGCAAAAACACCTTAGGATTGTCAGAGTCCGCATCCCCGAATTTGGCTACGTAAATCGGGTGGTCATACTTTGCAGAATGGCCTACAACCTCCAGCTCCATCCGGTTATCCCTGTCTCGCTCGTCAATCTGTTCCAGTTTTGTATGTAGCTCTTCAGGTGAAAGAAAACGTTCAAGCATAACCTGCTGTCCCGACTTAATCCAAGGACCATTCGGCTTTGACTGAGGCTCTGCACCTGCTCCACCGGGCGTCACCATTGTGAATGCCATAACCGCTGCTAAACCAAGACCTATAAACTTTTTCATCAAACAACCTCCTTTTATTTTACTCCCTTAATTTTCGTATACCGAAATAATAGAGTCAACCAATTTCAGAAAAATAAGAAAATTAACCCAGCTGTATTTGTCTGGTAAAGGCGGTTTGTGTCACTTACTGCATATTCGCGTCTCTTTTTCCGGAATCATAGTTCATAAGTAATTAGCAACTTTAGACCATCGGCACTGACTCTAGTCTGAAAGGTATCACCCTCGAATATAGTAATTAAAAAGGATATGAGGTGAGATAAATGACCAAGGTAAGGGAGAAGTACATTCAGGCAGACTCAGGTGTGGAACTGTTTGTCCAGGAAGCAGGCAGCGGCGAGCCGATCGTGTTTATCCCGGGGTTTACGTTCACGACAGAGGTTTTCGAAAAGCAGGTAGAGCACTTCGCCAAAACGAACCGGGTTATTGTTGTGGATCCGCGAAGTCATGGCCGCTCAACGGTGGTTCTTCACGGGAATGATTACGTTACTCACGGAACGGATCTTCATGCAGTACTTGAAGAACTAGATGTTAAAAATGCGGTTCTGGTGGGCTGGTCCTTTGGCTGTCTGACGGCCTGGGAGTATGTAAAACAGAATGGCTATGAAAGGGTGAAGTCAATGGTTTTTGTTGATATGCCGCCTAAGTCGTTATCGATCAGTAAAGCAGACTGGGTAGAAGGCTCGCTGGATGATATTTCAGGTATCTACAATGCATACCTGAGGGATTCCAAAGGACAAAGGGACTTCATCACGAGCTACATAACCTCGGTGATGATTCAAAGAGAGCTCAGTGATGAGGAATTAACCTGGATTGTGGAACAGTCTTTGAAGACACCTTATTATATTGCCGGCAGCCTGTTTGCTTCAGGGATGTTCTCTGATTACCGAGAAGAAGCGAAAAAAGCGAGCAAAGCGGTGCCTACCTTAAACATCGTAGCAGAGCACTGGTCCGAAACTGCGGTCAACTATACGAACCAACTGACCCCGAAAACAAAAGTGGAAGTCCTGGGAGGGCATATGATGTTTTGGGAGCACAGTGATAAGTTCAATGAGATTGTGCAGCGTTTTATTCAATAAACAGCAGGTGCCAGGCACTGTGTGAATCAATAAACACAGTGCCTGGCACTTAGTAACGATAATGTCTGTTTCCCCTTTTTTTCTTCTTTCTATACTTATTCCCCCCTCCAAAACAGCAGTTTCCTTCATCAATGGTCACATCTGATATATTTTAGAGCTTGACCTCTTTTACAAGCGTTTCCACCTCATTTTCTTTAGGTCCCTCGTTTTCTTTGTAAATATCTTTCCTGATTTTCATGTCAAAAACGAGGGCTTTTTATAACATTATGCTATAATTTCCATAATTATCTTATTATTTGACAGGAGGTGTGTAACCTAGCGACATTCTGCTTCCTTTTTAGCTTTTACCAGAGCAGTCCGGAATAACGGCGTAATAAGAATCGTCCCCCCTAAACCTATAGAACAGGAGGAGATACTGACATGAAAAAAGACGATCACACCTGGCTGAATACGCCAAAGGCTTTGCTGCGTAAAACAGATATACCGGATCTCCCTTTTCAGAAGAAAAGAATTTCAAAATTTATTACGGTGGATGGCCGGAAATTGGCATTAGCCGGAAGTATGCTCGAAGAAGAAAGGAATGATCAGTTCTTTTCCGCTTTTTATGTAATTGACCATAGCGGACATGAGGTAACGGATAAAAAAATACAGGAAACCATTCACCGCTACGCAGCTTTCCTGAGTCTGGGCGTTCACTTCAAACGTCTACGTAATGTATTATCAGACCAGGAAAGAAACGAGGCGGCCGGGACAGAAGAACTAGCGAACCTTCTCACTGAAAACGACGTCGAGTCACGCTCGGCAGAACGGCTGTCAGAAAGAATAAATCCCTTTCTTGTAAGGAAACTTGAACAGATTAATGAAGCGTATGACCAGCTGTACACGGAAGAGGTTATACACGAAAATAATATTCGCACACTAATTGAGGATGTCAACGACTTCTGGAGCAGCTATGAGGATCGTCTTCCTCATCTGAATACCCTGGCAGAGGCGGGTATTCGGTTTGACCAAATCCATGATCCTGAAGTAAAGAACATGGTTATGAGTATGTCGGAAGAAAACAGAATGAAGAACCTGGCTCTTTCATCCTTTACAGTGTGGTTTCAGGAAATGTCCACTACAGACAGCAGCCTTGAGTCAGTAATCAAACGTCATTTCAGCATTTTACATAAAGACAAAGCCGATGTATCGAACTGCCGCCTGTCCGGGCTTGAGAAAACACTTTTAATAATGATTAAGGTACTGAAACCAATCATGTATTTTATCGTAATTCCACTCAGTCTTCTTATTTTTATCGGTACAGGGTTTAATTTTGGTGTGCTGATTTTTCCGGCTGTCTTCTGGCTCGTTTACAGGCCAATCTTTAATCAGTCGAATAAATACTTAAAGTACAAAGTTTACTACAGGTTTCTGGAGAGTAATCAACATCTTGATCCCAAGACCGGGGCTCACGACAGCCTCACACATGATGATGATAAAACAGAACCTGAAGAAGGTGCTTTCACCCCTGTTACGTTTAAGGTCACCTCACTCAATAGAGGACATGTGTTTTATTATGCCTTTGGTATCTTCTTTATTGTCACCACTTTCGTTACCCTGCGTGACGGTTTAAATGGTTTAACAATGTTCTTTTTTCTACTCAGTTTTTTCTTTGGTCTTGTTGGTTTAATTATTCTAAAATCGCCTCTCTCTAAAACCGAAATTACCTTTCAGGAGCATTTCTTTCTGGAAAGTAAAGGTGAACTGCTTCCTGCAGAATTCAAAACAGTAAACTGGAACGAGGAGAAGAATCTCCTCCGTCTTGACAAGCACGATAAGAACAAGTTCAGGTATATCCTTGAAATCAATCAGAAAGATAAAATACCGGCCGTTGAAAAATGGGCTGAAATGAAAGGGATCGAATTCAATAGAATAGATTAAGTGGTGCCTGTCACCACCCGAACTTTGTCGAAATCGTAGTCTTTTATTCAGAGTTTGAGTGGTGGCCTCCAACACAGGAAATCAGTTGCAAGGGGAGCTCTCCCTTCAGATTTACTATATTAACAGAATTATCAATTTGACTCCCAATTTCACAAACAAGCTATGTAGTTGTTAGTTATACAGATACTAAATTTATATTGATCAAATCCATTTTAGGAGTATAATAGTAACGCGACATTAAAACTACATAGTTGGGAGAATTTGTACATGGTTGAGGTTTTCATTCACGACATTGTTCCTTTTTTAGGGATAGGCTGCTTTTTTGCCGCCATTATTTTTGCCGTTATGGCTTTATTTTCTTTAATCAGGAAGACTGGTAATTTTAAAAGGTATGGGATTACAACCCTTTCCTTTATCGGAGGACTTCTGCTTTTCGGAACAATTTCATATATGCTTTTTGAAGACTATGCTTCAACTGAAGACACTGTTCAGGCTGAGCAGTACAGCAATCCGTTTGATCACAACGAATTTGTATTCGAAATAGAAGATGTACAATATAACGAGGAAACAGATGAACTCGATGTTTCTATAACAACAAACCTTCCAGATGCGTCTTTTGTACGAGTAGGACTTACAGATGTGGAGCCTGAAGAAACAGATGAAGTCACCGGCTCCGTCGTTAATCAGTTAACTGATTTCGAATATTTTATGGTGCTGAGGGGCGAAATAAACGTTTCTTTCTCACACGAAGTGGTCCCTTTCATTAACGGAGATTACCGCTTTAGTGTAAGCTTGGATATTGGTGAGTTTAATACAGGTCTGGGAGAATCCCTTGGGGGTAAAACAAATTTTGAAATCCATTTCGATAACATTGTTACACATGGGGACGAAGAGGAATACGGCATTTACCTGGGGCAGGAAACCTTTACCGTTACTGACACGAAATCACTAAAGGATTTTGCCTCGGAATATAAATCAAGTGCAGAGAAAATCCGGTTTGCCGAATTAGATAAAAACACTTCCCCATATGAAGGAACCGTTACTGTGTTTAAAGGCGAAATCATGCAGGTTATGGAAGACGACCAGTTTGGGATCATCCGTCTGGCAGTTACAGAAAAATCATTTGGCTACTCTTCCTCGGACGTGATCTATGTTACCTATGACTTCCCTACACCGTTCGTTAAAGACGACATTGTTACGGTTTACGGATCCGTAGAAGGTTCCCATACTTATGAATCTACTGCAGGGTATAATATTACACTGCCTCACATAAAGGCAATGTTTATAGAATAGGAAATATTCTTGATTGAGATTTGCAATACAAAAACTGAGCTTCAGAGTAATAACCTGGAGTTCAGTTTTTTTGTTAACCACCTGCATTTATATTACCTAAACTCTGTTTTAAAAGCTCCTTCAACCTCATTTTGCTTTGCTTGGACAACTTACACGAAGCAATCGATCTTCATCTGCCGCTTCATACACTAAACAGAAAATAAACGTACTCAAGCAGCCAGTACATATTGCTTTAATACTTACTTCCCTCCTTTTCTTCTTTCTGTAACCAATTCCCCTCCAAGCCCATAGTTATCTGTGTCAACTTCGTCAATGACCACGAACATTGATTCCGGGTTTTTATCTAACGTTTCCTGAGTACTTCTCATTCTTTAACACAGCCTGCTAAGGCATTTGGCCTTAGCAGGCTCCTTTTGAAGCCAGGAATGGAGCCATTCAGGTTAAAAAACAGCCCATCCTGGATCTTGGAACAGCATAACTCTGCCTTTGGGTAGAATTTTCTTTGTTTCTCGTAGAATTATTTTCTTTTCGGGCGGAATCATCTTTGGTTCAGATAGAATGATTTCCTTTTTCGGTAGAATGATCTTTGTTTACGGCAGAATCATTGTCTAAAGTTTGCTGTTTTATATTTCCTTTCCCGCTAAAGGGGATATTACGGAACTTACCGATTCATTCTTGACTGCAGATCTTCAATGGCCTTCGTTAAGTTCTCAATCCGCTTTTCAAATCTCGTTAATAAATAAAACGCAATCAATACCGGGAAGCCTACGTTGCCCGCAACCATCGCCCAGTCCGGAAAGTGTTCCATCCTTTTCCCTCCTCCTTTTCAGCCACTGTGTGGCAGATCCCCACTTCTCTCGGCAGCAATTCATTCTTCCATGTCCCGATACCTGTAAAAGAGGGAATCTTCCTAGGTCTTCACAACCAAAAAAAGATAACCACTTGTTTAACCTAGTAAATTATCCGAAAATAAGAACATACGTTCGTAATTCGGTTGTGAAAACGATCTGGTTTACCCCTTTAATTGGTAACCCAACACGTTAGGAGGAAATCGATGCTAAAAAAGAAAATTACAGAACAGCATCTCATCGATCATTTTAGAAAACGTCACCCTGAAATCTCAGGCAATCCATTATTCCACTCGTTTCTCCTTGATCATAAACACCGTACCTTACTGACTGATGCTCTGCAGCATCCTACTGATAAAAATAAAGCCGCACTTGATCAGGCATTCAGAGATTACTACACCGGTGTGAGAATCTTAAATTACCTGTCACAGACACTGTATTGGGAAGCTGTCAACTATGACAAAAAGAGGAGAGAAAGATCCAGCACCTTTCCTCTTGTGCTTGATCACCCGGCAAAAGATGAGGATACGGTGGTGATTGAGAATATCGAGTCAGGTGACCGCGTTGAAGAGGAAGTGATCGAATCATCGCACCTGGCTTTGCATGAACGTATCGAAAACCCTAATCTCAAAAAAGGAATACAAAAGCTTACCCGCCGGCAGCAGGAAGTACTCCAGTTCATATACGGAGAAGAAAAAACGCTGACAGAGACTGCACTTAAACTTGGAATCAGCCAGCAGGCGGTCTCAAAAATCCACCGTGCTGCCATCAAAAACCTGAAATGCAATTTTTCAGAAAAGGAGGAGAAGTAATGAAAGAATGGCGTCTGTTAATTGAAAGCTCGCAGAAAGGAAACGAAGAAAGCACGTTAAAAATCATCCAAAAACTGGAGCCCAAGATCAGAAAGTCCCTGTATCAGACCGACTTTCAGGAACGGGACAACCTTGAACAGGAACTGCGGATAAAGACGATGACGATTGTTCATTCTTTTGATACCAGTAATGTCCCCGGATTCTGGGACTGGCTTGATGAGGCAAAATAATATCCGGCACAATTTTTTCAAATTTTCAGGACATCAGGTTGTAAAGAAAAGCCCTTCCGCTCCTTTTACAAGTGAAAGGAAAAAACAAAGAGGGAGAGGATAAGATGACAAAATTAGTATGGTTGGATGCAGGACATGGGGGAAACGATCCGGGAGCTACGGGACATGGATTATTAGAGAAGAATCTGTGCCTTGACCGTGTTCTGAGGATGCAGCAGATTTTTGATGAATATGAAGGGGTTCATACCCTTTTAACACGCAGTACCGATGTGTTTGTGGACCTGGAAGTCCGGGCCCAAAACGCCAATAATGCAGGAGCAGATGTCTTTATCAGTGATCATAAAAATGCCTTTAACGGATCTGTCCGCGGTTTCGAAAGTTATATCTGGAATGGCGGGGTAAGCCAGGTAACCCGTAACCTTCAGACAGCCATTCATAACCGTGTTGCTGCGGCACTCGGCAGCTACAGCCTGCCGGATCGCGGCCGAAAAGAAGCCAATTTCAGTGTCCTCCGTAATACTTCAATGCCTGCAGTTCTTCTTGAAGAGGCGTTTATTGATAACATCACAGACAATAACCTGATGCGACAAGCCGCTTTTAAAGAAGCCTACTGCCGGGCTGTAGTGGAAGGAATTGCAGCTCACCTCGGCCTGCAAAAACGGGAAACCGGCACACAGATGGTGGTTGTTGAAGTTGATACACTGAACGTATATTCACTACCATCCTGGGATGATGAGGCGATCGCCGGAACCGTATTCAAAGGTGAGGCGTTTACCATTGTCGAACGGGTAGCCGTCCCCGGCAGCACCACAGATATGTACCGCCTCCTGAGCGGGCTTTATATAACAACGGATCCAAACCTAGTGAGGGTAATCAATATCTGAGGAAGACCTGCTCCAGGCAGAGGCTGCTCCTCTGCCTGTTTTATGGTGCCTGTCACCACCCAAATTTTGTCGAAATCGTAGTCTGATATTCAAAGATTGAGTGGCGGTCTCATTAGTGAACATCAGTTTACCGAAGAGTCCCTCTCCAGGATTACTATATTAACAGAATCATCAAACTGATCCCCGATTCCCCAATTTACTTTTAGAGCTGCTAATTTGGCCTCACATTAAGTCAATGTTCATAGGATAGCCTTTCATAAAAAAACGGAGCTTCGGGACACTGGCCGAAGCTCCGTTTTTTTAACCATCTGCTGCACTTATATTATCTGCATTCCGCTTAAAAAGCTGCCTTAGCCACGCTTCGCCCGCCGCGGATAACTCAGTGACATACTCCTGGCCTCTTCCTGTTTTAACCGTGCAAAAGTCATCACCAAGGTCAACCCACGAGTTCTTGTAAGCCTGGGTTAGCTGCTTGTAGAAACACTTCGGCAACAGCCATTCACTTTTGTTTCGATCTTTACTCCTTGAAAGAAGCAGACTGTCATTCAGTGCAGTAAAGTAACCGCAGCCGGGGACCTCCAAATCCTCGAACAGCCACTCTTCCGGTGTATAAATAAAATTCAGTTTCTGAAAAGCAGATTCTGTTAGATGGGGGTGGTCGCCGAGGTTATATTCCTCTGCCGCCTGAAGGGCCTTGTCATAGTTATCAATCCGCTCTTTAACCTTCATCCACCCGTAAAAATAGTGCCCAGAGTAGTGATTATGTATCGATTTAAACCCTCCGAAGAAAAGGAAAACAGAACCCGCACCAACCTCCTGCTTTAAAAGGTGCGGTGCAGCGTTGGACTGACCGAATCCCTTTCCTATCTTCAACCCGCTCCCTCTCTCCATCCACGGCGGCTCTCCAAGCATAGGGTCAAAGTGGGCTGACAGTCCCACGTCATCGATTGAACACGCTTTGCTATTTCCCATTTTAATCCGATTATGGCCCAACAGCCTTTTATACAACTCACTCAAGTTCCCGGCTTCGTACTTGGGGTTATTAAAATAATCTTCTTTAATCCGGACATCTGCATAATTGATTGTATTGGAATAATGATTCTTTTTTTCAGGGATCGGGAACCAAATATACCTGCCCGAATGATGATCATATGGAGAAAAACAACCGCCGCTGCCAGTATCAAACCCTTTTCTGCTCAGGACCAACTTCATGTGAAATCCCTCTTTTCAATTCAGGTTAACTCATCCATTCCACAATAACCTTTTTAATCCTTCCAAAGTAATGAAATTATATAACGGTTGTATCAACGAAGCACAACCACCGCCCAGCCCCCACGATCCTAAAGTCCCACCCTCAATTCACCTGGATATTGTCGATTCCAGTCACTTTATCTCCACTCATCACCCTCTATGTCTAATCATCCAAATATAACCATCTTTTTACCTACCAATAATTAGTAAATAATACATTTCTAAATATTCTGTAAATTATATATGGTTAAGTTAGTAAGGAAACCTTACTTACTCAATCCATGCTTTGAAAGGAGGTCAAAGGACGCAATCTGACATCGAACATCCAAAACTAAGGAGGTTTTTTGATTGAAGAAACCGATAATTGGCGTTTTGTTAAGTTTTTTGCTTCTCCTGTCCATCCTTATCCCTCAGGCCCCTCTTACTTCAGCCGATGATGAACCCGATCAGGATTTGTGGAAAGCCATTACTCAACTTAAAACGACAACAAGCTTTATGAATACAGGGGCTCACCCCGATGATGAAAGAAGCCACCTTCTCGCTTACTTATCCCTCAAAGAAGGGGTGCGCACGAGCAGTAACATCGCTAACCGTGGCGAAGGCGGCCAGAATGAAATCGGCCAGGAGCTTGGCAATGGTCTCGGGATTATCCGATCTGAAGAATTAATTGAAGCTTCAGAGGTGACCAATGTGGATTTGATTATTCTCAGTGAAGATACGGATGACCCGATTTATGACTTCGGATTTTCAAAGACTCCTGAAGAAACCTTTGAAGAATGGGGAGAAGAACTGACCTATGAACGTTTTATCCGCTCAATTCGTGAAGAACGGCCTGAGATCGTCTTCCCTTCCTTCCTTGATGTTGATACACAGCATGGCCACCACCGGGCCATTACGATCCTATCATTAAGAGCATTTGATGACGCTGCTGATCCATCTGTATTCCCTGAACATATGGATGAAGGATTAACACCTTGGCAGATTAAGAAAATGTACCTCCCTGCAGTTGATAACAATAACCCAACCCTATCCATAGAAGTAGGTAACGAGGTCGACCCGATTTACGGAAAAACATATGCCCAGCTTGGGGAAGAGTCCAGATACCTTCACAAAAGCCAGGGAATGGGACGCGATCTGCCGGTTGCACCCCTATATGTAAACCTCGATCTTGTGAAATCCGTCAATGATATTCCTGAGACAGAGGACTCCATTTATGACGGCCTTGACATTACGTTTAAAGAAGCTGCCGAACAGCTTTCCGGCTCCAACAACCAGATCAGAGGCGTTCTTCTTCAAGCAGATCGCGCTCTGAATAAAGTGATTAACCAGTTTCCGGACCGCGGCCAGACGCTCCTTGCTGCACACGATGCTCTTGAGGACATCGAAAATGCAAAAAAACGGATCGCTTCAAGAAACATTGATCCCGAATTACAGGAAGACCTGCTGTTCAAGCTGGAAGTCAAACAAGACCAGCTGACCGAAGTCAGCCAGGTGGCCTCTTCATTGGATGTTTCTGTAGACGTGGAGAACGCTGCTCTCACAAGAGGCGGAACCTATACGGTTTCTGTACAGGCTGAGAACAATGGGGACCAGACCCTTAACGACGTCGAACTCGGATTAAATACACCTGAAGATTGGACAGTACAAGGAAGTTCCACTGCTCAATCCTTAACTCCAGGCGAAACAAATGAAGTGCAATATGAAGTGACTGTTCCTGAAGATGCTGAATTTTACCACCCGTATGCACCTTTCATCCTCTCTGCAGATGTGTCGTATGCAGTTAACGGACAAGGTGTAAATTACCACGTAAATCCTGAGGACACTGTAGCTGTTTTACCTGACGTAGCCGTTCACATTACACCCGATCAGATTTCGATCAACGAACTTGATGTGCCGGATGATGTACAGGTGGACATGACATTGACGAACTATGTAAACGGGTCGGCGGAAGCGTCAGCCTATCTTGATATTCCCGATGGATGGGAAGTCAGTCCATCAGAAGCGGAAGTTGAGTTTAGTGAACAACTGGAAACACAAAACGTAACGTTCACCCTTTCTCCTCCGGAAGAGAACGTTGATGACGAATTCAATGTAGAAGGACTTGTGGATGTGAACGGCAGTACGTTCAACACCACGGTGCAGCTGATCGATTACGATCACATCCGAACGCAGTATTACCTTTATGATGCAGAAGCTTCGGGCATTTCCTTTGATCTGGCCATCCCGGATGGGTTAAAAGTCGGCTACATTGACAGCGGGTTTGACCGTATCCCTGAGTACCTGCAAAACATCGGGATTGACTTAACCCTTCTCACAGACGAGGAAATTGCCAATGGCGACCTTTCAGAGTACACCACGATCGTTCAGGGAATCCGATCCTTCCGAGGCCGTGATATCCTGGCACAGGAAAACGACCGGCTGCTCAACTTTGTAAATAATGGCGGCCACCTGATTGTGCAGTATCATACACCAAATGACGGCTGGGATGATGCGAAGCACGCACCGTACCCAATCGAAATCGGTGTACCGTCGATTCGCTGGAGAGTGACAGATAAAAACTCAGACGTTGACATCTTTAACCCTGAGCATGAACTCTTCACCTACCCAAATGCGATCTCCGATTCCGACTGGGAAGGCTGGGTTCAGGAACGGGCACTCTATTTTCCGATGAGCTGGGATGACAGGTACGAAACCTTTATCGGTATGAAAGATCCCGTTGACCCTGAGCCATATACAAGCGGCATTCTGATGGCAGAGTATGGTGAGGGAACCTACATGCATACGAACCTGGTCTGGTACCGTCAGATTCAAGGTCAGGTTCCTGGCGGCTACCGCTTATTTACCAACCTGATGAGCTATCCATTAGCTGCCGAAGAATAAACCAACAGCTCTAAAGGGTGTTCTTTAAGTCCAAACTTAAGGAACACCCTGCTGTTTTGTAAATTCAGTAATAAACTAAATATTTATAAAATTAAAAATATTAATTGACAAATATTAGCCAAAACCCTAACATATAGTTAAGTTAGTAAAGTTTACGAACTAACACACTAACAACAATCTACTCATCAAGTGCAAGGGGCCATGCTTATGAACCTAAAAAAAACAAGCACGCCTAACTACCTGAAATACCTGAATAAAAAGAAGATCCTGAGATATGTGCGGGAAAATGATGAACGCTCCCGTGCCGACATTGCGCTCGCCCTCTCGATCAGTAAGCCTACGGTCTCCTCGATTGTAGATGAGCTGATCGAAGACGGCTGGATCGAAGAAAAAGACAGCCTAGTTGCCAGTTCTTCGGGCGGAAGGAAACCTGTTCACTTATCTTTCAGCCCCGACTCCCGCCTTATAGCAGGAGTAGATATTGGCGGAACGTATGTAGAAATAGGGATCTTGAACCTGAATGGTACGATCCTTGCCAAAGATCGTTTTGAAACGCAACCCGCTCTGAAGAACAACATCATCAGGAAAGTTGGTGATTGTATTCTCAAGCTTCTCGGGGAAATCAACAGAACCCCTGAGAATGTAATGGCTGTAGGAGTAGGAGCACCAGGTATTACCGATACCGACAAAGGCACCGTTCTTGAGGCACCGAGTCTCGGGTGGATTGATTATCCCCTGAAAGAAGCTGTCGAAAATGAACTTGGTCTACCTGTTTATATTGATAACGATGTGAATGTCGGTGTTCTCGGTGAGCAATGGAAAGGGAAAGCCAAAAATGCAGACCATCTGATTCTCATTACCCTTGGTACCGGGGTCGGTTGCGGCATCATTGTCAATGGCAGCCTATACAGAGGCTCTTCTTTCGCGGCCGGCGAAATCGGCTATATGGTAACGGATAAAAATGAAGCAAATGAAGAATATGATGAGATTTTTGAAGGCTACGGATTTCTCGACAGCCATGTAGGCGGCCCTTCGATTGTAAAGCGGATGAAGAAAAAGCTTGAGGAGCTTTCACAAGACTATCATGGTTCTTACGACAGTGAAAACCTGTCAGCGAAAACCATCTTTCAGCTCGCTAAAGACGAAGATCCGATTGCCACTGAAGTGATAAAGGAAACAGTCGATCACATCGCCTATGCACTGGTCAACGTCGTATGCATTTTCAACCCTCAATGTGTGATCCTGGGCGGCGGGATTTCAAAGTCAGGTGGCTGGTTTCTTCCCCGAGTGAAAGAAGTATTAAGCAGACACCTTCCTCTTAAGACCGAAATTTCAGTAACAGAACTTGATAATGTGTCCGTTATCGGAGCCGGAGCACTCTGTTTAAAAGAACATGAATCATTACTTAAAAGTGAAGGAGTCATGTAGCATGACATCTCGATCACCTCTTTATATTCAAGACACTTTGAATCCTTTATTTGATTTTACAAAAGAGCATTTTTACTCGTATATCATGGAAGTGAATCTTGCTCACGTGATGATGCTTAATTCAACAAAAATCCTCTCGGACAAGGATGCAGGCACCATTCTTGAAGCCACACTGGCTCTTAAAAGAAAAGGATATGAAAAAGAATACAATCCACAGTTTGAAGATCTTTTCTTTATGATTGAACATGACCTGGCCCAGGAGATTGGTGACGATCTGGTCGGGAATATGCACCTTGCCTTCAGCCGTAACGATATGGATACCACAATCTTCCGAATGCTGTGGCGGCAAAAGACAGCGGAATGGATCGATAAATTAATTGACATGAGAACGCTTCTGCTGGAATTGGCAGAAGAACATAAACACACCATCATGCCTGCCCACACACATAACCAGCAAGCACAGCCGACAACACTGGCTCATTACCTTTTGGCTGCTGAGCAGAACCTCAAACGCGACACCGAAAGAGGCATCGCTCTCTATGACAGAATAAACGTGTCTCCAATGGGGGCCTGCGCCCTTTCCACTACAGGCTTTCCGATTGACAGACAGCAGATAAGTGATCAGCTTGGCTTCTCCTCACCAATGACAAACTCCTATGACGCCATTTCCGCATCAGACTTCATGCTCGAATTTGGAAGCGCTTTATCTATATCCCTAAGTACGTTGTCACGCTTCGTCTATGACTTAATGTTTATGGCTACAAGCGAAGTTAGCACGCTCAAACTTAACGATCAGCACGTACAGACATCGAGTATTATGCCTCAAAAACGAAACCCATCCGCTCTGGAACATACACGCGCTTCAATCAGCAAAGCAATCGGAAACCTTCAAAGCTGTTTTACAGTAGCCCACAGCATCCCACTCGGAGATATCGTGGACATTGGAGATGACATCCAGCCTGTACTGATGTCGGGCTTTACCAGCGCAAACAACATTCTCTCCATCTTAAATGAAATTCTCGAGAATGCCACCTTTGAAAAAGAGACCTTATATGAACGCACCAGGGAAGGATTTTCAACAGTGACTGAACTGGCAGACGTACTGGTGAGAAACCACCATATCTCCTTCCGCTCAGCCCATAAGGTTGTCAGCTCCCTTGTGAGTCACCTAAACAGGGAGGATTCTGATATCCGCAGTGGAGATGCCCGGCTTGTTTGCACCATCGCAAAAGAAACCATCGGTGCTGACCTTTCCCTAACTGAGGAGGAATACAAAAAAGCCATAGATCCGACTTCTTTCATTGAAGTAAGAAATGTTAAAGGCGGTCCTTCTCCTCATGCAGTAAAGGAGCAGATTAAAGAGTGCAAAACGAAGGCTGACAAGGATTCAGAATGGGTTATGGAAACTTTCCACAGCCTGCGTGATTATGCCAGTCGTCTTGAAAAATCCGCTGAGCTGTGTGTAAAGAATAACTATTCAGTTTAAAACAAGGGGGATATAAAAATGAAAAAGGGATTATTGAGTGCAGGCTTACTCTCACTGGCTGTTCTGGCCGCAGCATGCGGGGATGCAGAAACAGATGGTGCAACCGAGGAAAATGGAGAAAACGGAGAATCCGGTGACGAAGATGTGGTTGAGATTGAATACTGGCAATATCATTTCGATTCAAAAGTGACATTAATCGATGATCTGATTGAAGAGTTTGAAGCCGAGAACCCCGACATTAAAGTATCGCAGACCACCTTCCCCTATGACCAATTTAATGAGCGGGTAGCAGCACAGGTTCCTGCAGGACGAGGTCCGGATGTGATTAATCTATTCTACGGATGGGTTCCCCGTTATGTCGACTCCGGTTACCTGCAGCCGTTGCCTCAGGATGCTTTTCCACATGATGAAATTGAAGATGAGTTTTTCCCGATGGTTGAATCCGTCAAGCTCGATGATGAGTATTGGACGATTCCAACAGCCGTAAGAACCATTGCACTCTTTTACAATAAAGACATGTTTGAAGAAGCCGGACTTGATCCGGATCAGCCACCACAAACGTGGGATGAACTTGTGGAGTATTCCATCCAGCTTACAGAAAGAGATGACAACGGCCGTCTTCGTCAGGCAGGAATGGCCTGGGAGCCAAGCCAGCAAGGACACCACTGGTTCCGGGATGCCCTTATTTACCAGGCAGGCGGTGAAGGGTTGAGTGAGGACCGCCGTACGATTCTCTGGGATGAAAGCCCTGCAGGCCTGGAGGCATTCAAGTACTGGCTCGACTTCCCAATGACGCATGAAGTTGCCGAACGAGACTTTTACACCGATGACGTAACCGCGTTTATGACAGGAAACGCTGCTATGAATATTGACGGCTCATTCCGTGTTGGTACGCTTCAGGCAGACGCACCAGACTTAAACTACGCGATTGCTCCACTGCCGGCAAAAGACGAGCAATCAACACAGGCATCATTCTGGAGTAACGGAATCACACGAAACGTTGAAGGAGAAAAGCTCGATGCCTCTGTTAAGTTCCTTCAGTTCCTCACAAGTGACGACGTGATGGAGCGCTGGCTCGAAGCAACAGGAGAGCTGCCTGCTAAAGAAAGTGTAGCCCTGCAGGATGAATACCTGGAGCACGATTTATACGGTGCATTCATTGAGCAGCTCCCATATGCCAACGCCCACTTCTTTGTGGATGAAAGCCGCGAACGCGATCTTGCCATCCAGGCAGTAGACCGTGTCCTGCTTCAAGGGGTCGAACCGGAAGAAGCATTCGAAGAGTTTGTTGAATCTACTCAGGAACTCTTCGATGACTATTGGGAAAACCGCTGACACTACTCGAAAGGCCGGCCTTTGAGTCGGCCTTTCTTCTAACAGGAGGTCCTTTTCATGGCTGACACATCACTGGAAACCAATCAACCACTGAAACCAAAAGCTAAAAAGCCGCGTTCACGGCTCACCCTAAAACAAAGCAAATACATGTTTGTTTATTTGTGTTTGCTCGTGCCACTCATCTTTTACGTGACGATCCGATTCATACCAACGCTGTATACGTTCAACATCGGCTTTCATGAGTGGAATATCCTCTCTCCTGAAAAGCCCTTTGTAGGGATGGATAATTACGTTGCTCTGTTTCAGGATCCGGTATTCAGAAAGTCCTTATTCAATACGTTTATCTTCATCGCCTTTGGTGTAACCGGACAAGTCGTTATCGGTTTAGGCGTGGCCTTGCTGCTGCAGCGCATCAACACGTTCGTCGGTATTTTCAGGGTGATTTATTTCATTCCCTATGTAACCAGCATTGTAGCCGTAAGCTGGGTTTTCCGCTGGCTGTTTATGAACAACGGGTTTGTCAACGAGATGCTTACAAACCTCGGACTGCCTGCACAACTGTTCTTAAACTCACCCAATCAGGCCATTTATATCATAATCGCCACCATGGTCTGGCAGGCACTCGGCTTTCAGATGGTCATCTTCCTTGCCGGCCTTGAAAATATACCAAAAATATTCTACGAAGCAGCAGAAGTGGACGGAGCCAGCAGCTGGCATAAATTTAAATCCATCACCCTCCCGCTGCTCAATCCAACGATTGTCTTCTCCGTTGTTATCGGAAGTATCAACTTTATTCAGGTATCCTTTACACAGGTTGTGAACATGAGTGTCGACAGCGCGGGCGGACCGCTCCAATCAACCCTTACAATCGTGGTTTACATTTATCAGCTTGCATTCAGACAGTTCAGTATGGGTATGGCTTCCGCCGCCACTGTTGTTCTGTTCCTGATCGTCCTGGCGACCACTGTGATTCAAATGAAAGTGCTGTCGAAGAAATTTGACTACTAGAGGGGAGTGCACATAGATGAATAAACGAGCAAAATCGATCATCGTATATACATTATTGATCTTAGGATCCATCCTCATGATCTTTCCGTTTATCTGGATGGTTTCCACTTCCCTCAAGACACCACTTGAAGTGTATTCCCTGAGCATCATTCCGGATAATCCGACATTCGAGAACTACCGGAGAATCTTTCAGGACACGTTGTTTGGAAAGTGGTTTATTAACAGTTTAATTATCGCCGTTCTCACCACAATCAGCGTAGCTTTCTTTGACACACTGGTGGGCTACATTATCGCTAAATTTCAGTTTATCGGTAAAACAATCATCTTCATTGCCATTCTCAGTACATTAATGGTACCAACAGAAATGCTCATTATTCCATGGTACCTCATGAGTTCCGAATTCGGATGGACCGACAATTACTGGGGCCTGCTCTTTCCCGGTCTTATGACAGGATTTGGCGTCTTCTTAATGAAGCAGTTCATGCAATCCATCCCGGACGATCTTCTGGACGCAGCCCGGGTAGACGGTTTGGGAGAGTTTAAGATTTTCTGGAAGATTGCCATTCCGCAAGTGTGGCCTGCAATCTCAGCCCTTTGTATCTTCACCTTCCTGAGTAACTGGAACGCCTTCCTCTGGCCGCTCATCGTCCTGGAGTCACCGGAGATTTTCACACTCCCTGTAGGTCTCTCCTACTTCGCATCAGGAGAGTTCGAATCCCGCTGGGAGCTGATCATGGCAGGTGCTACTATCACCGCCCTGCCATTGATTCTCGTATTCTTCTTCCTGCAAAAACATATTATTAAGGGAATTACGCTTACGGGGATGAAATAAAAATCAGAGGCTTAACCTTTAGGGGTTAAGTCTTTTTTTGTGGAGCCCGGGGTGATGAGAGGTGATAATCAGGCTTTGTGTAAAGATATGCCGTTTTTATATTAAGATTTTCCGGCTGAATATTAATTTATGACGGATTGGTGTTAAGATAACCAGATCCGCATCCATTTTTCTTCCAATTCGTCAACCTCTCCTCTTCATTAGACTACCTCAGCATTCCTGCAACGCTGCAAAATGGTAGCAGGCTGAAATTACTGAATATCTATTAATCATGTATAATCGTAATAATTACTTGCCAATTGGAAGATAGCTTTTCCGAAACAGATATACAAGCGTACATCACAAAGAAAGAAATTAGGAGGAACCTATATGGAAATTATTGAATTGCAAGAACGGAATGACCTGTTTGAAAAAGCAGTTCAAATATTCTGGGAAGTATGGGGAAACGACCATAATTACAAGTTTTATGAAGATGCTATACAGCACTCTTGCAGCATAGCTTCAGATATTCCTTGTTTTTATGTGGCAATTGAAGAAGGCGATATCATAGGGACATACGCATTATTAAGAAATGACCTCAATAGCCGTCAGGATTTATGCCCTTGGCTCGCTTGTTTATTTGTGTCAAGTGAACACAGGGGAAATGAAATAGGTTCCAAGTTATTACAACACGGCTTAAAAGAGGCAGCGAAAAAGGGATATGATAAGCTTTATCTATCCACTGACCTTGAAGGTTATTATGAGAAATACGGATGGAAAAATAGCGGCATAGTATATGGAGTAAGTGGCGGGCATATCAAGCTGTATGAAAAATACACCGGTTTAAAATAAACAAAATCTTAACTACGTCAGCTAAAAATATACCGATCTTTTTTGAAATTTATTGATGATTTGTCGTATTCGTTTCTGTCCTTAAAAGAAGCCTGGATTTGCATTATTCAGGCTTCTAAACTATTACTTTTGAGTGAATGCTTTGGTAGATTTCAGAAGACAAACCGAGAAAATGAAAGCAAAAGAACCGCCCCCACTCTTCCGTCAGACGCTGCCTCACTTCCTTCTTTTCATCTTCTTGGCTTTTTTCTTTTTTCGTTTGAAAAGGTTGGAAGTGCTCTTCTCCCTGAGTGTTCGTTCTTTTACCGGGAGCTCTTTCCCACGGTCTCCCATAAATACTTCGGCAATCAGGAAGAAGGAAGATGCATTGTCCGGGGAAAAACCCAGCACGATTATTAAAAACCAATTTCCTTTATTTCCCCGGCAGCCTAATCTCCTCTATATGAATCTGGTAAGGTTTGTTGATCTGACAATCAGCGAAGGGTTGATTTGTGAAGTCATTTGATCGTCTACCTTTCTATCTAACTAGTTTGGAATCATTATATCAAAAAAAATCTAAAAAAGAGCGCTGTCCAAATGGATAGCGCTCTTTGATCGTCCTTCACTTCTAAAAAGATTAATCTCCCCGGTTATGGAGAGCTAAGGTAATGATATGGAGGTCTTCTTGGGTGGCAAATACACCTTTCTATTATGTTGGAACATGTTGTTTTTCTATACAAACTTTCCACCGTGTTTTAATTCAATTCCACCTGATCCGTCCAAATGTAATGGAGCTTTAACATAAAAATCATGAAACGTTACATTGTTACGATTATAATAAAGAGGATTCATAAAAGGTGTTAAATTGAAAGTAAATAACAGGAAAAGGGGGATTGACTGCTCTGCTCACCTTACATATGGACAACTACTTACATGGGGGAAATTCTAATGAATGGTATCAATGTAAAAGTTAAAATAATTTTACTCGTCTTTCTTCTTCTCACTCCTACCTTTACTACCTCTTCTTTTTCCAGTGTAGCTGCTGAAGCTGACACGATCATCATTACGGAAGTCTATTATGATACTCACATGTCTTTTGAACCGGATGAATATGTGGCCATCACCAATCCCTTATCAGATGACGTTGATATTTCAGGATGGCAGATTGGCGATGACGGAACGAAAGCGGTCTTTCCGCAAGGGACAATTATGGAAGGCGGAGAAACCTTTTATATTGTTCGGGAAGCCAACATCATCATTGAACAAAACATTTTAAGCGGCATTACTCCACACTTTGAGTTTTCCGAAAATACAGACCCTTCTGTACCTAATATGGAAGGCGCCAATCCGCGCTTTGCCAATGGAGGGGACGAAGTATTTTTAAAGGACGGCAGCGGGGAAATCATTGATGTGGTCGTGTATGGAAGCTCTGACTATGAAGAGATCGGCTGGACGGGTGACCCGGCTGCACGCGGCAGTTCCGGAGATGTACTAAGACGAAATCAGGTTGAACGAACAGGTGCCTGGATTGATACGGACAGCCGTTCGGATTGGGACAGCTTAAAAGGAAATCCACTGGCAGAAACCGCTGATCTGCGAACATACAAACAAGCCCAGTCTGATTTTGACCTTGAGACGTTTGACGTAGAAGGGATTGTCAGGCCTTATACATCACCCGATTCTACATTCAGCGTTCTCGAAGATTTATTTTCAAACGCCCAACATTCCATCGAATTGAGCGTATATGAAATGCACAGCCCGTATTTGACAGAAATCCTGGTTGACGCCATTGAGAGAGGGGTTGAAGTGCGGGCCCACTTCGACGGCGGACCGGTTGGGGGCCTCCAGGACGATTCCAGATGGGTCTCCCAGCAGCTCCATGATGCAGGAGGAGAAGTGCGTTATATCATCATGGGCCGTGACAACGATCAACACAAGCGCTACCGCTGGGACCATTCAAAGTACGGCATTATTGATGACGAAATTGTCTTTGTACAAAGTGAAAACTTCAAAAAAACAGGAACGCCAGTCGATAACTCAAGCGGTAACCGCGGCTACGGAGTCGTCATTGAAGACGCTGATGTAGCCGGCTATTTTCAGGATGTGTTTGAAGAAGACTGGGACGACTCGTATCCGGATGTGTTTGCCCACGACCCGTCCCATGAAAGATACGGCAATCCGCCTGCTGGATTTGAGCCGGACTACGACGTTCCAACAGGCTCTTATCCATCCCCATTTGAAAGTAAAGCCATTACAGGAGACTTTAAAATCACCCCGGTCATCGCACCTGATACAAGCTTTAAGCAGGAAGATTCAATCCTGGGTATGATTAAAGATGCTAAAGACTACGTTTATGTAAGTCAGATGTATTCCCACAAGTTCTGGGGAGGGCTGGAAGATTCATCAGACTCTCACCCGAACATTTATATGGAAGCTGTCATTGATGCAGCGCGGGCGGGTGCCACCGTTCGCGTGAGCCTTGGCGATGCCTGGCTGGATCCTGATAATCCAAGGGATAATACACGTACCATTGAATACCTTCATACTATCGCTGAACAAGAAGGAATCGATATAGAAGCACAGCTCATAGATACCGAGGCCATCGGGTTGGCCATTCTTCACAATAAAGGTGTCATTGCTGATGACCGGGTACTTGTATCCAGTATCAACTGGTCAAAAAACAGCGGAAAAAATAACCGTGAAGCCGGTGTCATTATTGAGAACCAGGACGTGGCTGACTTTTACAAGGAAGTATTTGAATACGACTGGGCCGGCGGAGATCAGGTTATTGGCGAGGCATATGAGGACTTTGAATCCGGCGTGAAGGAAACATACAGCGCTGATGAAGTGACACTCGCTTCCGGTGCATGGCTGTTTGATAATGCTTTGCTTGGTACCCTGTCCAACGATAAAAAGCTTGGCAGTCAGTCTGCGAGAGTGCGTGCAGACGGAATGATCGAAATGCAGGAAGATATCGAAGGTGTGGCATCCCTCAGCTTTTACCACGGACTGTATGGATCTGATGAAGGGGGAACCATAACCGTTCAAAAGTCCGTTGATCATGGAAACAGCTGGACGGATGTGACTACCCTACCATCTCAGAGGAGTCTGGAAAAAGAGCGGATTGATGTAAATGAGTCGGAGAATGTGAGGCTTCGCTTTATCGTAAGCGGAGAAGAAGGAACCCGCGTAAATATCGATCACATCTCATATGTAGAAGCAGGCATTACAGAACCTGTTCTGGCGGAGGGATATGAAGGGGCCGCAAAAGGCAGTTATGCGGCTGCTGATGTCGAGCTTTCATCAGGCATTTGGCATCTCGATAATGCTCTGATCGGCACTCATCAGAGTGACAAAAAAATTGATGACCGCTCCCTGCGCATCCGCGCTAACGGGCATGCCAGTATGGAATTCGATGTTCCAGGTGCCCACGCCGTCAGCTTCTATCACGCAAATTTCGGTTCTGACACCGGAGCGGAAATACTGCTTCAACAGTCCACCGATCAAGGCGAAACGTGGGACGATGCCGGGGAAGCAATCATAAGCAATTCCGAACTCGAACGCCATAGAGTCGTTGTAGACACGGAAGCAGATGTCCGTTTTAGAATCGTGGCAGATGGTTTAGAGGGAAGCAGAGTCAATATTGATGAATTTTGGATAGAAGAATAGAAACCTGACCATTAGAGCCTGACAATGGCTCCGCCCGGCACGAGAATTCACACTCGTGCCGGGCTTTTAATTTCGTGCAGCAGCCAACCGGGTCCCTGAGTGGTGATAATGAGGTTTTGTTTAAAGTTATGCCTGTTTTGTATCAAGATTTACCGGCTAAATATTAATTTATGACCGATTTATGTTAAGATAACCAGATCCGAATCCATTTTATTTCCAGTTACACCTGCCCCACACCCTCTTCCAGCACCCTCCACCACCAAAAAGGATGCTCCCTCAGAAGCACCCTAAACTACACTCTTTCAAATCCCATATACATGTCCAACTGACAGGTGACCGTCTGAAACCATTTAGGTCGATCGGCAAAGGATTAATTTGTGAAGTCATATGATCTTCTACCTTTCTATCTGGCCAGTATTAGAACTGAAAGGATTAAATTTTGAATAAAAGACTACGATTTCGACAAAGTTCGGGTGGTGACAGGCACCGATCAAACCTAACACGACGACCTCTCGATCAGCTCGGTATCAAACGAGTAGCTTTCCTTCACCTGAACCCTTTCCAGCACCTGAAAGATGACGTGGGAGGCGAGCTTGCCGATTTCGTATTTGGGCTGGCGCATCGTGGTTAATGGCGGTGAAAGGTATGGGGCAAGCTGGATGTCGTCAAACCCGATAATGGAGATATCACCAGGCACCCTGATCTCACTCTCTTTCAAGGCTTCCAGCCCGCCGATGGCCATTTCATCGTTGGCAAAGAAGATCGATTCGGGCATTTCACCCTGATGAATCAGCATTTTCGTCGCCTGATAGCCGCCCTCCTGTGTAAAGTTTCCGTTCAAAATCCACTTTGACAAAGGCGTCTGCCCATGGTCCTTTAACGCGTTTAAGTACCCTTTATAACGATCGTTGCTGTCTGCAGAATTCGACGGACCGCTGATAAACGCCACCGATTTTTTCCCGTTCCGGATCAGATAATCCGTGGCCTTGTACCCGCCGTTCACGTTGTTTACATTAATGCTGATAATATTAGGGTCACCGGTGACGTACCGGTCCAGCACTATGATGGGGAATCCTTCACGTGCCGACCCCTGGATGAAACTGTTTTCGATATTGTGCGCAAGCAGGATGACCCCATCTGTCCGGGTTTCCCGCAGAAATTTAACAGCCGTTGAGCTTTCGTCCCCGTAGGAGCTGCAGACGATCAGGTCATACCCTTTTTCCAGCACGAGCTCCTGGACGCCTCTGATCAGTTCGGAATAGAAAGGACCTGTAAGGTCGCTTAAAATCAATGCGATCGTTTTCGTTTTATTCTTTTTTAAATCCATAGCCAGGCCGTTTTTTCTGTAATTCAGCTCTTTTGCTGCTGCCAGGACTTTCTCTCTCGTTGAACCCTTTATTTTCTTATTTCCGCTCAATGCGTAGGAAGCCGTTGACACTGCCACTCCCGCCCGTTTCGCAACATCTTTAATTGTAGGCATGGATTCCCCCCCTTTCTCTATGTAGCTGCCGGCCGGCTTCACCTGAGGCAAGCCGGCACCTTACAACTAATTTACTACACAAAAACGTCTATTTCATTTTTTTCATCCGAATGGATGTGGGTTTTACTGATTTTTACCCCGCTGTTTCGGTACCGGTTGGAGAGCACACCGGATGGTACCTCTTCCCCGTTGACGGTCACTCTGCCGCCGCTCGCGTTTTCCTCGCCTGAAAGACGGTACCGAATCGTAACCGGCCGTCCCCCGGCTGCAAACTCAAACGTGAGACCGTCCAGCCCTGCATCCAGTACCGGATCGAAAATAACCATGTCCCCTTCTTCCCGGACACCGAGTACATTCGACACCAGCTGATTCAGATAGATTCCCGGTCCGCTGGAATAGATGCGCCAGCCGCCTTTCACTTTCACCTGGCCGCTCTTTAGCTGGTCAAATTTCTCAGCCGCTTCGTAGCGGGTGTTGAACTTCCCGTCGGAGCTGCTGAAGTAGGCATTGCTCTGACGCATTTCGGCATTCGGCACCGCATCACCGATTCCCACCGGGTTAATCACCTTCAGCGCTTCCCACGCCACTTTACCTTTGCCGATTTTCGCCATCGCTTCGATAAACCGGATGTGGGCGTGCACATACTGCAGGCCGATCTCCCTGCCGAAGTTCGCCGCCTGCTCGGCACGTTTGAAGTGCTTGCTCACACCGCCGGCATAGCGGGCAGGCTTGTTCATGAGCCGCACACCGTCAGGAAAATAAAGATGTTCTCTGATCAGCTCGTAATGCTCTTTCATTTCCTCTTCATCAAACAGCTCACTGATCATGCTGCGGGTCATAGGCAGAAGCCGGTATTCGATTCCGGTTTTGCTGTCGGAAGGATGAACCATTTTTTCAGGGTTTCCCTTGTCCGCAAAATATAAAAATCCTGAGATCACTTTATCGTCACGGAGGAACTTCTGATAATCCCGTTTAACCCCTTCAGACAGGCGCTTCACTTCGGAAGCTTCTTCCGGAGCCGCTTCCTCGAGCATTTCACCGAGGCGCGTTAACGACTGGTATGTTAACGCCACGGTCCAGCTGCTCACCATATACTGCTTGAGTTCCTGGTTCGCCGGCTGCAGTGTGTCATCCCAGTCTCCGTCACCGTAGGAAGACAGGAACGTATCGTGAAGGAAGTTCGCCTTAATATAGTCAATCTGTTTGTTCACGTGCGCAAGTAAAGAAGGCTGATGCTCGGTAAACGTCTTGCTGCTTCTGTCAGTGTAAGGCAGTTCCTCTTGCAGTATCGCCGTATCACCGGTTATCTTCAGATAATCAGCCAGCAGTTTCAGCGGCCAGACGATAATGTCCCCGTGGCTTTCCTCCTGCTGGACTTTCGTATACTCATCGAACATAAACCACTGCGGCCAGTTGCCTGTATCCTCATACTGGTGGGCGTAAACCGTTTTGATAATGTCTTTTACCCGGTCGTATTTCTGCATGGCGAGGAAATATTCCGCAGGTCCCTGGCACACATCCCTTGTGCCCCATGCCGCTGCCGTATACTGCTCCAGCCCATGCGGCACCGCGTAATGGACAAGCATGTTATGGGTATACCACCAGGCGAGCGTATTGAGCTTTTCCACGTCTTCAGCCATTCCGCCGTGATGCTCGAGCTTGAACCCGTTCATCAGCTCCTTAACGTACTGGCGGTAGCTTTCCTTCTCCTGCTGAAACACCTTATCAGCGCTAAAGTCAAATTCCCCGGATAAGCTGCCGGCAATCGTCAGACGCCACTCGGCTGCTTCTTCCAGTTCAAAGGCGATTAAGGACGCTGTTCCGTGATCCAAGCCGTCCACTAACGCCTTTTCGTCCGTCATTTCAGACGGCACACTGAACGAGAACCTGTAGCTCAGTTCCGGGTGAACCTCCCGGCTTGGGGCATTTTCATCAGCCGCCACAACGTAAGCCCCGTCTTTTTCCTCAATATAAAAAGGTACTTCGTATTCGTTCGGGGCCATCGACAGCTGGTTCGTCACGAGGAACCGGTACGGCTTTTGCTGCTGCGATTCAATGTGCAGCGTTACTTCCGCATCACGGACGGAAGTATAGTTGGTGACGACAATCAGATCGTCCTCTGTTTTGTAGTACCAGCGGGCGTAGTTAAAGCCCATCTCAAACAGGGACGGCATCGTGAGCAGGCAGTATCTGCCGTCTTTTTCAATGTAAATGCGCTGGCCGGACGTTTTCGGTATATTCAAGGCGTTGCGTGGGTTGGTCATCAGTTTATTGAGTGACGTATTCCCTACAGCAATCTGGGCGTTGAAGATTCCGGTCATGTAGGCCGTTGTAGTGATTAGTTCCTGATCCGTATCGCCGTGATCAGCTGTCATCAGAATGTGCCCGTGGGAGCGCTCAACTTGAAGTTCTTTATCAGGAAAAACAACATGCTCGTGGGTCGGCGTGAAAAAGGCCGCAAGTTCGTCTCCCACTTTCTCCTCAAACCGTCTTTCCGGAAAAAGAGCGTCTACCTCATCTGACGTCAGAGGAAACGTTTGGAGGCTTTCCCCGGTCCGTGTCTGTACCGGGCCTGTCTCACCCTCAGTTAACCCGTACGTTTTGTTCTCCACACGCTCCCAGGCAGCCTGCAGCTGATCCTGATATTCCAGCTTCTTCACAGGTTCCGGGTGGTTGTCTTTAAACAGCCCGTAAAAGACTGTGGTGCGGCTTCCGTTTAGCGGTTCCCGGACGGCTTTCAGTCCGGTGTAGGCAAATTCATACTGGTAGTTTTCATTTGGAAACGCCTCGCTCTTTAACAGCTCAGGCTCGTCTGTTTCTTTATAGGACAGGCCGAAAAACTGAAAGCCGTCCGTTACATAGCCGTCCGCACCCGTAAGGCAGCCCTGCTGCACATACGGATTTCCGCCTGGCTGCGGCTGATTCTGCCTGCTGGCGATCACAAAGCCCTTATCTTCCGTGTCGAACGGCTTATGGTCGATATACTGGGAGGCGTACGCTTCATTGGTCCGGACCATGGCCTGTGCACCGAGCCCGAGATCCTGTCCGTAAACGACATCCACTTCTGCTCCGTCCCCTTCCAGGTCCACCTTCCAGAACCAGGTGCCTGTCGGGTCAGGTGAAAAAGTGACGACGTACGATACATTTTCAAAGCTTCCCTTCCACTCCACCGCTTCGTCCCCGAAAGAAACACTCGACGGGGATTTCACGCCGAGCATCGGGCTCCACTGAATCCCTCCCCCGGAATGAACCCGCAGATACAGGTTATTCAGAGAGCCGTCAATCGTATTACCGTTCCATTGGTTGATCATAGCCTGCCCCGAGCGGATCTCATAAAGATCCCCTGTCGGTAAAAACGTATATGTCAAATCACCGGATGTAATCTCGTGATCATAGATTGGTCTTGTTTCTATTTTCATCAAAGAATCTCTCCTCGCCGTATGCTCTGTTGCGGTGTTCTCCTACTCCTGTCCGGATCTCCCGGCGGGACTGTAGGAAAAACGACGTTCCTCTGTATTCCTGCTGTCGGGACCGACACTGACGATAAACTCCCCCGCATCGCACGTATAGGTCAAATCACTATGGTGGTACTTCAGGCTTTCTTCATCCACCTCGAACACCACCTGCTTTGTTTCACCAGGCTCCAGATGAATTTTACTAAAGCCCTTCAGCTCTTTAACAGGGCGGACCACTTCCCCCACAAGGTCGCGGACGTACATCTGGACGGTTTCCTCACCGGCAATTTCTCCCGTGTTCTGTACATCCACAGAAACACGGATCGTTCCGTTTTCCTCCATGTCTTCCGAGGAAAGGGCAAGGCTTGAGTAGGTAAAAGTGGTGTAGCTCAGGCCGAAACCGAATGGAAATAACGGACCGTTCGGTGCGTCCAGATACTTGGAGGCAAACCGGTCCTCGGGAGCGATCTGATCCTTCGGCCGTCCTGTATTAAACGAATTGTAGTAAACCGGCACCTGCCCAACGTTGTGGGGAAAGGACATGGTCAGTTTTCCGGAAGGGTTCGTGTCACCGAACAGGAGATCAGCCACGGCATGCCCTGCTTCTGTGCCCGGATACCAAGCCTCAAGAACAGCGTTCGATTCATCAACCACGCCGTGCAGATCGAGGGGACGTCCGTTGAAGAGAACGGTCACAAGGGGTTTACCGAGCTTCTTGAGTTCCGCCACCAGCTGCAGCTGGGCGTCAGGCAGTTTTATGTTGGTTCTGCTCCCTGCCTCGCCGCTCATCTCGGAATGCTCACCTAGTGCCAAAACAACCACCTCGGCCTGCTTTGCTGCTTCAACGGCTGCCTCGAGCTGTTCAGGGGAGACTGCTTCGATGTCACAGCCCTTTTCAACTGACGGCTCTATGTCAAGCTTTTCGCTTATCCCCGTCCTGACAGAAACGACATCCTCCTCTGCTCCGAAAATGGACCACGGACCCATGAGATCCGTGCTTTTGATAAACGGGCCGATCAGCGCGACGTTCTGGCTCTTCCTTAACGGCAGAACGCCTTCATTTTTCAGAAGGACACAGGATTTAGCCGCTGTTTCCCGGGCCGCTTTGCGGTGCGCCTCCGAGAGCATCACTGTTTCTTCCAGTTCCGTGTCTGCTCCGCGGTACGGATTTTCAAACAGACCGAGCTTATTTTTCAGCTTCAGAATCCGGAGAACCGCTTCATCGAGCAGGGCCTCCGAGATGACGTTTTCCTCCACAAGTGTTTTTAAATGCTGCACATAACAGGGGGTCATCATTTCGATATCCAACCCCGCCGTCACGGCTTTAAGCGCCGCTTCACGGTTATCGGCTGCCACTCCGTGGGGAATCGCTTCCTGAACGGCACCCCAATCCGATATGAGGACGCCGTCAAAGCCCATTTCCTTTCGGAGCAGGTCTCTCATAAGCCACTTGTTACTTGTAGCCGGTATGCCTTCCACCGTGTTAAAAGCCGTCATCACCAATTCAGCCCCTTCATCCAGGGCAGCTTCATAGGCCGGCAGGTAGTACTCCATCAGCTGGCGCCGGGACATGTCCACTGTGTTATAGTCCCTTCCGCCTTCCGGAGCCCCGTATGCGGCAAAGTGTTTCACACAGGCTGCAAGCTTAGACTGATCGTTCTTTAGATCGTCTCCCTGATAACCGCGTACGAGGGCACGGGCCAGCACGCCATTTAAATACGGATCCTCACCTGTCGACTCCATCACCCGGCCCCAGCGCGGATCCCGTACAAGATCAACCATCGGTGAAAACGTAACATGAAGTCCCGCAGCTGCGGATTCTTTAGCGGCGATTGCGGCGCTTTCCTCCACAGCCTGCGGGTCCCACGTGCACCCGAGGGCTAGAGGAACAGGAAACACGGTTTTATAGCCGTGAATCACATCCGCCATAAACAGAAGGGGGATTCCCAGGCGGCTTCGCTCCAGGTATGCCTTCTGAATCGTGCGGAGATTGTCTGCTCCTGTTGCCCCGAGAACGGATCCGCTTCCGGTCATATCTTCATTGGCCACTTCCATTCCTGCGAACGGTCCGGTTATTTTCTCGTCGCTGCTTCCTTGGTGAATAAAGGAAGAAACCACCTGCGACATCTGGGCCGCTTTCTCTTCAAGGGTCATATTCTCTATCAGGTCGTGTAATTTCGATTCATTCATAACGTCTGTCCTCCTGAAAATGCAGCTCTAAAATTACTCTGAACATAAGCTCCGCTTCACGCCGTCTGTTCGCTTTCCTCGGCTGCGCCTGTGGGTCTTCAGCTGTTGCTATTCCCGCAGGAGTTGCCGCCTTTCGCTCCAATTCTTTATTAACTCATATTCAAACCACTTACTTAATCCCAGTCGTATTAAAGCCTTCAACAATATACCGCTGTACGAACAGGAACAGGAACAGCACAGGAAGGACCATCACTGTCGCACCTGCCATCTGCAGGGCAAAACTGCTTGAATGCTGGCCCTGAAGCAGTGCGAGACCAACGGAAAGGGTATACAGTGCTTGATCATTTGCCACAATGAGCGGCCAGAGAAAGCTGTTCCAGGCACCGACAAACGTAAGAATCGCCTGTACCGCAATAATCGGCTTAGATAATGGAATGATAATCTGAAAGAAAATCCGGAATTCCTTTGCCCCGTCAATACGGGCAGATTCGATTAAATCATTCGGGATCGTCGTCATAAACTGACGGATCAAAAAGATGTTAAAGGCGGCAATCAGCCCGGGCAGGATAATCCCTGCCATCGTATTGGTAAGTCCCATCTGGTTTAATAGCAGATAAACCGGAATCATGGAAACCTGTGCCGGAATCATCATCGTTGCGAGAACACAGAGAAATACCACTTCTCTTCCTTTGAATTTGAACTTCGCAAATCCGTAGCCCGCCATTGTGTTAAACAGTAAGCCGAGCATGGCAAAAAGGACGATGATCATGGTGTTCATGAAGTACGTGCCGAAGTTCAGATTCTGAAAGAGATTGATGTAGTGCTCAAAGGTGAACTCCTGCGGCCAGAATGTGGGCGGCATCGTGCGCGCTTCCCTTTCCGATTTAAATGAACTCAGAATCATCCATATAAACGGGATCGAAACAAGAAATCCACCAACTACTAAAACGGATGTGACGAAAAACTTTTCAAATCTGTTTTTCAACAGGGTTCACCTCAATTCTCTTTCGATTTATTAAACGTAAACTGGATTAACGTAGCGACAATAATAAAGACGAACAGGATTAAGGACGCCGCCGCTGCGTAACCGAAGTCGTTATACTGGAAACCACTTTCGTAAATAAACAGGGCCATTGACATCGTGCCGTCAAGAGGTCCCCCGCCTGTCATGACAAACGGTTCCTCGAAGAACTGAAGCCAGCCGATAAGCGTTGTTACGGTTACGAAAAAGGTCGCATAGCTTAACGAAGGAATCGTAATGTAACGTAGCTTCTGGAATTTATTCGCCCCGTCCATATCCGCCGCTTCATAGTATGACCTCGGAATTGACTGGAGAGCGGCAAGATAAATCAGCATGTTAATCCCGATCCCTTTCCAGACTGCCAGGATGATCAGCGAGATTTTTGCGATGAATGGGTGTTCAAGCCACGGAACCTTTCCTAAGCCGAGGCTGTTCAGGATAAAGTTAAACAGTCCCACGTCCATGTTGTAAAGAAAGCCCCAGACAACCGCAATCGCGACGATATTTGTGATGGAAGGCACATAAAAGAGCACCCTGAAAAATGTGAATAGCTTATTCGTCATATAATTTAGAAGAAGTGCAACACTGAGAGAGCAGACAATGACTAATGGAACACCAATACTGACATACACGAGTGTGTTAACAATCGACCTGTGAAACAGGGAATCCTGGAACAGGGCAATGAAATTCTCAAAGCCAACGAAGCTGATTACGTCCCAGTTTCTTAGACCAATCAGGTTCATATCCGTAAAGCTGATCAGAAGGCTTACCAGAATCGGAAGCAGTGAAAATGCAATCAGCAGCAGTACGGCAGGCCCGATAAACAGCCATGGTGTGAGGGCGTTTTTATGATTCACATACCTTTCCTCCTCGTACAAATGATCGTTAAAAGAAGAGAGAAGAGGCTTTTTGGGAACCTTTCTCTCTGAAATTTATTTGTGAGATAGATGTTGATTTGCGCTCATTGTGCTCCCTTTCCGCGGGCGGTTCGGGAGCCTCCTCGGCGCGTTGCGCCTTCGGGGTCTCCCCGGAACTCGCTTTTCCCGCAGGAGTGTCGCACATTCGCTCCAATCAACGTCTTTATACAACAATGACCTTTAATACACCATAAAACAAAGCCCGTTAATAAGCTTTTTTAAATAGTGGTTGTGCTACATTTTTCTGTTACAAAAGATCTCTAAGTGATGACGTTAATTCATTTCAATCTGTTTAGTTAAGGCGTCTCGCGGAATTTTGCTGGAAATCGTCCAGCTCTTCGTCTAGGTCGGCGCCACCGCGGTTGATGCGCTCAAGGGAGGACAAGAGATCCTGGGCCACGTTTTCCCACTGGCTCAGTACCGGAGGAGCTACGGCTTCTTCCAGCTGGTCGCCAAAGACGGCAAGCTTTTCATCTTCCTGAAGCTCCTCGTCATCCCAGGCAGACTGGCGGGCAGGCAGTGCGTTTGTCTCCTTGAACCATTCGACCTGCGTTTCAGGCTGGGACATATACGTGATAAACTCCAGAGATTCTTCTACATGCTCTGTTTCAGCAAATACGCTCAAGTGGGAACCGCCGATCGCAGAAGCGTTACGCTCACTGCCTGGTAGCATGGTAACATCCCAGTCTCCGTCAATGTCAGGTGCACTGTCACGAAGGATGTTGACCATCCATGGTCCGCTTGAGAACATCGGCTTGCTTCCTTCTTCAAAGCCCTGCTCAATCGGCACACCTTCTGTTACCTGGACCAGTTCTTCATCGAAGAATGTGTGATAGTAGGCCATTGCTTCTCGGAATGCCGGATCGGCAAAGTTCTCCTCTGCTTCTTCTTCGTTAAATTCCCATCCGTTCTGCCATGCGAAGATTGGCGGAACAAGCTGGTCATTCTGATCGATATCATAGCCGTACATGCCGTCACCACGGTCGGCAAGCTCACGGGATACTTCCAGCATTTCATCCCAGTCCTGAGGCGGCTCGCTGAAGCCGTGCTCTGCAAGAATGTCTGTGCGGTAGAACAGCACGCGGGTATCTACATACCACGGCACACCGTAAACGCCGTCATCGTAAACCGTTGTATCAAGGGCCCCTTCAAAGAAATCATCATTGCTGATCACGTCGTACTCATCTGCGTATTCTGACAGATCAAGGAATGCCCCGGCGCCTGCAAACTCAGCCACCCACGTGGTTCCAAGCTGCAGAACGTCAGGACCGTTACCGGAAGCAACTGCCGTCAGCAGGTTATCGTGGGCATTATCCCATGGAATCGCCTGAACGTTTACTTCAATATTGTCGTGCTCATTTTCAAAGGCTTCCACGAATGATCCGAGGGCGTTTCCTTCCTCACCCATGGCCCATACGTCAAGTGTGACCTTGTCACCGTCACCACCGTTCGCCTGATCTCCGTTTGAATCGCCGTCATTACCGCAGCCGGCTACTGCAAGAACACCGGCAAACATCGCTAAACTCTTTTTAAATTTCATCCTGAACCCTCCTAATTTAAGTGAAACGTTTCAATTTATTGTTAAAAAAATAATGGCTGAAAAAGGAGTATCTTCGGTATAAACACTTTTAATATTGAACCTGGATTTCGCTACAGGCGGACGCTTTCCGCGGTCATCACCTCAGCCGCTTCTGGAAATTCGCCCTGCGGGGTCTTTCGGCTCGGACCTCAACGTTTATTCGTGATGTCAACGCTCGACACTGGAGTCGTCGCCTTTCGCTATTATATTTAGTATTTATTGAACAAATATACTCAGATAAAACAAGTAGAATTGCTATTTCTTTATGAAGAGGGGCCGGGGATGATGGCTCCCGGCCAGTCCCTCCTAATTATGATCTGTTCTATTCGTTAATTGAAAATTCTTCTCTTTCAAGCAGGTGTTCCGGGTTGGACCCGATTTCGTTCTGGTGGAAATAGTTTTTGATCAGTCCGTCATGGAGATAGTTGGCGATGGAAAGCATGATCATACCCTGATCTAGTGCAAGATACGCCTCTGTCACCTCTCCAGTATGGACATTGACGGTGTCATAAAAACCGTATGGGCCGTAAACTCCCATATCGCGTAGCTCTTTAATGTTTTCAAAGACGTCCATCGGTGCATATTCAAGTGCCAGGAAGGACGCGTGTGGTGTAACGGTACCGTCTTCCGGATAGCCTTCCATACCGCCTGCAGGTACGCCGAACTCCTGATAATCACCAGGAACCGCTGCCGGGGAGAAGCCCCATACAGGATAGCCTTCTTCTTTTGCATGGTCGATCTGCAGTTCCACATGACGTTCATTATTCAGACCAAGACCTTCTGTTCCGAGCTCTTTTTCTTTTACAAGCAGTCCTGGCATTAAGGCTTCAAACATGCTTCCGCCCCAGCTCGGCACGTACTTGATATCATTGTGCTCATAATGTCCCTGGAAAAAGGTTACGCCGTCATACTCCACTTCATACCCTTGTGGGGTCTGACTCTGCCAGTCCCATTCAGGAGGGAATGTACGGTGCATATGCCACCAGTGCTCAGAAGGAACGTCGCCTTTCCCGATTGCAAGATAGCTTGTGATTCTCGGTTCCGTATAGAATGCCCCGTAGTGATGATCAGTCAGGCTGTCTGTTTCCGCATCGTATCCGCCGCGGAACAGGTTCTCATCAAAATCGTAAAGAGAGGAATAATCCATATCCTCTGCAAGAGCCAGTGCGTCTTCCTCAAGCTCTTCGTAGGCCTCAGCCACGACGATCAACCCTGCCGTAAGCCAGCCGTTATCCACCTGGGAGATAAACTGTCCCCAGTCTGTCATAAGGCTCGCATCGTCCGTATAATACCAGTTATAATACAGGCCGTTCCACGTTTCCATGTCCTGCAGACTGTTTATCGTTTTGCTGATTTTCTCAACCGCTTCCTCTTTCTCAATGAAACCCATTTCTTCAGCTGAAATCACGCTCAGCATATAAAGTCCGATGTTCGTTGGTGATGTGTGCTTTCCTTCTTCGTCTTCATCCAGGCGGACAATATCATATGTCAAACCCGTTTCTTCATCCGTATAATCCTCAAAATACTCGAAGGTCTTCTTCGCAATCGCATTCAGCTGCTTCTCCAGTGCAATGTCATGCCCGGGAGGATGTGTTGGCTGGGCATGCTGTGTGGATGGTAATAATGCAAAAACCAGAACGGCAGTTAACATGATGCTGAATAACTTTTTCATAATCTTAATCGCCCTTTCATATGGAGATTTGATTTACATGACAGAAAGTTACAGATCCAAATCCTGCTTCCATGACGCCAGCAGCTTCAGCGATCACCTCCTCAAAATTGAAAGACTATAAATACGACTCTTTCCCATGCGGAAGTATGTACGGTCAGCTGGTATCAGATACAAAATTGAAACGTTTCTCCAAAATTCCGCGAGATTTATTAATGATTTCTTGTGACATAAGATAAGTAAAAAGTGAAACGTTTCAATAATTAGATTGTAGTGTATTTTGTAAGCCTTTTCAACAGTTTATGAAAATTCTTTAAAAATCTTTGCGGTTTAATTTATTTCATCCTCTCTGTCATGAGCATCGCACCTGTTGGCAGGTAATGGGGCTGGCTTTGTTAAATCGGAAGGTGTCGAATTTTGCAGAATGACCTATATATCCATAAAATCGACGGATAAATCAACAGAATCGATCGATAAATCAACAAAATAGACGGATAAAATCCCGACCAGATCCACATCCATCTTACTCCACCGCACCAACTACTAAAACCAACCTTACATTTAAGAGAGTGACTACCTAATACAACAAAACCAAATTGCACCATTTGTACTTTCGTTCAATTACAAACTAAAAGAGACAGCGGCCACAGCCTTCCTAAAGGTCTAAATTCTGCCACAGGCGACAACACTGACAGTATCTAAACCAAGGAAGGCTTAATCTATGACACACAACAACAGTCCAATTTTGCACACACGTCTGTTCATCATTCGGACTTCTAATCTTGTGAAATTCTTTTATTATGAAAGTAAGTCATTCAACAGTTTCCTGATTTTCAGCTGGCCGGCATTAATGGAAAAGGTGGTGGGTGAATGATGATATTGGATCAAAAGAGCGCTCAATTATTGGATGTTCTCGCACTTAAAAATGAACCTGTTTCAGCCGTTGAACTTAGTGAACATCTGCATGTGTCCCGCCGGACGGTCTATTACAACCTAAACAAGGTGGATGACTGGCTGGCAGACAAGAAGCTCGAGAAAGTTCAGAGAGTCAAGTCGGTTGGTATTTTTCTGACTGAGGAAACGAAAGAAAAGCTGCCCACATACTTCACGGTAAATCAGCAGTATGATTACTTCTTCTCCTCCGATGAGCGAAGGGCAATTACAACCTTTCTCCTGCTTACAAAAAGCAGCAGCATTTATCTGCAACACATGATTGAGACCACCGGTGCAAGCAGAAATACCTGCTTAAACGATGTCAAACGCCTTCGTAAACAAGCCGGAGAGTATGAGCTGGATTTATCCTATTCTCATTCCAAAGGCTACACCTTTGAGGGAAAAGAGTTTGACATCCGCAGGCTGTTTATGAACACCGTCCATGAAGAGCTGGATCCGGAGGTGCTGAAAGCGATGATGGGGCTGTGGGAAAAAAATGATTCCCAGATCCCGCAGAACATGAACCACCTCCGCAGCCAGATGGAAAAAGTATTCGGATCTCAAGGAAGTACAGGCAGTTTCAACCCGCTGAACTGGTATATGACGTATTCCCTTAAGCGCATCCTCCATCATCATTTTATAGATGTACATGAAACGAACGGGCTTAGAAGCAGCTCTGTGTACGAGCGCGCAAAGCATCTGACTGATTCCATCAGCCAAACCTATGAAGTGACTGTCCCTGCCGGAGAAACAGATTTTTTTACGATTCTCCTTCTCAGCCAACGGGTCAATTCTGATAAAGATGACGCAGAGGTTAAAGGACTTGAGGATGTTGTCCGCGCCATGGTTCTGGACTTTCAGCGCTATGCGTGTATGCAGTTTCGAAATTACCAGGATGTGCAGAACAATCTGCTGATTCACATTTATCCCGCCTACTACCGGTTAAAATACAAGTTACCTGCAAGAAACCCGTTAACACAGTCTGTTAAGGAAAAGTACGGCGATATCTATCAGCTTACGCATAAAGTGGTTCATCATTTGGAACGCTTTATAGGTGAAGCTATCCCCGAAGATGAAATCGCCTACATTACGATTCACTTTGGCGGCTGGATGAGAAAAGAAGGCCAGACAGCGGCCGAGAGGAAACAAGCATTGGTTGTCTGTTCAAGCGGAATCGGCACTTCTCAAATTCTGCGGACCCAGCTTGAAACCTTGTTTTCTACCATCGACTTTGAAGTGGTCACATCCGTGGAAGAAGCAACGATCAAACCTGATCTGATCTTTACGACTGTGCCCCTAAAGAACAGAAGTGTACCAACCTTTCACGTGAATGCCGTTTTAACAGAAACGGAAAAAGAACGAATTTTAATGAATGTGAACCGGCTTCTTAACTACAAGGAAGTCAATCCATCACATTCGAAAGTGAAAGACATCCTGCGCGCCGTGGAAAAACACGCAACCGTCCACAACCAGGCACAATTACTGACGGAGATTGAGGAGATTCTTTCAAATAAACCACTTCAGATAAAGGAGCCTTATAAACCTATGCTAAATGAAATTATTCAGTCAAACGCGGTTCAGATTCTGGATAAAGTGGAGAATTGGCAGGAAGGGATTCAAATCGCATCACAGCCCTTAGTCGATAATCAATCTATCACTCCGGACTATGTATCTGCGATGATTAGTAAAGTTGAAGAATTAGGACCTTATGTCATTATCGCTCCTCAAGTAGCGATCCCCCATGCAAGACCTGAAGACGGGGTGGAGAAACTCGGGATGAGCGTTTTGAAATTAAACGAACCTGTCTGGTTCTCAGATCAAGAGCGTCACCAGGCATCCTTATTTTTTGTACTGGCAGCGGTGGATAATGAATCCCACCTTAAGGCGCTGTCACAATTATCAACGATGCTGTCTGAGGAAGAGAATATTCAAAAATTACGAGCAGCCAAAGACATTAGTGAGATCGAACAAATCATTGATCAATACAGCGAGTAACCCAAAACAAAAGTAGGAGGAATTTAAAATGAAATTATTAGTTGTATGCGGAAATGGACTTGGAAGCAGCTTTATGGTGGAGATGAACGTAAAGAAGGTATTAACTGAACTGGGAATTGATGCTGAGGTCTCTCATACAGACTTAGCCACATCAAAAACGGAGCTGGCTGATTACTACATCGGTTCACGGGATATCATTATGAACCTGGATGATGGCAACAGAAAAATCATCCCCCTCACTAACTTGATGGATCAGCAAGAACTGAAGGAAGCGTTGCAAAAACATCTACAGGAGGGATAATTCATGGCAGAACTGATTATGAATGACATCCTGGGTACACCGGCAATTCTCGTTGGTCTGTTTGCTCTAATGGGCCTTCTTTTACAGAAAAAAGGAGCTGCTGATACGGTATCCGGGACGTTAAAGACGATCATGGGGTTTGTGATCCTCGGGGTGGGGGCCGGTGTTCTTATCTCCTCCCTGGACTTCTTCTCACAAATGTTCGAGCGTGCATTCAGCATCCGCGGGGTTATTCCGAACAACGAAGCCGTTGTAGCGGTAGCTCAGCAGGCATTTGGCACAGAAACAGCCATGATCATGTTGTTCGGTATGGTTGCCAATATTGTCATTGCCAGACTGACGCCTCTTAAGTACATTTTCCTGACCGGACATCATACTTTATTCATGGCGTGTTTAATCGCCGTTATCCTAAGTACAGGCGGCATGGCCGGAGTTCCACTCGTTGTTACCGGTTCACTTATCTTAGGATCTGTGATGGCTCTCTTCCCGGCTCTATTACAGCCGTACATGAGACAAATTACAGGAAACGACGACATTGCACTCGGTCACTTCGGATCTGTTGGTTACTTCGTTTCAGGAACGATTGGTAAGTACTTTGGTAATAAAGAAAAGACCACAGAAGATATTAAAGTGCCTAAATCACTTGGATTTTTACGGGACACTTCCGTTGCTGTCTCTCTTACAATGGCGATTCTGTTTATCGTTGTCGCCCTCTTTGCAGGAGCAACCTTCATTGAAACCGAGCTGAGTGAAGGAATGAACTTCATTGTCTTCTCTCTTATGCAGGCGATTACGTTCGCCGCAGGTGTCTATGTGGTTCTTGCCGGGGTACGTATGCTGCTTGCTGAAATCGTTCCTGCGTTTAAAGGAATTGCCGATAAGCTCGTGCCTAATGCAAAGCCAGCATTGGACGCACCGATCGTATTCCCATTCGCACCAAATGCTGTTATCATCGGATTTTTATTCAGCTTTCTCGCGGGTCTTGGAAGCATGTTCTTCCTGCCGATGTTCGGCCTAGCGTTGATCGTACCGGGGCTCGTCCCTCACTTCTTCACAGGAGCAGCCGCCGGCGTGTTCGGAAACGCCATGGGCGGAAGAAGAGGCGCAATGCTTGGAGCCGTCACAAACGGTATCCTCATCAGCTTCCTCCCAGCCCTGCTTTTACCGGTACTCGGTTCCCTCGGCTTTGAAGGAACAACATTCGGAGATTCAGACTTTGGCGTTGTCGGTATCCTGTTAGGCTGGCTTGTGAGTTTGTTTAACTGATAAGTTGTTACGCGAAGTTAGATTAATGAAAAAGGAGAAACGGCCTGGTTGGCTGTTTCTCTTTTTTTGCGAGTATTAACTTGGCGACCCTGAGAAGGTTCTGCCCTTCCTTAATGAAGAACATAACCGCCACCGCTTTGCTTCATAATCAAGTTTTGTGTAAAGTTATGCCGGTTTTGTATTAAAATTTGCCTGCTGAATATTAATTTATGACGGTTTTATGTTAAGATAACCAGATCCACATCCAGTTTACTTCCAATTCCTCCATCATCAAAGCCACACTTACTCTATCAGTGAAACCCATAAAAATCCGTTCTCATCAGAGAGCTGAACGGCCATTTCCACAATAAATCGGCCGCCATGCAATGCTTGATTAACAAAAATTGAAGTGCTTTCGCATACCAGGTAACTTCTAATAGGTCAGATACCTCTATCATAGGAACGTTTCCAGATTAAAGCCCCCGGCCCCCGATTACACCTGTACAAAAGATCATGTATCAAATCATTCTATAATTGAAATAAAAGCATATAGAGTACGAGGAGACTGACAGATATAACTGCAGAAGTTACTGTCATTTTTCGATTTTTCTTAACAACGCCTGTAACTGTCATAATAATTGCGATAAGCAAAAGCAAAGTGATGAAAATTTTCATGTATGTACCTCCAAAAACATATTTCTCATTAGTTTAACATATTTATCTGTGGTGCCTGTCACCACCCGGTTTTTGTCGAAACCATAGGTCTTTCACGCCGAGAGAGCATGCCCAGTTTGACCTGCTCTCTCGCTGAATGTAGAATGGCCCTCCACAGTTGACACCATTCGGGTGGTGACGGGCACCTTGAGTATGTTATCTTGTATGTATAAACAACCTAATGAAAGACCACTAGGGGTGCTTTTTTGCTGAGAGAGACGTTTGTCTTAACCCTGTCACCTGAACTGGGTAATACCAGCGGAGGGAAGTGGCGTCAGCATTATCATCATTGGGCGTGGTGTATTTTGTACCGTGCCGCCAATGATTTCTTGTTTGACATACACTGCCGCTCCAGCTGGAGTGGTTTTTTTTGTTGTTCAGGAAACATTTCAGTTGAATTTGCTTTTTCTGTAGTTATCATTCGTTTTTTTAAGATCATTTCCCTTCACTAAAGGGAAGGGTCTGTTAAATTGCAGTGCCAGACATGGAAAGGAGAATCGATGTGCGGGACCAGGTAAGTCAGTTAATCGAACAAATTGATGCGAGACAGGATGAATTAGTAGAGTTGGTGAAGCAACTGGTTCGTTTCCCGACGCCCAGTCCGCCTGCCCGGAATACCAGGGAGGCACAGGAATTTTTCGCTGGGCAATTACGGGACCTCGGATTTGACATTGATCAATGGGAGGTGTTTCCGAATGACCCCAACGTAGTGGGAACGCTGAAAGGGAAACAGTCTGCTGATTACAGGAGCCTGATCGTGAACGGCCATATGGATGTTGCAGAGGCTGAACCAAATGAAGAAGGCTGGGAAAAAGATCCCTTTACCCCTTATGTGAAAGACGGAAGGTTGTATGGCCGCGGGACAGCGGATATGAAAGGGGGACTGGCGGGCGCTTTGTTTGCCATAAAGTTGTTGCGGGAGAGCGGGGTTGAGCTGCCCGGTGATTTGATCTTTCAATCGGTGATTGGGGAAGAGGTTGGTGAAGCGGGTACGCTGGAATGCTGTGAAAAAGGCTACACCGCTGATGCTGCCGTTGTCGTGGATACGAGTGAGCTGAATATCCAGGGGCAAGGAGGCGTCATCACAGGATGGGTCACAGTGAAAAGTCCCAAAACCTATCATGATGCTGTTCGGAGAAACATGGTTCATGCAGGAGGCGGCCTTCATGCAGCGAGTGCCATCGAAAAAATGGTGAAAATGATTCAAGGTCTGAAAGAACTGGAACAGCATTGGGCCATTACGAAGTCTTATCCAGGCTTTCCAGCAGGAATGAATACGATAAACCCTGCGGTTATTGAAGGAGGAAGGCATGCTGCGTTTGTTGCAGATGAGTGCAGGCTTTGGATTACCGTTCATTTTTATCCGGATGAAAATCACGAGGATATCGCCAAAGAGGTGGAAAACCATCTGTTAAACGTTGCGCAAGGAGATCCGTGGTTAAGGGATCATCCACCGGTTTTCGAGTGGGGAGGCAAGTCCATGATTGAAGATAAGGGAGAAATCTTTCCCTCACTGGACATAGATCCAGATGGAAAGGAAGTCCATTCCTTAAAGCGGGCCCACTCCTCTATTTTTAAGGAAAATCCCACGGTCAGTATGTCTCCGACAGTTACTGACGGAGGCTGGCTTGGAGATGCCGGTATACCTACGCTGATTTACGGACCCGGGGATTTACAAAACGCTCACCACACAAATGAATCTGTGTCTGTTCAGGAGCTCATCGAATTTACAAAAGTTATGGTCACGTTTATCCATGAATGGTGTCATACAAAAAGGGAGGATGAGAGATATGACCTTTAGTCAGCGATTATATGAAAATGTGAAACCAATCTGGAGAGCCAATCATGATCATCCCTTTGTCCGGGGGATTGGGGATGGAACATTGGATCAGGAGAAATTTCGTTTTTTCATGGTCCAGGATTATTTGTACTTGATTGACTATGCCAGGCTTTTTGCAATGGGAGCGATGAAAGCGAAAGACGTTAAAACAATGGGGGAATTTGCTGAACTTCTTCACTCGACCTTAAATACAGAAATGGAGCTCCACCGACAGTATGCCAGAGAATTTGGCATTTCAGAAGAAGAGCTCGAATCGGCAAAGCCGGCTCCGACCACACTGGCCTACACGCACTACATGCTTCATGTTGGAAATAACGGCGGATTAGCAGAGCTTGTGGCAAGTCTGCTCCCTTGCATGTGGAGTTATGCCGAAATCGGAAAAGCGCTGGATGAGACTCCGGGAGCAAGGGACCATCAGTACGGAGAATGGATCAAGATGTACGCAAGCGAAGAATTTCAGGAATTGACAAACTGGACTATTAATCTGCTGAATGAACTGACAGAAGGGAAGCCCGAGCATGAACTAAGCCACCTTGAAGAGATCTTTTTAACGACAACGCGGTTTGAATACATGTTCTGGGAGATGTCCTATCAAAAAGAGACATGGCCTGAGGAACAGCAATAAGAAAGGAACTGGAACATGCAAGTCCGTCTCGTTCACACCCGGCCTTTAACGAGGGCACATAAAAGTCTCCCCACTCCCGTTCAGAAGAGAAGAATCCTGTTTTTCAGGATATGAACTTACGATTTAGGAGAAAGAAATTTGTTACAACCATGGGATCGGGTGCCAGGCTCTCCAATATACCCTTTGTGCAGCCTTTACCGATCGAAGTTCCGGGAGTTAAAAGACGTTTTGTTAACCGTTCATCTGTCCGCTGCGTTGCAAGTGATTGTCACAGGGCTAGGGGACCATGGTGATATTCGGCGTCGGTTTAGCGGTGATCATAAGCAAGCCGCATTTCTCTGACCGAACGGACTTTCTTCCCCTTTGTCACCTCGTCAGAGACGTTTCCGATTATCACTATGGCAATTGCCGTTGTGTAACAGAAGAAGACTTCAACGCCCACCTGGACACCATGGCCAAAAATGCCATGGAAGATCCATGTACAGGCACCAACCCGCGTGAAACTTCGGTAGAGCAAATGAAGGATCTTTTTAAAGCTTCTTTCTATGGACAGGAAGCTTTGGTGAAGGGATAAAATAAATGAACAGAGCTTCGGGAAAAGACCCGATGCTCTGTTTTTTTGGGAGTGAATGCTTTTGGGTTTTCGGATTTCCTGGTGAGAGGCTGTAATGCGGATTTGTGTAAAGATATGCTGGTTTTATATTAAGATTTGCCCGGTGAATATAAATTTATGACTGATTTATGTTAAGATAACCAGATCGACATCCAATTTATTCCCAATTCCTCCCCCGCCGACCTCCTGCCAGTCAAAATTAACGGGTACTGCTCTGTTTTTCTTGAAAAGCAGCCATCTAACAACCGCCCCTGCCTTGCCCGTATGTCGAAGATTCCCACATTAAATAAACGTTTAATTAACAAGACACCGTACGACAAGAAGAACCACTTTACGTCACCCATTCCCTGGCAAAAGCCAAAAAGGGACAGCTCTTCCACTCCCCAAAGGAAGCTAAAAACTGTCCCCGCTCCTATCCAAAATACCGATGATACAAGGTTTTGGCTCTTCCGATCTCTTTCGTCCCGTGCACCAGTACTCTTCCATCCTGAAAAGCCACCAAGCGATACTCCTCCACTTTAAAGGACAATAGATACGGGTTTTCTTCCACTTCTATCCCCTGGGAAGTAAGGGATTCTTTAAGAGCATCCAGCCTTCTCCCCTCCTCCAAACGAACAGACGGCCGGATCTGCACAGTGTCCCTGCCGCAGAGAACGGCTGTTTTTGTCTGGTTATCAAAAGAAAGATGAGGATACGTCCGGGATTGACCGCAGCTCGGACAATCATGGTCCTTCAGCTTTTCTACCCTCACCGCCATATACTGATTTTTCCACACGTCGAACGAAACAAGCTTTTGGTTGCATTCCTGCTCGTTACCCGACAGAATTTTCAATGCTTCCGCCACTTGATGGGACACAACCATTCCCACAGCGGGAGCAATGATTCCCACTGTATCGCAGGTGGCTCCTCCCCCAAGGGGGGCCGTTTTCAGCAGACAATGCAGGCAGGGGGTTTTCCCCGGTAAAATCGTCAAGGAAATCCCATAGCTGCCCACGCATGCCCCGTAGATCCAGGGCAGCAGATATTTTTGGGAGACATCATTCATGATTAGCCGGATATCAAAGTTGTCGGTGGCATCAATCATCAGATCAAATGGTTCTTTTTTCACCAAAGCTTCCAGGCTCTCATTCGTTACATCCGACACATATGCGGCAATCTCTACTTCCGAATTAATCAATGCCAGCCGTTGCTTGGCAGCCACAGCTTTCGGAAGCTTTTCCTGTGCGTCCTTTTCACAATAAAGCTGCTGACGCTGGAGATTACTCCATTCCACATAGTCTCTGTCAATCACAGTAAGCTTTCCTGCACCGGCCCTCACCAGGGCTTCTGCGTTTCCTGTCCCCAAAGCTCCCGCACCGATCACCAGCACATGTTTTTCGCGGATGCTCTTTTGCCCGCTTACTCCAATCGGTTTGAACAGGGTCTGACGTGAGTATCGGTCCATTACTTGACACTCATTCCTTCCATAGGACTGCTCGCTGTGGCATAACGCTTCTTTTCCATTCGGCCTGCTTCAAAACCAAGACGCCCCGCTTCGATTGCAAGCTTCATCGCCTCGGCCATTTTCACAGGATCCTTCGCTGCAGACACTGCTGTATTGAGGAGCACCCCGTCTGCTCCCAGTTCCATCGCTTTCGCTGCATCTGCCGGAGATCCTATACCGGCGTCCACGATAACAGGAACATTCGCCTGCTCGATAATAAAGTCCAGATTTAATTCATTGATGATTCCCTGGCCGGAACCGATAGGCGACGCTCCGGGCATGATCGCATGTGCCCCGAGCTCTTCCAGTTTTCTTGCCAGTACCACATCATCAGACGTATAAGGCAGAACAGTAAAGCCTTCTTTTAAAAGTTCTTCCGTTGCTTTCAACGTTTCCACTGGATCCGGTAGAAGTGTCTTCCAGCATCCGATAACTTCCACTTTAATCATGTCACAGAGTCCGGAAGCCTTTGCAAGCTTCGCCGTTCTGACAGCTTCTTCCGCCGTTTTTGCCCCTGCAGTATTAGGAAGAAGACTGTATTTTTCCAGATCAAGCTTTTCGAGAAAATCAGGCTGACCCGCCTTAAAAATGTTCATTCTTCTTACTGAAAAGGTTAAGATCTCGGATTCCGAAACATCCACCGCCTTCTTCTGAACATCAAAATCCGGGTACTTTCCTGTTCCAAGCAATAAACGAGAATGAAACGTATTTGAACCAATCTTCAACATATTAACCGCCTCCTACAAAATGGACTAGCTCGAAGTGATCTCCGTCCTGTACGCGCTCTGCTTCATGAAGCTCTTTTGTTAAAATATCCTTATTTTTCTCCACAATGACGACCTTCTGATCCAATTCAAAATGGTGCAGCAGCTCTGATACGGTCGTAATGGAATCTGGCATTTCCACCTGGTCTCCGTTAATAATCAGCTTCATTTTATCACCTCTTTACAGATTCTTTTACCCGATCCAGTGAAAAGGCGCCCATGTATGACGGCAGCGGCTCTTCGCGTAGCATTTTAGCTACAAGACTGCCCGTTAACGGGGAAAGGAGGATCCCGTTTCGATAATGTCCTGTGGCAATCATGAGATTCTCATCATCCGGATGCTTCCCCAGATACGGTAACCCATCTCCCGACTGCGGCCGTATGCCGGTCCAAGACCGTTCGAAGGTGGCGCTCTTCAAGGCCGGAAGAACGTTCACAGCTTCCTTCATTAACTGTGACAGGCCTTCTATCGTCACGTTTTCAGAAAAGGTGTCCGGTATCACGGTTGCACCAATCACTAACCGGTTTCCACTCTTCGGTACCAGATAGCAGGTATCTGTAAAAATCGTGCTGGAAAGGAGAGGACGCTCTGTCAATACGGAAAAACATTCCCCTTTTACAGGGTAAGCGGGCAAAGAAAGGCCGCACGTTTCTAACAGTCGCTTCGTCCATGCCCCTGCAGCTACCACGATCCTTTCGCCGTAAAAAGTCCCATCGCCCGTTTGCACACCACAAACCGAATCTACCTCTTTAACAAGAGAACACACGTCTGTATCTTCTTTGAGTTCAGCCCCTAAATTTGCAGCAGCCGTGGCAAAGGCGTGTGTCAGCCTTTCCGGGTTCACATGGCCGTCACCGGGAATATCCATCGCTCCTAAAAAGGAATCGGAGAGGTGACGCTCTCTTTCCATTACTTGTTCCGGGTTCAGCCATTCCGCTCTTTCTCCAAGTCTCTGTTGAAAGGCAATCGTCTTTTTCAGATGTTCCGTTTCATTATCTGTTCTTGCAAGCTTCAGCATTCCTTTTTGTACAAGCTCAATATCAATGCCTGATTGCTCTTTTAATTCGTGTTGGAGGGATGGAAACATGGCTCTGCTTTCTTTCGCCATGTCAAATAGCGGTCCTCCCTCAGTCAGCTCGACTTGTGCCCCGAGCATTCCCGCTGCAGCACTGGAGGCCTTCCCCGCCAGGCGCCCCCTTTCCAACAGCAATACCTTTTTCCCATCAAGAGCAAGATAGTAGGCGATGGAACACCCGTTCACTCCCCCACCGATCACGATGGCATCATAACGTGCAGTCATCGAATCTCCTCCTTCCCGGCAAGCCGGCCGGTTTGATAGGCTTTCGCCGCTTTTACCCAGTCTTTCGCATCCATAATCCCCGACATGACAGCGATCCCCCCTGCTCCAGCAGCCCGAAGTTCCGGCAGCTTTTCAGGAGAGATGCCACCGATGGCAATGACTGGAATCCTTAAAGATCTTGTCAGGCTGCTCAATTCGTCAAGTCCTTTTGGGGTTTTCCCGGATTTGGAAGCTGTCGGATAGACATGGCCATAGAGGACAAAATCAGCCCCATCCCGTTCTGCCTCGATGGCTTCTTCATAGCGATGAACCGATTTCCCTACCCTTAAATGGGGAAAACACTTTCGAACCTCAGAAACGCCAAGACTATGACAGGCAAGCTGAACTCCGCAACAGTTCATCACTTGGGCCACATCCACGCGATCATTAATGATCAACTTACGCGCTGGAACCCCACTCGCTAAAAGTTCCTCCACAATTTCCATCATCTCTTTTGCACTTCGATCTTTTTCTCTTACATGAATCACATCCACATACTCATGAACGTCAGTTAAGATGCAGACCAAGTTTTCCCTTGTTTTTTTACCATCCGTAACGAGATGTAACTGCAAGGTAATCATCCTTTATGAAACGATTTTGTTGATCTTTTTTCGGGAAAGCCAAAAAAACCACTCTTTAGCGTAAAGAGTGGTTTAAATCTATGTGCCGTTCAACAGTGATAGAGCGATCCCACTTCCCTACGCTAGTCTGAACTAGATCAGGTTCAAAGGGTCTGGAAATTGATCTTTCCATCTCAGTCACTTATGACGCCCCCAGTGTTATGAGTATTCAATTATTCGCCCCCAGTATAGCACACAATTCATTGTTTTCAAAATACGGAAATCGTGCCAGATCCTGCAGGCGTTAGTAATGGGATTTTGTGTTAAGACATGCCGTTTTTCTATTAAGATTAAAGTTAGTCTAAAAAGGGGACAGGTATAAATGAGAATGATCGTTACCATTTCCAGTGTAAGGGAACGGAGGCTTTTGTGTGTTGATGGCAGCAACGGACAGTTCTCTCCCTTCCAAAAGAAGCAGAGATCCCCCCTATTGTTACGAAATTAAGCACCTACTGAAAAACACACAAAGCATGCACCAGACAATCCTCAAAATTTGTTATCACTTCTATATTGCCACCACTACAAGGCATAACCCGGACAATAACAGGATCCCCGCTAAGATCAGTACTCCAAAATAAGGTAGGACACCTCTGAACATTCCCTGTTCCATCGGTATAGGTAAACATGTGTGCAAGTTGATTTAGTTCATTAATAGAAGCTAAAAAGGCTCCTTGATTGCTGCAAAGAGTTGATGCGTTCTCAAAACTTATATTTTGTGGAGTATAAAGATATGCAAGTCCACTAACCGGATCAAAATTATTGGCAGCAATCTCCGCTCTTCTTTCAGTACACTGCTCTCCTTCGCACGGTTGTAACTGTCTCGGACAAAACGGTATGATACCCATTTAGCTCACCTCCCTTTTATAAAGTATTCATTACGTTATAAAAGGAACTGGTTGGATGCTTATTTTGTTTGACAATGGTGGAAACGCAGAGTATATCCAAATGTTTCCCCGGAAGTAAATATTTCGGCTGGGACAAGGCTCAGGCAAACATTCATATTAGTACTGAAAGATTAACATTTACATCTCGGAGTATTGATTTCCCGTTTTTTTATGAGTCAACTAAATATGAATCTAATTAAGATAACAAAATCTCCATTCGTCCTCCCCCCCTCAAGCAAAAAAGGATGCTCCCTAAGAAGCACCCCAAAATCGAACACCAAACCCATCCAAAACGCTACAAATCCTACACTCTATTACTCTCTAACTTCCCTCCACCTTCACGCACTCTACCGACTAACTCTACAAACTGCCTCGCTCTGTCAGTAATGCCTCTCAACTTCTCTGCAGTTAATTCCCCATCTGACGGAACCAGGGTACTTCCGAGGCCGATGCCTGCTGCTCCAGCCTCAATAAATTCACCTGCATTGGAAAGATCGATGCCTCCCGTTGCGATCAACGGAATTTGCGGCAATGGGCCTTTCATATCTTTAATAAAGGAAGCGCCCAAAGTCCTTGCGGGGAAAACTTTAACCATGTCCGCCCCGTGTTCGAAAGCGGTTAGAATCTCAGTTGGGGTAAATGCCCCTGGAACGCTCAGGGCTCCGTACCGCTTTGCGATTTTTATCGTGTCTGCATTCAGCGTAGGGGAAAAGATAAACTGAGCGCCGGAGAGAATCGCTGCTCGTGCGGTTTCCGGATCAAGAACCGTTCCGGCGCCAACACTTACCCCGTCTCCGGTAAACTCAGACGCCAGCTTTTCAATGACGCCCATGGCACCGGGGGATTCCACCGTGATCTCAAGGGACTTGATGCCCCCTTCCCTAAGGGCTTTGGCCACGTCTAAAATGCTGTCTTTTTTTGCTCCGCGAATCACGGCGACAATTCCGCTGTCTGATATATTTTCAAGAAGAAAACTCATCTTGTCACTTCCCATCCAGGAGATCTTTTCGAACCGGCGTGAACACATCAAGAATGGTGCAGCTGTCAATCACGTTTACGCGGTGCGGAGCGTTGGACGGGATGTACTGCACATCCCCTTCATGCAGCACTCGCTTCTCACCTGCAACCTCGAATTCCACACTGCCTTTTTTGATATAGCTGACCTGTTCCTCCACGTGCTTGTCCTCGTCTCCGTGAAAGCCTTTATCCAGCTCTACTTTTACAACCATTACCGATCCTTCTGCTGCTAACACTTCTCTAGTAACCATAGACACTATCAACCTTTCTGTTATATGACTAAATCAGGGAAAAAGAATTTTGGAATAAAGAATGCCACTTCCGGTACAAAAGCTACGAGACCGAGCACGATGAGGATCACCAAAATAAATGGTGTCACTGCTTTAAATGAACGCTCAATGGATATATTTCCGATCTTCGCAGCGAGCAGGAGACAGAGCCCGTACGGAGGTGTAATAAGTCCGATGGCAAGGGTCATGATTATGATAATCCCGAGAAGAACCGGGCTGATGTCAAATAGCTGGGCGACCGGAAGGACAACAGGGACAAACAGAATCATGGCCGGAATCGCATCCATAAACGTACCGATAAACAGGAAGAACAAGATAATAATCAAAAGGAACACAATCTTGCTTGAGATGTTATTCGTAAAGAATTCCTGAGCCCAGATGGCTACCTGGTAGTAGCTCAGCAGTTCCCCGAGAGCGCTGGCTGCGGCCAGGGCAAACAACGAGAGAGAACTGAGCATCAGGGTATCCGTCAGCACTTTCGGCATGTCCTTCAGTTTCAGGGTCTTATAGAAAAACATGCTGATCAGGAATGTGTAAACAGAAGCGAAAGCAGCGGCTTCCGTAGCAGTGAAAATCCCTGATATAATACCCCCGATTAAAATGACCGGAGTAAAAATGGCAGGAAGCGTTTCCAAAAATGATTTTGTGAATTCATTTACCGAAGTGCGGTTCGCCTTTGGATACCCGCGCTTTACGGCAAAGATATAGATAAGGAGCATCATCCCGAGACCAACGAGAACGCCCGGCACGATCCCGGCTAAAAACAACGCACCTACTGAGACGTTTGTCAGTCCTGCAAAGATGATCATCGGAATACTAGGAGGAATAATAACCCCTATCGTCGATGAAGCGGCAGTCACACCTACGGCAGTCGGGGTGTCATATCCCTGTCTTTTCATGCTGGGGATGAGAATTTTCCCCACACCGGCCGTATCTGCCTGTGACGCACCGGAAACTCCGGCAAAAATCATCGAAACGAGTATATTCGCGTGGGCAAGCCCCCCACGGATATGGCCGACGATTTTCAGGGAAAAATCAATCAGCTTTTGAGAAATCTGCCCGTGATTCATCAGGTTTGCGGCTAAAATAAAGAGCGGCACGGCCAGCAGAACAAACGAGTCCAACCCGTTGAGCATTCTTACGGGAACAGTTACTTCAGGAATATAAGGGATGGCGAAAATTCCGACAAAGGCAATGATACCAATAACAAACGCAATCGGAACACCGATCAGCAGCAGTACAAGAAAGAGTCCTATTAATAAAAATCCCATCTCTTACTCCCCTCCCCGTGCCGAGATCAACTTAACACTCGTAAACACATGTGCCGCAAGATAGATGACCATCGTTCCTGCCATAATCGGCAGAGAAATCCATACATAGCCCATTTTCAAAGCCGGTATGGTCACCCACTGGTAACTCCAAAACGTCGTTAAAGCCGTTAAACTGTAAATGAAAAGCACGCTGCTGAAGGCGATCAAGATCACATCAATAGTGATGTTTAACGCGTACTTTGCTTTGCCTTTCAGCTTCTTTGCCAGCAGATCGAAATTAAAATGCTCTTTTTTATTCACCATCACGGCCGCACCCATAAACACGGCCCAGATAAAGGAATAGTTAGCGACCTCGCCTGTCCACAGGACAGATACGCCCAATTGACGGCTTACCACCTGAACAAGGATGGCCGCGAAAAAGATACATAGAAATACAACACCGATAATCAGTTGAATCTGCTCCAGCCGTTTAATGAACACTCGCTTCACCTACTCATGTTAGAGATTAGGGGAAGATCACTCCTGTGTGCTCTTCCCCCTTGATTTATTGTTTAAGGTCGTTGATTCTTTGGAGAATATCTTCAATACCCGCGTCTTCTGCGAACGCTTCCTGGATCGGAAGGGCAATCTCGATGAACGGCTCACGGTCAATTTCATTGATTTCAGCACCTTCCTCAAGGGCTTTCTCCTTATACTCCTCTTCTTGTGCGTAAAGGGCTTCACGCTCTGCCACTGTTGATGCTTCTGCAGCGTTTAACAGAATCTCCTTCTGCTCGTCCGTCAACTCATCAAAACGCTCTCCATTTACAAGAAGTAAACGGGTCGTGTAGTCATGTCCTGTCTCTGTGGTGTACTTCCCATTTGGTGTCTGGTGGTGATTTTGCTGGACAAAGTACGGGTAAGCGTTCTCAGAAGAATCTACAACATTTTGCTGCAGTCCCTGATAGAGCTCTCCCCATGCTACATCAACAGGTGTTGCGCCTGCCTGTCTCCAGAAGTCTGCAACGACACCGGAGGTCTGGGTTCTGATTGACATTCCTCTAAGATCGTCAATAGTCTCGAGCGGCTCTTTGCCGTAGTAGTGACGGACACCGGCTGACCAGTAGCCGAGTACTTTAAAGTCATTGCCGGATTGTTCGTTAATAATCTCCGCCAGTTCTTCTCCTATTTCCCCGTCTACAACAGACTCCCAGTGGTCGTAATCGTCAAACAGGTACGGCAGCGCTAATAAGTCGACTTCTTTGATTCCAGTAGCCGTCATGAAGCCCGGTGAAACAAGGACAACATCCGCTGCACCAAGTTTTAGCTTTTCCACAAGTTCCGACTCCTCTGTCCCGATGGTTCCCGCATGAACCTCCACTTCAATAGCCCCGTCTGATTCTGATTCAGCTACATTCTTGAACTCAAGCATCCCTTCCTGAAATGGATTGTCGGGAGAAGTCTGGTTGTGGGCAGCAAGGATTTTCAGGTCCCCGCTTCCTTCTGCTCCGCTTGTTTCATCTTCATTTCCACACCCAGTGAGTACCAATCCCAATGCAGCAACGGTCATCCCCAATGTACTTGCCAGTTTCTTCATGTCCGATTCCTCCCGGTTTTATTTTTATCTATTCCATATTTGCGTGGCGGCGGGTCATTTCTTCGTACCCTTCACCTTTAACTGTTCCAATGATAATCGCATCCAGTACCAGATGAACGGCCTGGTCGAACTGGTTTCCAAGTGGCTGAATGGTCTCAGGTTCTTCTTCTCTTCTAAACTTTGTCGCTGCCGGAATGACCAGTACGAGGTCACTTATTTCAGCGATGGGCGATTGGTCGTTTGTTGTGACAAGCGCCACCTTTGCACCTGCCTCTTTGGCCTTTTGGGCAAACTGCTTAATCGCGCCCGTTGTTCCGGAACCGGAAATCCCAACGAGAAGATCCCCTTCTTCGACGCTTGGGGTAATGGTTTCCCCGACTGCAAAAACGGTGTAGCCGCTATGCATGAGCCTCATGGCAAAGGCTTTCCCCATCAGTCCTGAGCGCCCTTCACCTGTAATAAAAATCCGCTTCGCATCTTTTAATTCCTGACTAAGTGCCGAGGCTTCGCTTTCGGAAACGTTGGAAAGAACCGTGTCCATTTCAGCAGCGACCTGATTAATGATTGTTTTCATAGTCATCCATAACTCCTCTCATTTTTAATACGACTTGTTTTTTATCATCCGCCTTTGTAACCGCGCTCCCGACGATCACAACCGAAGGGGATTTGCACAAAATCTCCGGGAGTGAAACTGGTGAAATGCCGCCTGCTACTGCTACTTCAAGATTTTTCCGTCCTTCTGTAAGGGAGAACAAGTCAAGCTTCATAGCCCCACCCTTTTGCATATCCTTTCCGTAGTGGAGACTTACGAGGTCCGCCCCCAATTCATCAAGGGCTGCTATACGTTCAGGGTCTGTGACGCCTAATAAATCGATCATTGCGCGCTTATCGTTCTGTTTAGCAACCTCTAGCACATCCGCAATTGTCTGATCCGCTGAAAAAGCCATCACCGTTGTAATGTCCGCTCCCGCTTCAAAAGCCTGAAGGGCCTCATGCTTGCCTGCATCACAGGTCTTCATATCCGCCACCAGTGTCTTATGTGGAAATTTTTCTTTAATCTCTCTTACAATCGCCATTCCGTACTCTTTAATGACGCCTGTGCCCACTTCAATCCAATCGATATGGGCTTCTGTCTGTTCGAGAATGGCAAAACATTCGTCACGGGTTAACCTGTCCAAAGCCAGTTGAATCTTCACTGGAAGTCCTCCTTCTATCTGAGGCCACTGAAAAAGTACAAACCAACTTTTTCACTGCCTTTTATTTAAGCGGCAATGGCTCCATTCGGTTGCCCGCCTGTTACGAGAACCCCACTCATAACAGGCTTTTAAAACATGCAACCGTTCCGCTCATTGCTTAGACGGCACTTTAAAAAAGTTTAAGACCGAACTTTTTCAGTGCCGTCCTATCTTTCTATGAATTCTTTTTCACCAAGCCGGATTAACACGTCATCCAGGTAAGGGAGACCTTCATTGTCTCCTGAGACTCCAACAACCATGGATCCGATCGTATTGGCCACATGGAGCCGTTTTTCCAAAGGCCACCCCTGCAGCCAGCTGTAAAGGTACCCTGCATCGAAGCCGTCACCGGCACCTACCGTATCGACCACACTCTCTGCTTTTACAGGAGGGGCAACGACTTTTTCTCCGTTTTCCCACCCCGTCGATCCGTTCCCGCCATCTTTCAGCACGACCGACGATAGACCAAGATCACTGCATTTTTGGAAAATAACATCAGGATCCACACTGTTAAACAGAATCTCCGCTTCCTCCATACCTGCAAGTAAAAGATCCACTTCCGGCAGAATGTCCAGTAAGGCCTCTCTCGCTTCTTCCTTTTGCCAAAGCTTCAGGCGGATGTTCGGATCCAGGGAGATGAATAGGCCTTGTTCTTTTGCAAGACGGATGGCTTTCTTTACAAGCGGGACGTTTTTCTCCTTATCGAGTGCCATAAACACACCGGTTATATGCAGCACCCGTCCTCCCTTAAAGGTCGATGCGCCGATCGTCTCTTCTGTTAGGGTTACGGTCGGTGAGTTGGAGCGGTAGTAAAACGTTCTTCCGCCCCCGCCTTCATACACTTCCTTAAATTGAACCGAGGTCGGATAGCCGTCCACAAGCCCAACCTGTGACGTATCTACTCCTTCTCCGCGGGCAAAGTTACGGATAAAGCGGCCAAACTCATCGTTCCCGAGTCTGCTGATCCAGGTTGTGCTAAGCCCAAGTCTCGCACAGCCAATGGCCAGGTTAAATTCAGCACCGCCTGCTTTTCTGTCAAAAGAATTTACAAACCTCATCGGTCCTTTTGTCTGGGGCTGCATGGATACCATGGCATCCCCGATCGTGATTACATCCATGTCGGTTAACTCCTGTCTGCCAGATTAGCAAGATTCTCCGGGTATCAATTCCGGTTCATAACGGTACACCATTTCATCCCCGGTATTGTTGTTTTTGACTTTATCAATAATAATGGACGCTGCTTTTCTACCCATCTCAAAAGTCGGCTGGGCAATATACGTAAGTGTTGGGGAATAGAGATCGGCAAAGGAAACCCTGTCAATCCCGATCACAGCCAGATCCTCAGGCATGGAAAGACCGCTTTCTTTCACAAATTTCAAAACTTCAATCAGGGAAAGATCATTGGAAGCCAAAATCGCATCCGGCTTTAAAGGTCCGTTAAACATCTCTCCGAGTGCGCCCTGCATATCTTCTACGTCCACGCTCTTGATCCACTCTTCCTTCAATGAAAGACCATTGTCTTTATGTGACTGTTTGAATCCGTTGATCCGCTCCACCCGCGGTGAAGGTTTTTGTTTAAGCGAGGTGGTTAACATCCCAATGTTGGAATAACCTTTCCCGGCCAGATGAGTAACGGCCAGGGCAGAAGCCCGTTCGTTGTTCAGCTGGACGGTGGGAACCTCCACTTCATCAATGATCCGGTCCATAAACACAAGGGGGAATTCTCCGTCCTTCATCTTTTTATACAAATCCAGGTTGCCGCCGGTGGGAAAAACAATCAGTCCGTCCACCTGCTTTGCCAAAAGCATTTCAATATACTTCTTCTCTTTTTCAGGATTGTCATCGGCATTACACACAATGAGGTGAAAATCGTGCTCATGGCAGTAATCTTCAATGGCCCTGATCACTTGGGTGGAAAAGGAATGAAGAATGTTTGCCACAATCACCCCTATTGTCTGTGTGGATTTCTGCTTTAAGCTCCGGGCAACAATGTTAGGCTGGTACCCCAGCTCACTGATTGCGCTTTCAATTCGTGCTTTGGTTTTTGCGCCCATGTAGTCAAACCGCTTGTTCAAATATTGCGATACGGTACTCTTTGACACACCGGCATGTTTGGCTACATCGGCCATCGTTATTCGTTTGTTCACATTGACTCAGCTCGCTCTCGCATTACTAAATCGGTTTAGTAAATCGGTTTAGTAAGAGTATAAAACAAATGTAAGCGCTTTACAAGGTGAAATTTTAAAAAGGTGTTGGAATGTTGATTACAGTATTTTCCGTCCTGCTCTGATAGCACCAGGCCAGAACAAAATATTGCGCTGTGAATACATCAAAAGTCTTACATGAGAGAAATGTGGTTTTTGATGAGCTTATATTTGCTAAACACCGTTTAATCCTTCCATTACCCGGTAATACGCATCGTATAGCTTCTTATAGACGAAAGGGAGGGGGAGAATATGTCACCGGAGGTTGTCGGATTCAGTTTTATTATTTTAGGTGTGCTTCTCATGATCGGAAAATGGATTCGGGTGGCGACGCCGTTTCTGCAGTCGTTTTTTATACCCAGTTCCATTATTGCCGGATTGATCGGGTTGCTTTTAGGACCGGAAGTGCTCGGGCTTCTGGGGGTGGAGTTATTTGAAGGTGGTGGTATGTTCCCTGAACCCATGCTCGCTGTTTGGGAAACACTTCCCGAGCTTTTGATCAGCGTCATTTTCGCCTCCCTTTTTATCGGGAAAACCATCCCTCATATTAAAAAAATATGGGAGGTTTCAGGACCTCAGATTACCTTTGCTCACTTTTTATCATGGGGACAATATGTAGTCGGGATCACCATCGCCCTTGTTCTGCTCGTCCCCGTGTTTAATATGAATCCCGCTGTCGGCGCCCTTTTGGAGATCAGTTTTGTAGGAGGACACGGTACAGCCGCAGGGCTTTCCGGTACCTTTGAAAGTATCGGCTTTGAAGAAGGACGGGACCTTGCGGTGGGACTGGCTACTGTAGGCGTTCTTACGGGAGTCTTTTTGGGAATGATCCTCATCAACTGGGGTGCAAGAAAAGGAAAAACCGAAGTATTGAAAGATCCAGGCGATATTTCCGACGAGCAGAAAAAAGGCCTGATAAAAAAAGAAGATCAGCAGGAAGAACCTGCCGGGCAGCAGACAACAAGGCCGGAAGTCATCGAAACCCTGACGGTTCATTTTGCCTACATCGGTATTGCCATCGCCCTTGGGTACCTTCTTCTAGAAGGTTTAATCCTTGTGGAAGAAGCCTTGTGGAGTGACACAATCGAGCTCTTTGTGCACCTGCCTCTGTTCCCCCTTGCCATGGTGGGAGCGGTAGTGGTTCAGCTCTTCTTAAGCAAATTCGTGAAACCGGCAGTGATCGACCGGGGGATGATCAACAGAATTCAAGGTTTTGCCCTTGATCTCCTTATCGTCTCTGCGATTGCCACCCTTTCTCTTTCCGTACTGGGAGAGTACCTGCTCCCTTTCCTGATTCTGTCTGCAGGGGCAATAAGCTGGAACATCCTCGCATTTATCTTTATCGCTCCGCGGATCATGCCTGATTACTGGTTTGAGAGAGCCATCGGGGATTATGGTCAGGCGATGGGCATGAGTGCAGCAGGTCTTTTACTGATCAAGCTGGCAGATCCTGAAGGGAAAAGCCCCGCCAAAGAAGGATTCAGTTACAAACAGCTGCTTCTTGATCTCATTGTCGGCGGTGGAATTGTGACGGCAGCATCCGTTCCTCTTATCGCGGCTTTCGGCCCCGTACCCGCCCTGATCACAGCCGCCATCGTCACAACCGGCTGGTTGCTCCTTGGATTGCTTTATTTCAGAAAGAAGAAATGACCCTTGTAGGAATGCAGCAATGCCGCCTAAGGGAGTTGTACTTTCCTTTATAGTTAATATGAAAAGCCCCAACCAGCATGCTTTGTTAACTGGTTGGGGCTTGGTTTGTGAGTGACCTTACTTAAAAAACGGATTGACATAAACCTTTGAAAGAGCTGTACATGGCAGCGCCGTTTTATCATTTTTTCTCTCTAGTAAAGAGTTACATCCCTAGGTGAGAATGAACAGGACTACCTTCAAGAGTAATGTGAAAAAGGGAATTCGTAACTGCTATTCTTCTCCCTGTGATTCTTCCTGCTCTTGATCATCTTCATCCGGTGGTAAGTCCTCTTCTATATCTTCACCTTCTTGTTTATCCTCAACATTTTCGGAGTCACCTTCTGCGGGCTCTTGACCAGATTCTTTATCTTTCTTTTCATCTTTATCTGGTTCTATAACTTCCTTTTTCTCTTTCTCCTCACCTTTACGCTCTTCTTCTTTCATTCCGGAATCTCTTGATGATTCTTGCCTGTCAGGGGAATCCCCACCTACTGAAGATCCTCCGGAAGTGCCGCCCGAACCGGAGCCCGTGGAAGCCTCTGTTTCAGTGCCCCCGGTATTACTGCTTTCATTTTCCACGGCTTCCTCCTGTTCCTTACTGAAAACAGCGGTCATATGATGATCCCTGTCCATGATTACGGAAATGGATTCCGCTGATCCCGTAACGCTGCCTTCCCATCGGACAAATTCCCACCCTCGGTCCGGTACAGCAGTCAGGGTTACGGTATCACCGTTCGCATAAGACATCGTGTCTTGAAGTACGCTTCCGCTTCCATCCGTTCCTACAGACAGATCATAGGACCCTTCTTCGGTGAAAACAGCTGTGACAGAGAGATCACCTTCCAGAGTGACAACCAACGGGTTATTTAACGATTGGACATCTCCATGCCACCCGGCGAATGTCCAGCCTTCAGCCGGCTCCGCGTGAAGGGTAATCTCTGTACCGTAAGTCAATTCCTCTGGCTCCGGTGTGAGGCTCACGATCCCTTCCCCCTCAACCTCGTAGGCTACTTGAACAAGATCATCACCTTCAACCTTAATAGTCACATCTGATACGAGACCGTCTGCTTCAGCCGTAATCGTTTCAGTACCGCTTTTTTCAGCAGTGAAGATGATGTCTCCCTCCTCTGTTTCGCTCAATGTCCCGAGTTCCTTGTCCAGGGACCACTCAGGCACGATGTCCTTCTCGTCTTCTGCCAAATCAAACCCGGTTACTGATAGCGTTACCTCTTCTCCAATGCTCATTTCAACAGCATCAGCATCCTCGGCCGACACAACCAATTCATTGAGTACCTGTTCGGCAACCTCAAAGTCTTCAGATAGGGTAAGGGACTCGATCGCTGCATCCAGGGTTACCATCCCTGTCTGTTCAGGTACGATAAAAAGCTGACCTTCTTCATCGTGACTAAACTCTCCCGATCCGCTTTCCAACGTCCACTCTATGTCCATATCAACAGTGGTGTCCTCGTCCCACACAAGCATCAAAGGATTTTCATAGTCTTGCTGAAGACGGGCACGGGTGGACTGAATGGACAGGCGCTCCGTGATCTCCTCCAACATCTGGTCCATACCTTGGGAGCGGGAAGATCCGCGACCGTCCATGACCGTTTGAATGCCTTCTTCAATGCGGCCGGTATAAAAATAAACATCCGCCAACGTGATGTAATAGGCCGGCTCTCGTGGTTTCAGACGGATTCCCTGCAGGAGCGTATGCTCAACTTTACCCCACTCTTCAAGCATAAAATAGGCTTTTGCAAGACCTAACCGTGCCTGAAGGTGCCCGGGGTCTATATTTAAATACTCGAGATAATACTCAATGCTTGTTTCATAGTCTTCTTCTTGAAAGTAGGCTTCTGCTTTTTCAAAAAGGCTGCCTGCATCTTCCGACTGGGCTGCGTTATACGTAAACGCGCCGGTAATCAGCACGAGAATGACTGTGAGCGCAATAATAACGATCTTTTTTCTATCCATTGGTTCTTCCTTCCCTGAAAACTGTAAGAATTATGTATTATAAAGAAAACATACCATAAAGCGACATCATTTTGCATCGTTTTCAGGAAGATTCGAGAATGGACCCGGTTCGGGCAATAAAAAAACACTCTCCCGCATAAGAAAAGTGTTTTTAAAAAATCCTATTGATTTGCTATCTCCCGGTGTGTCGTCACTCCCCCAATGACTTTGCAGTCTTCACTGCTGATCGTGAGCCAGACACCTTCCTGGTCGAGGCGCGAAACCAAATACTCTGGCAGAATTTTTCGGTTATTCTCTGTATTTACTAACGAAAAGTCCCTGCCGATGGCTTCAGCCTCACACTCTTTCCCAATCATTCCCCTGTACCAATAGCTCTCTTTCTGTGCACTGCAAACCTTAATGATTAGCAATTTAGTCCCCCCTGCACACATATTGATTCTATGTAATCACCCTCTATGTTACTAATAATTTTAACATAAAATTGAATTGAAAATCATAAATTTAAGGAAGAAAAATGGAATAATTTTGTGTCTATTATTGTTTAATGAATAAAAGACTAAGAAACACTGACAGTGTGGGAAAGGTTCACCCGCTTCCTAAAGAAGCAAAAGAACCATCCTCCCCCCTTTTTATAAGACATAAAATAAGCACCTGCCACAGGACAGATGCTGTTATAAACATATGGGCACTGCACTCTCCAATTCTCAAATCCGAATCTTCACAAACGCCCGGTCATCAAAAGACACATTTCCTTCTACCAAACCTTTTGCACTTGGATTTTCCCTGATACAAAGAGGATCTTTAACCAAAAGTTCCTGCAGATGCGCTTCGGTTTCTTCGAACGTTTCAAAAATCATCGGATATCCATCAGATGCGAGGCACAGGTACCCGGTATCCGTCGGGACATCAACCGTTTTGATTGCTTCCACATGCAAAGGATAACCGTTGATGACTTCGTAACTGTATGGGTGTGCGGGATCTCCATTTTGGAACGCAAACTGCTGCTGGATAAAAGGCTTAACAGCTTCAAATCCCATATCATGGGAGAGAAGCTCCTTTTCAGTCTTTCCTTTAACCAGCTGAGCTTCTACCATCATGGCCCGGGCATTGGCTGTAATATCATCGATTATTTTTGTGTTTTGAAGTGCGTTTCCTTCCAGAAAACACTGGCAGTCTCCGATCATCCATATCTTCCGATAATGCCTGCTGTATAAAATCATAGCAGCGCTTGGGCGCAGGTGAGGAACATCATCCACCTCTTCTGCTATACCGATTTTCCGATTAAGTCTATGAAGGTCGATATTGATTTTATCTACAACTTCTTTTATGCTGTCTCTTTCATCAAGTCCCCTAATCGTATTCTTGATCGTCTCAGCTGCAAGCCTTCCCGGGGCTTCCCCGTCATAAAAGCAGCCTGAGACATTCGTGACACCATCTATTACCGCTGCAAAATGATCGGTTACAACGATCTGGTCTTCACAATCCCTTTCGTTGCCTGTTTTGGCTTTGAGAAAATACTCGATTATCTCCAACAATCCTTCCCCCTAGTCAAAGTAAATACTCGGTGAGCCTGCATCCATCTCCTTTAAAGCCACGTCCAGCTGCTGCTTTGTCATTCGCTCAATTGAAAGCGGGGGTAAAGCATCCGGAGAAAAGAAACCCACATCTGTTGTCTCTTCACTTCCCCTGATGGCTCCCCCTGTGACCTCGCACTTAAAATAACACGTATAGATATGTTGAAGTGTTTTAGATGGGCGGTGCTTGGTCTGGTCAAAGAAAGCCAGCAGTTTCGTTGCCTGTACATTCAAACCGGTCTCTTCTCTTACCTCTTTTTCAATGTTTTCCCCAGGGGTCACTCCTGTATCGCACCAGCCACCGGGCAAACACCACAAACCGTCTGCCGCTTCTTTTACCATAAGCAGCTTCCCCTCAGCCATAACAACTGCCCTTACCGCCATTTTAGGAGTCGCATACCCTTTTTCTACCGGAAGAAGCCGTTCGATTTCTTCAATTTTCTCCTTTGATAAATAAGCAATCATTTCATTCGATAAATCGTTCATTTCTTTATAGCGCTCATAATCAAAATGATCATTACCGTACTCAAGCCCTGTCTGTGAGACAGCCTTTAATCTTTTGGCCCATTCAAGCAATCTTTCTTCAATACCCACGTGATCACCTCTCACTTGTGTTCCTTTCAATTTCCCGTGCACGCTCCATTAATTCCGTCCAACGTTCAAAGGTCAGCCTGCTCTCCGCATCACCGGTATATAAATGTTCATAACCAGCCAATTCAACCAAGTTGCCTCCCATGGGAAGTTTCATGAGAAAGGACCGGTCAAGCAGCTGTTTCTCCTTTGAAGGCAGCCACCCTGTTTCCGATAACAAAGCGACCTGTTCCTCTTCTGTAAAAAGAAAAGCAATAAACTCGGAAATGACCTCCTGCTTTTCTTTATCTGAACCCACGACCGCCAATCCATTCCCTCCGATTAAGATGGGAGACCCTTCTGTTCCCTGAAAAGGGGTCACCTGTAAATCGAACTGGTTTCGGATCAAACTTAACAACGTCGTTTGATGTCTTGATGAACTTAACAGCAAACCCGCTTCTCTATTAACAAAGCGCGTTAAGGCCATGTGATGATCCAAAGGTGGAATCAGCTCATAGTCCTGAACAATCTCTTCCCACCACACTTCAGCCGGCCGGTCAGACTCCCCTTCATTCCAGGACGTCCAGTACCACGGAAGTTCACGATCCGTTTGAAAAGCATGGAAGGTTCCGCTGCTGTTTCGCTCATTTACTCCTTGTTGAAGCTCTGCAAGCTGTTCGTTCGTATGTAAGTCATTAAAATAGAAAGGTTCCAACCCTTTCGTTCCACCAACCAATGAGGCATTTGAATAAACGACAGGTATCTCAATCCCCAAGGGAACCGCATAAAGGATGTCATTCAGACTAAATGCGTCATAAATGGATTTGTGAAAATGTTCATCAACCCCGATTGCGTCTATCGGGGTAACATCCGGCTCTTCCAAATCGGAAAAACCATATTGAGCATTGAGCTCAATCACATCAGGGGCTTCTTCAGTATCCCTTCTCACTTCCCAATCTTCCAGGAGAGCTTCCGAATCGTCATACATTCTTACATTTACTCTTACTCTTTCATCTGCAGCTTCGAACCGTGTTACTGCTTCTCTTACAGCAGAAGTGGTCGTCCAAATGGTAAACTGCTTCTCAAACGTATCTCCTCTGTCCAAGGTGAACTCCTGGTTGTAGAGGCTGAAAATATACCAGCCGATAATCAAAACGGCTGCTGTTGAAACAATAAATAAAACCTTCACCTTCATATACAAGCTCCTAAAAAACAGATAATACTTTTATCTTAACTTAAAGCCACTTCAGGGGAATAGTCCAGAATGAAAACAATCTGCACGATTCCCCGTTTCCGCGGCTAAACTGACTTGGTATTCTTTGAGACTGAAAGAGCTGCATCAATCTTTTGACGCAAGTTTGCTAAAACACTCGCTTGGATTTCCTCTTCAGGTGATTCGACAATAATTCTCAGGAGGGGCTCGGTGCCCGAGAACCGGACACCACACCACGTTCCGTCTTCCCACTCCCATTTCACACCATCCATACGATTGGTTTTCGTCACCGGGGCTTCATAGATGAATGCGGGATCGAGACGATTTACCAACTCCTTAAGATCTTCTTTTCTTCCACTCGAGTAAGCATAATTGTCCTCTTTATAATGTCGGATGCCGTAACGGTCTTTCACTTCTGATCGAATCTGCCCGAGCGTTTTACCGGTAACGGCCAGCATTTCCAGCAATAAACCGGCAGATAGGATCGCATCTTTTTCAAGTAAATGGCCTTTGATTGTGATCCCGCCGGAACTTTCACCTCCGATGATGGCATCCGTTTGTGTCATCCCTTCGGCAATATGTTTAAATCCAACAGGTTTTTCAATACACTCGAAGCCAAAGTCTTCGGCCACACGATCAAGAAGGTGGGTCGTGGACACATTTCTGACTACAGCTCCTTTCTGCTTCCGGTACTTGAGCATGTAGTAATAAAGAAGGGTAATGATCTCGTTCGGGTGGACGTACTCTCCGTTTTCATCAATGACCGCAATCCTGTCTCCGTCCCCGTCTGTTGCTATGCCGATATCATAGTCTCCCGGCTTTTCTTTCATCATGGAGACCACTCTCCACAGCGTTTCCTCCGTAGGTGCCGGCACACGACCGCCAAACAAAGGATCCATGGAATTATGAATGGTCCTCACCTGACACCGTGCGTCCACGAGTAAGGTTGAGATGGCATTGACCCCGGTTCCAAACATGGGGTCGTACAAAACTTTCAGCTTTGCTTCTTTCAGCTTGTCCATGTTCACCTGAGATTCAATAAAGGTAATGAACTCATCATGATAATCAAGCCTTTTGATCAGTCCTTCCCTTTCTCCCAAGTCGTACTCCATCGTTTTAATATGGGAAGTGGGTATTTTGTTTATGGACTCCTGTAGTTCGGTTGTGACCTCTTCAGTCGCAGGCAGTCCATGTTCTCTTACATATTTGATTCCATTATAAATATAGGGATTGTGACTTGCTGTAAATGTCAGCCCGGCAGCTGTCTTTTTTTCGATGGTTACGAAGTTTACAAGAGGTGTGGGAACAGAAGGAGTGAGTAATAATACTGGAATGCTGTTGGCAGCAAACACTGCTGATGATGCTTTGGCGAAGTCTTCTGCCATGAACCGGTTATCGTACCCAATAACGACACCTTGCTTCTCTTTGCCGCTTTCAATAATATGATTGGCGACTCCCTGTGAAAACCGCCTTACATTATCAAAGGTGAAATTCTCACCAATAATGTCCCGCCAACCACCTGTACCAAACCGTATCATCATGAATCTCCCCTTTGTTTAAGATAAAGGTGAGTGCGAAATCCCAATCGCTAACCCAGGACTGTTTCGCACTCTCCTTTTAAATCAGATATTGAACTCTTTTTTCCCGGACAACTTGGTGATCACAATCAACGACACGATCGTACTTAACGACAGGATCGATGCCAATGCCGCAGCTGTACCGAAGTTTGCGGTGAACACTTCACTGTAAATGGAGACCGTAATGGTAGCTGTTGCTCCATAGTAAAGAACAATGGTTGAACTTAACTCATTGATCGTCGTTACCCAGCTCAAAATGGCTCCCGATAAAACACCCGGTATCATTAACACAGCTGTGGTTTTAAAGAATGTCTTCATTGGCGGGACACCCAGACTGATGGACGCTTCCTCCACGCTTTTGTCAATCTGATAGAGAATGGCGGTACTCGATCTCATCGTATACGGCAGTTTACGTATACAGTAGGCGATAACAAGGATGACCCAGGTACCCGTCAGTTCTATAGGCGGCTCATTAAACGCAATGATCAGACTGATTCCCAGCACCGTTCCCGGCATAACATACGGAATCATAATCAGTGCATCCAATATCGACGTAAGCTTGGAGCTTCTTCTGACAATCACATAAGACAAGGTGAGACCGGCAAATACCATGATTACGATCGAAATACTTGCATAGGTGAACGTATTTTGTATCGCCCCGGGAACCCGGTACATCACCTCACGATAACTGTCCAGACTGAACTGTGGCACAAATACAGGCCCGTTTGTCTTTAGGAAAGACGTGGTGATAACCGTCGCCTGCGGAATAATCGACACCACGATTACACTGAACACCATCAGCGTGGCTGCCAGCCGAAGTGGCCATTTAAGCTTTATAAGTTTAGGAGGCCGCAATGCACTCATGGTGTATGTTTTCTTTGTTACTAAGTACCTTTGAACGAACAGGACGAGCGTCGTAACCGTCAATAGAATCATACTTAACGTACTGGCCATTGCAGGGTTGGTTCCCATTTCACTGATAAACTGTTCGTATGCAAGAATCGGCAGTACCTTCTCACCCTGCCCGATCAGCATCGGTGTGCCAAAATCTGCAAATGACGCCATAAATACCATCAGCGCCCCTGTAGACAGGGTTGGGAAAATTAACGGCAATGTGACCTGACGGATCCGCTGCCACCCGGCAACACCCAGGTTTTCCGACGCTTCTTCCAAGGAACTGTCTATCGTTTTCAACGCCCCTGATACATAAAGGTAGATATGGGGGTAAAATTGCAGTGTGAAAACCCAGATCATCCCGTGAAGCCCGTAAATAGACGGAATATCGAGTCCGAAATTACCCAGGAAGTTTGTGATGAACCCGTTATTTCCGAGCATTAAAATCCAGGAATAGGCTCCGATAAACGGCGGGGATAATAACGTAAGGACGATCAGTATATTAATCAGCCCTTTAAACGGGATATTGAACCGGGACATGGCATAGGCCAGCGGAATCCCGATACAGCATGCAAAGAACGTAGCTGATGTAGATACAATAAAACTATTAAATAGAGCACTGTAGTAATAACGGTAGGAAAAGAAATCCCGGTAGTTTTCAAGAGAGATTCTTCCATCCTGCCAGAAACTATTAATAAAAATATTGAACAGCGGATAAAGAAGGAATAGACCGATGAGAAGAAATGCAACAATGGTAATTCCGTTCCAAAAATCCAGCCGAAACTTAAAGGGATTTGACTGAGGAGTTGTCACTGGTTTCGGGCTCATTGAGGACCTCCTCCCCGCTCGCATTAAATACCACAGCGTCTTTTGGGTTAAGGTCAATTCGTACGTAATCCTTTATCTCCCTCAGTTCATGGTATCGAATAGAGTGTTCATGCACACGAACCTCGTCTCCGTTTTCCAACCCTACACGGTAGACGACAGATTCTCCTAAAAACGACGCATCCGTTACAACCCCGCTCAGGGCTCGTTCACTGTGATCGTTGTCTCCAAGAATGTTGATTTGCTCCGGTCTGATAGAATACAAAACGTCTCCTTCATAATTGTTGTTCAGCTCTATCGGATAGGCTGCTCCGCCAACGCGAAGAGTCTTCCCGCTTACAGTACCATCCAAAAAATTGGTCGTGCCGATAAAGTTGGCAACGAATTTATTTTTAGGGTGGAGGTAAATATCATGTGGCTTTCCGATCTGCTGAATTTTACCACTGTCCAGAACAGCAATCCGGTCAGACACAGCCAGAGCTTCTTCTTGATCGTGTGTGACATAAATCGTTGTGATGTTTAGTTTCTTTTGCAGATTACGGATGTCATCCCTCATTTTCACACGTAACTTTGCATCCAGGTTCGAGAGAGGTTCGTCCATCAATAACAAACCAGGATGAATGACAACGGCTCTGGCAAGTGCTACCCTTTGCTGCTGTCCGCCGCTAAGCTGGGATGGCTGGCGATCTTTTAAGTGGGAAAGCTCCACCATTTCCAGTGCTTCTTCTACCCGCTCTGTCAATTGCTTCTTGCCTACCTTCCTTGCTTTCAGACCGTAAGCCACATTGTCAAAGACCGTCATGTGAGGAAAGATGGCATAGTTCTGAAAAACCATACCGATGTTTCTTTTATGAGCAGGAAGGTCGTTGACCAGCTTTTCATCGAAGTAGATGTCTCCCTCTTCCTGTCTGTAAAACCCTGCAAGCATTCTGAGAAGAGTGGTTTTTCCACACCCGCTCGGACCAAGGAGGGTGAAAAACTCCCCTTCTTTTATTTGAATATCAGCACGGTCAACCGCTCTTGTTTCTCCGAACAGTTTACTAACCTCTTTGATGTTGATGCTTCCCATGTCCTTTCCTCCCTTAAAAGAAAAGGGATCAAGAAATGTCCCGATCCCTTTCAGTACAATATATTACTGCTGCATAATTAACTGCTGGAACTGCTGCATGACTTCTTCCTGATTTTCAGCAGACCATTCAAAGTCGTAATCGACCATTGGGATCTCTGAAGAGTCTACAAGACCTTCAGGAGGATCAATATCCTCACGAATGGAACGACGGTTAAATTCTTCTACAATCATTTCCTGTACATCCTCACTCACTAAGAAGTCCATAAACTCCTGTGCTTCTGCACTGTTCTTTGAATCCTTCACGAGTGCCATGCCATCCGGAACTGCTGACGTTCCCTCTTCAGGGTAGGCTACATTAACGGGAGACCCGCCGGCAATGTAACGGTGAGCTGCTTCTTCAAGGGTAATTCCGATCGGGAATTCACCATCTGCAATACCTCTGAATACCATACTCGATCCGGAAAGCATCGTACCGTCAAGGTTCTCCACGAAACGCTCAACAAAATCCCAACCCTTTTCTCCGTTTTCTTCATAGGCAAAAAGCATCGTCACAAGCTGTGTATAGGAAGATCCTGAGCGGCCTGGATCCGTGTAGGCAATTTTCCCTTTCCACTGCTCATCCAGAAGGTCTTCCCAGCTTGTAGGTGCATCCTCTTCACTGACCATCTCTTCGTTATACATAATGACCATCGGTAAAGCGGAGAAGCCTGTCCAGTGGTTCGTAGGGCTCTTATATTCCTCCGGTATGCTGTCATCTTCACTTGTTACATACGGTTCAAAATAATCATTGTAGGCTTCGAGGGACTCGGCACCTCCGCCCCAGAACACGTCACCACCCGGATTGTTGGATTCAGCCTGTACCCGGTTCAGTAACTCCCCTGTTCCGCCGGTTACAAGGTCCACCTCAATCCCGGAACGCTCCTGAAATTCTCTTACAATCGGGTTGATAATTTCAGACTGGTGCGGTGAGTAAACGGTTACAACATTTGATGAGCTTTCTCCGCTTGCATCATCCTCTGCGCCGCAAGCAGCTGCAAAAACCGTTAATACTGCAAGAGACGAAGCCAGAAACCCTGCCTTTTTCATAATAAATCCCCCTTTAATGTAGTAATACGTTTTCCTTGTAATCTATCGTAGCAGGTCTGAAACTGATTTTAATGTTGTAATCTTTCTGAAAAAGTATGTTTTTTTTCCTGTATGCCAAACTTCTATTCCAATTACCATTTCAGCCGGCAAAAGGGCTGGGACAGAAGTGTTTTAGTCAACGAGAATCCGAACAAATAACATACGGTGCAAACAAGTCGCTCCTGAAATATACTCCGCTTTCCGCGGAAAGCTGGTGAACCTCCTCGTGCTGCGCACTGTGGGGTCTCACCTTTGCTTTTTCATTCCGCAGGAGTCTACGTATATTTCATCCGCTATGTTCGCGTATTGTTCGGATTTTCAGCTAAACACTTTCTTTATGTCCCAGCCTCTTAAACGCACTATTTATCTTCCATTTTCATAGGGTCTGCTTCTGTCCAATGTAAACTCGATTAGAATCGGCAGATGATCAGATACACTTGTATGAATCACTCTTGCATTTTGGTATTCTATGTCTTTATCGGAAAAAATGTAGTCGATTCTCGCATTGGGTTCTGTTACCTCTCCGGTATCCGGATCAACATAAGGTGCAGGAAAGGTATAGGCATCATTTAATCCCAGGCTCGCAAAGACATCATCGAATCTTTTTTCCATTAAGTCTATTTCTTCGTCACCTGGATAAGCATTGAAATCCCCTACGATAATACTTGGTTTATTGTCTTCATCTACAATATCAAAGATCTCCTGAATGTTAACAAGCCGCTCGACTTCTTTTAATCCCAGGTGCGTATTGAAGAATCGGATATGGTTTCCTTTTACATTAATCACCGTTTCCAATAACCCCCGCTGTTCATTGTGTTCTCCTTCAATAACCATGAGAGTGAGAAGGTGATTTTGCGAATCAATGATTGGATACTCACTTAACACTGCGGTTCCGTACTGACGATTTGGATCTCCTTCTTCCAACGGATCCCGGTCAAGGTTTGCCCCATACGCATAATGCATATCAAGACGTTCCGCGAGCCATTTTGCCTGATCTTCAAAATCACTTCGGTCTGACCAATGACGGTCGACTTCCTGAAGGCCGATAATCTCAGCACCGGAATCTTCAATCTCCGAAGCAATTCGTTCCAAATCCATGACTCCGTCCATCCCTCTGCCATGAGCAATATTAAATGACATCACATCCACGTTTACTTCATTTCCCCTTGGAGTATCGGCGCTTGCCTGGTGGTTGACGGGAATGATAAATGAAAACAGCATAGCAACTGCGAAAAAGACTATTAATCCTTTTTTTCTTGTTTTCAACTCAATCGCTCCTTATCCTTTTTTAGTAGTCAAACAACGAGTGGCACGTATAAAAACCAGAATTGAAACACCACAAAGGATCCTTAGTAAACCGAAAGGACCTCAACACACCTCCTAAAACGTGGTAGAATATAGTCATTCTATCATTTCAGTAAGCGCTTTCTTGTGGGGTGTTTTTTCGAGATTAGTATGATTATTTTCCATAAAGTTCTATAAATGAGAAATACAGTTCCAACGATTCGGTCCGTTGGTCACATATGGAAAAAGAAGGGGAAAAGAAGGAGGAATGGGAGGATGATTCGTCGTTTTTTGAGTTTAAATTTGCGAACCAAGTTAATTGCCCTGATTATTGTCACGGCATTTATCCCCGTCTCCTTACTCGGTCTGTTTTCCTACAACTATGTAACAAAACTGATGCAGGAAGAAATCAGTGAAGGTGAACTGGAGCGGCTTAAGCAGGTGAACAATAACCTGACTTATTTTATAAACGATGTTGAGCAGTTGTCTCTCTTTCTCTATAAAAATGGGGAGATTCAGGAGATTTTAAATAAAGATCCATACCGTAGCCCGGAGGAAAAGGATGAAGACCTGCAACAGATAGAGCGCCTCTTTGATACAGTCATGGGGGCCAAAAACTGGGATGTGAGCATTTACATCATCGGAGCCAATGGAGACCGCTATTTTTCCACCCAGCACCTGCCTCCTCACTACAATCACATCCGGGAAAACTGGGGCGCCTTCAGAAAGGCCCAGGCGGCTGACGGAAAAAACATCTGGGATACCCACTATTCGATCAGGCCGGAGGAAATGCAGGAGGTGGTTCTGACATCCGGCAGAATGCTTCATGACCACAGTACACAAGAACCTCTCGGCTACTTAATGATCGATATTTATGAATCAGCACTCTCGGACATTTATGCCACGGGAGGCAAACACCTTAACGATCAGCTGTTTTTATTGGATGAACAGGGCTATATCATCTCAAGCCAGCCGAATAAAGAGATTGTGGGTACCCGTCTGAGCTATGATTTTTTACCCCGCGTCATCCAGGGCGATCAGGGTTTCTTTGAAGCAGAGTGGGAAAGTCAGGCCTCTGTGCTCACCTATGACACGGCTGAAGATACGGGCTTTAAAATTGTCAGTCTTACACCAATCGGACTGATTCATGAAAAGAACAGTCTGATCAGAAATCTTACTTGGAGCTTTGCCATACTGGGAATTATCATCTCATCCTGGCTCGCTTACTTCCTGTCCAAGACAGTCACTGATCCTTTGTATAAAGTGATGAAAGTCATGAGAACGGTGGAAAAAGGGGACCTGACAGCCCGGTTTGCACCGAAGTACAACGATGATATCGGCATATTCGCCCGACGCTTTAACCAGATGCTAGGAAGGGTGAGCAACCTGATTCAGGAGAATTATGAGAAAAAGATCCGTCTGAAAGAGTCCGAGATTAAAGCCCTTCAGGCTCAAATTAATCCTCACTTTTTGTATAATACACTCGAAACCGTCAATTGGATGGCTCGTTTAAATGGTGCAAAAGAGATTAGCAAGCTGGTAGTTTCATTAGGGGAAATTATGAGGTATTCCATCAAGCGGGGGGATGACCTTGTTCCTTTGGAAGAAGACATTAAGCAGCTCAAAAACTATTTAAATATTCAGGAAGTACGCTACCGGGACCAGTTTAATATTCATTTGCATGTAGATGAAGAAGCAAAGAAAGCCCTCATTCCTTCCCTTCTGCTTCAGCCTCTCGTAGAGAACGCCATCAGCCACGGGCTTGAAGGAAAAGTGGAAAAAGGCAATCTTTCCATTACGATTACAATGATTTCAAACAGCCTGAAGATTATCGTAGAAGATGACGGGGCAGGTATAGACAGTAAAACGTTAGACAGGATTAATCTGGAAAAACCATTACAATCTAAAGGAACAGGAATAGGACTTCAAAACGTCAAACGAAGAGTGTTTTTATATTACGGAAATGATTTTACATGGCATATTGAAACGAAGGAAAACGAAGGAACAAAATTCTCCATAACCTTGCCCGCCTACAGGGAGGAATCCGCATGACAACACTATTAATTGTTGATGACGAATGGCTTATACGCGAGGGCTTATTAAAAACGATCCCCTGGTCAGAATGGGGGATCAATGTACTCGGAGCAGCCTCAAATGGAAAAGAAGCGGCTTCTCTTATCGCACTTCACGAACCCGATATCCTGTTAACGGACATACGTATGGCCGGGATGGATGGACTGGCGTTAATGGAGCACTGTTCAGAGAGATATCCCGACATGAAAAGCATCATCCTGACAGGTCACAATGAATTTGAATATGCCCAAAAAGCATTGAAGCTGGGAGCCAGGGATCTGCTGCTGAAGCCGACGGACGAAGATGAGCTTCGAACAACGATGGAGAAAATACTCGGAGAGCTTGAAACAGACCGCAGTGAAAAAAAAGACATAATCTCCCTCCTCACACGGGAGGTTGTCTCTCACCCAGCAAATGAAAACATCGCTCGCCTGAAAGATTATTTCACTCCCTCTCCTCCATTCGGTTTCGTTATTGTGGACCTGAAGGAATCCTGTGAGGAAATTACCGATCACTATACTGACTTTGCCCATCTCAATATAAGTGCCGACCCTTATAAACTGGAACTTCTTATCTATAACATTACTGACAGCAGGAGCTGGCCACATCATATCGAATCGCTGTTATCGACCCTTAAGCCACAAACGGCAGGCGTAAGCTCAGTATCTGAATTAATAACGGACTGGTCCCGGCTGTATGAGGAAGCAAAATGGGCAATCGAACAAACGGACCTGGCCAATGAATGCGGATATACGCTGTACCAAAGTACACAGTATACGGTGGATATTACAAAAGCCGTGCACTACATAGACTCCAACTTCAACCTGCAATTAAGCCAGGCCGAGCTTGCGGATTATTTTCACATCAGCACCAGCCAGTTCAGCAAGCTGTTCAAACAGCTCACCGGCAAAAACTTCGTAGACTACATTACAGATAAACGGCTCACAGAAGCTAAGCGCCTCCTCCGGGAAACATCCCTGAAAACCTATGAGATTGCTGTTAAAGTAGGCTATACAGATTCCCGGTACTTCAGCCAGACTTTTAAGAAGAAGTGCGGGGTGACACCGAAGGAATACCGGAAACAAGAGGATTAATTAAACGCTGGATACTAAGTACAGTCAAATTGAAAAAAAGCCCCCATATTAGACTAACCTAAATTAATGAGACACTATAAAACACCTTCGAAATGGTACACTTAAACAAAGTGCTAATTCGGAGGTGTTTTTGCATGGGCAAAAACGTATATTCAAATGAAGTTAAGTGGGCAGTAGTGAAAGATAAGATGAGTGGTCAGTATACGAACCAGGAGATCATGGAGAAATATGGGATTAAAAATGTGTCTCAAATCAAAACGTGGATGAAATGGTATCGTGAAAATCAGGTTCATCGATTCGATCAACCAATAGGGAAACAATATTCATATGGTCATGGACCTGACAGTTCAAGTGATGAAGAGAAAAAAGAACGTCAAATAAATCATTTGAAGCAGGAAAATGAAATATTAAAAAAGTATTTGGAGATCGAAAAGGAGCTGAAAAAGAAATCGTCCTCCAACTAGTCCAGACTTCACGAAAAAAATATACAGTTTCAGCTATCTTATCAGCTTTAAATGTTCCCAGATCCACCTATTATCGCTGGGTATCTGCGCAACCAGTCGAGTTGTCTAAGGAAGAGGAAACGATTATTTACCTTTGCGAAAAAACAAAGTATCGATATGGTCATCGTAAAATCAAGGAACTATTAAAACGTAACTATCATATCAAATTGAACCGTAATACTGTTCAACGGATCATGCAGAAATTCCACCTTCAATGTAGAGTAAAGCAAAAAAGAAGGTGGAAATCTCAAGGGGAATCTGTCATTGTCGCGCCAAATTTATTACAGCGAGAATTTCACGCAAGCAAACCTAACCAAAAGTGGGTAACGGATGTAACCTACATTCACTATGGTCCAGACACTTCATATTTATCCACGATCATGGACTTGTTTAATAACCAAATCGTTGCTTATAAGCTTTATACTCATCAACAAATCCCTTTGGTGATTGATACCTTGGATGAAGCACTGGAAACGCGAGGAAACCCTAAAGGAGTCATCATCCATTCAGATCAAGGAAGTGTTTATTCTTCTTATGCTTATCAAAATCGGATTAAAGAAAAGAATTTAGTCAGTAGTATGTCACGCCGAGGAAACTGTTGGGACAACGCAGTTATTGAGTCTTTCCATTCGACCCTGAAATCAGAAGAATTTCAGTATGTTAAATTCAATTCGTTGTCTTTAGAAGAAGTAAAGGAACGTGTAGATCAATTTATGAGGTATTATAACGATGAGCGTATCCAAGAAAAATTAGGCTACCACACACCAATAGAGTTTGGTGATATGGCAGCCTAGGAAGGTGTTTTATTACTGTCTCATATAACTAGGTCAGTTTATATTGGAGGCTTTTTTATTATTAACCTAGAAGTTGCAGAACGGATTGTGGCTGTTGGTTTGCCTGTGCAAGCATAGATTGAGACGCCTGAGAAAGGATATTTGTACGAGTCATCTCCATCATCTCTGCAGCCATATCTACGTCACGGATACGGGATTCCGCAGCGGACAGGTTCTCAGAAGCATTGTTTAAGTTTGAAATCGTGTGCTCCAAACGGTTTTGGAACGCACCAAGCTCAGAACGCTGTGCAGATACACTTTCAATCGCCTGATTTAATACTTCAACCGCGGCAGATGCATTTTCATGTGTAGAAACATCAAGGGCAGATTCGGACTTTGCGTTGTCAGTTCCGTTACTTACATCATGGGCATCTGTGAATACAGCACCCGCATCTTTACCGCCTACACCATTGGCAGCAGCATCAGAAACACCGCTGATTCCAAGAGCGCCTGCTCTCATATCAGCAATTTCAATTGTCATCGACTGACCCTGGTTTGCACCGATTTGGAAGTTGGCAGAGAATCCTGCAGTTTCTCCAATTTTAGATACACTTAACTGAAGAGAGTTACCTGCATCCCCAGCAACAGCATTTACAGAAATCACACCTGTCGAAGCATTCACTGAAACTGAATCAACACCTGCAGGTGAATTTGCATTAATTACAGTGTTTAACGCACCTAAGATATCTTCATTACCGCTTAATGTAGAAATATCTACAGCAACGTTACCCGCACTTGCAGCCCCCCCATCAGTAAGTTCAAATGCTTGATCACCAATAGTAAATACGGTTCCAGCAGTAATTTCTGAACCTGGATCAACAGTGATCTGTCCAGTTGCAGCTTCAGCAGCCACATAATTTCTTGTTACAGAAGAGCTTTGTTCTCCGTCTTCCTCAATCCAGGTTCCTGTTGCAGCCGGCGGAGTAGCTGGATCATCGCCAGCAGTTTTTTGAGTTAATACCAAAGTCTCACCGACAGCTTCAAAGGTATAGTCAGAACTTCCCTCATCATTCATGGCTGTCGCAATATTTGCTAGTGTTTCAGCTAAATCAGCCCCGGCATTGAAGTCCGTTCCTTCTGTAAGGCTAACCCCATCAATTTCAACTGTTAGTTCTGTAGTGATATTATCACCAGATGAAAAATCAATCGTAACCTGAGCTGCTACTGCATCTGATCCACCTGACAACGGATCTACAGCCACTCCTTCCAGAGAGTTTCCTCCGTTTAACAGGTTTTGCGTGTTAAACTCTGTCGTGTTACCGATACGGTTGATCTCAGAAGTCAATTGGTTCATTTCTTTTTGGATCTCGTTACGGTCCACATCAACGTTTGTATCATTCGCTGCCTGTACAGCAAGTTCGCGCATACGCTGCAGGATCGAGTGTGTTTCATCAAGAGCACCCTCAGCCGTTTGAATTAATGAGATGCCGTCCTGGCCATTACGGCTTGCCTGGTCCAAACCATTGATCTGCGCTCGCATCTTCTCGGAAATCGCAAGACCCGCTGCGTCGTCTCCCGCACGGTTAAGACACCTTGAGTGATTATTGAAAAAAATTAAAACTAGCTTTACTTAGTTTATCCACCTGTCTGAATCTCGCCCGTCTTGATTAAGTTCTGAATACGTAATGAGAAGGACCAACATTAAGGTAATTTTGAAGAACTAAACCACAAAATGACAGAGGGTTACAACTTCTCTTTAATATTTTTCGTGAGCACACCTTCCAGTGTGCCATGAAGCATCAGAACCGTTCCCATCTCTTAACTTGTGCAATATTCAAGGTAGTCCTCAAAAGCTCCACAATCAATGCCCTTCCTTCGTCATCTGTTAACCTCTGACTCGTCGTCTCTATATCGAGACACTGATTATCATTGACACTCTCATTAAACTCTTTAAACTTCACCATGTTGTTCGCAAACTGAGATAATACAAAACGTGGATCCAGAAGTTCACCAAAGAGTGCACCTGCACCTTTGTAAAACCAAGGACAGCTTCTCCACTTCCACTCATCAACACGGGTGACCATTCCCGCTTTTACCGGATTCTGATGAATATATCTGACAACCGTTAGGAGATACTGATCGGTTTCCACGCACTCACTTTTAAAACGGTCCTGAAATAAATGGCCAGATATCCTATATTTCCAATTGTAAAACTTAACAAAGCACACACCGATCCGTTTCATCGTATCGGAAACCGGTTCATTGCCTTCTTTTATGAGGAAATGTACATGATTACTCATCAAACACCAGGCGTATACCTTCATATTAAAACGCTGTTTATATTTTTTAACGAATTCAAGGAACTGAGTACGGTCATCGTCGTCATGAAAGATCTCTTGCCCGCTAGATCCTCTCCACATCATATGATAAATCCCAGTTCGGCTTTTCAACCTCGCCCCTCGAGGCACACAACCACCACCTTTGTAAATAAATTAGACAAAGAACAAGAGATAAAAAACAAGATTGAAGAATGTAAGGGGAGCATTAAAGAATAAAGGAGTATCCACATAGAGGACATAAGGCAAAAAACAAAAGAAATAATAGAAGTTAAGGAAAGGTATTACACTGAGGAAAGAAATTAAGGAGAATTCGAAGAAAATCATACGGTGAAAATAATATAGCACAAAAAACCAAAAAAGGGGAACAAAAGTTCTCAAAATAAAAAAGGAAGCTCGGGGACGGCTTCTACTTGCTTCCCACACCTTGAATAACTCCCTTGCCGGAAGCAAAGAACCGTCCCCGCGCTTCCTGTTAACTGACCTTGCGCTTGCTGTACTATCAAAACAATTTCATCTCACTCACTTCTAAATAACGACCATCTCGCTTTTCTAAGTCCCAGCTATACCAACCCTACCTGCTATGATTAATCAATGAATTAACATTCACTCAATTCAAATTTGAGAAAAGTCATTTTCAAGACATTTCTCGTAAAAAAAACTCTTTTTATATCTTTTTACAGGTAGGAAGCATCAGAACCGTCCCGGCGCTTCCCCGAGGCACACATCCACCAGAGATTATAGAGTAACTGCCTTTCAATTTCTTCTAATTTCTCTACTGAAGTTACATCTTGATGAATATATCTGATTGTTTTCTTTATTGACTTAGGTAAACTATCAAACAACTTCAACGTTGTGTGTCACTCCTTTTATCCATTAACTTAATCAAAATTACTCACTAAAGAAATAAAACGAAAGTATAAAAAAGTCATTCCTCTTCTTTAGTAAGCAATAAAATTTAAATATATTATTTAATGATTATTAAGCTCTAAACTCTTTACTAGTCTATTTTTTATTAAATCAAGAACTTCATTTTTATCTACTTCTATATTCTTTTCACTGTATTCTTTTATTTCTAGCATCAAGTTCTTTAAGTTTTCACTTCCCATTAAAATCCCTCCATAAAAATAGAGCAGCTGACCTATAAAGATTAGCTGCTCATTATATATTTTACTTAGCTTAATATTAAAATTGCACTGGTTGGTTTAGTTTAGCAGATTCATAGAAAGTTAATACTAGTTTTAGAGCATTTTTACCGTCTTCACCAGTAACTGCTGGCTCTCGATTTTCACTAATAGCATTAACCATGTCCTCAATAATCCACTGGTGACCTGGAGTCCCCCATGGATCTGCTTTAATACTTTCTTTTAAATCTTGTCTTTGGTTATCAGTCATATCTTCAATTTCTAAATGTTCAAAGTATAGCGCATTAGTACCACCGATTTTTACAGTTCCCTTTTCTCCAAATATAGTGATTGATTCTTCATAATTTTTAGGATACACCGTGGTAGAAGCCTCAACTGTTCCAAGCGCACCAGTCTCAAATTGAATGGTACCTACAGAAACGTCTTCAGCTTCTATATTACGGAACCTAGTGGCTTCCATACTAAAAACTTGTTTTGGCTTCCCCAAGAACCATAGTAGTAAATCAAGATTATGAATAGCTTGGTTCATCAAAACTCCACCATCATATTCTTTAGTACCTCTCCAAGTGGCTTGATCATAATACTCTTGATTTCTATTCCAATTCACCATACAACTTGCATGACTAACTTCCCCTAATAATCCTTGGTCCAATATCTTCCTCAATTCTTGCACTACCGGTCTAAAACGATTAGGATGTACAACAGATAATTTCACCTCATTAACTCTACAAGCTTCTATTATTCTTTCTGTATCCCCTAATGTCATAGCAATAGGTTTTTCTACAACGATATGTTTCTTAGCTTCAGCTACTTGTACCGCGATAGACGCATGGTATCCACTTGGAGTACAAATACAAACAACATCGATTTTCTCTTTTTCTAGCATAACCTCTAAGTTGTTATAGTCATTTGCACCGTACTCTTCTTTATAAAACTGCATTGTATCTGTAACTTTATCACATACAGCTACAAGCTTTGCTGATTCAGTTTGACTAATAGCTGCAGCGTGTTTCTTAGCTATAAATCCACATCCAATGATTGCAAAATTCATAATGAAACCTCATCTTTCCTTTTTTAGAAATTAGTTATTAAAAAATCCAAGTATCACATCGCATACTTTCTCAATTTCTTTTTCTTTAAGATAAGGATGCATTGGTAATGATAATACTGTATCACAAAGTTTATTTGTCACCTCAAAATCCCTTTCCTCAAATTCTAAATCTGAGAATGCTTGTTGGCGATGCATTGGCTTTATATAATAAATCATACTAGGAATCTCGTTTTCTTTTAGCTTAGCCTGCAATGAATCTCGTTGTTCTTTTGAATCAAGTTTTATCGTATATTGAGCAAAGCTTGAATAATAACCCTCAGGAATGAAGGGTGTTTTTACAATACTACTTAACCTCTGATTATAAAGCGCATAAGCATTATTTACACCGTCAAGTTCTTGTTCCCTGAAAGCTTTTAATTTAACTTGTAATATTGCAGCTTGAATAGTATCTAGTCTTGAATTAACGCCAATTCTTACATTGTCATACTTGTTGGTACCTTTTCCATGTACTTTATATGATTTTAACAATTCAGCTGTACGATCATCATTCGTAAAAATGGCACCACCATCTCCATAGCACCCTAGTGGTTTAGCAGGGAAAAAGGAAGTCGTAGCGGCATCTCCAAAGCTACAAGCCATTTTACCATTAATACTTCCACCAAAACCTTGTGCTCCATCTTCAAGTACTAACAAGTTATTTTGTTTAGCAATTTTTTCAATTTCCTCGTAATTAGCAGGAAGTCCAAACAGGTCAACAGGAATAACTACTTTCGGATTCAAATTCCCCTCAAGTTTTACTTTTTCAATAGATTGCTTCAATTTATTAGGATCAAGATTAAATGTTATCTCATCCACATCCACAAAAATTGGTGTCGCACCGTTATATGAAACCACTTCCCCCGTGGAGAAAAAAGTAAAGTCAGGTACGAATACAGCATCGCCTTCTTTAACATCCCAAGCCATTAAAACAAGAGATAACGCATCTGTTCCATTTGCACATGTAATACAATGTTTCACACCAACATACTCAGCTAATTGGTCTTCCAAGTCTTTAACTTGCTTGCCGCCAATAAAATTTGCCCTGGTCAACACTTCTTGAATTGCAGAATCAATAAGTGGTTTATGCTGTTCATACTGTATCTTTAAATCTCTAAATTGCATATTCATCTCTCCTGAAAGCTATTTTTCTTTTAATTGCCCATCTCTTAACGTATAGGACCTTCCACAGTCCTTACAATCATAGTTGTTTTTGACCGGCACACCACATTCACATACCCAACCAATCTGTTTAGCCGGAACTCCTGCAACCAATGCATAATCTGGAACTTCCTTTGTAACAACTGCACCAGAGGCAATCATAGCCCAACGGCCAATCGTATTACCACAGACAACAGTTGCATTCGCTCCAATTGATGCTCCGTATTTCACGAGAGTTTTTTTATATCCTTCACTACCTTTAGGATATTTACTTCTTGGTGTTAAATCATTAGTAAAGACCATAGAAGGTCCGCAAAATACATAATCTTCTAATTCTACACCCTCGTATACTGAAACGTTATTTTGAATCTTCACACCATTTCCAATTTTGACGTTGTTACCAACATTAACATTCTGACCAAGAGAACAATTCTCACCTATACGAACTCCTGTATGTACATGACTAAAGTGCCATACCTTTGTACCATCTCCTACTTTAACATCATTATCTATATAACTACTTTCATGTACAAAATAATGCATTTCTATATTCTCCTTAATTATCAAATTAAGGAGGAAGCCTTTATGGCTCCCCCTATAATAATTCAACATTTTCTCTGTTTGTAACATCTTTCATTACATTTTTAGTATAAAATGTAGCCTTTGCATGGAGCTGAACAAATGAATAGTCCACATCTGAGTGATCAATAGTTACAACTGCTAGGTCAGAGGTTAACAACGATTTTCCTAAAATTAATAAGATATTTTTATTCATCTATTTGAAAAAATTTTAAGATTACTCATTAGAAAAGCATTAATTAATATTGATATGAATAACCATAGTTCTTGGCGCAACCAAATATCTGAACTTACTAATAATCTACCAACAGAAACAGAAAAAATAATAGATATTAATAAAAATAAATCATTATTTACCCTTCTTATTCTTGCAAGAAAATAAAATGCTAGTCCTCCTAAACCAATAAATATCACTAACCCTACAAAACCAAACTCTAACATTATTTGAAGAAATAAATTATGTGGGGTTACTCCCCATACTTCTTGTGTTATACCTATACCACTTCCGAATATTGGATTTGATTTAATCTGCTCAAAGAAACTTTCATACAAATAATCTCTCCCTGAACTTGATTCGGCTAATCCACGTTCAACCATCACCTTCAATTTTATTATGGAATATGTTTGTAAGTTTAACTCAAAATATATAAAGTCTAAAATTTTTAGGAAACCATCATAAATAAAAGTATATATATAACCTAATATCAATATTAAAAATATGAACATTTTTTTAAAAAAGTTAGCTTTAACATCCAGAAATAAAATAATAAATATAAATATTAGTAGTCCAACTAGTGGTCCTCTACTTCCATAAATAAATATTATTATAAAACTACTAAAACATATTAATATCCAAAGTAATTTGTACTTAATAATACTAATATCTCTTAATGCATAAATTGAAACTAGAAGAGTCGGTAACATTGCATACCCGAATCTCATATAACTTATTGATTCCACAAATCCTAAAATTACTATGATAGTTAAAGCAATAAAATTTAAAATAGCAAAAAAATAAAAAGACTTCTTTAAATATGGAGTTAAAAAGGGGAAACTTCCAATAATAAACAACGAAAAACTTTTCATAAGAAATTCCATAAATATTACTAATGTAACTTCCCGATTTCCAAACAAAAAGTAGTTTGTCAGAAAAAATAATGTTAATAAAGTAAGAAAACTAATTACATATTTTTTGAATTTAAATTTATAGATTATTAATAGTATAGTAAAGATAGCAATGGTGGATACGGCTATTATAGCTTGTGAACCTGATATAATAGCAAGGGGTTGAAGTATACCAAACTGAAACAATGAAAAGCCTATCAAATAAGAAGATAATTTATTTTGGTTAATGTTTAACCCCCCTATTCATAGCTTTATATTTAAAGCTTTATATTTAAACATGAACAGAACTGTTAACAAAATAGTCTTAAAAATTGCTGAAATAATTAACGCAATAGCCCCACCGTTTAAACCGAAGTTAGGTATAAAGTAAATAGAGCTAAAAATAACTGCTAAAGTAACAAATATTTCAATATACAATCTGAATTCATATTTTTTCATTGCATTTAACCCTATTTCAAAGGCAAATCCTAAATAATTAAATAATCCATAAATCATAATCAAAATCAATAAAATATTGAGACTATAATAATCCTCCCCATATACAAATAATAATAGTTCAGATCCCCAAAAATAAGAAATCATAATTGTCAAAGATGAGAAAAACATTAATAAAAACATTATTAACTTAAATATTTTGAAAAACGAAATCAAATTACCATTTTCATACAAGTTGGCCATCCTTGGTAGAGTAGCGCTTGATAGTGAAGTCATAAATTTACCAATTACTAAAACTAAATAAAAAATCGCAGTAAAATATCCTAAATCCTCTAATGTTAAATACTGTTCAAAAACTAGCCTTGGAATATTTACATTAAGTGAAGCAATAAAAGAAACTAGACCTATCGGTAACCCAATTTTAATTAAACTTTTTATTTTTAAATTTTTTGCCTCTGATTGCATTTCTTTCAAGAAATATTTTCCATTTTTAATGTCAAAGAATATTAAATTTAATGTCCACATTACAAGCATCAAAACTAGCGCAAGGCTGAGGTCTTTAAAAATATAGTATCCAAACCCAAAAAGCAATGTACCTAGAACTCCTCTTAAAATAGTAGATTTAGCAACTAAATCTAGGCGTTCATTGTATTGAAAAAGACCGTAATATAAATCCGAGAAGGATTCTATAATTTTAATTAATGCAATTAAAACCAAAGCTGTTGCTATTTCAATATTATAATTAGTAATAGCCAAAATTATTAAAAAAACACAAAAAAATAACGCGTTTCCTAGTATTCTGGTAACTTTAAAAGCATTAAATCCAAATCTAATGGATAAATCAGTAGATTGCATTGCTCGAAAATTTAAATTGATCAACATTATTATTGGAGCCGATAAAGCCAGCCCTAAAGAATAAACACCCGCGTCATGCGGACTTCCAACTCTCATTATCGTTATTATTAAAATCCATTGACTTAACGCATATATTGAACTTCCAATAAAACTCCAAGAGAAGTTTTTAAATAAGAGACTTTTCATAAAGCTACGCCCTTTTATTTTATATTTTCACTTGAGACTCCAGCTAATATACATTTATTTTATTAAAGAGCCAAAAGTTATATGACTTAGCTTCCCCTATAAAAGTTAATTATTTACTTTTTCATAATATTCGCTGGAACACCAAGAACTTTTTCATTTTCATTAACATCCTTAACAACTACCGACCCCATTCCAATGAAACTTTTTTGACCAATTTTTAGTTGGTTTCTAATAACCGTTCCCGGTGCAATATACGAACTTTCACCAATAGTCGTACTTCCAGCTATGATTGTACCTGACGTTATAAATACATGTTTTTTAATTTGTACATTATGTGCGATATGACATAAGTTATTAATTTTTACATAATCGCTTATGTCGGTGTTATCTAATGTCCCGCGATCAATACATGTATTAGCACCTATTTCAACATGCTTTCCGATATTAACACCCCCATAATGAGGTACCTTCTGCTGAATTCCTTCGCTATTCTGGTAATATCCAAACCCATCAGAACCTATTACAACTCCTGAATTAATAATAGAATAATCTCCTATTTTTATTCTCCCTTCTAGGGAAACATTGTTTTTTATAATTACATGATTCCCTATTTCAACTTCTTCCCCAACGTAAGTGTTGTGACCAATGTATATGTCTTTTCCCAAACTTTCACTTTCGACAGTAGCTTTTGGACTAATAAAATTTACATTTTCTTTTTTCGGAAAGAAATATTTTAATATAGTATAAAAAGCTTCTTTAGGGTTTTCACAACATATAAAGCTTAAATTTTTGTAATATACTTTCTCATTAAAATCATTACAAACAATTAATATATTCTTGGTATTCTCTAAATCACTAATATCAAAGGCCTTAATATCTTTAACCCAGCTTACACAGTGGTCTTTAACATTATTAATAGATGAAAAATATTCAATTTCAATATCTAGATCACCTATAAAGGAATGTTGCAATTTTTCTTTTAGAAGATAGTGAATTATATCATTTACTTTGATCTTCATATTGAATGTCTCCTATTTGTATTACCTCGTTCAAATCTTTAAAATTTAATTTTAGATTTGAATATCTGTCTTTATTTGCAATATTAATAAATTGATATAACTTTTGTTTCATTGTTTCTTCCCGCTCAGAATACCAAAAAGGATGTGTCAATATATGAAGTTTATCATTTTTCTCTTCTTCTATTATATTTAAGACTACTTCCCTCCAGTTCATTCTAGAATCTGACATATATTTAAATTCTTTGAAGAAAGTTTTAGAATAGGTGTTTAATATATTTTTAAACTGAATATCATTTTCCAAAATCCTTTTTGAGGGTCTGTGCATGGAAACTGTTCTTACTTCATTATCTAAAAGTAATTCTAGACTATTCTTTTCTTTAATTATATAGTGCTCCAACTTCTCAAGGTTTTTAATATCATACCTTTTCTCATCAAAGTGAAGACCTATTTCATGATTTAGTTCTTGTATTTCTTTTAAAATTTTATAAGATTCTTTAGAAAACACATTATAGAAGTCTGTAGATAGTAATATAAAGTAAGTTGACTTTATCCCTTTTACTTTTTCTAATTTTGCTAACTGTAATGCTTTTGATAAAGAAAAATCAACATCATGCCTAAATATAACTGTTTTCTTTTTATCTTTATAATCAAAGTAATCAGCAAAGGAGTAACCTTTGCCTTTCAACAAATCAATCAATTCAGAATAAGCTTTATAAGTAAACTTCATTTAAGGCCTCCATTTCAATTAAAGCAACTCTATATTGTTTTTATTTTCAAATTTATCCATAACATTTTTAGTGTCAAAGATAAATTTAGCATTGTCCTTAATAATTTTATAATCAACTGTTGTGTGAGCTGTTGTAATAACTACGAGATCTGCACCTTTTATTATCTCTATATCTAATAAAGATAAACTTTCTTTCTTCTTTCCTTCAAATACATATTCCTTTACGTATGGATCGAAATATTTTACTACAGCTCCTTCTCTCTCAAAGTTATCAATAACTTTAAGCGCAGGACTGTGCCTATAATCATCTATGTCTTGTTTATAAGCGACCCCAATAATTAATATCTCGGAACCATTCAAAGGCTTTCTACAACGATTTAATACTTTACTACATCTTTCTACAACATATTGTGGCATATTATCATTAATAATCCCAGATGTCTCAATTAATTGGGTATGGTAATCATATTCTCTAGCTTTCCAACTTAAGTAATATGGATCAAGTGGAATACAATGTCCTCCAACACCAGCTCCTGGATAAAAAGCTTGGAATCCATACGGCTTTGTTTTAGCTGCATCTATTACTTCCCATACATTTATGCCCATTTTATTACAAATGATAGCCATTTCATTTGCTAATCCTATGTTTATATTTCTATAGGTATTTTCTAAGATTTTTTCCATTTCAGCTACTGCAGGTGAAGATGCTTCAAAAATTTCACCGTCAAGTACATTTCTATACATAGTTGCAGCAATCTCTGTAGCAGCTTTTCCAATGCCCCCAACAACTTTAGGTGTATTTTTTGTTTTATATTTCAAATTACCAGGATCAACTCTTTCAGGAGAAAAAGCAACATAAAAGTCCTCCCCACACTTCAACCCAGATCCTTCTTCTAATAATGGTTTTATTAATTCTTCTGTAGTTCCTGGATAGGTTGTACTTTCTAATACAACAATTGAACCTACTTTAAGATACTTTGAAATTTCAATTGTGGAATTTTTCACATAACTAATATCAGGCTGTTGATATTTATCTAGTGGAGTTGGTACACAAATTGCAATAAAATCTACATCTTTTATAAAGCTAAACTCAGAGGTTGCAGATAATTTGCCTTCATTAACTATCTCTAGCAAATCATCGTCTACAACATCTCCAATATAATTTTTACCCTCATTTACCATTTTAACTTTTTCTTCCTGAATATCGAAACCTATTGTTTTGAACCCAGCTTTTGCTTTTTCAACAGCTAACGGTAACCCAACATAACCCAAACCAACTACACCTACAACTATTTCTTTCTTTTCAATTTTTGTAATTAAATCTTGCTTCAAAGTCTTCTTTTCTTTGTCAATTATTGTTTGAATCATTTTTCATTCTCCCTTTATAAAGATATTTACGAACAGCTATTCTTATTTTAAGATTCTATTGTTTTAATTAATTTATTTGTTAGTTTTTTAAAACAGAAATCATTAGACGCTTGTCTAGCGTTTAAACAATATCTTTCATATTCCTCTTTGTTCAAAGTTTTAAAATACATAATTGCCTCTGCTATTTTATCAGGATTACTATTTTCTAACTCAATGCCTGCTTTATTTTTTCGAATAATTGAATAGCCATACTGCTTCGTACTTAGAATAGGTTTCCCCGAGGCAAGATAATCAAAAATTTTATTGAGAGAAGCCCCGTATCTGAAAAGGGATATATTTTCACCTGAAATCAAATTAATATTAGCGTTTGTAGTAATGAAAGGGATATATTTTTTATCTACCCGACCTTTAAGATAAACGTTACTAATTTGTTCATTTTCAATTCTATTCTTTATAATTTCTTGGTAGTCACCACTACCCCATATCAAAAAATTTATGTTTTCATTTTTTAACAACTTCGCTACATCTAATATTTTTTCTACTTTGTTTACGGCTCTTATTGAACCTGTATAAACAATATTAAAGGCTTTATTATTGTTTAATTCATTGTCTTCTAGACAATAAATCTTTTTATTATGGTCATAAAGTTCCAAGTCAATACCATTGTTAATGTGATGTACTTTACTGATATCAACAGGACCTTTATTAGCTTTATCCCAACCTTTTTCGATTATATAATCTTTACCTCCTTCCATAGTAAATATTAACTTATCTGCTTTTTTGTAGATCCACTTTTCTCCAAGGTATAACAATCGCGAAAGTAAACTCTCTCTCTTTAATGAACCATAAGCAATTAATGTTTCTGGCCACAAATCTCTTACTTCACAAATACAAGGGACCCCCAATCTTTTAGCTATTTTTATCCCCGCTACTAAAGTAAGAGGGTGTACACTTGATGCTAATATAACATCTGGTTTACCGTGGATTTTCACAAAATCTTTAGCCACGGAAAAAAGGTTATTATAGAAAGCCACCATGTTTTTGATTCTCTGTAACCCATTACCTAGATAACTCGGGGTTTTCACAAAAACAAATGGAACTCCATTTACAGTATCTGAAGAGTATTTTTTATTGCCAATACTTATACTGTCATTTGAATTATGAATAGTTGTAGCGCAAAAGATAGTTGGGTTATACCCTTGTTTAATTAAATTTTCTGCAAACCAATAATGTCTACCTGCACTATCCTTATACATATTGGTAGCATAATGGTTAAATATCCATATATTTTTTTTCATTCTCTAACCCTCCTCACCGGCACCCCTACATAAGTTCCAGTCTCACTCAAATCCTTAACAACAACCCCGCCTGCACCAATTTTACACTCACTATGAATATTGATATTATTACTGACAATACTGCCAATACCTATCCATGAACCATGCCCTACTTTAACTGTGCCTGCTAAATGCACACCTGGTGAAATGTGTACAAAATCCTCAATTAGATTATCATGGTCCAACGTGGCTCCTGTATTTAAGATGCAACCTTGTCCTACTATAGTGCAGCAGTTAATCACTGCCCCAGCCATTATTACAGTACCGACTTCTATCTCAACTTGCTCACCAATTACAGCATTAGGATGAATTAAAACTGGGATACTTGCACCGTTAGCCAGAAGGTTTTCTTGAAGCTTTTTCCTTACCGTATTATTTCCAATACCGACAAAGATTTCATAATCCTCAATATACTCTATAACATCAGTTGATTTTCCAATTACATTTAAGCCCAGTGAGAAAGTAATAGCCTCATTATCATCTAAGAAATTGACACTCTGCCATTTATCCATTTTTAGTGCAATATCTGCAACCGCTTTACCGTGGCCACTAGCACCAATTATAAGAAGTTTATTTTTCATACCCTCATTCGTTCCTTTTTATTTCCCTTAAATGGTTCCATAGTTGCTGCTGTGTCGGAATTGATTCCTTCTTTTACAATAACCTTTTTTATTGTTAAAAAAATTAACTTCCAGTCTCCAACAAAACTTACGTTATCAACATATTTCACATCTAGACTAAATTTTTCTTCCCAACTAATCGCATTTCTACCACTAACCTGTGCAAGACCTGATAAGCCAGGTCTAACTTCATGTCGTCTTCTTTGATGAGCATCATAGAGAGGCAGATACTGAACTAACAACGGTCTAGGTCCAATAATTGCCATATGACCCTTTAGAATATTAAATAGTCCAGGAAGTTCATCTAGTGAAGTTGATCGTAGAAACTGTCCAAAGGTTGTTAATCTAATACTGTCGGGCAACAACTCTCCATTCTCATCTCTCTCATCTGTCATTGTCCTAAACTTATACATAGTAAATATTTTCTCATTCAAACCTGGCCGTTCTTGCTTAAATAAAACAGGACTTCCTAACTTAGTTCTTACTAAAAGAGCTACTATTAAAAGAATTGGACTTAGTGCTGAAATTGCAAACAATCCTAGAACAAGATCCATCGGTCTTTTTATAATCCTTCTGTAAAAACCAATCTTCATTTTACTCACCACAATCCTTTAATAATCTCTACTACTCTCTCTAAATCCTCATCAGTCATTTTCGTGTCAGATGGCAAACAAACACCATTCTCATACAACTTATCAGATACATCGGTACCCACAAAATCATATTTCTCAAAGAACGGTTGCATATGCATCGGCTTCCAAACCGGCCTCGATTCTATATTTCCAGCTTCCAAAGCTTCATAGATATCAATCGGCCTCACTTTCCCAGTCAGCGTAATTGAGCTTAACCAATAATTCGAATAATCCCAATCGTTGTCTGGCATAAGCCCTACACCTTCTAACTCACCTAATTCTCTTTTATAAAAGTCATATATGTATCTCTTTTTCTCAACTCTTTGATTAAGTACTTTCAGTTGTCCTCTGCCAATCCCCGCAACCACATTACTCATTCGATAATTAAACCCTAGTTCGCTGTGCTGATAGTGCCTTGCTTGATCTCTCGACTGAGTAGCCCAAAACCTAGCCTTAGCAATCTTACTTTCATTATTAGAAACCAACATCCCTCCACCGGAAGTCGTGATGATTTTGTTTCCGTTAAAAGAAAAGATGCCATAGTCACCAAATGTTCCAGTATGCTTACCTTTATAGTAAGTTCCTAGAGATTCAGCAGCATCCTCAATTAAGACAACATTATGTTTCGTACATAGGTCTACGATTTTATTCATGTCAGCAGACAGACCATATAGATGTACAACAATGACTGCTTTAACTTCTGGATATTTTCGGAACGCTTCTTCTAAAGCCTTTGGACACATATTCCATGTTTCGTAGTCACTATCGATAAATACCGGTTTTGCATTTTCATAGATTATTGGGTTGGCAGTCGCTGAAAATGTCAAAGTTGGACAGAACACGATATCTCCTTCTCCAACTTCTGCAGCTCTCAATGCTAAATGAATAGCTGCTGTCCCTGATGATAGTGCAGCTGCAGCTTTTGACCCTACTTTAGCGGCTAATTCATTTTCAAATTCATTCACATTTATTCCTAGTGGCGCAATCCAGTTTGTTTCAAATGCTTCTTTTACATACTCTTGTTCATAACCTTCATCACTCATATGTGGTGACGAAAGGTAAATACGGTCTCTCATAGATGATTGTCTTCCTTCCTGTTTGTTTAGTAGTTTAGCAGTAAGTAGAGTTTTTCTGACGCACTACTAAACCACTAATAATCTTTTATGCATATTAAAATCCCCGAACAACAGACCTAACCAAGCATCAGTCATCCGGGAACTTATATTTTTTATTGTTTTACTTTCTCTTTTTCATCTCTTCCATAGTCTTAAGCAGGTTGGCTTTAAACCCCTCACCCTTAAAAGCAAACTTCAACGTTCTTCACAAACTCATCTCCTGCCAAACGACTTGACGAGTGACTTTAAAGTCATAAGCAAATACACGCTGAATCTTATTGTCCAAGTTCTTAGGGCTCTTTTTGGCGAATGTAATGAATGTCTCCCCCATATTCGCTGAGTGTTCAAACTTTTCAAAAGTTCCGTTTTTACTTTTGAACAAGTCTTGCTTAAGCCCAAACGATTGTTCGAAATGATCCTCTATTGCGTGTTACCCTTTGCCGATAGATGATGATGTCTTCAATTCCCGATTGAACCGCTTCTTCAACAATGTATTGAATCGTTGGCTTGTCCACAATCGGAAGCATTTCTTTTGGCATGGCTTTTGTTGCAGGTAAGAAACGTGTTCCAAGTCCCGCAACCGGTATGATTGCCTTTTTTACTTTTTGCATACGATCATCCCTTCTAATAGTGGTTATTTTACCAAACTCAACTGCTTCACTTTTTTCAGCCTGAAGTGAGCCAGGTCTAATGTATATTCCCGTAATGTAGTGATCGGGAATTGTTCAAAGTCTTCAATGAGGTCATAAACCACGTTCACGTCAACAGGCGGTGTCTTCCCGCGGTAAATCATCGGATAAATCTGTTCGTCATGTACTTCGTCTTTGCCGAGGAGTTCTTCAAACATTTTTTCTCCCGGTCTCATGCCTGAATACATGATTTCAATTTCATCATCTCGAAATCCGGATAAGCGAATTAAGTTCTTCGCAAGGTCGACGATTTTAACAGGCTCTCCCATATCCAGGACAAACACCTCGCCGCCCTCTGCTAACGATCCCGCTTGAAGTACAAGACGGGATGCTTCCGGAATTGTCATGAAGTACCGTGTCATTTTCGGATCGGTTACTGTCACCGGGCCACCTGCTTCAATCTGCTTTTTGAATAGAGGGATTACGCTTCCACGGCTTCCCAGAACGTTACCAAAGCGGACCGCCACGAAGCGCGTGTCGCTGATTCGGTCCATGTGCTGAACAACCATTTCAGCAATCCGTTTCGTTGCTCCCATGACGCTTGTCGGGTTCACGGCTTTATCCGTTGAGACCATCACAAATGTTGTCACTCCTGCTTCATGGGCTGCTTCGGCCGTGTTTTTCGTACCGATCACATTGTTTTTCACTGCTTCATGAGGGTTCTTTTCCATTAACGGTACGTGCTTATGTGCCGCGGCGTGGTAAACCACATCCGGCTGATGGGTGTTCATCACATCGATCATCCGATCAGCGTCCTGGACGTCGGCAATTTTTGTTTCCACATCAAGATGAGGGAACGTGACTTTCAGCTCCATGTCGATACTGTAAATGCTGTTTTCTCCGTGACCGAGGAGGATCAGCTTGTCCGGGTTAAAGGCGCATACCTGGCGGCAGATTTCAGATCCGATCGATCCGCCGGCTCCAGTTACAAGGACGGTCTTACCTGTAAGCTTGGCACCGATTTTTTCTGTATCCAGTTCAACCGGCTCGCGGCCGAGTAAGTCTTCCACCTGTACGTCCCGGATCTGGGAGACGGTGACTTTCCCGCTCATAATGTCTTCCACTGACGGCATGATCTGCGTCCGGACTTTTGTTTTCGAACAGGCATCAAAGATCGTATTGAGTTCCGTTTTTGTCAATGAAGGAATCGCGATGATAATGTGTTCGATGTTTTTCGTTACGACAACATCTTCAATGTCTTTTGTCCGTCCCAGTACAGGGATCGACATGATTTCCAGGTTTTGTTTTGTAAAGTCATCATCGATGAATGCAACCGGGTGAAGCTCTGACTTGATGCTGTTCATGAGCTGACGGGCAACGAGTGTGCCGCCATTTCCGGCCCCGATGATGAGGGTTCGTTTCTTCTCCGTGTTTCCTTTCATTAATGAATCACGGTAGATTCTCCAGGAGAAACGTGAAGCACCGATGAGCAAGATATGCAGCATCCACGTGACGAGCAACGTTCTTGCAAAAATGGTTTGATATCCGATAATCTGAATAAGAGCAACAGCGGTGATGGAAAGTGAAACTGCCGCAAAGATCGCTGACAGCTCCTGGATGCTCGCATACTGCCAGACCCGTTTATATAGTTTAAATAGATGAGCGAAAACATGGTGAGCAAAAAATAACGCAATGGAGCTTGCGATGATCGCCTCAGGTAAAATCGTTGATGTCGGGACCAAAAGCCAAAAACCAATAAAAATCGAAAACACGACAATCAGTGAATCAGCAGTAACCAGCAGCCCTAACCGTTTCTTATAATCCAACTCGTCCCCTCCTATGTAAAATAAATAAATCTTTAGAACACTTAACGAGAGTTCGTTATCGAAAACAAAGACCTCGCTAAATTTTCTAAATAATACGGTCGTAACCCCCATACTACCTCCGTACTATATAATGAATAGGCATTAAACCTAACCTCACACCCCACCGGTGACAACTAGCGTCTAAGGTTGTTCACTTTGGTGAACGACCCACAGCGTGGCTGAGTACCCCCGTTGATAAAGGTGAGGAGGCATTACCTGAATGTAATGGTCATGTAACACTGAATTTACACAGTCGGTTTACAATATAGATAGTTGATATAAGTTGTGCTTGCTTTAAAACAACCCTAAAAACTTCTTCGTTTTTACTCTCTGCGGCGGTTCAACCATCACTTGATTACCTTCTACAAGCAGCTCCGCATTTTCCTGAAAATAGAATCTTGTTTCTATTCCGAATTCTCTCTCTATTCCATCATAGGCATCTTTTAATAGAAACGGACGCCGAATGGTATCGTGGGCGTCGCTTGCAATAAAGTGAGCCAGGTTCGCTTCTATTAAGTCTTCTGATAATCTCTTAATCTTCTTTCCAAACTTCCCTGTAATACTCCCCGCTGTCAGTTGTGTCAGACATCCGCCTTGAACAAGCTCATAAAGCCTGTACGGATCTTTCATCACGGCCTGGTTTCGCTCAGGATGAACGATGATCGGCTTTAACCCTTGTTGCTGGACGTCATACAATAGACGTTTGCTGTATCTCGGTATCTCCGATGAGGGAAACTCCACAAAAAAATACTTTCCCTCATTCAGAGTAAGTATCTCTTCGTTTTTAAACCCCTCAAGCAGTTCTCCATAAATACGGGTTTCCTGACCAGGAAGGATCTTCACATCGATTTGGTGATCTTTAAATATGAGGTTCAGTTCTTCAATACTTGCCAGAATCGTATTTTTATCGTTGTGGTAGTGTGGGTGCTGGTGGTGCGGTGTAGCTAAAATCGTATGAATGCCTTCTTCAAATGCCGCTTTTCCAAGCTCTAACGCTTCTTCTTTATTTGCAGGACCGTCGTCCAAATTCGGCAGTATGTGGCAATGAATATCAATCATAAAGCAGAATCCCCTTTCCCGATTGCAGATGTTTACAGGGTCTATCGGACTATTTCCTCTTGAGTCTATTCCATAATATCACACTATTTCCAGAAAAGGGTCATAATCTTCTATATTATTTCAGTTTTTATGCTACTTTCCTTCTGCGTAGTAATAATACGTATCTTCTTTCATTTCACGGTCGTTTAAAACGGTGCCAATAATATTTGAATTCGTCTTCTTAAGAAGTTCAACAGCTTTTATCGCTGCCTCTTTCTCTGTTTTCCCGCTGCGGATCACAAGAACAACGCCATCTGTCTTCGTAGCCAGAATCTGACCGTCCGTTACCACATTGATCGGCGGTGCATCAAAGAGAATATAATCATAGTCTTTTTCTATCTGACTCAGGAATAATTCCATCGATCTTGAGCCAATTAACTCACTAGGGTTAGGAGGAACCGGACCTGATGTAAGTACTTCAAGGTTTTCAACAGCCGTTTCCTGCACGGCAGATTCGAAAGATTCAGCCCGGGTCAGGACACTCGTTAAGCCGAAGGTGTTTTCCAGCTGAAATGTAAAATGAACCGTCGGCTTTCTTAAATCGGAGTCGATTAACAGAACACGTTTCCCCTGCTGGGCCATAACCACGCCCAGGTTCGCGATAACAGTAGATTTCCCTTCAGCGGGACCTGAAGATGAAATAAGAATTTTCTTTACGACTTTATCAATAGAAGAAAATTGAATGTTTGTTCTTAATGTCCGAAACTGTTCGGTGACAGGCGATTTTTGAGCGTGATGGGAAATCAGGCTCCGCTGTTTGTCTGTTAACTGGTTGCTTTTACGTTTACGCGCCAATGCTTCCACGCCCCGTTCTGTTTTGTCTCGATGTTTCATTTAACTTGTTCATATCAATCGTTTTACCATCAATGGATCCTATACTTGCCAGAACCGGAATGCCAAGTGCTTCTTCAATGTCATCTTCGTCTTTAATCGTGTTATCCAAAAATTCCAGTAAGAAAGAGAATCCAACTGCGCCCATCAGCCCGACTACAAAGGCGATTGCCATGTTTAATGCAGGGTTCGGGCTTACCGGGGATGGATTGTCCGATAATTCTGCCGGTGATAAAACCGATACGTTGTCCACATTCATAATGTCAACAATGTCTCTTTGAAAAACCATTGCTATAGTGTTTGCGAGCTCTACTGCTTGGCCTGGGTCAGGGTTCTCGACTCTGATCGTTACTACCTGGGAGTCACGTTCACTTCCTACGGATACTTGATCCCGGATTTGTGAAGGTGTTGCGTCAATGCCCATTTCTTCAATCACGGGCTCCAGGATTCTAGGGGATGTCATAATAACGTTGTATGTATTTATGAGCTCCAGGTTCGTCCTGAGATCCGCCTGGGTTACCTGGGTACTGTCTTCCTGGGATTTATTTACGAGGATCTGAGTGGATGATTGATACATCGGTGTTAAAAAAAAGTATGATATGATAGCACTTGCTGCTACTGCTACAGCGGTAATACCGATGATCAGTGTAAGTCTTTTTCTGAGTGTCTGGAAAATATCTTTTAAGCTGATTGTCTCTTCCATTATTTCCTCCTGCTTCCTTCATTAGGTCTCCGTATATGTTACTCAAGATAACAGGTTATGTAAATGGTTTTCGAGGAAAAATTCAGAAAACACATCATATTTTAACATGATTTTCATATTAAGCGTTTTCAATCGAAAGAATGCGACAAATAGGTAAAAAAATACATTTACTTATAAATATTTCTTGTCTAATAGAGGGTAGAGAAATATAATCAAAGTAATCATAGTTTAAGAGGAGAGTTAGCTTAATGAAAAAGTTTCTACTTATAAGTGGCCTTATTTTGTTTGTTATATTAGGATCTGTCGCAGGCTATGGCTATTACATGTACTCAAGCGTTCAGAATACAGTGGATAACCAAATGCACGTTACAGTAGATCGCGAAAAATCAGAAAAGCGCGAATTGGAAGTGGATATTGAAGATCAGGAGCCTCTTTCATTTTTGTTAATGGGTGTGGACACAGGGGGCAGCCGTACAGACCGTGGACGTACGGACACATTAATGGTAGTAACCGTAAACCCGGCAGACGAATCAATGAAAATGATGAGCATTCCCCGTGATACGCGCACAGAAATGGTCGGTCGCGGCGTTGATGACAAAATCAACCACGCCTATGCTTTCGGAGGGCCCGAGATGGCCATGGCTTCCGTTGAAAACTTTCTTGATATTCCAATTGACTACTTTATGACTGTTAATATGGATGGCTTTAAAGATATTGTGGATGCTCTTGGTGGCGTGACAGTTAATAACAACTTTGGGTTTAAGTCAGGCTCTTATGAATTCAGTGAAGGTCCACTTGATTTGGACGGGTCCCAAGCCCTTGCATATTCCAGAATGCGTTATGAAGACCCACGTGGAGATTTAGGTCGTAACGAACGCCAGCGTGAAATCGTTGATGCAATTATTAAAGAAGGCGCTCAGTTCTCCTCCATCACAAAAGCAGGCGAAATCCTGGATGCCCTCGGCAACAACATCAGCACAGACTTAAACTTTGATAAAATGGTAAAGATTCAGTCTAATTACCGTGATGCCCGTCACAACTCAGAGACACTTGAAATCGCCGGATCCGGAAGCCGCATTGACGGCATCTGGTACTATATTGTTGATGAAAACGAACGCCAGCGGGTAAGCGGCGAGCTCCGCGCCCACCTCGGACTCGACGGCAGTGACTCGGTCGCAATTAATGAAAATGACGATGATGAATCATAATAAAGCATGAATATAATAGTACGAAAAAGACCTTCTCACCCGGCTGTGAGAAGGTCTTTTTTTTGATATCTACGACAAGTAAAGTGCTTAAGGTCTATTGGTAAGTTAGTGTTGAAAGGAAATATAACCATATCATAAATAATCGACTACTCGGTATCGTTTTGGTGTGGTGGTTTAATTAAAAAAGAGGGACGTCTTCTTTTCTAGTTCACTTCAAAGGAGATGTTCGTAAAGAAAGAAGCATGAGTAAACCTTCAATAAGGTTGAATGATGCTTGTTCGACTGTAGCACAATATGATCTTGCTTGAGTAACAATCTTCACTTATTAAGGGGAGTCGGGGACATAAAGAACGTGTTTAGCTGAGAATCCTAACAATACACGAACGTAGCGGATGAAATATACGCAGACTCCTGCGGGAGCAGGAACCAAGGTGAGACCCCGGAGGGCAGAGCCCGAGGAGGCTCACCGGTGCCCCCGCGGAAAGCGAAGTATATTTCAGGAGCGGTTAGTTGCACCGCATATTATTCGTTCGGATTCTCGTTGGCTAAAACAGTTATGTCCCAGCCTCTTTAGGAGATTACTCCTCCACTTCAAGATGTTGCTTCAATTCGTCAGACAGTGACTCGAGCTCATCTTCATCAGTGAAGAAGTAGGATATTCCGTCCATTTTTCTGTCTTCCCCTTTGATCTCATGCTGCTCGACGTCGTTGATGGTGTTTTTGTAGTTCGATTGAATGTCCCACATCTCATCGAGGGAGAGGTTGGTCTGGACGTTGTCTTCCACCACTTCAAGAATGTCGGTCAGGTTCGTAATGGAAGAAAAGCTCGCTCCTTTATCAATGATCTCTTCGATCACTTCACGCTGCCTCATCTGGCGGCCGAAGTCTCCCTTAGGATCGTCCTTTCTCATACGTGCATAGCCGAGGGCTTCCTCTCCGTCCAGCTTGATTTTTCCTTCCGGGTAATGCATCTCATGAAAGATAAACTCAAACTCATTGTCCACTTCAACTCCGTCGATGGCATCAACGAGACCGACGAAGCTTTCCATGTTTACTTTTACGAAATAGTCGACAGGGATATCCAGGAAATGCTCCACGGTGTATAACGCCGTTTCACTTCCTCCCATAGCATGGGCGTGACTGATTTTATCCTCTGTCCGCTGCCCTCGGATTTCGGTCAGGGTATCACGGGGCAGACTCACCATGTTGATCGATTCTTCCTTCGGGTTCACCGTGAGCAGAAGCATAGTATCGGTACGGCCCAGGTCGTCCCGGGTCTCGAGCTCGTCCACTCCCATCAAAAGGATGGATACCGGATCCCCTTCTTCCAGGTCAATGGCCTCCTGGCGCTTTTCCGACTGGTTACGGTCGATGTTTTCCTGGATGCTTCCGATCGTAGCGTTAACAGCCTGCCACACATAGCCTCCCGCTCCCACAACGAGGACCACAGCGAACGTAAGAGTGATAAGGAGTATTTTCTTTCCCATACATGTCACCTCCTGAAGTTTTTGTTAAGCCTTGTATAGGCAATGATGATGGGACAAAAAGAAAGAGTTTCTTTGATAATCCAATCCACTGACATAGCGGATGAAATATACGCAGACTCCTGCGGTGTCAGGGGCCAGGGTGAGACCCCGCAACGAAGTGAGGAGGCTCACCGGACCACCGCGGAAAGCGAAGTATATTTCAGGAGCGGTTTATTCGCACCGCACGTTCGGTTTCTTGTTAACTCGTCCCTGCCTTATTCCTACGCTGCGGGTTTTGATTCGGTTTTGTAGTCTCTGCCTGTTCTCTCAACCTTGTTCCAGTCTGTATTAAAGAAGTAGGCGATCGTACCGTGCATCACAATGTACATCAGGATAAAACGGTAGATGAAAATATCAAATAGAATCGTTGTGCCTAATGTAAAAATATCTCTCATTCTGAACTTAAAGCCTTGGGCTCTCGTAAAGATCAGAGCGGCAATATCATAGATGACCCCGAACAGGAACAAGTAGGTCAGATAAAACAGTACATACTGCAAGTAGGAATCAGGCGGATAAAAGATCCCGTTGATGACGAAAAAGGCCGTCAAAATAAACGCCGATACAATTCCCACAAGGAAAGACTCAAAGATATAGAAGAAAGAAACAGCCTTCCTGAAGAGCGTTTTTGCAAAGAACGAGTTAAAGTGAATAATACAGTCGATGTAGGCTTTCTGCCACCGGACACGCTGTTTGAAGAAGTCCTTCACGGTTTCAGGCATCTCGGTATAGGAGATGGCATCTTTAATGTGGACAACCTTCTTGTTTTTGTTTGCCGCGATGTATTTTTGCATCCTCAACGTAATGTCAATGTCTTCCCCTACAGTGGAGCGGTAGCCTCCGACATCAATCAGGGCCTGTCTTCTGAAAATCCCGAATGCTCCTGAAATAACAGCCAGGGCATTAAAACGGGCAAGGGATACCTTTGTAATATAGAACGCCTTCAGGAAATCGAGCATCTGCAGGCGCACGAGCAGATTGGTGTGCTTAAGGGACAGACGGCTTAACGGATTGGCCGTTTTCGTCTGAAGCACATGGACCATTCCCCCCGCTCCAACGACATCTCCATCCTCAAATACTTCATTTACTTTCGGCATCGCCTGATCGGTCAGCATCGTATCCGCATCAAGGGTAATCACAAGATCCTCACTGGCATACTCGATCCCTGCATTAAGGGCATCGGCCTTTCCGCCGTTCCATTTATCCACTACATAAATGTTGGGATAACGCTTGGACTGATAGACGGTTTTTACCTTTTTATGATCCAGTTTCCTGTGCGGCGCCCGGCTGCTCGGTTTCAGCTCGAGAAAGTCGTCCAGATACGCGAGCGTTTTGTCCGTTGAGCCGTCGTTGATGTAAAGCACTTCAAAGTTTGAATACGAGAGAGATTCAATGGTTTCAAGGGATGTTTTTATAATTCCCTGCTCATTGTAGCAAGGGATGAGAATGCTCATGCCTTTTTCTTTTCTCAAGATGCGGTGCACGGTTTCGTTTTTCGTCCGGAAAAACGGCAGACAGTGGATGATATGCATCAGCGGGAAAATGATACTCAGAATAAACAAGCCGACCAATCCGTACTGGGCATATTCCATCCATGATACTTTGTCTTTTGCATCCCATAAGCCGTCACGCCGGTAATCGGCAATTCCCACTATGGATCCGTCTTCCGTATTAAAATCAAGAGCCTGAATGCCTCCGAAAAAGACCGATAAGTTCCGTGTTTCCGGCTCATAGCCTCGGTCCCTGAGGGCACCGAGTACCGACTCGTCAAAGTCTTCCTCTACATAAAGGATGTCTGACTCACCATAAAACCGTTTCGCATTGACGGCGTCTTCCCAGGGTTCGTCAAAGTAGAGATGTCTTGTGAGCACCTGGGCCATCACAGAAGGTACCCGGTTTCCTCCCGGGCTTCCGATTCCCACCACACGTTCATCATCCACGTAAATGGAAGGCGCGGTTAAACTTCTTGAACGCTTACCGGGCTCATAGCTGTTTGGTGAGGATTCGAATTCGCTGAACTGCTGAATGGAGTTGTTTAAAAAGAAACCGTCCGTATACTCTCCCGAGCCGAAGAAGTTGCTCAGTGTATTCGTGGTCGATACCACCATACCATCCTGGTCCACGACAACAAAATGAGTTGTATCTGTCTTTTCATCATCGCCGTCTTCTTCCTCTGTCCCGATATCAGGAGAAGGCTCTTCGGTTGAAATCTCGTCTGCCAGCTCTTCAATGTGGTTCTCGCTCGTGAGCTCATCTTTAAGGGAATCGGACTGGTCACCGATATTTTCGATCCGGTCACGCTTTGTGACCTTTGAGATTTCTGACATGAGGTGAACGTATTCCTCTTCATCGCCTTTTGTATCTTCTATATTCATTTTTTCAGCCAGCAGCATGGACTGAACAAGGGATACCCCCGCATGGGGCGGATCTGCCGAATAAATCGTCCCTTCTTTCAGCTCACCGACCACAGGTTCGGAAAGCTCCACTTCATACTCGTCCAGGTCACTGCCGTCAAGGTAAGGAACAGCGTTATTAATCATGTCGCCGAATTCATCCCGGTTAAAAGCGTGGGCGCCGTTTTCCTGAATTTTGGTCAACGTTTCAGCAAGTTCCGGCTGCTTGAGGTTTCTTCCAGGTTTAATCGCCTCTCCCCGCGGGTAAAAGTGAGACAACTCCTCTACAGGGAGGCGGTAGGAAGCCGCCTCAAGACGTTCCCAAAGAAGGTAATCGACTCTGAACCCGTCTTCCGCAAGGTCAATTGCAGGAGAGATCAGGTGCTCAAAGGGCATCAGACCGTAATCGTTATGGACTCTGTTCAGTCCTTCAACAAACCCCGGCACACCGGTGATCTTATCACCCCATTCGTCATCGTAAGGTGCTGCGGCACGGTAGTCATAAACGACAGGGTCTTCTTCTTCCTGAGGCAGAATCAGCATTTTTCCGCCGCCGCCGATTCCTGAGCCGAACGGTTCAACTACACCGAGGGCATAGGAAACGGCAATGGCTGCATCAACGGCATTCCCGCCGCTTTCCAACACTTCCATTCCGGCTTCTACAGCAGCGGGGTGGGCCGCACTGACGCCGTAGTTGTCGTAATCTTCGTCTTGTTCAGCCGGGTTTTCACCCTCACCTGATACAAGGTGGGGGTTGGCAATCCCGATGAGAAATGTATTGAGCAGTAACGTGATCGTGAGTATTTTTTTTAACATTCATGTCACCTCCACTCTGTTTTTTCAGCCGTGAAGGGTTTTAGAAAGAGGCAACCGCTCCCAAAAGCGCCTGTATACTGGCTGCCTTTTTCCAAAAACCTTCACTTGAGACTTTAAACCTGCACGCTGCGGGCCCGGCAGATAGATGTCTCAGCTGCCGGGCTTTTCTCATGAACAGCGGGCATAGGTGCGATCGACTACATCAATGTGATGAAAAAGAGCGTACCTGCTACCACCAGTCCAACGGCAGCATCCGTGTTCGTTCTTTTTTTATGTTTTTTAATCGTATACAGCATCCACTGGCTGAACGTTAACGTGACCTGTTTTTCTTCCTGCTTGTGACCCTTTAATGTTATTTCCACTTCTATTCCTCCTTCAGTAGTCCTTACTTATATAAAGCTTGCAATCATGACAACACCAAACGTTGCGCAACTGAGAAGCATCGTACTTAATGTTGTCGGAATAACACCCTGCTTTTGGATGGTATTGGCGATTAAACCTGGCACAATCACCCCGATGGCCATAAGGCCGCTCACAATATGCGGGGGAGAAAAGTGCGGGAACAAATAATCAAACCCGATGGAAAGAATAATCGCGACAGTGAGCATCGCGGTAAACTTTCTTCTTCCGTAAAGAATCGTAAATCTTCCTACGAATTTCATAACGATAAAATAAGTCAAAAAGCTGATCATAAACACAACTGCAATGCTTACAGGGAAGGTAAACAGCATCGCAATGTACCCCGGTACAACAAGTCCGGCCGGCAGTACACCTGTTTTTTCCGTATAAAACAAACTGAGTATGGCACCTGCAATAAGGGCTAAATAAACATCACCTGAGTCAAAGACAAACATCTTCTGACCGAACCTCCTTTCTATGCTGTTTGGTTAATTTTTTGTTGTTCTTCAAGTTTTTCAACGAGCTGCTCTGCACCGCCGTGGATGTTTCCAACACCATAAATGGTTTTTCCTGATAAATACGGCTTGAGCACCCGGATGATTTCATCTGTGTCGTCCCCTTCAAGATCGAGCATCTTATTTACGGGAAAGGCGCCTTCCTGATAGGCATCAACGACCGGCTTTGTTCCTTGTCCCATCACGATCAGGGTGTCGGCTGGGATATAGGGAAGCACTTGTTTTACAAACTGCTCCGTCCGGTCGACTCTGTCGGAACGGGCATTAAAAATGACAACCGGTTCGTCCGTCGGATAGCTGAGCTGCTTCACACGCTCCCAGATATTTAATGTAGATGTCGGATCATTGGCAGAGAAGCCATTGACCAGAAAACCCGGATCCTCTTCATTTCCGAGCGGCAGAATTTCCATCGCTCCCGGGTCAGGCCATGCCTTCAGCATCCCTCTGAACGCTGTTTCATAATCGATTCCAAGAACATCTGCCACCGACAGTGCCAGTGCCGCGTTTTCAGGAAACACCATGTACTCAAACTTCTTGAGGAAATCCTCCGAGATGAGCGACGTGTCACAGACATGAAGCTTCGTATTCCGTTTTTCCGCCATTTCCCTGAAGTAAGGAACGTAGGGGCTGTCGTTTACAATCAGGTCACCGTTGTGGGGAATTGCTTCGCTGAAGGAATCCGCCACTTCCTTTAATGTGGGACCGAGCACATCCATGTGGTCTTCAAGGACATTTACAATAAGTCCGATATTTGCCTTAAGCAACTGGTTCTGGAATACGACCTGATAGTCAGGCTTTACAGCCATACACTCACTTACAAGAGCGTCTGCTTCAAGGTCCACCGTTTTTTCAATGACCTTTTTCTGCTCACCGATATTCGGGCCCTCGGGCCTTCGTTTAATCGGTTCCTCCTGATCGACAAACCAGTAGAGCATTCTTGCATCGGTTCCGGTCGTTTTCCCGACTGTTTTGTAGCCTGCTTCCTGGAGCACGCCTGTAATCAGTCGCGTTACCGTTGACTTCCCGCGGATTCCGTTAACGTTGACACGGACAGGAACCCGTTCGATGTTTTTATCATGTTTTCTCTTCTCCCTTACACCAAGGAAGAATGCCAATAAGGCAAATCCCAAAATAAAAATATATTCGACTGGCATCTCTTTCACCTCCATCACGTTTTTTTGTCGTTTTTTGAACCCGGCCATTACTATACGCCTTAAACATTAAACGCGAGTTACATAAATGTTGAGAATCGTGTAAATGGAGTCACATTTACTTACATTTGCTTGATTATGGAAAAATCGTAATAATGACGATTCTCAATGATTGTGCACATACAGGTGCACCCGGTTCATCTCCACCTCCATATCGTTTTTTTGAAAGGTGATCCGTTCGTCCTGCGGGAAAATCCAGAAACGTCCCAAAGAAACACCGCAATCATTTTGTAAAATAAAAAACGGACGCTCCCGCAGGTATCTTATGAATCCATTTAGAGTTTATCGAAGAGATATGAGGGTCTCTGGGGGTTAAGAATAAGTCATTATTTTACGATACTGTTTCATTTGAAACAGTTGTCATTGAGTTTTAGGGTCATTGTTACACTATTGAAACAGACTGGACGCTTTTACACAGTTAAGCGTTTACTTAATGAAATCAGAGGTTTCCGGACCCATAAATAGAATTATCAGGAAAGGATAGAATTTTAGAAAAGGCAAGGCTGTTTTCGATTTTTTTGCAACAAATGCAGCCGGAAGACCTGAGACTCCCTATTTACTTCCTCTTTAACTCTTCTATCTTTGAAACGGTTAGGGGACTCCGCCTTTCAATTTATAACTTGAATAATTGCTGATTTCGATTTACAATCCTGCACAAGGTCCTCCTCGTGGTGTAATGGGTTCACACCTGCATCATAACGGAGGGCTTTTTTTGTGCAAGATAGAGCTTTGTTTTATAACAATCTAGTAAAACCAAAATGTGAGAATGCAGGAGAGGCTAGGTAGTACCGTTAAACAAGGAAATCGAGAATTTTAATGCATTAAAGAAAGGTCAAGTAGTGCCCTCAAATCAGGAAACCCGGAATTTGAAGGCTCAAGGAGGATCTCCAGAGAATGAGGAAGCTCCCAAACCGCCGCGGAAAGGGAGCGCATTACGGTCAACGAAGTTTAAATGAAGGATACAGCATTCTTCCTGCTCTAGAAACCTTGCGAAAAAAAAGCGGTTCGTGTCAGGTGATGGAATGATCTCCCTCTGATTCTACTTATTTGGTTATTCCCTGTGTCTATAGGCTCAATTGAATGGTACCAGGTAACATAGTCAATAAAACATCGTCTTAAAGTTTGGAACGCCCAAAATATGTTTTCTAAATGATGATTTTAAATACAACCTTTTGGGTATAGGAGTTATAGGCATTGTCGAAATAGATGAACTTTTACACATACCCCTCTTATCTGACAAATATCACCGAAAACTGTAATATCAGCCAACCTCTTCTTCCTTTACAACTATGAAGCAGAGGCACTATGAATGGAGGACTAGACCGAATGAGCGAATTGACGTATCTGTTCATTTTTGCAGCATTGTTACTTGCAGGCGGAATCTACGAACGTGTGACGCTTTCAAAGAAAATAGATCAAATCCCAACCCGTGTTCTTATAAACGGGATCCGGGGTAAATCCACCGTCACCCGCCTGATCATGGGAATAATGAAAGAAAACGGCGACCGCGTTGTCGGAAAAACAACGGGGACGTCTGCACGCATGTTTTACTGGGACCAGGAAGAGGAGGAACCGATTGTCCGGGGCCTTCAGGGACCAAATATCAGTGAACAGAAACATATGGCCCGTAAAGTGGTAAAACGGGGAGCCGATGCCTTTGTATCCGAATGTATGGCCGTCAACCCCGAGTACCAGAAGGTGTTTCAGGCTCAGCTTGTGAAAGCCAACATTACGGTTATTACCAATATTATGGAGGACCACCTGGATGTGATGGGCCCGACCGTGGATGATATCGCCCGGGCGTTCAGCTCCACCATTCCTGAAAACGGCTATGTGGTTATTCCTGAAACAACGTACCAGCGCTTTTTCGAGCAGGCTGCGAAGCGGAAAAATTCACAAGTGATCGTAGCACGTGAGAATGATATCGACGAAGACTACTTAAAGAAGTTTTCGTTTATGATTTTCCCTCAGAACGCCGCACTCGCCCTTGCTGTATCCGACATCCTGGGTATTGACCGGGATGTGGCTTTTGCAGGAATGCTGAACGCACCTGTGGACCCGGGTGCCATGAGAGTCCACCGGTTTGGAGAAGAAAAGGCGCCGAAATACTTCTTTAACGGCTTTGCAGCCAATGATGCTACCTCAACCCTGAGCATTTGGGACCGGGTAAAAGATCTCGACTATCCGATGAATCACCGTACGATTGTGATGAACTGCCGTGACGACCGGATGGACCGTACCCTTCAGTTTATTGATCACGTCCTTCCACACCTGGATGCGGACACACTCGTGCTTATCGGCCGCGGAACAAGTCCGATCGTACAGGCACACAATGAAGGAAAGCTTCCTTATGAGAACCTTATTAACCTGGAGAAGAAATCAGTGGAAGCCATAATGGCTGAGCTTGAAAAACTGCCGGGCGACAGTGTTCTTTACGGAATTGGAAACATTAAAGGCCGCGGGGAAGAACTTGCCGAGGCGATCGAAGAGAGAAAAATCAAAGAAGTGTCACTCGAAGATTACAAAACAGACGAAGTTACGGTTCTCAGTGAGGACAGATTGGCTGCACGACAATGCTCCAAGGAGAAAAAAGAGCCTGTCTCTTCCGGGATCATCGACCAGAAAATAAAAGCAGCACAATCACCGCTTAAATAATTCACAGACTCAGTAAAATATGAAGGAGTTGTCGCCACCGTGTTCGGTACAGATCTCTATATCGCTATCGTTTTAGGAATTATACTCAGTCTCATTTACGTAGAAAAAACAGGTATCATGCCAGCCGGGCTTATCGTGCCCGGCTATGTTGCGTTGATTTTTGACCATTTAATGGCGGTTGTTGCCGTCGCATTCTTAAGCTTGCTTACCTTTTTAATCGTCACCCAGGTGATCGGGCGGATCACCGTCATGTACGGCAGAAGAAAGTTCGCCGCCATGCTTGCCATCGGAGTGCTCTTGAAAATGTCCTTTGACAACTTTTACGGGCCACTTGTCCCCTTCGAGAACTTTGAGCTGAGGGGTATCGGTGTTATCGTCCCGGGACTGATTGCCAATACCATTCATAAGCAGGGAGTTATCCCGACATTCAGCTCTACTCTTGTTATCTCCTTTTTAACCTTTGTCTTTATCACAATCTATCACTTGTTCTAGAGAGGGATCTAATCTATGAAAAAACAAAACCTGAAAGATAGAATGCGAGCTTGGACTCAAAGGCATGAAAAGAAAGCACTCCCCCACTCTCTTATTGCTTTAGCCATTGTTCTTACAATTATTCTTACTCAGCCGATCTGGAACGGAGCCCCCATCCCGGAGGATACCCGCCCCGATAATGTAGAGCACCGTATCTCCATGGTCGGTGATATTATGATGGGACGCCACGTCCAGGACGCAGCAGAGCAGAGCGGGGAAGGAATGGATCGCGTGTTCCGTTACGTGACTCCATACTTTCAAGAATCGGATTATGTAACCGGAAACCTTGAAAGTCCGATCATCGCCGACCACGAAGAGGAAACTAAAAACATGATCGAAGACTTTGAGTTTGATAAAGAAATTCATTTATACGCACCTGTTAGCGCCGTCGATGCTCTCGTAAACGCCGGCTTTGATTCTGTGAGCCTTGCAAACAATCATACGATGGACTACCGTGAGCTTTCCTTTCAGGAGACGGTACGTCATATGAAAGGCAGCGGTATCGAGATGGTCGGCATCGGCCACCGTCTTGGTGATCCGCAGGAATTCGGTCAGGAGGAGGAAGAAGAGGAATGGTTCGAAGAAGAACCAGCCCAGGAAACCCCTTCTTCCACTCAGGACGAAGACATTGAAAATGAAGAGCTCGATGCAGCCCGGATTTCCTATCACGACCTTGATGAGGATACAACGATTGCCATGATTGGGATTACCGATGTGTTTTACCAGCAGTTTGCCGCCGGTCATTCACCAGGTGTATTTATCACGTCAAACGTGACCGGGACCGGACAGGCCGGAACTGAACTTCTCAGCAGACGCCTCAGGGAGGCAAGGGCCAATGCAGATATCGTCATGGTTCATATCCACTGGGGCGAAGAGTACCAGATCTACCGCAACCGTACCGATCACCAGGAAAACCTGGCACGTTTCATGTCCAATAACGGAGCTGACGTCGTGATCGGCCACCACTCCCACGTCCTTGAAGACGTGGAAATTATTCAGGGAACCATTGAGGAAGACGGACAGCGCTACCGAAATAACACCCTCGTCATGTACAGCCTGGGTAACTTTGTCTTTGACCAGGGATGGACCCGGACAAAAGAATCGGTCTTAGCCCAGCTTGACCTGCTCGATGACGGAAGCAGCGAGCTTTCCTTTATTCCAATGAACGTTCTTGACTCTGCCCCAAGAGAAACACAGGGACTGTTTAAGGGATACCGCGACTACCGGATCTTCCGTACCCTCCGCGCCAGTCTTGACGATGATCTCTGGCGGGTGGACAACAGCCGGCTGATTATTGATCTGGACGCTGCAGGCATTTTTGAAAGAGGGGAACTTGTCCAATGAGCGCATTACGAATAACAAACATCCTTGCCCTTGTCATCTTCATTGGACTTGTGGCCTGGGAAATCAGTTTTCAGGATATTATCAGACAAACACAAGAACCATACTCCGATGAGGTCGAAGAAAATGAAGATACACTTGAACTGACCTCAGAAGCCCCGGCGGATGAAGAAGCCGCACAGGAACAGGAGGGATATGTCTTTGGGACGAGTGCCGTTCACCCCCTCGCTGTGCGCGCCGGTAACAGAGTTGTTGAAAACGGCGGTAATGCCGCCGAAGCAGCCATCGCTGTCAGCTTCGTATTAGGCGTTGTGGAACCCTACGGATCAGGAATCGGCGGCGGGGGCATGATGCTCGTTCACGACCCCGATCAAGGCGTACGAAGCTTCGACTACCGTGAAGCAGCAGCATCCAGCGGTGCATGGCCTGAACGTGGCGTCGCCGTTCCCGGTCTTGTAAAAGGTATGGAGCTTCTTCACGAAGAATACTGGTCCGGAGAAGAAGAAACAAGCTGGGAAGCACTCCTTGAAGATGCCATCGAGTATGCGGAAGATGGCGTCCTTGTGGATCAGATTCTGACCAACCGTATCGACAGCGCGACCCGCTACATCGATATGGACGAGCAAAACCGTGAATACTTCTATCCGGGCGGCCTCGCCATCGAGCGGTATGAAACTCTCCAGCAGCCTGCCCTGGCAGAAACAATGAAAAAAATTCAGGCATCAGGTGCGGCAGGCTTTTACGAAGGTGAAGTTGCCGATGCCCTCGTGAACGCCACTTCGTTTACTCACGAAGACCTGCTCAACTATGACGTATACGAAAGCGAGCCGGTCTCCGGCGAGTTTGAAAACCGCCGCATTTATGGAACCGCGTCACCATCAGCATCCACCACATTGATTCAAATGCTTCAGATGGCTGACCAGCTCGATGTCTATGAGACCCTCAGTGCCATTGAAGGCTTTGACGGTCTTGACCTTGATCCGAACATGAAACTCGGACACCTGGTCAACGAGGATGAATGGTATCCCGTATACGTTCACCTCATGAGCGAAGTGACCAAAGCCGCCTACGGGGACCGTCTTGAGACTGTGGGAGACCCGCAGTTCAACCCGGAGATTGACACAAACACCTTTACAGAGCCGACCTATACGCAGTCACTGATTGATGGAAATGAAGAGCAGTCCGGCATCAACGTTGACCGTATTTCCTACAACGATCAATACGACTCACCGGCTGAAATTAATGACTCCCGGCACACGACTCACTTTGTTATTGTGGATCAGGACGGCATGATGGTCTCTGCCACCCACTCTCTTGGTGAGTTCTTCGGATCAGGCCGCTACGTGGAAGGAATGTTTTTGAATAATCAGCTGAACAACTTCAGCCCGCGTGACGAGTCACCGAACAGCTACGCTCCGGGCAAACGTCCACGTACGTTCGTCTCTCCCGTCATTTTGGAAGGCGAGCACGGCCAGGCAGAGCTCGGACTCGGCACACCAGGCGGACGACGCATTCCGGCCATGCTGTTCCAGACAATCATGGAATATACCTATGGTGTAAATGAAGACACAGGCGAGCCGTACACCCTTCAGGAAGCGATCTCCAGACCCCGCTTCTACACGGAAGGCAACCTCGTCAACTATGAACGCAGCATGGATGATGACATGCGCCGGATCTTCTTTGAAGACTTCGGCTATGACTTAAGACAGGAATCCTCTCCGCTTTACTATGGAGGAATCCAGGGAATCGGTCTTGAATACAGCGACGCCGGTCACGTCCAGCGTATCTTCGGCGGCGGGGACCCGCGCCGTAACGGTGCATGGCAGCTCGGCACACACGAAGGAACTCAGGAAGAACAAGGCGCAGGCGAAGATGAACTTGATGAATAAACGAAAGCGGCAGTGCCTACTCATAGGCCTGCCGCTTTTTTTTTCGTTCAGTTAACAGGATCCAGCACAGCACCCCGACAGCCCCGCCGGCCATATCCAGAAGCACATCCTCCACCATTCCGCTTCGGTTCGGGTGAAAATAATGACGCACCTCATCATAAGCCGCATAAAGCGTTGTACAAAGAATTGCTATAACAGCCGCCTCGGGGATCCGGTCTCCAAGCCACAACCGGACCACCCTGTAGACCAGGACCGCCAGCACAAAATAAACAAAAACATGAGCACCTTTTCTGATGAAAAACTCCACAAACTGCTCGGTGGAACTCGTCTCGAGACTCACCACGCTCGTTCCGTAAGTAAAGCTCACCCAGCCAAAGGCTGACTCCACCCACGCCAGGTTTATGTTTCCGAGTATCGGAGTAACGTTCTGCTCTTCATACGACTGGGAGGAAGCATATTGAATCACAGCAACCCACCCAAGAAGCGGTACGATATGACTGAGTAATGTATTGTTTTCTTTTTGATTCATCTCTTTATCACCTGAATTAGTGTATTAACGAATAGATGTTTATTATACGTTACATTTTGGGCCTTTTGGGAGAGCCTGGACAATTTCTGTGTTCATTCGAGTCAATTTCCCGGGAAATCGAGCAATTGCGCAGGTTAAATAAACGTTTGCTTAAGTTGCAAAGCGTGGGGAAACAGCGGGGTTTTACAGGGAAATTGTAATGAGAGCACCTCAGTGGGGTCTGAGGAAATAATGAAGGAAGTTATTACACCATTCCGGGAATATACGAACAACTAAAATGCGATGCAAGTAACCCGCTCCTGAAATATACTTCGCTTTCCGCGGAAAGCGGGTTACCCTCCTCACTTCGTTGCGGGGTCGCACCTTAGCTTTACCTCCCGCAGGAGTCTGCGTATATTTCATTCGCTATGTCACCGAATTGTTCGAACGAAAGATAGCTGATTACTTTCTTAAAATCCCAGCCTAATACATTCCAGGCCCTGTCTGTAAGCCATTATCTAATAATAGATATCCTGCGCCTCCACTGAAGGCGCAGGACACTCCCGTTATATTTACCTCATTTGCTTTGATATGGAGCATCATACCTAAACTTCATGGCTAAGGGATCTAATAACACTATTGAGGACCTGCTTAAATTATTTTGTCTTCAATGGGAATTCAATATTAAGAGGAGGCTGAAAGAATGCCGTTGCGGAAATGGTGGAGGATCTAAATAAGCTAAGCGAAGCCACTGAAGAAAAGTCTATTTTCTCAGAAGAGTTACGTGTTGATTTCCGCTCATTGCACTTTCCGGGGGGCGCCGGTGAGCCTTCTCGTGCTCCGGGGTCTCACCCTGCCACCTCCTCCCGCAGGAGTCTCGCGCATTCGATGCAATCAACTCTTTTCTAAAAATCAACATCGCTCTTTAACACAGCTATAATAATTAAGAAGAGGCTGTAATAATGTCCAAGACCCCTGGCCGATGCCACTGAAAAAAGTACAAATTAATTTTTTCAGTACCTTCCTGGCAAGTATGGAAGCTCGCCGGCATAGTTATGGAAAGCAAAGGGCACGCAGGTTAAATACTTCTTGTATCATGCGCAGCTGAACGCCAGCAGCGAGACTCCTGCGACAGTGGGGGCCAGGCGAGACCCCGCAGGGCAAAGCCCGCGGAGGCTCGCCGGCACCGTCGCGGAAAGCGAGCGGATGGCGTTCAGCGGAGCTCAGATAAACTGACGTGAAGATATACTCATTTAATAAAAAAAGAAACCAGTGCATCCTCTGCCCTGATTTCCCGAATTATTCATCTGGTTTCGGCTTTCTATCTCTGCCCGGCTGTGGAATCCCCACCTGGCCCCGGATCGAATAGTCCGTTCGGAGAACCGGCCCCTTCTTTTTATCACCCAGCCGCCGCTCTTCAGACCGGACCACCGTCGAATGGTCCGACGTTTCCAGATCTTTAAGCAGTCTCTCCAAATCCTTAAAAAAGTCCTTTTTTCCCATTAACATCACCTCAGTTTCAGGTTTTACTTTCTTCCCGTGAGGAGATTTGCTGTACTTTTTTCTCTAAATCCTCAAGCTGGCCTTTCAGGTAATCATTCTCTTCCTGGAGCTTCGACGCCTTCGAAGAATAGTGTGGGTCGTTCTCCCACCAGTCCATGCCGATTTCCTTAGCTTTATCCACGGAAGCGATCAGGAGACGGATTTTTATTGTCAGCAGTTCTACGTCAGCCAGGTTGATTTTAATATCTCCCGCGATGACCACACCTTTATCGAGAACCGTTTCAAGTACGTCTACAAGGCTGTTTGAATTGTTCGGGGTCTTCATCGGTTCCATGTTCACTCACTCCTATTTTATGTGTTCGTGCTAAAGCAGGTTACCAAGGGGTCCGAGATTGATATTCAAGTCCTCATCGTCCAGGCCGAAAATCTCTTTCATTTCTTCCATCTTCTCTTCCAGGTTCATAAGCGCAACACCCAGCTGCTCAATCTGCTCGTCCGTCAGATTGCCGCTGTCGACCCGGCGCATCGCCTGTCTCTCCACAAGCTGTCTGAGCAGTTCAATAACCGTAAGAACGAGCTGGGACAAACCTTCCTCCGCTTTTTCCGGATCAAGGGATATACGCCCTGTGGGCTTGTTTTCCGGGGCAAAAAGTTCTGCTTTACTCAACTGTTTCCTCTCCTTTCACAGGCTCTTTATTCTGGCTTTCAATCAATGTCTCCACAGACGTCAGAAGAATACGCAAATCAAGGTATACCAGGTCTATATCGGCTATCGATATGGTGATATCCCCTCTGAGCACAACGCCTTTATCCAGAACCGCATCGAGTATATCGAGCAGCGATACGTCATCTCTTTCAAGGCTTTCTCTCCTCACAGCATCCACCTCATTCGGTCTTTCTGTACGATACGGCATCTCTGATTTAATCGTGTAATCATCGCTTCACTCTACTCTCCGGCTTCTGTAAAACTAGAGAAATGATACGCAGGCCACGGTCCCGTGACAGCAAAGTCAAGCCCGCTCTCTTTTTCATCCGCTTCTTTCTTCGCTTCTTCCATGATCCCGGTCAGGCGATCCATATCGCTTCTGTCAATGAGGTACGCACTGTTCCAGCACATTTCTTCCGTCCGGCCGGTTACCTTTTGATTCCAGTTCTTTTTCACTTCGGTCTGGGAAGAAATCTCTTTGAGCTTTTCGTGCAGCAGACCGCACTCTTCATCGACCTCTTTCTCCGCCTGTTTTTCAACAAACTGGTCAAGCTTGCGACGCTCAAAAAACTGCTTTCCTTTGGACAGGGATTCAATCTCCTGCTTCTTTCGTTCAATTTCCGGGCTGTTTTCAAGAACACTCCGGGTGAACTTCTCTTTATCCGCATAAACCTTCACGTTCCACTCTTCTTTATCCGAAAGCTCCGAGAACAGTTCAACAATACGCTCCCTGTGAGTATTTACAATCGACTCAAGGCTTTCCATGGTCTCGTAGATCGTTCCGAACTTCAGCGGTATAATGGTAAAGGTCTGATGAAGACGGTTCATCATTTCGTGGTGGTGAAAGGCTTTATCCTGAAGCCATTTCATATTCTCCACGTTTTTGTTCAGTTGGTCTTCATTAAACTCATCTTTTTTCACACGGCAGACGACGGATGTTATATCGCCATGCGATACGTACTCCACCTGGGTGTCAGGATCGATGCCCGGCATATCGGGTGTATCGTTTTGTTCGTCAGTTGGTATAAAGGCATACAAGTACAGTAGTTGGTCCGTTGCAATATTCGTTTCCATCGATTCACCTTCCTTCGTTCTCTTCCACACTTTCCCTCAGTCGTTCCTGCTCAAGTGTTTTTGCTATTCTGTATCGCTCCAGCAGTTCTTCTTCCTGCTTTTCGTACGCTTCCTCAGAGATTTCTTCCATCTCAAGCATCATCTGCAGATGAATCAGCTTCTGCTGGATGTGTTCAAGATCGTACAATTCTTTGTCCACTTCTTCTTTGACCTTTTTACCGACCATTACGAGCGTATCAATGGGCCAGGTGAAAAGTTTGAAGATCATGACGCATCTGCTTTGATTTTCAGATTGATGAAGTTGTACGCCGGCCACGGGCCTGTATATTTAAAATCAACCCGGTCGCCCCACTCTTCGTGAAACTCGTTTACCAGGGCATCAAACTCTGCTTCTTTTTCCTTATCAATCAAAAAGGCCGCATTTATAAGCATCCGCTCACTGATCGCTTCATTGTTTTTAGCCGCATCAGCCACTTCCGCCAGAGGCTGAAACACTTCTTGATCAAAGGTCATCTGAAGTTTTGTCATAAAATTACGGGCTGCTTCACCTAGCTTAATCCGGTCGTAGTACCCTGCCTCAGCATTTTTCCCCTTTACGTTCGTCTGCAGCTTTTTCATTGCCGGTTCGTTCTGCGCCGAATTTTCAATCCACTCTTTTTTCCCGATCAGCTTAAGACCGACTTCCATCTTCCCTCTGATACGGGGAAAGATTTCATTAAACTGGGGTGAGAGCTTGGTCAGAAGGATCTTCACGTCTTTTTCCGACTCGAGTACGTTTCCGAAACTCATGGGAATGATCGTGAACTGCTTCATTACCGCAGCCACCGTATCCTGATGGGCTTTCAGATTCTGCCTGCTCGGCTCATAAATCTGCACCGGGGCATTGGTAACAACCATGGACAGGCCTTTGTAAGGGATCGTATACACACGGCGGTGCTCACCTGCCAGTTTCACTTTTTCAAAGGTTTGCGCTTCCTCTGTTTCAATCGCGCCAAACATGTAAACTCCCTCTTTACTCATGTACGCTCTCTCCTTTTACAGCTTTTTCAGTTCATCTGCGATCTTTTTCTTCGCTTCTTTTTTCCCTAAGCATCTGCCAACTGACGCACCGAGCACGTCTTTACACAGCGAAATGAAATCATCGTTATCCGCCTTGATTTCGATGTCGTTCTGTCTGGCAATCTCGCCAATCATCACACTGCCCCGGAAGCTTGGCCCCTGGACTTCTTCTTTTTCGCAGAGCTTTCGGATATTCTCAACGAGCTGGACAATCACTTTCGCTTCGTCCTCTTCAATCCCGGTCCTCTCCTGAACCATCTTGATCTCCGTCTCTGTCGATCCACGGTTCAACTCAAGGGTGATGAGCCGGTCCCTCAGCGCATCCTGCGACTGATAAACCCCTGCATACTCCTCGGGGTTGCTCGTGAAAATTATCTTAAAGTTCGGGTGTGCCCGGACAAACGCATCTTTTTGCTTAGTTCCATATAGCGGAAGGATCCCTTCTTCAAGCAACGAAAGTAGAAGGTTATTCGTCTCGGGTTTCGAGCGGGTAAACTCATCATAAATAACTGTATAACCGTTTTTAACTGCCTTCACGAGGTGACCTTCATGCCAATTTTCATTCACCCGTTCTTCATGTTTATAAACAGACCGGATAAAGTTATCTACAGTCTTCGATGAAGAAAAACCATTCGCGCCTCCGATAAGATCCACATTGTTCATTTCGTGATTTCCCTGGAGGAACAAAACAGGCTGCTCATACTGGCTTGCAAGGTAAAGAGCAAGTGACGTTTTCCCGACACCTGCAGGGCCTGTGAAATGAACCGGATAGCGAGCTTTTAAATACTGTTTTGAACGCTCGACTAAGTCTTCAATTTCCGACGTGACAACAAAGTTGTCCAGGTCAATGTTCTGTTTTGACCGGCTCGATGTGTCGTCTGTTTTCTCTTTTGAAGACGACTCATCCTTGGTTTTGGAAGGTTTTTTGTCGCTTTTGCCCTTGGATGACTGCTGTTTTGATTGCTTTCCGTTCTCTTTTGAAGACTGCTTATTCGAATCATTTTTGGCTTTATCGTTTGAAGATTTGTCGTCTGATTTGCTGCTTGATTGGGATTCTTTGGACTGCTTCGTGTCATCTGATTTTTTTTCAGATTTGTTTTCGCTGGATTTACTGCTGCTTTGAGACTTTTTCTCTTTGGTATTGGATTGATCCGATTTCGTTTGTTTTTTACTGGAAGACTGTTTTTTTGATGATGTGTTTGATTGATTTTGTTTGTCGTCGTTTGATTGTTGTTTCTTTTGTTTGTCACCGTTTGATTTCTGGTCTTTTTCATCTTCGGAGTCTTTATTCATGAGCTTTTTTAAGACCATGATCGACTACCTCCCTTCGCTTTCTTCGATTCTTTCTGCACGGTATCGAAGGCTTTTACGGTGGAAGGACACCACGTCCATGTCTTCATTGACCCGGGCCTGATAAACGCCGAGTAGCTGGTCGCGCCCGTATTTTTTCATGTATTCCTTCTCCTCGATCACTTCCACTTCCACTTCCCACGCCTTTTCTTCCGTGACGATGGAGGTGATTCGGTAAACAGGGTAGACGTGTTCTGTAAAAAAGTCTTTTACTGTATTGATAACTTCTTCTAGTTTCATAGGTTTACACACCCTTTGATCTGTTGTTTTGAACACCGAAAAGAGAACCTGGCATATGGTTGGCCATATGCCAGCTTCCCTTTACCGGTTAGGCAAAGTTCAGCCTGTTGCTGCCTTCTCCTTCTTCTGCTCCGTCTAATTCACCCTGCACTTCGTCGCGAAGCAGTCCGACTGCTTCAGCGTATCGAAGCCAAGTGTCCACACTTGCGATAACAACGCGGGCTTCAATCGTAATAAGCTCGATTCCTACAAGTGAAACACGTGCATACAGGTCGATAACGACCCCTTTATCTAAAATTCGGTCAATCACTTCTGCCAGACTGGATGAATCCGTACTTTTTTGAATAGCCATTTCATGCACTCTCCTCTACGGTTTTTTTATATTTTCAGCGCTTTTAATTTCCGTCACTTTTTTCAAGTCGGACGGCTTCTTAATGTCACTGGGCTTCTTGATTCCGTCACTGTCGCTGCCGGAATCGCTGCCGCCGGTGAGCTCATTGTCTTTAATTTCCTCTTTTGCGTCTTCGCCTTTTGATTTAATGCGGCGCTTCGCTACCTTAAGGTTCTCCTGGGCTTCTTCACCGGTTTCTTTCAGCTTTTCCCCTGCTTCTTCAACGTTGTCTTTGACTTTCTCTTTAGCAGTTCGGACTTTTTCAAAAAGATTGTAGAATTTTTTTCCTATATAGGTTGCTGCAGCTGCATTTTTGGCTTTTGGATGATCGTCTGCGAAGTCTTTTGCTTGTTCCTTGGCTTCTTCTTTGGTTTCTTTTCCGGCCTTCTTGAAGGTACCCACCACTTTGGATCGGGCATTCTTGTTCAGTAACGCAAGGCTTCCGGCCAGGACGGTGATCCCGCCGGCGATAAGTGCTGTCTTTGTACCTGAAGATTGACTCGTATTTTTATCCATCGCAGCCTCCCCTTTCTAATAAAAGGATCTGTTTGAATTAATTCCCGATCTTTCTTTCATGAAACGGTCTTTTTTACGTATTAAAAAAGAGGGTGCCTTCGCACCATCTTTTTTTTCATGGTTTGTTTACTCTTTTTTGTTGTCGTCAGAGCCGTCTTCTTCCTCTTCTTCGGACTCTTCTTCAGAATCAGTTTCTTCTTCTGTTTCTTCTGTTTCTTCTTCCGTTTCCTCGTCAGACTGGTCTTCGGATTCTTCGTCAGTTTCTTCAGAAGTATCATCTTCAAGAGTGGCAGCAACTTTTTCTGCTGAATCTCTCAGACTTCCGGCAATTTCTTCCTGCTTCTCGGTACGCCAGTTTCCTACTTTTTCTTTAAGTTTGCTCACAGATTCAGTGGACGACTCTTTCAGTCCCTGAAGCGTGTCCTTACTTTTTTGGGTTGTGCTTTCGTAGCCTGTTGCGATTTCGCCACGAAGATCTTTCCCACTTTTAGGTGTAGTAAGGATTGCAGCCGCAGAACCGATGGCTGCTCCCACAAGAGCTCCTGTAATGAATGTTTTTTTGCTTCCACCTTTTTGCTGTTCATTTACTTGCGGCTCATTTGAGTCGTTTGTATGCTGTTCTTCTGTAGACATGTTGAATTCCTCCTTGAAATTGGTTTCCTTACGAGCTATACCCTTTTGTGAATCGCCAAAACTGTTTTGTTAGGAAATGGTTATAAAGTAGGTAAAAGTTGTGGTTTATTTAGCTACGGCACCATGATTTACCATTAAAAAAGACGGTTTCTTTCCTATTAAAATGATTTGAGTTTTATGAAAGAGGGAAATAGCGTACGTAGCAAGAAAGATAATGTAGCAGGAAAATTCGGATTAGGGGTGACTCTTTCATGGTGGAATTTTGGAAAATAGGTGAGTTTGCAAAGGAATTGGACAAACATGCAAGTACGGTGGACAACTGGTTCCGCAAGCTGGAGGAAAAGCAGCTTCATTATGTGAACCGGGCGGATGAAGAGCGGATTTATGATGAGTTTGACATGGAGATCGCGCGGGTGATTAAGGAAAAGCGCGAGGAGAACAAGTCTCTTGAGGAGATTTTTCAGGAGCTAAATGAAAATTATGAGTTGCGGCCGTTTCCGTCTGGCGGCGGGGCCGTTGATATGGAGGCATTGCGTGCGGAGTTAATGGAAGAGCTGGCTTCCACGGCTGAACAGGATCGCGTGAAAGATGCGGTGCTGCGGCGCGAGGTCGAGCGGGCGCTTCGGGAAGAGTCGCTTCGTGAGTGGGAGGGCCTTCCTAAGGAGACGCGGATGAAGCGCGGGCGGTTGTTCCTGAAGGTGGAAGATAACGAAAAGCGTGATAAATTTGTGGAATTGTACACGGACCGCCGGTTTGAGGAGAAGTTGAAGGAAGTGCTGGCAGAGAAGGAGTAGAGTAGAGGTTTGGTGGATCTTTCGGATGATTTGTTGGAGCCGGGGCGGCAGGTGCGTTTGCCCCGGTTTTTTTGTATGGGTATGGGGTTTTGGGATCGCTTTTTACGGTTAGAATAGATTATTTTACGTTTAGTCGTGCTCATTTTACGGTTGACTCACTCTTTTTTACATTTAGATATCTGTTTTTTACACTTAGAAGCCACTTTTCTACAGATAGGGTCAAATCCACATATCTGTCATCAGTTGATCTAATCGATATTTCTTCCCCCTCGTCTTCCCTTCGCTTGGAAGATTAAGATTTCCCAGTAGTGAGGATACATGGCGCGCAGTAGAGATTTGAAAAAAGTCCTTGAATTGCTGATGAGTAATTGAGGGACCAATAAGCATGGAATATTGGGCCAGGGCTTTAAGTAATTCTGATTTCGAATTGTTTCTATACTTGCATTTGATACAGAGCCAGCTCTTTTTTTGCCTGATCATGCTAATGGTAAGACATGAAGGACATAAGACGCCTTTTGTAATGGAGTCAGCTGTAAGATTGTATTTATCGAGAATATTAATCTTTTTTTCTTTGTGGGTGGAAAGGAAAGTGTTATTAATTTTAGAGAGTTGATTTGGGCTGAGGATCTTAACGGAGTGTTCTTTATCAAAATCCAGAATTGAAAAATCGAGGTAGCTGCTTCTGATAATCCTGTCGGACTCCGGATAGTCTTTGAAAATCAATTCCGGGTTTCGGTTGGCGATAACTGTTAAATATTCAACGGGGAGATGCGAGAAACTTAGTTTTTCAAGCAAGTTCATAAGATTAGTTCTTTGTCTTTTTACTTGTATGATTGGATCATCATGTATTTCGATTCTCCCATCCTGAAATATTTGCTTTACTTGGTGCTGGTTAAATTCTAGCGATACGCCACCCCAGTTCTTGATCTCAATAATCAGGATATAGAATGGGGTTAGTAGAAGAGTATCCATTTGATATGCAGATTCATGGGTCAAAAATCTAAGGTTGTGGTAAAGATAGTTCGTGTGTGATCTTGCATACAGTTGGAGGTAATAATCTACTGATCTTTCTCCAATAAACCCAGACTGCATTTTCCCTAAGTCTCTTTCGAAGTAGTTGTACTGTGGGAGGTGTTTTGGAAATCTGGGGGCTAGTGCTAGGAATGTTAGTAGTTCCAAGGAGGGTTTACGGGGCTTTTTAATCAATTACATCATCCTCTCTTCCATTATAAGAACTTACGTTCGACATACGGGGTGGTAATTCCTTCCTTAGAAGGGTTTAAACGGGATCTTTTTACACTTACAGCTCAGGATTTTACTCTTCTCACTCTTCATTTTACACTTCCCATGCCCGATTTTACGCTTAGCCCGATATGCGGCTGCACCCACTCCATGCTCCCGATTACCAAGCCCCCGATTACCCCGTTACCAGAAAGAACGGCTCTTTTTACGCTTAGCGCTTCGATTTTTACACTTACAGCTCGGGATTTTACTCTTCTCACTCTTCATTTTACACTTCCCACGCCCGTTTTTACGGTTAGCACCGATATGTGCACGCACGCCATCCATGCTCCGGATTGACAAGCATTTGATTACCCCGTTACCAGAAAAGTCAGCTCTTTTTACGCTTAGCGCTTCGCTTTTTACACTTACGGCTTACACTTCTTCCGTTGGATTTAACACTTCCCACGACCGTTTTTACGGTTAGCACCGATATGCGCACGAACGCCATCCATGCTCCGGATTGCCAAGCACCTGATTACCCCGTTACCAGAAAGAACGGCTCTTTTTACGCTTAGCGCTTCGCTTTTTACACTTACGGCTGGGGATTTTACTCTTCTCACTCTTCATTTTACACTTCCCACGCCCGTTTTTACGGTTAGCACCGATATGCGCACGAACGCCATCCATGCTCCGGATTGCCAAGCCCCTGATTACCCCGTTACCAGAAAAAGCAGCTCTTTTTACGCTTAGCGCTTCGCTTTTTACACTTACGGCTCGGGATTTTACACTTCTTCCGTTGGATTTAACACTTCCCACGCGCTATTTTACGGTTAGCACCGAAACCAGCAACCACGCACCCTCCCCAACCAAAAAAACAACCTCCCGCCAAAAAGCGGGAGGTTGCCCAATTAAATTAGTTAATCGTTACATCCTGCAGCATGTAAAGGCCGTTTGGATGCTTCCAGAAGCCTTGTACGTCGTTGTTTACACCTACAAGGTAAGTTGTGTGGTAGAGAGACAGCATTGGCGCGTCTTCTACAAGGATTTCAAGAGCTTGCTCGTAGAGGTCCTCACGAGTTGCGTCGTCAGTTTCTCTGCGGGCCTGGTCAAGAACGTCGTCGAGCTCAGCGTTGTCAGTGAATGTACGGTTACCTGCTGCTCCTTTTTGTGAAGAGTGGAACAGTGGGAACATACCGTAGTCTGCGTCACCTGTTACAGTAACCCATCCAAGGATGAACATGTCGTGCTGACCGTTTGCTGTGTTGTCGAGGTAAGCACCCCACTCAAGAACTTCGATGGATACGTCTACGCCGATTTCAGAAAGCTGGTCCTGAACGATGATCGCGATGTCTTCACGCTCAGCGCTTTCGTTTGTCCAGATTGTCGTTTCGAATCCGTCTTCGTAACCTGCTTCAGCAAGAAGCTCTTTCGCGCGCTCAGGATCATATCCAAGCTCGTCCACGCTGTCACTGAAACCGAATACCTGGTCGTTGATTGGAGCGATCGCTTCAGTTGCGTTACCTTCAAGGATACCGTCGATGATGGCACTCTTGTCGATTGCCATTGTAAGGGCCTGACGTACTTTTGGATCGTCGAATGGCTCTTTGTCGTTGTTAAATCCAACGTAAGCTGTGCTCAAACTTCGCTGCTCGTATACGTCAGCGATGTCCATCGCTTCAACACGGGATTTGTTGTTTGGCTCAACCGGATAGGATATGTGGATATCGCCAGTTTCAAGGTTACCTACACGGGTACTTGGCTCACTGATTACACGGAAAGTAACCTGGTCAACTTTTGCGTTTTCACCCCAGTAGTCTTCGTTTTTGGCAAGAACAACTTCGTTACCTGTGTCCCTGGATTCGAATTTGAAGAATCCTGTACCAGCCGGCTCGCTGTTAAGTACGCTTCCAGGGCTTTCGCCGTCTTCCATTGCTTCATAGTCAGCATCGATTGCATCTTTACTGATCATGCTTCCGCCTGTGTGGGCAAGGTGGGATGGAAGTGGAGCGAATGGGTATTCTGTTTTAAATTGAACAGTGTAGTCATCGACAATGATAACTTCTTCAATCATTTCAAATAGGAACTGACGTGGTGATGCGACTTCAGGATCGAGTACACGGTCGAAGTTTGCTTTTACAACTTCAGCGTTGAATTCGCTTCCATCGTGGAATGTTACGTCTTCACGAAGTTCGAATTCCCAAAGGTCGTCTTCAACGGCTTCCCAGTCTGTAGCAAGAAGCGGCTCAAGCTCCATGTCCTCGCTTTGAGTAAGAAGAGTTTCATAGATATTTGTCTGAACGTTACTTGAAGGAACGTCGTTAGACCCGTGCGGATCCAAAGCAACGATGTCTGCACCAAGTGCGATGACGAGGTTGCCGCCTTCTTCACCTTCTGCTTCTTCTCCGTTGTCTGCACCTGTATCGCCATCGTCCGTACCTGTGTCTCCCCCTTCGTCCGGCTCACTTGCACAACCAACAAGCGCAACTGCCATGACTGCAGGAATTGCAATGGATTTAAACCATTTACTTTTCTTCAAAATTGTTACCCCCTTGTAAAATTTTTAGAGAATGTTTCATATCTAAATTACACGATTAAATTTAAAAAGACAAGTTCCAATTGTCGGAACCTTTTATGTATTCGCTATGTGGCGAAAATTGTTTTATTAATATAACATTATAAACACTGCAGTTAAGTGCATTATTAGCGCATCATTGTCATAGAAAGCGTTTGCAAATATTGGTATGACAATAATTTCAAGCAGTAGAATCTCTTGTATTATTTTATTGAGATGATATAATTTTTTTTGTGTCTAATTGAATCGCAACAAACAGGTAAATTATCAAATAATTTAGAATAGGGGGAAGAACTGATGGCTGAAACGACTGTTAATAAACCAGCTGCAAAGCCGCCATCGCCGACGGTTGAAAATTTCAAAACCATTTTCAAAAAATTACGCAAAAACAAAGCGGCAATGGTCGGCGGTTACTTTATTATCTTTTTTGTATTAGTGGCAATCTTCGGACCACTTTTTACATCCGGTTCACCGACTTCCATTGATCCGACGAACAGGATGGCATCACCATCTGCGGATAACTGGTTCGGAACTGACCACCAAGGAAGGGATATCTTCACGCGGATCATCCACGGGATGTCCATCACATTATATATCGGCTTTGTTTCCGTATTAATCGGGGCTATAGTCGGGGTGCTTATAGGGGTTATCTCCGGGTATTACGGAAAAAAAGTAGATGCAATTCTCATGCGTTGTATGGACGTGCTTCTTGCGTTCCCTGGTATCCTTCTTGCTCTTGCGATTGTAAGTGTACTGGGAGGAAGCCTGCAAAACGTGATTATCGCCGTTGGTATCTTCTCGGTTCCAATGTTTGCAAGAATTGTGCGTGGTTCCACGCTTGCGGTTCGAAAACTTGAATATGTAGATGCGGTTCGTGCACTGGGTGCAACGGATACGCGCATTATTTTCAGACACATCCTGCCTAACATTATGTCACCCATCATCGTTCAGTCGACGCTCCGTATGGCAACTGCGATTCTGACAGCCAGCGGACTTTCGTTCTTAGGTTTAGGTGCACAGCCGCCGACACCTGAATGGGGTGCCATGCTGAGTGCCGGGCGTAACTATATGTGGGACAGCCCTCACATTGCCTTATTCCCTGGTCTCGCCATTGTCATTGTCGTATTAGCCTTCAACATTTTTGGTGACGGTTTACGCGACGCTCTTGATCCTAAGACGAAATAACGAAGAGAGAGGTGAGAAACGATGTTTGTCTATATCATTCGACGCTTATTACAAACCATCCCCGTACTGATCGGGGTTACAATCTTAGTTTTTTCCATGATGCACCTTATTCCCGGTGACCCGGCTCAGATCATCGCCGGTGAAAGTGCCAGTGAAGCACAGGTTGAACAGATGCGTGAACGACTTGGCTTGAACGAGCCGCTTCCTGTTCAGTATGCAAAATTCATCGGCGGTGTTGTTCAAGGTGACTTAGGGAACTCCATCCGAAGCGGAAATCCGGTTAGTGCCGAGATTGGCGGACGAATTATGGTAACCATAGAGCTCGCCGTATACAGTACGATATTAAGTATTTTTATGGGACTTATTGCCGGTATTGTTTCTGCAACGAAGCGTTACACGTTTCTTGATACAGGAATTATGATTGTGGCTTTGTTCGGTCTTTCCATGCCGAACTTCTGGCTCGGACTTATGCTTATTCAGTACTTTGCCCTGCCTCCGCTGCAGTGGTTCCCGGTTTCCGGCTGGGGAACTCCGGGTCATATCGTTCTTCCGGTTATTACACTTGGTACGGCCGGAGCTGCGATTATTGCCCGTATGACCCGTTCGTCCATGCTTGAAGTTATCAATCAGGATTATATCCGTACAGCCCGTGCCAAAGGGGTAAAAGAGAAGTACGTTATTTACAAACACGCCCTTCGTAACGCCCTGATTCCGGTTGTTACGGTAGTTGGACTTCAGTTCGGGGTTCTTCTTGGCGGAACGGTGCTGACAGAAACAGTTTTTGCAATAAACGGTATGGGACGACTGGTAATTGAGGCGATTAATGCCCGGGACTTCCCGATCGTCCAAGGGTCTGTTCTTGTCATTGCCCTGTTGTTCGTGCTTGTAAACTTGATTGTTGACTTGAGTTACCGATTCTTAAATAAACGAATTGAACTGGATTAAGGAAAGGAGGGTACTTCTATGGAAAACAAACGAAGTATTATTGATGTAAAAGAACTGCAAACATCCTTTTTCGTTGATGGAAAAGAAGTAAAAGCCGTTGACGGCGTTACTTTTGCCGTACCAGGCGGTAAAACGCTCGGAATTGTAGGAGAGTCCGGTTCGGGCAAAAGTATCACCTCTCTTTCCATCATGCGCCTGATTAATGAGCCAGGTGAAATTATAGGCGGCGAAATTAACTTTAACGGGGAAAACCTGTTGAACAAATCCGAGGGCCAGATGCGCCGGATCCGTGGAAATCAGATCTCAATGATTTTCCAGGAGCCGATGACATCGTTGAACCCTGTATTCACGGTAGGGGATCAAATCTCTGAAGCCGTCATGATTCACCAGGGATTATCGAAGAAAGAAGCGATGAAGAAATCCCTTGAGATGCTTGAGCTCGTAGGAATTCCTTCTCCGAAAGCACGTCTGAAAAACTATCCTCACGAGCTTTCGGGGGGAATGCGCCAGCGTGTGATGATCGCGATTGCTCTTGCGTGCCGTCCGGAGGTGCTGATTGCCGATGAGCCGACGACAGCTCTTGACGTAACGATTCAGGCGCAGATCCTCCGCTTAATTCGTAACCTTCAGGACGAGCTTGACATGAGTGTGATTCTGATTACTCACGACCTTGGTGTTGTAGCTGACACGTGTGACTACGTAGCGGTTATGTACGCCGGTAAAATTGTGGAGTACGCACATGTGAATACACTGTTTGCTGACCCGAAACACCCGTACACGGTTGGACTGTTAAAATCCCTCCCGCGTCACGATATTGATATGGAAGGTGATCTGAGTACCATCAAAGGGACGGTACCGACACCTGATAATATGCCAGAAGGCTGCCGTTTTGCACCACGCTGCCCGTTCGCACGTGAGATGTGCCGCGAAAGCCTCCCTCACTTAGAGGATCTTGAACAAGGAAATCAAGTCCGCTGTTGGATTCATACCGACAAATGGGACGGCCCGGAGGTGAACGTCAAAAATGACTACGAATCTGCTGCAAGTAAACAATCTTAAACAGTATTTTCCTATTAAAGGTGGAATCTTCGGCCGCCGTGTCAATGACGTTAAAGCCGTAGACGACATCACATTCGGCGTTCGCGAAGGTGAAACGTTAAGTATCGTTGGGGAGTCCGGCTGTGGTAAATCCACAACAGGCCGTGCGATCCTCCGTCTTGACGAGCCGACGAGCGGTGAAGTTTCGTTCAACGGTGAAGATCTGCTGGCTCTAAGTAAAAGTGACATGCGTAAACGCCGGAAAGATCTTCAGATTATTTTCCAGGATCCTTATGCTTCCATTAACCCGCGTCAGACGGTTCGTCAGGTTTTAAACGAAGCAATGGAAATTCAAAACGTTGTGCCTAAGGCGAAGCGCCTTGACCGCATGATGGACCTGATGGAGACGGTCGGCCTCGGGGCTCACCAGCTTGACCGCTTCCCTCACGAATTCAGTGGCGGTCAGCGTCAGCGTATCGGTATCGCCCGCGCGCTGGCAGTGGATCCGAAGCTTATTGTGTGTGACGAGAGTGTATCCGCTCTTGACGTGTCCATTCAGGCACAGGTATTGAACCTGCTTAAAAAACTGCAGAAGGAATTTAACCTCACGTACCTGTTTATTTCACACGACCTGGGGGTTGTCCGTCACATTTCCGACCGTGTTATGGTAATGTATCTCGGTAAAATTGTCGAAATCGGTGACAAAAAGTCTGTGTTCGACAATCCGAAGCACCCGTACACGAAGACGCTGCTGTCTGCGATCCCTGTTCCGGATCCGACTGCCACACGCGATCAGATTGTCCTGAAGGGCGATGTTCCTTCTCCAATCGATCCGCCGACCGGCTGCCGTTTCCACACCCGCTGCCCGTTTGCAACGGACAAGTGTAAAGACGAAGTTCCGGAGCTTCGCAACACCGGCAAGGATATGATGAAAGAAGGCCACAACGCTGCCTGCCATTATATTGAAGAGATTGAAAGCGGCGAGATGAAGCCGAAGTATACGTAAGAACCAAAACCCTGCTCTTTAAGGAGCGGGGTTTTTTGCTGCAGTTAAAGAGGAGGGCAAAGAAGGCATCATTTAAGTCCCCCGCCTGCTTTGGACGGGGGACTTAAATGAGTTTATTCCGGTTGTGATGACAGGCCGACACTCCCTACTCTTTCTCTAATCCTATTTTCTCTTTAAAGTCTTCTATATCATCCCGGTTACTTATCTCGATACGGGGAATACGGTAAGGATCCTGATCGGGACGGGCTTTATCTAAATCACTGGTGAAAGCCATTTTAAAGTCCATTTCTTCCAATAAATCAGCTGTTTTATCGTTATATGCCCCGTATGGATAGGCAAAATAATCAGAACGGTTATTTAGATTGTTCACGCTAATTTCGATGTCTTTTTTCACAGCGCTTATAGGTTCAGAGATGAGATAAGCTACCCCTTTTTCATTCTGGTGATGAAAATTATAGGTGTGACTGTAGTATTCAAATACATCTGTGGCGGCCATGATATCCGAAATACTCAGGTACTGGTTATGGGCCGGTTCATATTCGGAATCTGATTCATCAATATATCCAGTTATAACAAAATTCAGCGCGGTAAATTGATGTTCTTTTAAAATTGGATAGGCTTCAATATGATTGTCTTTAAATCCGTCATCAAATGTAATTAGTACGCTTTTTTCGGGTAAATCTATTTCTCCTCTCATAAATAATTCAAATTCCTTTGAAGTTAACGTTACAAAATCCTCTTTTGCTAAAAGGTCCATTTGCTTCTCAAATTGTGATTTCAGGGTAATGGTTTTGTATAGTTCGCCATTCTTGTTGTAATGATGGTCTTGAATGTCATTATCGTCCAAGATTCTATGATACAACAGAACAGGTATTTCAGGTGCTGCACTGCCCTCATCGACCTTAAAGTCCCTCACGCCCCTGCCCCATCCCTGGTTTGTATCATTTAAATCTATAGATTTATTTTCTGTAAATAAACCACTATTACTATCCATGGCAGTTGCGAAATCATCATAATAATAATTAACAATGGAACTGAAGAAAAATACAAAGGTTAACAGAAATAAGGCATTAACCAGCATTATTCTCATGAGCCCGTCCTCCTGAGCTGACCTCTTTCAGGCGATGTTTGAAAACTCTTTCCATTCCTCCTTGAGGCGTCCCACCCTTCCTTATTTTTCACATACATGATCGTTCCAACCGTTACAAAAACCAAACCCAGCAATCTATAAGTTATAATCTCATAAAGAATAAAGCAGGATATTTTAAAGTAATCCTTTCTGCTGTATGCTAAGCCGAACCTTCTGCTGATCACCATGGCTGTCACACTTCTATAAACAGCGAGTAAAAAGGTTACAGACAGAAAGGCTAAAGCAACCATATAGTTCCCTTGAGTCACTACTAAAATGACGCAGACAAATATGGTAAAAAATGCATTGATAGTTCCAAGAATAAAAGAGTCAAACAACAAGTATATGGAAGGTGCCCAGCCCAGCTTTTTAAAAAAAGCAGTCTTGTAATTAAGGATGCAGTCGAGAAACGCTTTTTGCCACCTTATCCTTTGCTTGAATAAATCAATGAACGATGATGGACATTCCGTATAGCATATGGCTTCTGGAATGAAAACAAGCTTATGCTTTTTATACTTTTCTTTTTTTAAACTCAGGCAGCGGAGTGTAATGTCCATGTCTTCCCCCACTGTCTTCCGGTATCCATTCACTTCCAGCAGTATATTTTTCCTGAAGACACCAAAGGCCCCGGCAATAATTGTCATAGATTGAAACTTGGTTTGTGTTAACCGGTGCAGATAAAAGTCTGTAAGGTATTGAATGATTTGATACTTTATTAACCCTTTGGTATAAAAGGTAGGCTGAAGATTTTTCAGATCTCCATAAAAGCCTTGTCCAATTTGAACCATTCCTCCTGCAGCCATAATATGCTGATCGTCAAACCTGGTATTAATCACATTCAATGAGTTGGATTCGAGTACACTGTCAGCGTCTAAAGTGATCACGATTTCACTCTCAGAATGGTCAATCCCTGCATTTAATGCGTCAGCCTTCCCCCCATTTTCCTTATCAATCATATAGATCTTCGGATAAACAGCAGATTTATAGAGGCCTTTAATGAGGTTATAAGAAAGTGATTCATCCGATGACTTTATGACCCGTTTCATTTTTAATTTATTTATGAGCAACTCTTTTGTCTGGTCGACGGATCCGTCGTTAATGATGATGACTTCATAGTTCGAATAGTCTAAATGATGAATCCCCTCAATACAGTTCATAATTATTTTTTCTTCATTAAAAGCCGGTATTAAAATAGAAATACGCTTTTCCTCACTCGTTTTAATAAATTCTCTTTTTTCTTTCACCAAGTATAGGGGTACAAAGATATACAGGATTTGAAAAACGATAAATATTGAGAATAACGATAGTGTAAGGATCATCATTTTACTCTCCCCCTTCAGCTCGGTAAACTCTCACATAATCGACTTCAAAAAATTGAGGAAAGGACGTCGTTTTATCCGGGGAGCCTGGCCAATCGCCGCCAATCGCTGTGTTTATATACAAATACATCTCTTCATGAGGGACAAATTGATTGGTTTTAAATCTTTCAATTCCATCAATAAACCACCTGATTTCTGATGGGTTCCACTCAATTCCGTAAGTATGGTACCCCTTGGAATAATCACTGCCATAATATGAGCTAAAATCACTTGAGAGGTTGCCCTCTTCATCCTCCCAATGAACCACCATCCATATTTCATTCGGCTTATCACCTAACATTTCTAAAATATCAATCTCAGGAAGCCATGTATGATCTATGTTTGGAAGAAGCCAAAATGCCGGAAACATTCCCTTTCCTTCAGGGAGACGGGCCCTCATTTCTATTTTTCCGTACTTAAAACTAAACTTGTCCTTTGAATGGACTGCACCGGATGTATACGACCGGTCTTCATAAATCTCAATTTTACTGGATAATATAAGGTTGCCATTACGCACGCTCACATTTTCCGGAGTATAGTATTGTAATTCATTGTTCTTTTCAGCAGGCCAATATTCTGTATTCCAACGACTCGTATCTAAAGCGTCCTCTTCAAATTCGTCTCTCCAAATCAATCTCCATTTTTTTTCATTCTCATCATAGTATTGAGGTACAATTAAACTTTCGGGCCCTAAATTTCTTTTTAAGTCGTTAGCATTAACGGCCCTGGCAGCATGCATGGTTACTTCCGTTATTTCTTCCACCTGCGTTTTGAACTGACTGATTAAACTCTCAAACAGAAAAGGGATAGACCCAAACACTATGACAAGTATTACGATTGATAGACTCTTTATCAGAAACACCCCGTTTATCGTTCTTAATAAAGAACAAACAGATTAAAAAAATAAGTTCTTTATAATGCTTGGGTTTGTTCTATATAAAGAATAATACTACTAAAGAATTAGAAAGTAAACTAAAAAGACATAAGATTAAACAATAATTGATAAAGTTCATATACCAGAATGGTTCTTTATAAAGAATTTCAGCCCCTCTTCCCCCTCTTTTGTATATGTAAAATAAAATCATCTTGTCGTATGTAGAAGAATTACGCGTTAAATTTGTCCTGATTGACGCACAGCTCTGGTAATGCCATAATTTTACTAACTTAATAGAAGGGATGAGTATGTTTGATCAAAAAACCCCGCAGTATTCCTCTTGCTCTCCGTATTGCAGAAGCTGCTCTCAGGCGCACGCCCCCCTTGCATCCCCGGTATCCTTATATAAAAAGGGACCACAGAAATTTTTCCTCCGGCTATAAAGGGGAATCCTCCGTTGATTACTACCTCAAGAACTGCCCTCTTTCTTCAAGTTACATCTATCACAACCTGAGGTTTGAACGTCCCGATGATGAAGCATTCGAAATGGATGTGCTCCTAACTTTTCCCGGATATTTGTTAATTCTGGAAGTGAAGCACTACTCCGGCGAGTCTGTTACGTTAAAGGCGGACCCTCACCAGCTTACATGGAAATCGTATGAAAAGAAGAAGAATACGTTTGATGATCCCATATTGCAAGTGAAGCAACAGAAAAAGCAACTGCAACTCTGGCTCAGGACCAATAATCTGCCTCCGATGCCCGTCGAATACTTCGTTGTAATGGCCAATCCCCATTGTGAAGTGATCCTCTCCCCCTCTTATAAAGAGCGCGACCGCGTCATTCGCCCCTCTTATCTCGAATATCTCATTTATGAATTTGATCAGAAGCATAAGAAGAATATTTTAACTGAAGGTGTGCTTCGGGATCTGGACCAAGCCCTGTTGAGTCAGCATAGGGAGCTTTTTAAGCCGGGGATGGAGCGGTATAATGTGTCTTTTGAGGAACTGAAGAAAGGGGTTCATTGTCCGGACTGTAAGTATTTAAAGATGCTGAAGGTTCATAGGACTTGGGAGTGTGCTGCTTGTGGTTTTTATTCGAAAGAAGTGTTGCTCGATACACTCAAAGACTATTACCTCATGACCGGGAAACCTATAACTAATCAGTTGTTCTCTCAATGGTGTGAAATTAATAACAGGAAGACGATTACGAAGACATTTAAGCGTCTCGGTCTTAATTATGATGGGGAAACAAAAGCCAGAAGATATTTTCTGGGGGCGTTAATTCCTTAGGGGGGAAAAAGTGAAGTTAGGGGGGAATTAATTCGACTTAGGGGAGAAATAACTTACATAAGGGGTGAATCCCCCCTCCTCTCAACCAAAAAAAACAAGCCCGCTGGCTTAGATTTTAACAAAAATGCTTAAGCTTCTCCAAATAACCCCCTCTCTTTTGTTTGAATTGACAGATAACTTTAATCCTGTCATAATTCATATCAATCGAAACTGCACCGAAAATGATAAATCCTCCTCTTCACCTATTGAAGAGGATGTTTTCGTTTTTTGCCAGGATAAAAGAAAGGAGTGCAGTTATGAGCCCTTTAATGAAAAGAAAGCCGATCGTCTTTTGTGACTTTGACGGTACGATTACGGTAAAAGACAACATCATCACGATTATGAAGGAGTTTGCGCCACCCGAGTGGAAGGCAATCAAAGACGATATCTTCGAGGAGAGAATCTCCCTTCGCGAAGGCGTTGGAAGAATGTTTTCTCTTATTCCTTCCGCAAAGAAAATTGAGATTGTAAATTATGTGTTGGAACAGGCGGAGATGCGTAAAGGGTTCACTGAATTTTTAGCGTTTGCAAGAAACCGCGGGATCCGGATTCGCGTGGTCAGTGGCGGGATCGATTTTTTCATCGAGCCCCTTTTGGAACCGTACAAGCTTCTCGATCAGCTTTTCTGTAATGGAAGTGACTTTTCGGGGGACACGATTCGAATTACCTGGCCTCATGCGTGTGATGAAGGTTGCGATAAGGATTGCGGCTGCTGTAAAGCTTCCATTCTCCGGCAGTTCCCTGACGATGAATACTATAAAATTGTAATTGGAGATTCCATATCGAACCTTGAAGCCGCAAAAGAAGCACATCAGGTTTTTGCCTGCGATGATTTTCTCCTGGAAAAATGCCGTGAGTTCGGGCTGAACCATACTTCGTTTACCACTTTTTATGACGTGATTAGTCAGATCGAACAACAGCGTGAGATAGCCGGCCGGCGGTAGGTAAGGTTCATGCACGCTCCAGTGGGGCGTGCATGTGTTTTTTGCGGGCTTTTGGACTTAGAAGAAGTAACTTCTTTTGGGGGAAGATTTAATTGATTTTGGACAGAGTTATTTTTGTTTTGGGTAGAATTATTCTCATTTTGTACAAAATTGTTTCTATTTTGAGCAGAATTTTCTCTGTTTTGTGCAGCAAAAACTCTTTAGAAAATAAATAAATCCCCCCCCCCACTAATAAAGACAAGCCCCAAAAGGCTTGTCTTCTCACTCAGATCTTATACAATTCCGGGCGGCGGTCTTCGTAGATCGTCATGCGGTCGCGGATCGTGTCCACTTCGCTCGTGTCAATTTCTCCCCGGAGAACGAGCTCCTGCCGGTCATCGGCTTCGGCCACGACTTTTCCCCACGGGTCAATTATAATCGAATGGCCGCCGAACTCGTTGTTCGGGTCGCTCCCCACACGGTTGCAGGCCACCACGTAGCACTGATTTTCGATGGCGCGGCTAATGAGCAGTGCCCGCCAGTGATCGACGCGGGGCTTCGGCCACTCAGCCACTACATAAAGGGTCTTGCTCCCTTGCAGCATGTGGGTACGAATCCACTCGGGGAAACGGATATCGTAGCAGATCACGCCTGCACACGGCTCACCGTCAAGCTCAAAATTCCCGTCTTCGTTCCCTTCTTTAAGGAATTTTTCCTCGCTCATCAAACGGAACAGGTGCGCTTTCGAGTACTCTTTCACGAGCTCACCTTCACGGTTAATCACAAGCATCGTATTGGTGACGTCACCATTGGCTGTTTGTTTTGCAACAGAGCCGGCTACAACGTTCACCGAGTATTCTTTCGCCAGTGCTGATATAAAAGCCACAGACCCTTCTGCCCCGCGGTCCGCGATCTCATCAAGACGCCCGAGATCATAGCCGGTCGTCCAAAGCTCGGGCAGGACAACAACATCTGTTTTTTGCTTCATGGCTTCATGAAAATACCGCTCCACTTTTGTGCGGTTTGCTTTTGGATCGCCAAAAGCAATATCTATTTGAAGAAGTGCAGTGTTTACTTTCATATTCAGGCTCCTTTTTTGTTATGGTTGTGATCAACAGTATAAGATTTGTGTTACTATTTCAAGTATTACGAGAATTTTTTTCTGGAGTGATTGCTATGCGTACATTTGAACCGTCCGATACATTAAAGCGTCTGCCCGAGCAGTTTTTTGCCCGGCTTGCCAAACAAGTCCAGGATCTTGCGGCTGAAGGTCATGATCTGATCAACCTCGGCCAGGGAAATCCGGATCTGCCTACCCCTGAACATATTGTTTCAGAACTTCAGGAAGCAGCGGAAAATCCTCTTTATCATAAGTATTCCCCTTTCACGGGACACCGTTTTTTAAAAGAAGCGATCGCTGCGTTTTACAAGCAGGAGTATGATGTGGATGTGGACCCCGAGACCGAGGTGGCTGTTCTGTTCGGGGCGAAGACCGGTCTTGTGGAGATCAGCGAGTGCCTCCTGAACCCGGGGGATCTCGCCCTTCTCCCCGATCCGGGCTACCCGGACTACATGTCCGGCATCGCCCTTGCCAATGCCCGGACATCGTTTATGCCGCTGCTTGAAGAGAACCGCTTTTTGCCTGACTACAAAAGCATCAATAAGAACACCCTTGATGAGGCGAAGCTTCTGTTTTTAAACTATCCGAACAACCCGACGTCGGCGGTGGCTGACGCATCGTTTTTTGACCAGACCGTGGCCTTGGGCAAAAAACACGATATTTGCGTTGTCCACGATTTCGCGTACGGCGCGATTGGATTCGATGGGGAAAAGCCGAGAAGCTTTCTTCAAAGTGAGGGAGCCAAGGATGTCGGGGTGGAAATGTACACCCTCTCGAAGACGTACAACATGGCGGGCTGGCGCGTTGGCTTTGCAGTCGGAAACCCGTCAGTGATTAAGAGTCTTAATTTGATTCAGGATCACAGATATGTAAGCTTGTTCGGGGCGGTCCAGCAGGCGGCCGCCAAAGCGTTAACCGGTGACCAGAGCGCGGTTCGTGATCTCGTGGAAACATATGAACACCGCCGAAATGTACTGATTCCGGCATTGAATGACATTGGCTGGAAGGTGCCTGAGTCCAAAGGTACGTTCTTTGCGTGGCTTCCTGTGCCTGAAGGGTACACGTCTGAAGCGTTTGCTGAACTGCTGTTGGACAGGGCTCATGTGGTGACCGCACCCGGGAATGGCTTCGGTGAGTGCGGCGAAGGCTATTTGCGCGTCGGCCTCCTCGCCAGTGAAGAGCGGCTGCTTGAGGCTGTTCGGCGAATCGATGACTTAAAACTGTTTGATTAAGCCGGCGCAGCTGGGACAAAAGGTGTTTTAGTCAAAGAGAATCCGAACGAATATAATGCGGTGCAAACAAACCGCTCCTGAAATATACTTCGCTTTCCGCGGGAAGCGGGTTACCCTCCTCACTTCGTTGCGGGGTCTCACCTTTGCTTTTCATCCCGCAGGAGTCTCCGTATATTTCATCCGCTATGTCAGCGGATTGTTCGAATTTTCTGCAAAACACTTTCTTTTTGTTCCAGCCTCGTTTTTTGCACGCGATTTATTGGTTTCATGAACTTTTCTGTTTCATCGATAATTCCCGTACCCTTTTTTTGGATTTTTCTTTTCGGCTGTTATTGGAAAAAAGAAGCAGAATTATTCAAAAAACTCACTTTGGAGTGCTACACGAGGCTGAGACTCGGAAACGCGAAAGAAGCCACTGAAAAATTAAAGTCAGGCAATCATTTTATGGATCAGAGATCAGATCGGTATAAAAGATTGTGTTGATTGGAGCGAATGCGCGACACTCCTGCGGGATCAGGCGGCAGGGTGAGACCCCGGAGTGCGGAGCACACGGAGGCTCACCGGCGGCCCCGCGGAAAGGGAGCGCAATGAGCGGAATTCAACACCTGGTTTTTCCGGTTTCGTGAGGCGACCTTTTTTCATTAATCCTTCCAGCACTAAAACCCCGCAACCATCCTAGGCAGCGGGGTTTCCGGAAGAGGTTCAGCTCTCTGTTCCGGCGTCTTCTTCCGGTGAGGTGATGATGTCGTCACTGGTATCTGAGTCATCACCTACGTGGTGGTCAAAATAGTTTTCTGTCATGCGCTCTTCATTGTCCGTGAGGTCGATGTCGTGCCTGAAAAAGGCCATGAAGGCAAAAACAATGACGAGAAAAAGTAATGACCCGTATTTTTGCAACCACTTGCTATTCATCGTATTGTCCCTCCTCTTCCTGAATATCGTCCTGATCGAAGAAGTCTGTGTCTTCTTCCTCTTCTTTTTCCGGATCGCTCGCTTCCCACTTTCCTCCCCGGCGAGGGTCTGATGCCCCGTAGAGAATTTCGTTTGACGTATCTATAAGCATTGCCTGAATTCCGCCAAAGAACATATCACTGTCGTCCTGCTGAACAATCCAGCCTTCAATGTCTTCCCGGTCATTTAAGCGGGCTTCCAGGTCCACCTGCCAGTCCGACGGGAATTTGTAATCCACGAACACACCGATTTCACCAGTACGGTCAATCCGGTCATCAAAGTGGAAGCGCGGCTGTTCGACGGCTGCTTTCAGGCCGTAATCAAAGATTTCCTTTTGAATCAGTGTCTGGGCGAGCATATTCGGAATACGGGCCCCACCCGGGGAACCCATGCCGAGAACTCCTTTTTCCTCGCTTACCAGAATGGTCGGTGCCATAAAACTTCTCGGTCTTTTGCCCGGTTCATAGCGGTTGATTGATTCCGGTGACTGGTTAAAGTTGCTCAGCTGATCGTTCAGGAAGTAGCCTCCGAAATACTGACCCGAGCCGAAAAAGTTACTCAGGGTGTGGGTCACAGAGATCATCCGTCCTTCTTTATCCACGATTACAAAATGACTGGTATTGTTATGGTTGTTTGTCATGGCCGGGGCGTCGTCTTCCATCTCTTCTGAAACGACTCCGTCCCTGGCATCTGCGGCCAGTTCCTGGGCATATTCCTCTGATGTGAGGCGGTTCAGATTCTCAAGAAACGGGTTTTCCCATTGGTTCCCCTGATTGAAATCAGGGTCCGCAATAAATTGCAGACGATCGTTGTAGGCTTCAATCTGTACCCTCGAAAGAAGCTCTGCATAAGTAAGATACCACGATTCGTCATCGTTTTCACTTTCTTTTATTTCCTCTAAATCCAGATATTCCGAAGCCTGGAGAAGCTGAATAAGCGTCGGTCCTGCCAGAGGTGCAGGAGCGCTGTAAACACTGTATCCCTGAAACGTGCCGGTGACCGGTTCAGGCTGCTTAACCTGATACTGCTGAAAGTCGTTTACCGTCAGGCCAGGGTAACGCTGTTCCATTGCCGGTGCGAGTACTTCCAAAAAGTACTGGCGGGGGCCCATTTCCTGGATTGTCCGAAGGGTTTCCGCCAGCTCTTCCTGCACAAGGAGGCCTCCGCTCTGGATTGTCTCTGCCCCTTCGTAAAAGTGAGGAATCTGGGAAGGGTCCATTCTGTACTGGGCATGGACAAGCCGTCCGGCTAAATAGCGGTCTACTTCAAATCCCTCTTCGGCAATTTGAATGGCCGGCTCGAGAAGGTCTGCAAAGCTCAGGTTTCCGGAAGCATAGTTATCAAAGACGGTGCTCATCCCGATTAAAAAGCCCGGGATCCCAAAGCTCCTGCCGTACTGTTCAGCCGTGGGAATGTTATAGGGTGCTGTCTCCCTGTAGTCAAGGTATTGTGGAGCTGCACCGAACTGGGGGTCGTAATAAAGGAGTGAGCCTCCTCCCCCGATGCCCGAGCCATAAGGTTCGACGACATTGAGCATGAAAGAGACCGCGATAAAGGCGTCTGCTGCGTTGCCTCCTTCTTTGAGGACTTTCATCCCTGCATCAACAGCATATGGGTGAGCAGCACTTACACCATACGACTGTTCACCACTGGCGATTTCCTCTTCCGGGATATCATCATCTTCCTGCAGACCCTGGTTCTGGGTGAACTCAATTTCATTAAAGCCGGCGATTAAAAAGACGATGATTAAAACAGTTCCGATGATGTTTGTTGCAAAGCGAAGGCGCATCCGTCTCACTCCTTTCTTTTACAGGGAATCTCCCTCGTCATTTCCACCAATCTCAAGGTAAAGCTTACCGTCATCCCGCCACGTGTTGACATCGCTTCCGAGTTCTTTCGTGAGGGTTCTGAAGATCCGCTGCTTCTGAATGCTGCCAAAAGGCTCTGTAGCAGGAAGCGGAGTCGCCTCTCTGATCATCATGGGTGAAAAAACATACTGTTTTTTGCCATCCTCAAATAAATGAAACTGGGTAATGAGAGCATCTGAGGTTCTTGACCACCCCTGGTCTGAGATAAAGTTGCCGACACCGTACAAAATGAGACTGTCCTCATATACCTCCATCGGGCTGATTACGTGAGAGTAGTGTCCGACAATCAAGTCCGCGCCGAGATCGACAAGGTAGTGGGCAATCTCCCGCTGTCTGGAGAAGATGCGGTTGTTAAAGTTCTCTCCCCAGTGGGCATGAACAACTACAAAGTCAGCCTGCTCTTCGGCAAGCTGGACAGCTTCGTAGACATCAGCAAGCCGGCGGGTCGTAAGCACGCCGGAACGGTCCTGGTCCACCGCGTGGTTAGGCGCATAGATATCTGTGAAGCCGACCGTCGCCACCGTTGTCCCGTTAATCTCCTGCACTGCCGGTGTAATTGCCTGCTCTGTATTGACTCCTGCCCCTACATAGCTGATTTCATTTTCATATAAATCAAAGACATTTAACGTGTTGCGAAAGCCGAGATATTTAAAGTCAAACTGATTGTTGTTGGCAAGATTTACGTTCGTAAATCCCTGGTTAATAAGGGATTCCACACTTTCATAGGTGGTAGAGAATATCATCTGCTTGTTTTCGTTCTCCGTAATGTTTTCAAGGGTATCGCCGTTTTTATTTTCCATGGCACTTGCGGGCATATCGATGATCGTCTGCTTGAAATTGCCGCTCACATAGTCTGAGGCATCAAAGTACGGCTTTGCAAATGTAAACAGCTCATCAAACCCTTTTCTGGACACTACCTCTTCCACATAGCGTCCGAACATGAGGTCTCCTACAACGGTCCCGGTCACTACCGATTCCTCGTCTTTTTCAACATCAGGTATCTGAGCAAAGCTTACAATCTGACCGAGTGTGATCAGCAGAAAAAGAGCAATAAGAAACACGAGTGCGTGCTTGTCTGCCTTTTCTTTATGTCTTTTTGTAAGTGCAAGGAGCTTTTCTTTTTTCGTTAGATAACGCTTATTTTTCATAATTGACCCGCCTTAAAACATGTAGTAGATGGTCATGATTAAAAACGTGAGTCCACTGAGGACCATGGTGCTCGTCACGGTTATGTAGACACCTTGTTTTTCAAATGAGTTGGCAATGAGTCCCGGTACAATGACCCCGATTCCACGCAGTTCATAAATCTCAAACGGGAACACCGGATAGAAAAAGTCAAAGGCAAGCTTGAGTACAACGCCTGTCAGGAGCATCGCTGCAAATTTCCGGCGTCCGTAAAGAATCGTGAACCTCGAGAACACATGAACAACCAGAAAGTAAATGGCACAGCTGATAAAGAAAATGGACATAAGGAAAAAGGGCTGATCGTAAATCAGGGCCAGATACCCCGGGACAATAATCCCCGCCGGCAGAGCTCCTGCTTTTTCTGCATAAATCAAACTTAGTACAATTCCGACAACCAATGTGATATATAAATCGGCTCCAAACACTGGATGCCACCTCCCTTTCTAAGATGCATGTTCCTCATGATGTTCAGCCTGAATTCTCTCCACCAGAGGCTCGGCTGCTCCGTGGATGTTCCCTACTCCAAAAACGGACGAGCGATCCATTATCTTCTGAAGCTCGTTGTAGATGTCTTCAGTGGAGCGGCCTTCTAAATTGATAAATTCATCTGCCTCAATGGTCCCGTCTCTGTAGGCCTGTTCGATTGGGGAGGTAAGATCTCCAATAACAACAAGAGTCCCGATATCCAGGTTTGGCAGTACGTCACGGGCAAACTGTTCCGAGCGGTCCACTCTGTCTTTTCGGCAGTTCATAATGACAATCGGATGATCAGATGGAAACCCAAGCTCTTTTACCCGCTTCCAGATGTTCAGTGTTGAAGAAGCATCATTTGCTGCAAAGCCATTGAAAAAGTAGGACGGACGCTCAGGATTCCCTGTCTTCAGAATTCTCATGGCTCCCGGGTCGGGCGGTGCATTCAGCATGCCTTTTAGAGCCGTCTCACGGTCAATGTCCAGCGCTTCTGCAACCGCAAGAGGCAAAGCTGCGTTATCAGGAAACATCATATACTCAAATTTTCTCAAGTAATCTTCTGAAACCGTTGACGTGTCCGCCACAATTACTTTTGTGTTCCGGGCTGCCGCAATCTCTTTAAAAAAATCCTGGTACGGCCCGTCATTTACGATTAAGTGGCCGTTGTACGGAATTGTTGCGGTAAAGGATCTTGCGACGTCATCAATAGTAGGACCGAGGACATCCATGTGGTCTTCAAGGACGTTTACAATCACACCGATATTTCCTTGAAGCATAATATTCTGAAATACTTTCTGATAATCCGGGTTGACCGCCATGCATTCACTTACTAGCACTTCTGTGTTTTCATTTGAAACACTTTTCATTACTTTTAATTGTTCACGGATGTTCGGTCCTTCAGGATCCCTGATGATCGGATCTTCACGGTCATTGTAGATCATTCTTGCCTGGGTTCCGGTTGTTTTTCCGATGGTTTTGTACCCTGCCTCCATCATGATCCCTGTAATCAGCCGGGTGACAGTGGATTTCCCTCTGACACCATTAATGTTTATCCGGACCGGGATACTGTCAACGTTTCGCTGGTGGCGTTTTCGTTCTAAGACGCCGAAGACGAACAAAAGCACACATGAGAGTGGAATTAATAACATGTTGGGGTCCTCCCGCTTCTCTAATCCATTCGATTTCCGTTAGTATGTCCTGAATCTTATCTAAATAATGGAATGATTTTTCTACCGTTAGTATGGGTTTTTCTGGTTGATTCACTCATCTTATATTCAATTTTTTCATTAACAATTATTTCTTGAAACTATTTAATCAGGAAAAGTGAATGTAAGAGAGGCAAAAAAGAGAGAGGCGAGATCAGGTAAAGAAAGGGTCTTTAGACCTGTTTCCTGTGACAATTCGACCTATATTTTCGCGGTTTTATTTGTTTATATTACAAACTTTACAGACCGTTTAACGTTATATATCGAATCTTCAAAAAGTATTGTAGGACTTTTAAAGCTTTTGTATAGTTACAACTGTGTAATACAGGGAGAGAGACAATTATATAAAAAACATAAATTAAGGGGAGAGAGAATAATGAAAAAGGTCGCATTAAGTGTAGCACTAGCAGGTGGAGTATTCTTGGCTCCACAGGCAGCGGACGCAGCTTTGGGAGATCAGACTTTACGTGAGGGTATGAATCACGGGGATGTAAAAGAATTACAGGATCGGTTAAGCTCTGAAGGTCACTTTACATACCATACTTCTACAGGATACTTCGGTTCTATCACCCGCCAGGCGGTTCGTGATTTCCAGCGTGACGCAGGGATTGCCGTAGACGGCATTGCAGGACCGCAGACGTTTAACGCCATGGGTGTAAGCGGGGGAAGCAGCTCTTCAAACGTAAGCTCGGGCTCAGGTGACTGGATCACGTTTAACGGAACTCTGCGTTCAGGTTCACGTGGTGCAAGTGTTACTACCCTTCAGGACGCTTTAAATTCTCTAGGACACAACGCAGGCTCTGCCGACGGTGTATTCGGTCCACAGACTGCTGAGGCTGTTCGCAGCTTCCAGCGTGACGCTGGTATTACTGCAGACGGTATTGCCGGACCACAAACGTATAACGCTTTAAATGGTGAGACTGTTGTTAAATCAGAGAGCACTGGCAGTTCTTCAGACAGTGGTTCATCTGCATCCAGCACTGTTGAGAGCATCATTTCTACTGCGAAAAGCTTAGAAGGAACGCCTTATGTATGGGGCGGGACAAGCCCTTCAGGATTTGACTGCAGCGGGTTCCTTCAGTATGCATTTGCACAAAACGGCAAAAGCATTCCACGAACAGTAGCAACCATTCACGATGCCGCAAAATCTGTTTCTACTCCGCAGCGCGGGGATCTTGTGTTCTTTGAAACTTACACTTCCGGTCCGTCACACGCTGGTATTTATCTTGGGGACGGAAAGTTCATCCATGCGGGATCATCTACTGGTGTAACGATCGCAGATATGAACAGCTCTTACTGGAGCCCTCGTTACCTGGGTGCCGGCCGACTGTAAAAAACGATATTCCGTAAAATGAAAAACTTGTACCTTTATACGCTACCCTCTTGTAGCGAAATGCAAACATGATTTTTATAGACGCCTGTGGACGAGACAGGCGTCTTTTTACAAACGTAACTGTTAATATATGGGTTTGTAGGACACTTTACCCATCCCGGGAAAAGTAGATATACAGTTCTTTCATTTACGGAAGTGACTAAAGTACTGGTTTTTTCGTCTTATTGATGCATATTTTCGCCAAATTATTTGCTAATGTTACAAATTTTACAGACTGTTTAACGTTATATATCGAATTATCAAATACTATTGTCGTATGTAAAAAGCTCTTGTATAGTTACTATTGTACAACACAGGGAGATTTAAACAATTTTATAAACACATAGGATTAAGGGGAGAGATTAGGATGAAAAAGGTTGTATTAAGTGTAGCATTAGCAGGTGGGGTTTTATTAGCACCGCAGGCAGCGGACGCAGCATTAGGGGATCAGACATTACGTCAAGGTATGAATCACGGGGATGTAAAAGAATTACAGGAGAAATTACGCTCAGAAGGTCACTTCAGTTTCCATACGGCAACAGGATACTTTGGTTCTATTACCCGTCAAGCCGTTCGTGATTTCCAAAGAGACGCAGGAATTGCTGTTGATGGCATCGCTGGTCCACAAACGTTCAGCGCAATGAACGTATCTGGTGGCAACAACAGTTCTTCTTCTAACTCAGGGTCAACATCTGTATCTTCCGGATCAGGTGATTGGATCTCATTTAACGGAACACTTCGCCAAGGTTCAAGAGGTGCAGGCGTACGCAGTCTTCAGGACGCATTGAATTCTGTTGGCCACAGTGCAGGTTCTGCTGACGGCGTTTTCGGACCTCAGACAGCACAGGCGGTACGCAGCTTCCAACGCTCAGCCGGTATTACTGCTGACGGAATCGCAGGACCACAGACTTACCGTGCATTAAATGGTGAAACTGTAGTAAAATCAGCTAGCACAAGTCGTTCAAGCAACAGCACATCAAACACTGGAACTTCCACTTCTTCAAATAGCAGTGTTCAAAACATCATTTCAACTGCGAGAAGTCAAGTTGGCGCTCGTTATGTATGGGGCGGGACAAGCCCATCAGGCTTTGACTGCAGTGGATTCATTAACTACGCATTCTCTCAAAACGGCAAAAGCCTTCCAAGAACTGTAGCTCAAATGTGGAGCGCGAGCACACGGGTGTCTTCTCCACAAGTAGGAGACATTGTATTCTTCGAAACTCGTACAGGCCCTTCACACGCGGGTATCTACTTGGGTAACGGACAATTCATCCACTCAGGATCGTCAACAGGGGTTGTTGTTGCAGATATGAACAACACTTACTGGGGACCACGATACCTTGGAGCAGGACGTTTCTAAAATATCTTAAACTAAATGCAGCTTAACTACACAAATCAACCCTACATTTAATCTACCCTGACTATATAGCTTTAAACATAATAATCATTGTTACACTTGGCGCCCGTGGACGAGACGGGCGCCTTTAATAATGGGAGAAGAGAAAAGAAAAGGTAGGTCACACCCTTTCACACTCTTACTATAATAGACGAGCCTGATGTCAAAAAAGTTTCACCTTTTGATTAATTTCTGCAAACATTTGTCTTTCTGGTGTGTACACATAAAAACAACGGGCTATTTCTTTTTTCGAGCACAAAAAAAGCGCCGCTGCCGGGTTCAATCGGCAGGGCGCTTATTTTTAATGAAGACGTTTAGCTCCCAGGTAACGCTGGCTCCAGTAGCTTGTATTCAGATTAGCAATCGTGATACCGGTGGATGAACCACTATGAATGAATTGATTGTTTCCGATATAAATACCGTTATGAGAAGGGCCCGATGTGTAGGTCTCAAAGAAAACAATATCCCCTACTTGCGGCTTACTCACGTTTTTACCAAAGTTGTACTGCTGGGCAGCTGTACGGGGTACTGTAAGCCCGTTTTGCTTGAAAACATACTGGATGAAACCGCTGCAGTCAAAACCGGTAGGAGAAGCCCCGCCCCACACATAAGGCGTTCCGAGGAATGTTGATGCATCCGCGATCAGATTTAATACCTGAAAGCTTCCTCTTGACGGCTGGGAGGAACTGTTCTCAGCACTCTTCCTATGTATTTCTGCCACTTCATTCAGCTTTTGAATTGTAGCTTTCGTAGCAATACCATCGGCTGTAAGGTTCCACTGCTGCTGAAACTTCCTTACTGATTCTTTTGTAATTGAGCCATAATACCCTGTCGGTTGCACATGGAACAGGCCAAGCGTCCTCAACTGGTTCTGAAGCTCCGTCACCGCCGTACCTTCCACCCCTTCTCTAAGGGTTGATGCAGAACTGCTGTTATTTGAGCCTGAGTTTGAATTGTTATTGCCTGAGTTGCCATTCTGGCTTTGGCCTGTCCAGTTTTCAAGGGCTCTGAAAGTCTGAGGGCCGGCAATGCCATCTACTCCTATACCTGCTGCCTGCTGAAAGTCCCGCACGGCCTGGCGGGTTATCGTACCATATGTACCTGTGACACCGGAATTGTAAAATCCGTGTGTTTTTAGCTTTTCCTGCAGTTCACTTACTGCAGACCCTTTGTCATTTAAACGAAGAACGGTGTTGGCAGGCAGTGATCCGGAATTTTTTGAGCCATTTGAAGAAGACGGCTGCTCCGGACTGTATGCTTTCCCTTTTCCACTATTCATGTGACCGATTGTCTGTGGACCGGCAATACCATCACGATGCAGGCTGTTTGCCTGCTGATAAGCAAGGACAGCCTCTCTTGTACCAGCCTGAAAGCTGCCACTTACCGAGCCGGTATAGTACCCCAGTTCTTTTAGTTTTTCCTGAAGCAGTGTAACCGCACTGCCGGAAGATCCTTGTCTGAGGAGCTGGGTGTCAGGGATTGTTTTTGAAGCCTCCTGCCGGGCAGGTTGAGAGCTGCCGTTGGAGGATGAATTACTTTTTAGCGCTCCAAATGTCTGAGGACCGGCGATACCGTCAGCCGTAAGTCCGTTTGCTTTTTGAAAATCAGTTACAGCTTTGCGGGTCACTTCACCATAAAAGCCTGTCGCCGTGTGGAATTGAAAAAATCCTTTTTCCTTCAGGGTTTCCTGCAGTACTTTGACATCATTATTATTCATACCAAAATGAAGGGTCCGTTCACCAAAAGATGCTTCTGTAGCTGATGGAGCCGCAAATACAACTCCTGCCACAGCAACTGAAGCTGTAACAATTGCTTTTTTCGACGACAACAATGACATTATTACACCGCTCCTCTTATTTTATGTTTTAATTGGCTAAATTTGGCTTATTTTATACTTAATTTTACCCCTGCAGTTGGGGAGATTCAATACATTTGTACACTATCAGAAACAACCGAATAAGGTAACGGTTCATGGCGGGACTTTTTTATCTTTAAGTCAAATTTCAAAAGGATCAGGTTTAGCTTTGAAGGATTGTGGTTAAGGGTTGTTTTTATAAGAAAGGAATACCTGTGTTTGTTTTTCCCTTTGTAAAGGTGGGACTTTTTTATGTATTTCAGGTAAAAGCTTTTGGGTTTTAATGCTTCAGGTTTCTGCTTTTACAGACTAAAAAGAATACAAAAAAAGACCAGGGTGGTTGAGGCCCTGGTCTTTTCACGTTCATTATATTTATCTTCAATTAAGGGGGAATTGGGAGAGAATATAGGTTGAACGTGCGTTACAAGTGTTATTCACAGTAAGGATTTGTTTATCCTTGCCCCGGGTGAGCGAGGGGGGTTAGGCCTCAGGACACCCAGGGATGGGTTATTTAGAGAGTTAGGGTTGTATAAATTAAAGGGTTAGAGTGTAATGCCTGGGTGGGTTAAGCCCGGATTACATGTCAGCGTCTTCGTCGTCTTCTTCCGTGTCATCTTCCATGTCAAACTCATCGTCTTCTTCAAGTTCGTCTTCTTCTTCGAAGTCGTCTTCCATACCGTCATCTTCCATGCCGTCATCTTCCATGTCAGCATCTTCTTCTACACCAGTGTCATCGCCCATGTCGTCTTCTGCTGGGTCTTGCTCAGCATCTCCACATGCTGCGAGAACTCCTACTGTTAGTACTCCTGATAATACTGAAAGCATAAGCTTTTTCTTCATGATTAAATTCCTCCTAGTTGTACCATTCCAAGATGGTTGTTGTTTTTAGTGTTTGGGATGTTAGCGAGATCCCTGTTTCGATGGACGCTGTGTTTCAACGTCGGAATCATCATAACGCGAGAAAAAACCAACTGCAATAGATCTTGCAAGTTTTTTGCACATTTTGAGATTTTACCAAAATGCGTTTTCTCATTGAAAGATGCAGGGGATTCCCCCCACACCTTAGGATAACTTAAGCGGGAAGGCTTAATAATCGCCTTCTTCGTCCATGCCGCCGTCGTCTTCCATGCCTGGGTCATCCTGCATCGGATCTTCTTCAGCGTCTCCGCAAGCTGCCAGGACTCCAATGGATAAAACTCCGGCTAAAAGAGAAAGTAATACTTTCTTTTTCATAACTTGTCCCTCCTTCTAAGATGTAGTGGTCGTGTTGGTTGTTCTATACGAATAAGGGTTATGGGGCAAAAATCCCCGGTTCAATGTCAGGTGATTGGATTAAGTGTCGCCATCCATGTCATCATTCATGTCATCTTCCATTTCCATGTCCGGGTCATCTTCCATACCCGGGTCGTCTACATCGCCTCCGCAGGCAGCGAGAACGCTAAGGGACATTGCTCCTGCCAGTACAGATAAGAACAGTTTTTTCTTCATTACTTATTCCTCCTTGAAGAATTGAAATGATTCAAAACCATCCGGCTTAAATAGTATACCGGAAAAAGGTAATATACATGTTAACCGGCAATGCCGGGACACTGTAGAGTATAGTTTAGACTAAATCAGGACTATTCATCCATTTCGTCGTCTTCTTCCATATCGTCACCCATGTCGTCATCTTCCATGTCATCTTCCATGCCATCGTCTTCCATGTCATCTTCCATGCCATCGTCTTCCATGCCGTCATCTTCCATACCGTCATCTTCCATGCCCGGATCTTCTTCCATACCTGGATCTTCTTCTGTGTCACCACATGCACCTAATACTCCAATGGCTAAAACTCCGGAAAGTACTGAAAGTAATAATTTTTTCTTCATTTTAAATTCCTCCTGATTTTTTAAAAGTTTTTTTGTGTTTATCTGGATGCTCATATGACTGAGTGATTGTGTCTGATCATGAATCAATGAATGCCACTTCTGCTTATTGTGATCTGTTTATCTTTTAGTCATGCAATGCAGCATGTGGGACTTGTTATTCTTCTTGACCGTCTTCTTCATGGTCTTCTTCCATGTCACCCTCAACATCAACATCTGCGTCAACATCAGCGTCGTCGCCGTTATCCTCAGTGTCTTCTTCTACACCTGGATCGGCATCACTATCATCAACGTCAACTTCCTGCTCCTCGTCACCGCATGCGGCCAGAACACCAACGGCAAGAAGTGAAGATGCTGCTGTTAATAAGGCTTTTCTTTTCACGGAATCAGCCTCCTGTCCGGTAATAATAAATCGAATATGAGTCCAGCTTTTTAATTTGCTGTGATCAGTGATTCTACTCGAGATATATCACCTTTCCTCCAATCCCAAACGTAAAATGACAGTATTCACACACAATCACACATTCTCACAGCATCCTCCCAAAGTCTCACCCATAAAATGTGAGCCAAAATGGGGGTCTGTCCCCGCACAATTGTGTGTAAGATTGCGGCAGTGCGCATTTTGTCTCTTCGTTTGTGGTAATTATTTGTCGGATGAAGCCATGTCAATAGGATTAGTGGAATTTTTTGGGGACAGACCCCCGAACTTTTGGAGATTAATTAAACGTTTGATTAAGGCGGGGAAATTTGACATGAAGAAAAAGGAGGGGGCAAAAGGTGTGTTTTTTCACCTTTTGCCCCCTCCTCTGCGGATTGCGGGATTATTCCTGTTTGTCGCCGAGGGCGAACATCATTTCCATTTCTGCAACGGTTTCGCCGTTAACTGTGGCAACGGCTTTGCCTTTCCCGATACTGCCCCGCAGTCGTGTCATTTCAACTTCGAGGCGGAGTTGGTCTCCTGGTGTTACCTGGCCTTTAAAGCGGCATTTATCAATACCGGCAAAAAAGGCAAGGCGGCCTTTATTTTCTTCTTTTTTCAGAATGGCGACAGCACCTACCTGAGCGAGGGCCTCCACAATCAATACTCCAGGCATAACCGGGTACTCAGGGAAATGGCCGTTGAAAAAATCTTCATTGGCAGTGACGTTTTTAATTCCGATCGCGCGCTTCCCCTCTTCCACTTCAAGAATCCGGTCGACAAGTAAAAAAGGATATCGGTGAGGAATGATTTCTTTGATTTGTTCTGTATTTAACATGAGTTAGTACCTCCTCTTATATGCTGGTTTTAATTTTTAACTACGTTTAGTTTATCTTTTTTTTGCCGGTTTGTAAAAGCCGGTTGTTACTATTGAGTGGTGAACGAGGAGTTGCACTGGTTTTTACACTTACATCCGTCTTTTTTACGTTTCGCTCCTGCTATTTTACAGTTATAACGAGCTTTTTTACAGTTAGTCCCTCTCTTTTTACGTTTAGGCCCACGCACCCGCACCCGCCGGCATAAAAAAAAAAATAACCCCTGCCGCGGGTGCGGCCAGGGGATGAAAGTTATTCAGGTACATCTGTATCCTTATAGATAATATCCACTATGTGATACCAGGTGTCTCTTTCAAAAACATCGGCAGGGTTACCGTCGCCAACAACGCCGTAGCCGATCATGGCACCGGCTGCCAGACTGATAAACAAGAAGATAACCACCAGAATCAAGCGGAGCCAGATTGGGATTAACCGGATTCGTCCGGGTATCTTCCTGGAATTGTTTTCTTCCTTCTTCCGGACTTTTTCCTGTTCCTGCGCCTCGTGTTTTTGTTTCCTTATCTCTTCACGAGTCATATGATGTGTTTCGTTCTCTTTGGTCATGTATAAACTCCTTGTTTACAATGGTTCTCTCTACACATTGTAGCTTTAACGGATGTTGTTTACAAGTCCCATCATCTCATCAGTGATCGAAATGGCACGGGTATTAAACTGATATCCCCGCTGCGTTTGAAGCATATCATTCATTTCTTTGGCCATGTCCACGTTGGACATCTCAAGAGCCCCCTGCTGGAACACCTGGGTGCCGGCGGACTCTGTGAGAACGTCATCGATCTCGAGGTTAAGCTCATCTAAATCAGGCAGGCCGTAGTAGTTTCCCCCGTGGCTTTCTAAGAGCTGCGGTTTTGTAATCGAAACAAGCTGCAGTTGTCCTGCGGTAACCTCTGTATTTTCCCCATCGTTCAGTGTGACCTGGATTTCGCCGGTTTCGCTCACTCTGAGGTCACGGAAGCTGCCCGGGATCGTGATGGGCTGGCCTTCCTGTGACTGTATGTATTCGCCTGAACGGTCAACGAGGAAGTTCTCGGCTTGGTTGTTCGGGTTTGGTGACAGATAAAAGGCACCGTCACGGGTGAAGCGCCGTTCGCCGTTTTCTCCCGGTACGAGTTCAAAATAATAGCCTGGTTCTGTGATGGCAACATCAAGATCGCGGCCTGACTGGGAGATGGATCCCTGTTCGAAGCGGACGGCTGTCTGAGCTACGGCTCCCCCCGTTCCGGTGCGGATCCCTGCCGGTGTCTGCCTTCCTGTTTCGTACTGCTGGGATGATTGATTATTGACCTGCTGAAATAACAGATCGGAAAAGCTGACGTCCCGCCGTTTATATCCTGATGTATTCATGTTTGCCAGGTTGTGCCCGGTGGTGTCCATTTTGTGCTGGAGCTGTCCGAGCGTTACGGCTGAGTTAATCATTGCTTGATTCAAAGTGGATGCACCTCCTTCTCATTACCCGATTCTACCTACGTCGTTCACTGCCCGCTCCATGCTTTTATCATAGGACTGAAGCATGCGCTGGTTTGCTTCGAAAGAGCGTAGCGTAGCCATCATTTCGGTCATGGTCCGGGCTGCGTCCACGTTCGATCGTTCAATAAACCCTTGCTGGATCTGGTACTCAGCATCATCGTTGTTGACCGCTGTAACCGGGGGTTCTTCCCCTTCGTAGCGAAGAAGGCCGTTCCCTTCTTTAACGAGCTGGGCGGGATCAGGGACGATGGCAACGTTAAGCTGGGTCAGTGGTTGCTGATCCGGCCCGGTCAGGATTTCTCCCCGTTCGTTCACGGTAAATTGCTCATTCCCTGTGTTGATCCGCTCTCCCTCACTGTCAAGAACGTAATTTCCCTGTGACGTAGTTAAAAAGCCTCCGCCATCAACGGTGAAGTTTCCGTTTCGGGTGTAACGGATGGTGCCGTCATCAGACTCCACATTATATAGAAGCGTTGCAGCCTGTCCTGTCTCTTCGTTAACCGGAACGTTCCCCTGAAGCAGCGCAAGATCAGTGACATTGCCCGTTTCCTGAATGTCGCCCTGGGTAAAATCCGGTGTTCGTTCCTGCATATAAACGCCAGTTGCAAGCTCTCCTACGTGATTTGATCCAAACCGCCTGGAATGGTCGGTTCCTGTGGCCTGAATGAGCATGTTCGGAAACGTCCGAAGCGAGCCTTGATCTGCTTTAAACCCTGGTGTATTCGCATTGGCTAAATTGTCAGTAAGCATTTCCTGACGGCGCTGCTGGGCAATCATGGCTGATGCCGTTGTGTGAAGTCCTCTGAGCATGGTATTACACCTCTGTTTCGTAAAAAGATTCGTCTGTTTCTTCTATCGGCAAGGTTGGTATCAGATTTTAATTCCCCGTTTAGACAGGCGGTCGAGGTTATGCAGAAGTTTTCCTGTTCCGTTCACGACGCAGTTCATCGGCTCTTCGGCAACGAAAACCGGTACTCTGAGCTCCTGTGCGAGAAGCTCGTCCACGCCGTGAAGATACGCGCCTCCTCCGGTGAGGATAACCCCGCGGTCAATAATGTCTGCTGAAAGTTCCGGAGGTGTCTGCTCAAGAACAGTCTTGGACGCTTGTACAATATGGTAGATCGATTCCTCAAGGGATTCGCTGATTTCCTGGGAGGTGACGGTGATTGTTCTTGGCAGTCCGCTCACCATATCGCGTCCGCGGATATCGATTTCTTCGTTACGACCCTCAGGTGATACAGTTCCTACTTCAAATTTAATCTGCTCGGCAGTACGTTCGCCGATGAGAAGCTTGTATTTTTTCTTTATGTAATTCAGGATGTCTTGGTCAAAACGGTCTCCGGCTACTTTTATGGAAGAAGCTGTTACGATATCGCCCATGGAAAGCACAGCTACGTCCGTTGTTCCGCCGCCGATGTCGACCACCATGTTTCCGTATGGCTGGTAAATATCCATGCCGGCACCGATCGCTGCCACTTTTGGTTCTTCTTCAATAAAGATGGATTTGCCTCCGCTTTTTTCTGCAGCTTCCCGGATTGCTTTCTGCTCGACGGAAGTAATGTTTGTCGGGCAGCAGATGAGAATTCTTGGCTTGGAGAAAAAGTTACGGACTTTTATTTTATCAAGAAAGTGTTTAAGCATTGATTCAGTCATGTCAAAATCAGCGATAACACCATCCTTCATCGGGCGGAGCGCCACGATGTTCCCGGGCGTGCGTCCGACCATGCGGAAAGCTTCATCACCGACTGCCAACACTCGTTTTGTGTTTGTGTCAATGGCTACAACGGATGGTTCATTAAGAACAATCCCCCGCCCTTTCACGTGAATAAGTACATTAGCTGTACCGAGATCTATTCCGATATCCCTACCAAACATTTCAATTTTCCTCCCTGATATTGTCTATTTGCGCCTTTTTATATTCCGTTCATTGCAGATAAAGTATCCAATGTTTAATTTTATCACAATTTGTCAGAATAAGGTGGGAGTTTCATGAAATTTTTGTACAAAAACCCTCAAAAAGGATAGGTGCAAAACGAAGTTCCGGTTTTACAATGGTGCGTCCTTTTCTGGTTGTGCCGGGCTTTCTTTACACCGTTAAGATAGGGATAGCGGATTAGTCAAGGTTTCCTGCATCTCCAACGATTTGTCAACTCCTGAGTTCGCACGCAGGCTGAAGTACATCCGGCTTCACACTGTACATAAGCCAGACAGGGTCGTGTTTAGCTGCAGCCTTCTTTCAGGTCAATAACGTGTGCTCTTTGGAAGAGAAGCGCAGCGTTTACGCTTTCGTTTCCGCCATCTTTTTTCCCACATGAGTCTTTTTGTACTTCACTTTTGTTGCTTCTCCTCCGCGAAGGTGACGAATGGATTTATGGTACTCGAGAATTTCTTTTACTTCATTCGCCAGTTCCTGGTTGATTTCAGGCAGCCGCTCGGTCAGATCTTTATGGACCGTGCTTTTGGAAACGCCGAATTCCTTTGCGATGGTTCGTACTGTCTTTCTCGTCTCGACGATGTACCTACCGATCTTGATTGTCCTCTCTTTGATGTAATCGTGCACACCTCTCGCCTCCCTAATGTTTCTAGGTTCAAAAAGACGGAGAAAAAGACAGCCACCCTTAGATGCTATTCCTGCTGCTGGTGGTTGCGTTCCCAAGTCCCATACAGGTTGCCTGTCAGCACTCGCTATCTCCTTGAACGACCTTGTCAATGTGGTAAGGTTTGTTAAATTTTATTAACGAGCTTGCTTAGATATGCACAAAAATCACAGAAGATGTAAAATCCCTGTCTCGTCAAGGCGTTTTCGATGTTTTACACAATTGTTCGGGGGACAGACCCTTGAAGAGGGTTGATGCAGCCGGAATGCCCTTCGCTTTCCGCGGAGGTGCCGGCGAGCCTCCTCAGGCTTCGCCCTGCGGGGTCTCACACTGGCCCCCACTTCCGCAGGAGTCTTCGGACATTCCAACTGCATCGATTTTTTTCATATCCGAAAAATTATGATTACTTTTTCATAATAAGAAACGAAGCGAAGGAATTGACTACAGCACCGAGCATATATATCGGATGAACGTTGATTTGCTTAGACACATACACAGCACATCACTAGAGGGAGAATCAGAAATAATGGAACTGAAGGACCCGCAGGCCTGTTTTCCTCAAGGAGGCTGAAGTGATGTTCAACAACAATCTTTTAAGAAACTTTGTTAAATACCATTTGTTTTAAAAATGTTGATTGCAGCGAATGCGCGACACTCCTGCGGGAAGAGCGAGTTCCGGGGAGACCCCGTAAGCGCGCAGCGCTGAGGATCGAGCCGCCCGCGGAAAGGGAGCGCAATCAGCGTAAATCAACAACTGATTTTAAGAAACCCCATAAGAAAGGAACTTTTAAAAAAGAAAAATTGGATATTTATATTCATTCGAAAAAACTTAATTTTTCTCAAACTATAAATTTTGCACACATAAAAACAGCAGCCCCCGGACGCGGTGGGGGCTGCTGCTGAGGGTGTCACATGAGATTGTGACTGCTAAAGGAAGTATTGAAGGTACTTCCTTTAGGATGTTACTTTATCGGTTTAGTTGGAATTAAAACTAGCTTACTGGTTGGCAATATGGAAAGCTGCGTTTTACGCTTTTTCTTTTGGTGCTTCATTTGCTGTATTCAGTGACTGTTTACGTCTGGAATTCCGGCATGAGCCTGGATTCCAGTGAAACCTTGACTTAACCTGATCCCGTAACTAGTCTTCCTGTCTGAGATCTTCGACAACTGATTCCGGAAGTTCTTCACTTCCAGGCTCTTGTGCCGCCTGATCTTCCTCAACATCCGGAAGAGAAGCGATTGGCTGCTCCATGTACTCCAGTGGATTTACCGGAACACCGTCTTTCCGGATCTCAAAGTGCAGGTGAACACCAGCATCTGTGTTATACAGGTTACGTCCGGCTCTTGCCATTACGTCACCTTGTTTCACAGTCTGACCCGCTTCTACCAGTACGCCTTCAAGGCTTTGATAGATAGACAGGATGTCATCATCATGTTCTACGTGAACCACTTGTCCGAACAACGCGTCTTCTTCAGCTTTAACAACTGTACCACTCATGGCTGCTGTCACATCGAAGCTTTCTCCGTTATCAGATGCAAAGTCGACACCTTTATTTTGGTAGTAGTAATTATTGTACTGAATTAAGGCATCTACTTGCTCGTCAACAGAAGACTCATAGTCATAAAAGCTTCCTACGACACTTACTTCGTTTTCATCAAGTACCGGCATTTCAAACACTTCGTTTTGCACCGCTACAGGTGTAGCATCTTCATCGTCCCCTGGCTGAACAATATCAAACTCAGAGTCTTGCGTTGGATCCTGCGTAAGATCTTCACTTGTAGATGTTAGCCAGATAAAACCTGTAATTACGACTGCAGCAAGCGTTAAGTAAAGAGCCGGCATTGTAAAACGTTTTTTCATCAGGCGTTTGAGATTCGCCTTAAGTTGTTCCACTTTGGAAACTTGTTTTTCTTCTTGATTCATTTGATCATCACCTCAGCAACCATTCTGATCAAATTGTCAACAGTTTATACATTATTCAGAAAAAAGTTCTGAAGCCTGTCCCCTCCACCTTCCTATACACGCTCAAACCTTTGAAAAACGGGCATTCCCCTATGTCAACAGTAAAATGCAAATTGTCGGGGGACAGACCCCCGACAATTATTTTTTGGCTGTAAAGCTGCCCAGTATGTTATCGGCCTCTGTGATCTGAACGTCTTTGTAGTAGTGATGAATGATGTCCTGATAAGTTTTTCCTTCCTTGGCCATCCCGTCTGCTCCAAACTGGCTCATACCCACGCCGTGGCCCCAGCCTCTAGTAGTCACAACAATTTCAGTTCCGTTACGGGTGATCGTAAAGTCACTTGAGTCCAGTTCGAGTTTATCGCGGATCTCCCTCCCAGTGAATTCTGTATCACCAAAACGGACCTTCCCTACACGTCCGCCGGTTGTACGCTCTGTTATATCACCTATAGCGCTGCCCGATATGCCGGCCACGCTTACACCGAGAGTTGATTCAAATTCCGGAACCGTGAATGTACGCTCCCCGTTAAATCGAGGTGACTCTTTATCCCACGGACTTTCTACACTGCGCAAATAAGGAATTTCATTTTCCCAGTATTCTTCCGAGTTTTCTGTATAACCGTTGCTCGTCGAGAAGAACGTTGCAGTAATCGGGCTGCCGTTGAATGTGATGACCTCTCCTTTAGTTTCAGCAACCGCTTCTTCAATTTTGGCCATCATATCTTCATAGTTGTCTCCATGTCTCGCTTTAAGCTCTTCCTGGTCCTGAAAAACCTGATGCATGACCGTATCGGTCACATCGGCCCCCTCGGGAATGTTGACGTCACTCGGACTCGTCATCTGCCTGATAATATAGGTGCGTGCTGTGAGCGCCTGGGCCTTTAATGCTTCCTTTTCATAAGAGGCCGGCATCTCTGAAGCAACTACACCAGCAATGTAGCTTTCGAAATCCACTTCTTCAATGGTTTCACTCTGAGATCTGAAAACGGAGACTGTCAGCTCTCCACCAGCGCTCTGGGCGCTCTGCGTCTGCTCCTGTTGTTGCAGCGAGTCGATTGAGGCTGTTGCTTCCTGTGCCGCCTGCTCAGGCTCATCGTCTGCAAACCAGACAACAAGCAGGGAGGGAATCACTAAGATGACCCCCATGAGAATAATTCCGACAAATATAAATTGCTTCATTCCTACACGCTCCCGTCCCTTCCAACTGTAATGAAGAATAATGTAGATTCTTGCTATATCTGACTTGCCCACTTCTGATACATATCTATGTTTTCTTATTACTAGTTAGAACAGGCAGGCGGGATTTTATACTAGTTTCTTTAAATTAATAGAAAAGATAGAGGCAGTGAAAAGAGCCGGTTTCCGTGGATCTATGTCCTACTATCCCTTCTCTTCATTTCCCTTGATGCAGCAGGGTGCAGGTAAATGGTGAGGCTCCCTTCTTAAGATTTATACGCTTTACCTACTCAGTGCAACTCCGCAAATTTCCCTTCCATTCGATTATTTCCCTGAAAATAATGTCGAGTGACAACAAACACAAATTCCAATATATGTATTTTAATTGCTGTTACCTTAAATAAGCTGCTATGGTTTTAAGTAAGCTTTTTCCGGAACAGGTGCCAACGGTGAACCTCCCCTATGTTGAAGATGCAACCCACTACCAGGAGATTCCCGGTGGTGCTGTGAAGCACCTCCGGCCACTGTCTTTCCTTCCGTGGAGCATTCTCTATATTGCTTCAGACAGGGTATCTATAACTGTGAACACAAAGAAAAACCCTGGCACGCGGGGTGCTCAGGGTCATAATAATAATCAATAATATTATTTCTTATGCAAAGTTCGGGTCCATCTTTAATGGAGCCGGTGCTTCAAGATTTTCAAGTTCATTTTCCTGCGCTTCGTAAATACGCTCTACGTCTGCGCCAAGTGCTTTCAATTTACCTGCAAAGTCAACATAACCTCTGTCGATGTGCTTAAGTTCTGTTACTCTTGTGTAGCCGTCAGCCACAAGGCCTGCTACAACAAGGGCGGCTCCGGCACGAAGGTCCGTCGCAGAAACTTCAGCTCCCTGCAGTTCATTTGGTCCCGATACAATGGCAGCACGGCCTTCGATTTTGATGTTACCGTTCATGCGGCGGAATTCCTCCACGTGCATAAAGCGGTTTTCAAATACCGTTTCCGTGATCACGCTGGTTCCTTCAGCACGAAGCAGAAGCGCCATCATTTGGGCTTGCATGTCCGTTGGGAAGCCAGGGTGAGGCATTGTTTTCAGGTCTACAGACTTGAGTTTTTCAGGACCGATAACACGGATCCCGTCGCTTTCTTCGATGATGATGACACCCATTTCGTTAAGCTTGGAAATGAGCGGGCGTAAATGTTCAGGCTCTACGTTCTCAAGAAGCACGTTACCTTTAGAGATCGCCGCCGCAACCATAAAGGTACCTGCTTCGATTCTGTCCGGAATAATTGTGTGCTCTGCTCCGGTCAGTTCTTTCACACCTTCAATGCGGATCGTACCTGTACCTGCTCCGCGCACCTTTGCTCCCATGGAGTTTAAGTACGTTGCAAGACAAACAATTTCCGGCTCTTCTGCTGCGTTTTCAATGATCGTTGTACCTTCAGCCATTGAAGCAGCCATCATGATGTTCTCAGTTGCACCTACACTTGGGAAATCAAGGTAGATCTTGTTCCCCACAAGCTTATCTTCCACTTTGGCCTCGATGAAGCCATTACCGATTTCCACTTTCGCTCCCATGGCTTCAAAGCCTTTCAGGTGCTGGTCTATCGGACGTGATCCGATTGCACAGCCACCAGGGAGTGCAATACGGGCGTGGCCCACTCTTGCAAGAAGCGGTCCCATTACAAGGAAAGATGCTCTCATTTTACGTACATATTCAAACGGTGCTTCCGTTTTCAGTGCTTTTGTAGCGTCCACGTCAATGGCGCCGTTTTCGTAATTAACATCAATGTTAAGATTTCGTAAAACTTCATTGATCGTGTATACATCAGCTAAAGCTGGAACATCATAAATCTTGCTCTTCCCTTTGCTGGCGAGTATAGATGCTGCGATGACCGGCAATACGGCGTTTTTCGCACCTTCAATGCGAACTGTGCCGCTCAACTGCCTGCCGCCGCGGACAATAATTTTTTCCAACGTATTCCCCTCCGCGTCCAGTTTCTATAGTTATTAATATTCAGCCGTAATTATTGGCGTGCCAATTGTGACGGTTGTTTCACCGCCCAATCCTTGTTCATTCTTCCTTAGAGCGATCTGTAAGTTCATCGGTTCGCCGTTCGTTTCAAGATGTGTCCCTAAAAAAGGGGCATATGCGGAAATTGAAACGAATGATGCTTCTTGTAAGGATTCAACTACATTTGCGGAAAATGTTTGTGTAATCTCTGTTCCCCATTTTTCAAAATCGTCTGCGCTGTTCTCGGGTAATACGCCTTCTGCACGAACAAAAAATTCTGATTGCTGCAGCCATTCAGGTGATTGAACGTTGTCAAAAAGCATTGAGAACTCGGTGTTTCCATCATGTTTGATGGGGATCATTGATGCGTTATAGGTGTGATAAGCCTGATATTCATCATCTGCAACACGTATAGACGTTAAGGTGACTCTTTCCGTTACAGTTTGGTTAATATCCGTTCTTATCCCTTCCCAAACCTCATTTCCATTTTCGTACGTAACCTTTGCCCAATCGAACATACTCAGCTGTCCTTTATTCTGCTGAACAAATTCTTCAAACGTACTCTTCGTCATCGTATTCGGGTCATTGTTTCTGGCGTAAATGTGCCAACGACTTGTACGAATGGTATTTTCCGTCATTTTATCGTTCATCTGCTGTATTGTTTGTATTGGTGATTGTGCTATTACGTCTTTGTCCAAATTTTCGTTTCCTTGAGCTACTCCGATCCATAGCAGGAAAATCAATATCAGACTCCCTGTGACAACCGTGTATTTCCCCATGTTTTTTCTCTCCCCCGGATATAACGTTTCGCACGTTACTTCTTACTAGCATTGTTACCTCTCAGAAGGGGGACATACATGGAATTTAAAGCTAATACACGACAATCTTCGAGCTTGTCTGAGCTCATTTCCAGTACTGAATCATGACTTAAATAAAACTTAAAATAAGTGCTGTAGCATTGTTGACCAATTGAGGTAGTTCAACAGGAAGCTGCTTACCAAATGCGTAATGGCGATGGCGATCAGGATAACTAATGCTTTTGCCTTGGGGCCGTCAGGGTCTGATACAAACAAGTCCCACTTGAATGTCTGTAAAGCCCACCAGACTGTGACCAGAACTGTGATATTTACAAAAAGACTGACCAACGCCTGCTGACCGAACTGTTCCAAAACTGCATTACCTCCAACGCTAACGTCCATAGCTCTTTTTCTTTTTGAATGTCTTCTGCTTGAAGTCTTATGATAAACGTGGTAACTTTTAACGTTATCAACTCGTCTATACAAAACTTCACAAAAACTATCTTAACGAAAATCACACTCAAATGCTATGGATTGTTTTACCTAAATTACACTTTTTTCAGGTAAATTTCTCCTTGTCACGTTTTGTACACAATTCATTGTCGAATGGGTTTAAAATTGACTTGTAGTATATTACATAACACTTGTAACATGAATGTAAACTTCTAAACTGAAAATAACTGGATTTTTTTATGAAATCGACTTCATTTTTACATAATTTATTCCATTTATTCAAAATGTTTACATTATTACCTTGAATTTTGTGTATGTTCAACCGACAAAAAGAACCCTCTCCACAATGTCCATAAAACATTGTCCGTGGAGAGGGTTCTTTTTCTGTCCGTCATCTCGACAAAATATTTACAATTATTCCAGGGCCAGCGGAAAGGGAAATCAACGCCAAAGAGGTTAAATGATCAATTTAAAAAGAATTTTACATTTACTTTATACGGAACCTAGGTAAGACCTCGCAAACGAAGTGAGGAAGCTCGCCAGGACCACTGCGGAAAGAGAAGGGTACTTAGGCTTCATCTAGTATTTACCAAGAGACAACAATACAGGATTTAACTCAAAACGCCATCCATTGCATCGTCGTAAAGAAGTTAATCAGTAAAAATGGCAGGATCCCAAGGCCCAGAGTGAAAATCAGCGTAACGGTTACGACTCCCGACATTCCAGCAGGGATCCGAAGCTGCCCCTCCTTCTCTTTTGGTTCTTTCATAAACATCTGCCTGATAATTCCGAAGTAGTAAAAGAACGAAACAATACTTGTCACGATCATAATCACCGCAAGCCAGAGCATGTCTGCGGATATGGCCTGAAAGAAGATCCATGCCTTCCCGGTAAAACCGGCAGAAACGGGCAGGCCGGCAAGAGAAATTAAGAATGCACTCATGGCAATGGCGAGAAAAGGAGAGCGCCGGTATAATCCTGAAAAGCTCAGGATGTCTTCCGAGCCCGAGCTCTCGGTCACAATCGTGATGACAGCGAAGGCTCCTAGAGTCATCACCATGTACGCAACAGCGTAAAACAAGATGACACTGACTGTCATATCAAGCGTTACAAAAGCGGCAATTGGTACGAGAAGATATCCCGCCTGGGCAATGCCCGAGTATGCCATCAGCCGCTTTACGTTATGCTGCGTAAGGGCAATGAGGTTTCCGGCAATCATCGTGACCGCCGCCACGATAGCGATAATAAACCCCCATTCTTCATAAATGCCGCCAAATCCAGTGAAAAAGACGCGCAGGATGATGGCAAAAGCTGCGATTTTGGATATGACCGTCAGGAAGGATGTCACCGGCGTCGGTGCACCTTCATACACATCCGGCGCCCACATATGGAACGGAACGACGGATATCTTAAAGCCGAATCCGACGAGCATAAACAAAAGGCTCATCATCACAAGGAATGGATACGCATCGAACAGCGAACCGATCTGTGCACCGATTTCTACTAAGCTTGTTGTTCCCGTCAGGCCGTACATAAAGGACATTCCGTAGAGAATGAAAGCGGAAGCGGTCCCGCCCAGGACAACGTATTTCACTGCTGCTTCGGTTGATTTCTTACTGTACTTTTTAAACCCGGCCATACAGTAAGCTGAAATACTTAAAATTTCAAGACCGATAAACAGTGTAATCAGGTCTGCCGATGAAACCATGAGCATAGCCCCGAGAGAAGCGAACAGAAGCAGAGAATAAAACTCACCCTGATACACATCGGGATGCCGGTCAAGATAGTACATGCTGATTCCGATCACAATGGCCGTGCCTGTGAGAATCAGTACTTTAAAAGCGGTAGAAAACGGGTCAACGACGAACATATCACCGATACTTCCGGAATTCCCCCCGTTCCAGAACAGAACCAGGGCCGCAGTGGCCAGAAGAGCAACGATACTCAGGCGGCCGATGAACGGCTTTTTCCCGTTGATCCCTGTCATAAAGTCAATCGTAAAGATGAGTAAAGCAGCAGCTGCCAATACAATCTCCGGGGTCATTAAAGACCAGTCCGCATCAAAAGAAAGCATATGTCTTTACCCCCCTATCCTTGACACAAAGTCAATTACGGTACTGTTTATCACGTCACTTAACACATTCGGGTAAATCCCGATCAGGAGACTCACTCCAAGAAGACCGACCATCGGAATGTATTCCACCGGCCTTGCATCCTTCAGACCTGCAAATCTCTCATTCAGCTGCCCAAACGCCGTCCGCTGCACCGCCCAGAGGAGGTAAGCCGCCGTCAGAATGATTCCAAGAGCTCCGATCACAGCAATGGGCACAGCCTGTGGAATGACATCCGGCGAAGCACCGAAAATGCCGATAAAGGCAAGGAGTTCACTCACAAATCCCGAGAGTCCGGGAAGTCCTAAAGATGCAAGGGCTGCAGCAAGCATAAACCCTGTGAGCACCGGAATCGACTTGGACAGTCCTCCGAGCTCCGACAGTTCCCGGGTCTTGGTCCGTTCGTAAATGGCTCCAACCATGAAGAACAGGAGAGCGGTAATGACACCGTGGGAAACCATCTGAAAGATCGCTCCCTGAAGGCCTGCTTCCGTAAACGAAGCCGCACCGAGAAGAATGATTCCCATATGACTGATGCTCGCATAGGCAATCAGCTTTTTCAGATCGGTCTGTACAAGCGCCAGACACGCACCGTATAGAATATTGATCACTGCGAGCACAGCAATGAATGTGGCAAACGAGACAGCCTGATCGGGTAAAATACCATAACCGATTCTGAGCAGTCCGTAGGCTCCGAGCTTTGAAAGAACACCGGCCAGAACCATTGTTGCTGCTACAGGCGCTTCGGCATACGCGTCAGGAAGCCAGGTGTGAAGGGGAAAAATCGGCAACTTCACTGCGAAAGCAAGCAGTAAAGCAGCAAACAATCCTGTTTTAAAAGCAGCACTGACCGCCTCCGGGTTTGCGGGGTTGGCATAAATGTCTGCAAGGGCCGCCATATTGAATGTGGCTTCTGCCGCCCCCATTGCCTCTGAACCTTTGAAAGCCATGGCAATAAAAGCGAGAAACATCACGCCACTCCCAAGCCCTGTGTAGATCAGAAATTTAAATGAGGCGTATTCACGTTTTTTCCCGCCCCAGATTCCGATGATAAAAAACATAGGAATAAGAGTAAGTTCAAAGAAAAGAAAGAACAGGAACAGATCGAGTGCTGTAAACACACCGAGCATCCCGGTCATGAGAACGAGTGTCCAGACAAAATACTCTTTAATCCTGTCCTGAATCGTAAAGGATGCAAAAATTCCGAGGGTCGTCACAACGGTTGTGAGCAGGAGGAGCGGCAGGGAAAGACCGTCAATCCCAAGCTCATAATTGATCTGAAGGAGACCGAAGTCAATCCAGGGATAACTCACCCCCATCTGAGCACTGGAAGCCCCTCTGTCAAAACCCGACCACACAATAAGGGAAAGAATCAGTGTGATTAAAGCCGTCCCCGCTGCCAGAGAGCGGATGACGTTTTTATTTTCCCTTGGGATGACGAGCAGGATAAGAGCCCCTGCAAGTGGTAAAAATACGAGCCACGAGAGAATGTTAGGAATCATCCGAAATACCCCCTGACGATAAACGCAACCGCTATTACAGCCAGACTTCCAACTACCGTCACAAGTCCATATGTCTGAAGCTGTCCGTTATGCTGCTTCCCTGCCGTTCTCCCGATCCCTCTGACGGAACGGGCAAGAACATTGACAGAGCCGTCTATTAATCTCCGGTCAGCAGCAAACAGCAGTCGGCTGAGTCCGATTGTCGGTTTTACAATAACCGTGTCGTACAGTTCATCGATGTAATATTTGTTCAATAAAACGTTATAAACAGGTGAACGGGTTTCTCTTTGTTCAGGTGCTCCGCTGTACATCCGCCACGCCAGTCCGATACCGGCAGCAGCAACAAGAAGCGAAATAGCAGCCAGCCCCAGTCCGCCATGTGCCTGTGACCCCAGTGCCAGTCCTTCAGTAAGGAAACTCTCCAGACTGTACCCGGTTAACGGACTGTTAATGATTCCCGCCACTACAGCGAAAAAGGCAAGAGCGATAAGGGGAACTGTCATCCAGCCTTTATTTTCCCGTGCATCCTCTATAAGTTTGCCCTCCCCCCGAAATTCACCGGTGAACACTTTGAAAAACAGACGGAACATGTAGAACGCAGTCATAAACGATGTAAGAATCGCAATCGCAAACAAGAACACATCTCCGTTTGCCCAAACTGCCGCAAGAATGCCTTCCTTGCTCCAGAACCCTGCGAGGGGAAAGATCCCTGCAATAGCCAGTGAGCCGATCAGAAACGTCACAGCGGTAATCTTCATTTTTTTCCACAAACCGCCCATCTTGTTGATGTCCTGTCTGTGATGGAGGGTGTAAATCACCGATCCTGCTGCTAAAAAGAGCAGCGCTTTAAAAAACGCGTGCGTCATCAGATGAAACAGACCCGCCACGTACCCCGCCGTTCCAAGAGCGAGCATCATCAGACCGAGCTGACTCACAGTGGAATAGGCAAGAATCCGTTTAATATCTGTATTCACAAGGGCAATTGACGCGGCGAAAATGGCGGTGACCGCTCCGGTGTAGGCAACGACTGTGAGAGCTGTTCCCGATGCCTGAAAGATCGGATACGTGACGGCAACGAGATACACACCGGCCGCTACCATCGTAGCCGCGTGAATGAGGGCACTGACCGGCGTCGGCCCCTCCATGGCATCCGGAAGCCATACATGCAGGGGAAACTGTGCTGATTTCCCCACGGCCCCAAGGAAGATACATAGAGCAATTGCTGTCACAAGTGTGTCTGATACAAGTCCGGCATTGATCGCTTCAAATGCCGCCCCGTATTCAAAGCTTCCTGTTGCGTTGAATAAAAGGATAAGCCCGATTAAAAGCCCTACGTCCCCGATCCGCGTAACGAGAAAGGCTTTTTTCGCCGCCGCTGCTGCTTCCGGTTTAAAATACCAGAACCCGACCAGGAGGAAAGAACAGAGTCCTACCAGCTCCCAGAAAATAAACAGCTGCAAAATGTTCGGGGCAAGAACGAGGCCGAGCATTGAAAAGGAAAACAGCCCCAGGTAGGCGTAAAATACGTGTACCCGGTCATCGGCAAGCATGTACTGTCTCGAAAAAACGTGAACAAGAAGACTCACGGCCGTTACGACAAACAGCATCATGGCATTGAGTGCCGATACTTCATAACCCATCATGACCGTACTTTCACCGAATGTGATCCATTCCGCCACCCCCGTGTAGGACTCCCCTCCCCACCGTTCAACAAGTACGATGGTGGAAAAAAGAAAGGAGAGGAACAGGGCAGCTATTCCCACATAAGCAGCATTATGTTTTAACGTCCGCCCAAAAAGGAGCAGGACGATAAAGGCGATCAACGGAAAAACCGGGATGATCCAAGCGTTTTGTAACATACCATCACCTTTTCTGTTATCTTTTCGACCTGCCCTACCAGCGAAGGAGGTCCTGTTTTATGGCGTCAATCGATGCACGGTTTCTGTAGAGGGCAATTAAAATGGCGAGTCCCACCGCTGCCTCTGCAGCTGCCACTGTGATGACAAAGAGTGTGAACACCTGCCCGGTTATGCTGGCAAAAGGTCCGATACTCGAGAAGGCCACCAGGTTAATGTTCACGGCGTTCAGCATCAGCTCGATACAGATGAGCACCACAACGAGGTGGCGTCTCGTGAGGACGCCGTACAAGCCGATACAAAACAGGATCGCCGCAAGGGCTAAAAATAAATTCACCGTAACCATGGTCAGTCCGCCTCCTTCCGGGCAATGACGATTGCACCGACGAGAGCAGCCAGAAGAAGGATGGCAACACCCTGAAACGCAATCAGGTAATTCCCGTAAAGCTCAAGACCGATGGCTTCGGCAGTACCTACAAACGGCTCTTCGTTTACCGCAAAATCAGCCGTCAAAATTCCGTACAGCATCCCCCCGAGCAGTGTGGCAACACCGAGAAAACTGAACACCTTATGGAGCCGGCTCCGATCAGGTCCGAACCCGACCGCCCGGTGATCGGTGAGCATCATTCCAAAGATGAAGAGAATCGAAATGGCCCCCACGTAAACCATGATCTGAATGATGCCGATAAACTCGGCTCGGAGTAAAAAGTACATTCCGGCTATGGCGAAAAAGCAGAACGCCATTGCCACAAGACGGTGGGAAATCCTCTGCAGTGCCAGCACAAGGACGGCACACACGATAATCACAAACGAGAAAATGAGGAAAAACGTCATTTGAGCACTCACTCTCCCCCACCTCGCTTACTCTCTGAAACTTCTTCTGCTTCTTTTGGCGCCGAATCTTCTTCAGACTGTACTTTTGACTCCGCGGCCGGTGTTTCTTCTTCCGTTTCTTTCTTTTTCTTCTCCGGGGAAGGCGCTTCTGCCGGAGTTTCGGATTCAGTTTTCATTGGCGAGGCTTTCGGCTCCTCCGTTGTTGACGGGGTTTCCGAAGCTTCTTTTTTTACCGGTCGTTCCTTAGGCTCTTCAGCTGAAGGTGGTACTTCCGAAGCTTTTCCTTCCACTTCCGGCTTTGTAGCTTCCTGAGAAGGCTTCGCTTCTTTTTTCCCAGCCTCAGCCGGTTTAACCTCGGCTTCAGCCTCTGTCTTCACCGGAGCCTTTTTCTCTTTCACCGCTTCCCCTTTCGGATCTTTCTCTGTTTGTGAAGTTTTTCTCACAGGGTCAGACCCCGTTTTGGTACGGGCGGGTCTTTTCGGTTTTTCTGCTTCTGCGTTTGGATCGGGCTCGGTGTAGTTTCCGAACACTTTGTTTTCGGTGAGCCATCCCATATCTTTAAAGTGTTCGTCTCTTGTGTAGGAAGACAGGTTGTCATACTTGGCGGTCATGACAATCGCGTTCGTAGGGCACACTTCCGTGCAAAAATCACAGAGGATACACCCTTGAAAGTCGATGTTGTAAGTGTCGATGACCTTCTTTTTCGGATTCGCCTCGCTCTTTTTACCCGTCAGTGTGATTACGTCTGTGGGACACACTTTTACGCACATGTCACAGACGATGCATTTTTCGGGAAAAAAGCGGTGAACGCCCCGGAACCGTTCCGGCATTTCTACTTTTTCTTCGGGGTATTGGATTGTGAATTTCTTTTTCGTGAAGTAGTTCAGTGTGACGCCGAATCCTTTGAGCAGTCGAAACATGTTATCACCCCATCCACACTTTGATGATCGACGTTATCACGATGTTCAGGAGGGCCAGCGGGATGAGCACTTTCCATCCGAAGCCCATTAAGTGGTCGACCCTAGCGCGTGGCAAAGTGGCGCGGAGCCAGAACCAGATGAACATAAACACACACATTTTAAGTAAGAACCATACGACGCCAGGCAGAAAGGCCGGTCCGAGCCACCCGCCAAGGAAAAGGGTTGTGGCCAGGGCTGAGATGGCGATGGCGTACGTATATTCAGCAAGCATGAAGAAAGCATACCGGAAACCGGAGTATTCTGTGTGATAGCCGGAGACAAGCTCCGATTCAGCTTCGGGCAAATCAAACGGTGAACGGTTCAGCTCGGCAATCGCTGCAATCATGTAGACTAGAAAACCAAGAAACTGTGGAATGATGAGCCACAGGCCGATCGATTCCTGGTAAAAAACAATCTCACGGAAGTTGAGCGATCCGGCGAGAATAACCACACCGACGATGGACAAAACGAGGGGAATCTCATAGCTGATCACCTGTGCGACGCTTCGCATGGCCCCCATGAGTGAATATTTGTTGTTGGACGCCCATCCCCCCATCACAACGCCGAGGGTTGTAATGGATGAAATCCCGATGAAGTAGAGAATTCCGATATTCAGGTCGGCAGCGTACAGGTTCTCGCTCCAAGGGATTGTGGCGTAAATGGCAAACGACGGTACGAAGGCAACGACCGGCGCGAGGATAAAAATCGGCCGGTCTGCAGCCCGGGGGATGACGTCTTCTTTCATCAGAAGTTTCGACACATCGGCGACCGTCTGAAGCATCCCCCATGGACCGTGCCTGTTCGGGCCGATTCGCACCTGCATATAGCCGATCACCTTCCGTTCGAAAAGGATCGCGTATGTGACAGCCCCGAGAAGAAGGAGCATGAGACAGACGGCGTAGACGATCATGAACACGAGGTCCACTACGCATCCACCTCCCCAAGCACCACGTCAAGGCTTCCGAAGATCGCTACGAGATTGGCGATCGACTCATCAATGAGAAGCTCCTGCAGAATCTGGACGTTTACAAAGGACGGACGGCGGAGCTTCACCCGGTACGGCTGGGTTTTGCCGTTACTCACGATATAAACGCCAATCTCCCCTTTTGATGCTTCACAGCGTTTGTACACTTCTCCGGCAGGCGGCTTGATCATCATAATCCGTTTGCCTTTTTTATGAATGATTTCCCCTTCAGGAATCTGCTCGCACGCCTGCTCGATAATCCGGAGAGATTCGTGCATTTCAGCAATCCGCGTTTTATAACGGGCGTACACGTCCCCTTCCTTGAAGGTAGGAATATCGAAATCAAACCGGTCATAAATGCTGTACGGTTCTTCTTTACGGAGATCAAAGCGAATCCCGCTTCCCCTCGCGATTGGTCCTGAGAGGCCCCAGTTGATCGCTTCCTCCTGGCTGATCTTCCCGACACCGATTGTGCGTGCCTGGAAAATTTCGTTACCCGTAACCAGCGTGTCGTATTCTTTTATGTTTTCCCGGACCTCTTTCACTGTTTCTTTAACCCGGTCGATCCAGCCCTCTGGCGCGTCCCACTTTACGCCGCCGATGCGGACGTAGTTGAACGTCATTCGTGCGCCGCTTATTTCGTTCAGTCGGTCGAGGATGAGGTCCCGGTCGCGGAAGGCGTAAAGGAACGGACTGAGTGCGCCGATGTCGAGCATGAATGTGCCCCACCAGACGAGGTGGCTGGCGATGCGGTTCAGTTCCATAACGAGAACGCGGAGGTACTCGGCGCGCTCGGGAATTTCCCATTCGAGGAGTTCCTCCACTCCGGCACAGTAGATGTAGTTGTTGGTCATGGCATTTAAGTAATCGAGCCGGTCGGTGTAGGGTATGAACTGGGTGTACAAAAGCCCTTCTGCGAGTTTTTCAGAGCCTCTGTGCAGGTAGCCGATGACCGGTTCGGCGTGTTTAATTGTTTCCCCCTCGATGGTGAGGATGAGCCGGAATACCCCGTGTGTACTGGGGTGCTGCGGCCCCATGTTTAATGTCATTTGTTCTGTGCGAATTGACATCCTGTTGCCCCCTTAATCCAGTCCCAGTGCTTTTTTGTCTGTAACGTAGTCCTTTCTGAGCGGGTGTCCTTCCCAGTCGTCGTCGAGTAAAATGCGTTTTAAGTTGTAGTGACCGGGGAATTCAATGCCTAAAAGGTCGTACGTTTCCCGTTCGAGCCAGTCTGCCGTTTTCCAGATCGGCTGAACTGACTGCACGCTCGGTGTGTCCCGTGGCGTTTTTACTTTTACATACAGATAATAGTCGTGAGGTATTGAATAGAGATTATAGATAACTTCCATGTGTTCTTCGTAGTCAATTCCTGTGAGGCAGCTGAGAAAATTAAACTTCAGTTCGGGATCGTTGTGAAGCAGCTGTGCTACTTGCGGTGTCCATTGTGAGGTATCAAGGGTGATCATCGGTTTGGAAAAATTCATTGTCGCTTCAAGGACTGAGCCTTCTCCCTGAAGGCCCTCGATCCGCCGGGTAATCGTGTCGAGAAGCTCCTCGCTCATTTTTTGACCACCTGCTTCCCTGCTGCTTCGTCGCGGATTTTTTTCCTGAGCAGCTCGACGCCGTCGAGAAGGGCCGGTGGTGTCGGCGGGCATCCGGGAACATAAACGTCAACGGGGACGATTTTGTCCACGCCGTTCAGAACGCTGTACGCATCTTTGTAAGGGCCGCCGCATGTGGCGCATGAACCCATGGCGATCACCCATTTCGGCTCGGGCATCTGGTCATACAGCTGTCTGAGTACCGGTGCCATTTTAGCAGTCACGGTGCCCGCGACGATCATGAGATCCGCATGGCGCGGGGATGCACGGAAGATAACGCCGAAACGGTCAAAGTCGTAGCGCGCCGCTCCTGTGCCCATCATTTCGATGGCGCAGCAGGCAAGTCCAAATGTGAGGGGCCATAGTGACCGTGTACGGGCCCAGGCTTTTACCTGCTCGACTTTGGTGAAAAATACATTTCTCTTTAGGTCTTCAGCGAGTCTCGGGTCGTATCGTTCTAAGTCTTGAAATCCTTTTAGTTCCATTCAAGCACCTTCTTTTTCCAGGAGTATGCAAGCCCTAAGGCTAAAATGAAGATGAAGATGAGCATGGCATTTAGGCCCACCCAGCCAAGCTGGTCGAGGGTAACGGCCCACGGATATAAGAAAACGGTTTCAACATCAAAAATGATAAATTCGAGTGCAACGATATAGTAAGCGACGTGAAAGCGAACCTGCGCGTCACCCGTTGGTTTTATACCACTTTCATAGGTAACGAGCTTTTCTTCATAAGGATTCTTCGGTCTTACTAGCCTTCCAAAAGTTAAAGCTGCAACCGGCAGCGCCACACCAAGCAGCAAAAAGATCACCACATAAGTGTAATTTTCGTAATAAAGCGCTAAATCCATACTGTCACTCCCCTCCATTCGTCAAGTCTTACTCTCCCAAAGTATACCAAAGCTTGGAATTATCCGTCTATAGTATTCCGAATTATCTGAACTTTAGTCAAGGTTCGTCATCTTTTGCGTTTTTGCGCGGTCTATGATGGTCGGCTGGTCCCTCCTTTTGACAGGTGCGGCTGGGTCTTTTCAAGGCAGTGTGGTTTTAGGTCAGGCAATGTGCAGAGGTTTGCTGCCGCACAGGCCTGACTTTTTAGTGTGCCTCAATAAATGGTATGAGTGGATGGACAGGATTATCAGTGGAAATTTCGAAGTGCTTGGGACGGGTTTTGGATTTTGCTGAGCGGAGCGTAAAAGGGCTTGGGTTGGTAAAGGGTTGGGTTGTGGTTGGTTTGTTCGTGGGGCTGAGCGGCAAGTTATAGGTCGGTGAGGTCGTAGGTGGTGGATTTCTTTGAGCCGGTTGTGGGAGGTTTAAACTTTTTAGCAGGTAATAGGCATCTGCTCGTGAAGATGTATTCGTAAACCAACGGAATTGTTGGTTTGAGATAGTGTGATTGAACAAGTATTTATAGTCTCTCAGAGCCTGAAGCAAGGGTTCCTGAGTTGTAATTGTTTGGCCGCAGACGATACATCTCCATGATTGTCTGCGTTTTTCATTTGAGAAGTTCTCGCATTTTCGGCAGTAAAACCCTGTGTGAAGGTCAGTTAAAGAGATTGCGTATCTACTTAATACATCTTCGCCGGAAGAAACGTCTTCTCTGAGGATGTGCTTGGTGAGTTTATTGAGCTGTAGTTTTTTTAACAGAAGATCGTTGTGTGATTCAATGAGGTTTGAGAATTTGGACGGGAAAAGAGAATTCCTTATGATAGCGGATAGTGATGAGTGTTTTTTACAGTGGTCAGGGACTTCCAGGAGGCAGCGTGGATCAGTAATAATGACCAATGGGGCAATTGAAATGTTGGGGTATTTATTTTTTCGAAGCCAGTGTGCAAGTTTTCGTTTCTGGGTGTTTACCTGGATAACAAAGTCGGGAAGGATTTTTACTATTCCTTGCTTATTTGTCCAGATGACTTGCTGCAGGTCTGGTTCGAAGCGTAGCTTCCCTGAGATATTTTTGATTTCGAGAATTGATATGAGTGTGGGGGATACCAGCAGGAAATCGATTTGGAAGGTTGAAGAACCGTCGTGGAGTTTAATATTGTGGAAGATTTTCCATTGTTCGAGTTCATGGCTGTTGAGATAGTATCCCATGGACTCTTCTCCTTTAAAGCCGCTTCTTTCTGAGTGGTATCTTGCAACGATTTCTTCTTTTTTAGGATGGGAATCGGCTAATCTTCTGCTTAACGATTCGTATTGGAGTAGTTTTGCTGGTTTTTGGATGGGTTTTATGAACATTTAGAGGTAACTTCCTTTCGGGGGAGGTTTTTATGGAGAACTTTTTTGCTTTTATGCAGAGTTTGGGAGGATTTATGGAGAACTTTCAGAGGTTTATGCAGACTTTCGGACGTTTTATGCAGAACTTCTACCCATTTAAAGAGAATTAGTCAAAAATCGCCACGGTTCGACACCCCCCCCTCTCTTCAAAAAACTATCTTACTAAACACCCCCGGCTCAGCGCATTCATCATATGCGGAACCGGGGGTGCTGTACTAAAACATTATTCTCCTGATACTTCCAGGCGGTTGATCGCACGCTTCAGTGCGAGCTCCGCGCGGCGGAAGTCGATGTTGTCCTGCTTGGCAACGTCCAGACGACGCTGGGCACGCTCTTTGGCAGCACGGGCTCTCACGACGTCGATGTCCGTTGGCAATTCGGCTGATTCAGCCAGAATGTTGACTTCATCTCGGCGAACTTCCATGAAGCCGCCGTTTACCGCCACCAGATGGACTTGATTGTCTTGCTTGATTCGGACAGGGCCGATGCGAAGAGGTGTGACGAGGGGAATGTGACCTGGCAAAACACCGAGCTCACCTTCCTCTGCTTTCACACTGACCATATTGGCCTCTGCTTCGAAGACACTGCCATCGGGAGTGACGACATTGACCTGCATCGTCTTCATGGTTTATCCTCCTTCACCGCTTTTACAAGTGACTCCCCAGCCTCATAAAAAGGCGGAGCGGGGTCAGACCCCCGGCGTGGTGGTGCGGCACCGCTTTAACGCAGCGCCGCCCAGCCACCCCCGCCGTCACTCGCAATGCCGGCTTGTTATTCCATTTCCTTCGCTTTTTCAACGACTTCTTCGATGCGTCCGACAAGACGGAAGGCATCCTCTGGAAGGTCGTCGTATTTGCCGTCCAGGATTTCACGGAAGCCGCGGATGGTTTCTTTAACTGGTACGTAAGAACCTTTCTGGCCTGTGAACTGCTCGGCAACGTGGAAGTTCTGGGATAGGAAGAACTGAATACGACGAGCTCGGTGTACGACAAGCTTATCTTCTTCAGAGAGCTCATCCATACCAAGAATGGCGATGATGTCCTGAAGCTCTTTGTATTTTTGAAGCGTCTGCTGAACTTCACGGGATACGTTGTAGTGCTCTTCTCCAACGATCTCAGGGGACAACGCACGGGACGTTGACGCAAGTGGGTCAACGGCCGGGTAGATACCCATCTCCGAAAGTTTACGCTCAAGGTTAGTTGTTGCGTCCAAGTGGGCGAACGTTGTAGCCGGTGCCGGGTCAGTGTAGTCATCGGCAGGTACGTAGATCGCCTGGATGGATGTTACGGAACCTTTTTTCGTAGACGTGATACGCTCCTGAAGCATACCCATCTCCGTTGCAAGTGTAGGCTGGTAACCTACGGCAGACGGCATACGTCCGAGTAAGGCGGATACCTCACCACCGGCTTGCGTAAATCGGAAGATGTTATCAACGAAAAGAAGTACGTCGGCGCCTTTTTCATCACGGAAGTGCTCAGCCATTGTAAGACCGGACAGGGCAACACGCATACGTGCACCAGGCGGCTCGTTCATCTGACCGAATACCATGGATGTTTTCTTGATTACGCCGGAATCCGTCATTTCGTGGTACAAGTCGTTACCTTCACGGGTACGCTCACCAACACCTGCGAAAACGGAAATACCACCGTGCTCCTGTGCGATGTTGTTGATAAGCTCCTGGATAAGTACCGTTTTACCTACACCGGCACCTCCGAAGAGACCGATCTTACCACCCTTGATGTAAGGAGCCAAGAGGTCAACGACTTTGATTCCTGTTTCAAGGATTTCTGTTTCAGTGGAGAGTTCCTCGTACTTCGGTGCTTCGCGGTGAATCGGGTCACGCTGCACACTTTCAGCTACTTCCTCTCCAAGGTCGATCGCTTCCCCAAGAACGTTAAATACACGTCCGAGAGTTGCGTCCCCTACTGGTACTGCGATTGGCTTACCTGTATCGACTACTTCCAGCCCGCGGGTCAATCCGTCAGTGGATCCCATGGCAATCGTACGCACGGAGTCATCACCCAGGTGAAGGGCAACCTCTAACGTTACGTCGACGTCCACTTCACCAGAGGATTGAGCTTTGTGCTGGATTTTAATCGCGTTATAGATCTCAGGTAATTCTCCGCGGTTGAACTTTACGTCTACAACCGGTCCTGTTACTTGAGTGACGCGTCCTTTATTCATCATCTTTCCTCCTCACTTCCTATGAACACGAATGAACGTTATTCGAGAGCTGATGCTCCACCTACAATTTCATTGATCTCCTGCGTAATCGCGGCCTGTCTTGCACGGTTATAGCGCAAGTTCAGCTGGTCAATCATATCAGAAGCATTGTCTGTGGCTGCGCTCATCGCAGTCATACGCGCTCCGAACTCACTGGCTTTACCATCTAATAATGCGCCGAACACCAAGCTTTCTGCGTAGTGTGGAAGAAGCTTTTCAAGAATCGCTTCCTCGTTCGGCTCATATTCATACGTTGGCGTATCACCGCTCGCTTCCTTCTCACTTCCATCAAAGTCCGTAAGAGGAAGGAGCTTTGTTTCAGTGATTTCCTGTGAAATGGCACTCACAAAGTGGTTGTAATGGAGATAAATCTCATCAAACACCTCGTCTGTGAACATCTCAACAGTGGTGGCAGCGATATTTTTAATGTCTGCATAGCTTGGCTGATCGGAAATACTTACAATTTCCTGGTAGATTGGCATGTTACGCTTCTTGAAGAAATCACGTCCGATTTTTCCAATCACGATAATCCCGTATTCATCCTGGGACTTGTGCCGCTCGTTAATCGTATTCATCGTGTGTCTTAACAGACCGCTGTTGTAGGCACCGCAAAGACCGCGATCCGATGTGATGACAAGATAAGCTGTCTTTTTCACTTCGTCACGGGCCTCAAGCATCGGGTGGGATGCCCCGGTTCCTGTAGCGATACTCATAACAACATCACGAATCTTCTGTGTGTATGGCCAAAACGACTGAGCTTTGTTCTGCGCCTTGTTCAGCTTGGCAGCAGAAACCATCTGCATCGCTTTGGTAATCTGTTTCGTCTTTTTTGTAGACGTAATTTTAGACTTTATATCTCTAAGAGAGGCCATCGTACTTCACCACCTTTTTTTCAAAACTCGCTGTCCTCTTTTTCCGGGCAAAAGGGCGTCTGTTCTTTCCGACCCGGCTGTGTGTCATTGACACTGTTACCCTCGTAACCTCACAGCCTGCCGCTTAACGGTCGATCGTCCTTCTCAGGGACGGAGCGGCTGAAATGGAGACAGCCGCTCCCAATCTTTTATTAAGCGTTAAATGTCTTTTTGAAGTCTTCGATCGCTTTTCTGAGATCAGCATCTTCAGGAAGGTTTCCTGTCGTGCGGATGTGATCCAAGAGATCCTTGTTGTTGTGCTCAAGGTAGCTGTACATGTCCGCTTCAAAGCGTTGTACATCCTCAACAGCAACATCATCAAGGAAGCCTTTTGTAAGAGCAAAGAGAATCACAACTTGTTTCTCTACAGCTAATGGCTGGTGAAGGCCTTGTTTAAGAACTTCTACAGTACGGGCACCACGGTTCAGTTTCGCCTGAGTGGATTTATCAAGGTCGGAACCGAACTGGGCGAATGCTTCAAGCTCACGGTAGGACGCTAAGTCAAGACGCAGCGTACCGGCAACTTTCTTCATCGCTTTGATCTGTGCAGATCCCCCTACCCGTGATACGGATAAACCAGCGTCGATCGCCGGACGTACACCGGAGAAGAAAAGGTTGGACTGCAGGAAGATCTGTCCATCTGTAATGGAAATTACGTTTGTTGGAATGTAGGCAGAGATATCTCCGGCCTGTGTTTCGATGAATGGCAGTGCAGTTAAAGAACCGCCGCCTTTTGCATCGGAAAGCTTTGCCGCACGCTCAAGAAGACGGCTGTGCAAGTAGAAAACATCTCCCGGGAATGCTTCACGGCCCGGAGGACGACGAAGCAGAAGGGAAAGCTCACGGTATGCTGCCGCTTGCTTGGAAAGGTCATCGTAGATAACCAATACGTGCTTTCCGTTGTACATGAACTCCTCACCCATTGTTACCCCTGTATAAGGAGCAAGGTAAAGAAGTGGTGCAGGCTTGGACGCACTCGCACTTACAACGATCGTGTAATCAAGGGCACCGTGCTGACGTAGTGTTTCTACTACCCCTGCAACTGTAGATTCCTTTTGACCGATCGCGACGTAAATACAAATCATGTCCTGGTCTGCTTGGTTAATGATTGTATCAATTGCAATTGCTGTTTTACCCGTTTGACGGTCTCCGATTACAAGCTCACGCTGTCCACGGCCGATCGGGATAAGAGAGTCAATTGCTTTAATTCCTGTTTGTAGTGGTTCGTGTACAGATTTACGGTCCATAACCCCTGGTGCCGGGCTTTCGATTGGACGGCGCTTTTCTGACTCGATTTCCCCTTGCCCGTCCAGCGGGTTTCCAAGTGGGTCTACTACGCGTCCCAGAAGGGCTTCCCCTACAGGAACCTCCATGATGCGTCCGGTACGTTTAACCTCGTCACCTTCGTGGATGTCCACGTATGGTCCAAGAATAATAATACCTACTGTATCTTCCTCAAGGTTTTGGGCCATACCCATTGTACCGTTTGAGAATTCCAGAAGCTCACCGGCCATGACATTTTCAAGTCCGTGAGCAACGGCGATCCCGTCACCAACTCGGATTACGGTGCCGACTTCATTTACTTGAATTTCAGACTGGTAATCTTCAATCTGCTTCTTTATCAGAGAGCTGATTTCATCGGCTCTGATGCTCATTTGCTTCACCCCTATCTACTTGCGTTCCCATAAATCATACGCTTATGAATACGTTCAAGCTGACTTGCGACACTTGCGTCAAAGACGCGGTCACCGATTCGGATTTTAAATCCGCCAAGGACGTCAGGATCGTTTACTTCATCAAGAAGAAGCTCCCCAGTGTTCGTCTTCTTCGCGAACGTATCTTTCACCGCTTGTCTTTCTTCTTCGCTAAGCGGCTTTGCTGTATACACAGTGGCTTCAGCAACGCCTCTTGATGCGTAGGAAAGACGCTTATATTCGTCAGCAACAGCCAAAATGATGCTGATGCGCTTCCGGTCAACGAGCAGGAACAGCAGGTTCATCACCGCTCCTGACACCTGTGTACCGAAATGCGTTTTTAACAACGATTTCTTTTCTTCATTCGTGATGCTTGGGTGTCTGAACACTTCGTCAAGAAGGTTCGTCTCTTCAAAAACATCCTTTACTGCCTGCAACTCCTCACCAATGAGCTCGAGCTGGCCGCGCTCCTTGGCAAGATCAAAAAGAGCATTGGCGTAACGAAACGCTAACGGGTCCCGTTTCATACCGTCTGACCCACTTCTTTAAGAGTTTCCTGAATAAGCTTCTCTTGTTCTTTATCATCCAGCTCTTTTTCAATAACCTTCGTTGCAACCAGTACAGACAAGGTCGAAACTTGCTCACGAAGTGCAGAGATCGCTTGTTCTTCTTCTTGCTTAATAGAAGCAAGTGCTTCTTGCAATTTACGTTCAGCCTGCTTTTCAGCATTGGCAATAATGTCTTTTTCCTGACGTTCAGCCTGCTTGCGAGCGTTTTCCACGATTTCCTTCGCTTCTGCTCTCGCAGTTTTGATCGCTTCACGCTGTTCTTCAAGATACTTTTCCGACTCTTCGCGGTTCTTTTCCGCAGTAGAAATCTGTTCTGCTACGTGTTTCTCTCGCTTTTCCATCATGTCCATAATCGGACCGAAAGCATATTTCTTCAAGATGAGCAAGAGAACGACGAAACCTGCGAGCTGGAAGAGAACATCAACGATTGTAAATGGTCCTAACACAGTTCTGCCCCCTTTACTTCAATCATACATAAGGAAAGGCGAAGATGTATGTGATCCAAACGTTCTCCGCCATATAAGTTCTAAATCAGTTCCGGCTTGTCCTATGAGGACGCCGGCGTTATTACATTTGTCCGTATAGCAGGATCGAAATAACGATTGCGATGATCGGAACGGCCTCTACAAGTGGAATACCGATGAACATTACTGTTTGCAGTTGTCCTTTAAGCTCAGGCTGACGAGTGATTCCTTCCAACGTTCCCTTTACAACAATTGCAACTCCAAGTGCACCCGCAAGTGCTGCAAGACCTGCAACAATACCTACTCCAATAGCGATAGTACCCATTAAAAAAATCCTCCTTTGAATTCTGAAAAAAGTTTTATACTTACGCTCTACCATGAATTTGTTAGAGCTGTTGGTACCAAAAATTAATGTTCTTCATTTACTTTGTGACTCATGTACACCATCGTTAACATACAGAAGATGAATGCCTGGAGTGAACCGATAAACAGTCCGAATGCCTGCCAGACTACGAGTGGTGCGAATGCGAGAATCCCCCAAAGGACTCCGGAGGTTCCAAGACCTACAATCATGATCATGAGTATCTCTTTTGCAAATACGTTACCAAACAAACGCATTCCAAGTGTAAGAGTGTTGGCAATCTCCTCAATGATCTTGAATGGGAATAAGAAGAATACAGGTCGGAAATAGTCTTTCGTGTATTCTTTCGGCCCCTTCATCTTAACGCCATAGAAATGTGTGAGTAACACGATCATGGCTGCCAATGTCAATGTCAGATAGGCATTGGATGTCGGTGACTTCCACCACACATAGTGTCCAGGCTCCGTTACGATCTCAAAAGGCAGACCGAGCATATTTGCCGTAAACACATAAAGGATAATGGTAATACCGAGCATGATAAAGTTCTTCCCTTTTTCCCAGGCCATGTTTGCGCTGATAATGTTCTTAACAAACTGCACAAGGTATTCGAGGGCGTTCTGGGCACCTGTCGGATACATCTTAATGGTTCTGGACATGAAGAAACAGACCAGGAAGATGATAAGAAGCGTTGCCGTGACGGTAATCATGTTCGTTACGTTCATGGCAAGCCAGGAAATCCCAAAGAGTTCAATCACTAGCTCTTGATGTTCCAATTACTTTCACCTCTTTTCTCGCTTCTGCAACGGCTAAGTTTGTTCAACGAAGTACAAACACCGTCGTCACTGTAAACGCTTAATATGAAAAATAGGTTCTATCATGATGATGGCATAGGTACTCATAAGTCCTATGATCGCACCAGCAAGATTAAAAAAATCCGGAAAGTTCACGGTGACCAGAATACAGGCAACTGCCGTCACGATCCTGCTTGCCGTTCCAAAGGCAAACTTGGTTCTCCCAAGTACCGCGTTACTTACTCGTTTTACTTGTACATAGGTGGTGAGCAGATTCAAAAGACTGAATGCTGTACCGAGTATGAGACCGAAAAACACGGTTTCATAGGGTGTGACCACCGCCAGCAAGGCATATAAACCAATGAGGACGAATGCATAAAGCGATATTCGTCTTGCTGTACTGCGAAACTCCATTACATATCGTCTCCCATAAACCTCTTGAGTACCTGGTAAATCCCGTACACACCTGCTCCAAGCCCGATAACAAACCCGAGCGCCAGAAGCAGCCCCCCTGTCTCATAGTGCTGGTCAAGCCATCTCCCGCCGAGCACACCGACAAGAATGGCACCAATGAGGTAGGAAGTGATCGTGGATACTAACGCCATCTTCCGCATCAAAGATTTGAACTGCGGTTCGTCAGCCATCTTCTTCCTCCGATCTGCGACGTCGTTAAACAGTTGTTTGAACGATTCAAAAAGCACGTCGAAATATCAGACTTTTTAGAATCCTTATGCCGGATAACAAGCTCCGCCCGGCCGACTGAAAACGATGACACAATTATGTACAAAGGTGGTAAATCCCCCTTGTAATCGTATAATAGAGCCCCTCTTGTGTCAATCGAAACCGGGGAAAAACACATGGAAGTTTTTCGCACAAGGAAAAGCGCTTTCATGAATCCTCATTAAGTTAGTGGGAATTAAAAAAATGACACAGTTCATATTATACATAATTTTAATTTCTTTGCGTGACGATTCACAAAGAAAATAAATGTTCTAATTTTCAGTAAATTAAAGCTGGTCGTTTATTTAATAAAAGCAATAAAACCGGCGATATTTGGGTCGCCGGTTTTTTGATTCTTCCGATACGGGGCGTTATTCTTCCGGTAACCGGATTTATTCTGTCGATAATCGGCTTTATTCTGCCGATAACCGAATTTATTCTATCGAAAATCGAATTTATTCTGCCGAAACGCCTCTTTTTTCTGCCATTACCGGCTGGAAGACGGTCCCAGGTACTGGCCGATAATAATATCACGCTCGATCGTATCTTCCTTCCCGTCCTGCCTTGCAAAAATCAGTGCTTTATAAACACCGGGCTCCACACCTTGGATCTCAAGCTTTTCTTCAAGCATCCCCCGGTCTACATCCTTTTTAGCCTCGATATACTTCACGAACTGGAACGTATCCGGATCGTATAAAACAATCCCGAACTCCTCCGCGCCCCCCGGAAGGTATACTTCGTACTGATACACATCTTCCTCCGTTGTATGCTCAAGCATAAAGGCCATCACCCGCGGGTAATCAGGCTCTTCCACAAAAAAGAGGTACGGTACGTTAATGATCTCGTCTTTACTCTTCACCTCAATGATCCCGTTGTACATTCCTCCTTCGAATACAGAAGGAAGAACGTCCATAATAATCGGCACTTCTCTTTTTTCACCGGGATTCAGGTAAAACGAAAACGGTACTTTCCACTGAATACCATCAGGCACTTCAAACGGTGGATCCACCGTGTACCGCTTTCTCTCATCCGATTGATTGTCCACGGTAATTTTGACCTGCTTCTCAATCCGCGTATCATCCCGGAGCCACTTCCCAAAGCTGACTGCCCCCGGGTACACCAAGGTTTCAACCTTTAATGCACGACTCAGGTCCACCCTCCCCGTTCCTTGAACATGGGGCGGATACACATTTCCGTCACGGTCAGAGATCAGCTTGGCCGAATTCATCAGCGCTGCTTTCACTTGATCAGGCGTCCAGTCGGGATGCTTTTGCAAAACAAGTGCTGCGGCACCGGCGATGTGAGGGGCTGCCATACTCGTTCCGTTCATATCCAGGTACCCTTTAGGAACGGTACTGTCAATGGCCACACCCGGTGCTACGAGATCCGGCTTTACATCCCACGAATAGGTTACCGGCCCCCTTGAGCTGAATGGGGCGATAAAGTCTTCCTCTTCATGATAAACCGTTCGGATCCGGGAATGATTCGTCTTTGAAAGCTCACTCAAAAGTGCTTCACCATCTTCTTTTGACATACTCACCACAGGGAGATCTACAATTTCTTCAAGCGTCCCGGCAAATTCCCCGTCGTGATTGTTGTATACGATTAACCCTTTCGCACCAGCCTGTTTCGCAGCCTTTGCTTTAACGGTAAACGTCACGATACCCCGTTCAACGATGGCGATTTTTCCTTTTACGTCAGTGGTATCAAAGTCTTCTTTCCGGCCAAGACCCGCATAGACAATTTCATCTTCCCTCTTCTGGTCCCAAGGTTTCGCCCGTATCATCGGCGTGATCGCCCATTCCTGTTCTTCGTTCCGGTCAAGAACAAGGTAGGGAATTCTGAGGGGCGGTGTTGAAGCCCCTACTGAAATGGCTTTTGATGATGTCCCCGGTGAACCGACTGTCCAGAGGTTCGGGCCGCTGTTTCCGTTCGATGTTACCGCCACAACCCCTGCTTCTACAGCTTTATCCAGGGCTACGCTTGTGGGCCAGTCCGGTCCGTTTACTGTGTTGCCCAAAGACAGGTTGATCACATCCACCTTGTCTTCTACCGCCTTTTCAATGGCAGCGATCACCTGCTCAGTGGTTCCTATTCCTGTCGGACCGAGTGCCCGGTACCCGTAAATTTCAGCGTCAGGGGCTACGCCGTGCATTCTGCCGTCTGCTGCAATAATCCCTGCAACGTGCGTACCGTGAAGGGTCGGCACACCTTCTTCTTTCGTCGTTTCCATCGGATCATCATCTTCATCCACCACGTCATATCCGCCCCGGTAGTTTTTCTTTAGGTCGGGGTGATGATAATCAATGCCCGTATCAATTACTCCTATCTTTATCCCTTCCCCTGTAAGGCGGTCGCCGTCTTCATCGAGCATACTTCGAATTTCGTTTCCACCGATAAACGGAATGCTCTCATCCATGGACGGCTCGTACATGGCAACAGGATCAATTCGCTTAACCCCTTTGATTGTCTGAAGCTGCTCTATATCTTTTTGTTTGATTTCAAGTGAAAAACCATTAAATAACGTCAGAAATGTCCGGCGCACCTGAGTGTCAGGGAGCTGCTCCTGTACCCGTGCCATCGCTTCAACCGGATCATCGTCAGCTTCCACAATCACAATCTGCATTTGTTCCGGATCTATTTCCGGCAGGGGCGGCCGTTCAGGATACAATCCGCCGCTTTCTTCTGCCAACCCCTGATAAGGTGAAAACAACATCGTCACTACCATCGCTGCCGCCAGCATTCCCCACACACGCCTCATCATCATCTACAGACCTCCCGGAGCTGAGTATTATTTTTATAGCATGCGTGACTCTGTCCCATTTCATGTATAAATTCGCACCGGGGTCTGTCCCCGCACAATTTTGTGTAAGATTGTGGAATTGGGAGGATTTTGCGAAGAGAGTATCCGGACGACAAAAAACCTTACCTGCATTGTAAACGAGGCAAGGTTTTTACATTCATTTACGGCCGGAACGACTCCGGGCGGTCTTCCCGCAAACCATAGTAGTAACGGATGGCTTCAACGATGCGTTTGGACGCCTGGCCGTCTCCGTATGGATTCGATGCCCGGGACATCTCTTTATAGACATCTTTATCATCGAGCAAAGTTTTCGCAAGACTGTAGATATTTTCTTCGTCAGTTCCGGCAAGCTTCAACGTACCTGCTTCGATCCCTTCAGGCCTTTCAGTAGTGTCACGAAGCACAAGTACCGGAACACCGAGAGAAGGAGCTTCTTCCTGAACACCGCCGGAATCCGTCAGAATCAAATGAGCCCGGGATGCAAAGTTATGAAAATCCCGGACACCGAGCGGTTCAATCAGATGAACACGAGGATCGTTTCCAAGCACCTCATCAGCCGCTTCACGGACAAGAGGATTCAGGTGAACAGGATAAACTACCTGCACATCAGCATGTTCTTCAACGAGACGCTTGATCGCCCTGAACATATTGCGCATCGGTTCACCAAGGTTTTCACGGCGGTGAGCGGTGAGCAGAATAAGACGATCATCCCCCAGTTTTCCAAGAACCTCATGATCGTAATTTTCATCCACCGTTGTTTTCAAAGCATCTATCGCCGTGTTTCCCGTAATAAAAATCCCGTTATCCTTTTTCCCCTCACCAAGAAGGTTCTCCGCTGCTTTTTCCGTAGGAGCAAAGTGCAAATCACTGATAACACCTGTCAACTGTCGGTTCATTTCTTCCGGAAACGGTGAGTATTTATTCCACGTACGAAGACCTGCTTCCACATGACCAACGTCAATCTGATTATAAAAAGCAGCCAGACTCGCAACAAAGGTCGTCGTCGTATCTCCGTGTACGAGAACAATATCCGGCTTGACCCGCTTCATGACCTCATCAAGACCTTCAAGGGCTCTCGTTGTTACATCCGTCAGGGTCTGGCGCGCCTGCATGATGTTTAAATCCTCATCCGGGTTTACCCCGAAAATATCCAGTACCTGATCAAGCATCTCCCTGTGCTGACCGGTTACGGCAACAACCGATTCAATTTCTTCGTGTTTTTCAAGCTCAAGCACAAGGGGGCACATTTTAATTGCTTCCGGTCTTGTACCGAAAATCGTCATCACTTTTTTTCGTTTATTCACAATCCACACCCCAAAAAGTCCGATTTCTTATCCACACCGGTTTCCGTTAATCCCATCCCTTTAAAAAAAGAAGAGAGACCTGCATCTCTCTTCCCACACTTCTTTATTATTACTTCGTCCCGAACAAACGGTCTCCGGCGTCACCAAGACCCGGTACGATGTAGCCTTTTTCGTTTAATTTATCATCCATTGCAGCAAGATAGATATCCACATCCGGGTGTTCTTCCTGAAGAATTTCCACACCCTCCGGCGCTGCTACCAGACACATTAATTTAATGTTATTTGCTCCGCGCTTTTTAAGAGAGTTAATCGCTTCCACCGCAGAACCGCCCGTAGCAAGCATCGGATCGATCACAATAAATTCTCTTTCTTCCACGTCATTCGGCAGCTTCACGTAATACTCAACCGGCTTTAACGTTTCAGGATCACGATATAAACCGACATGTCCCACTTTTGCAGCGGGAATCAGCTTCAAAATACCGTCAACCATACCAAGACCGGCACGGAGAATCGGCACCAGACCGAGCTTTTTACCCGCAATCGTCTTACTCGTCGCCGGACCTACCGGTGTTTCAATTTCCACTTCCTGAAGCGGAAGTTCACGCGTAATTTCAAACGCCATCAGGCTTGCAACTTCATCCACAAGCTCACGAAACTCTTTCGTACCTGTATTTTTATCGCGAATATACGTCAGCTTGTGCTGAATTAACGGATGATCAAAGACATACACCTTACTCATGGTTTATATCGCTCCTTTAGACTCAAAGATTAGTTCGGGACGTGATCTCTATTATACCCTTTGAAGATTCTACATAAAAACATGGACTGATTCAAGCCAATTCCATAAAGTTATTCATTGTAAATGAAGGCAGCGCTCCCGATGTCGGAAAAGTTATGCACACAGTTATGCCCATTTATCCACAATCAAAGATGTTTGTCCACAAAAATAGTGCAACTTATTCACAACTGTAGATAAATACACACAAACCCTGGTTTTTTATTAACAAAATGTTTTGGGTTATCCACACCCTTATCTTTTTTATCCACAAAAATGTCCCGGATTTCTAAATGAATCATCCGGGACATCGCAACTTCTTATTTATACATCGGGAAACGGGAAGTCAGTTCGGCGACCTGATTACGGGCTGCTTCAAGAACCTCGTCTTTATCAGGGGATTTCAATACAGTTGCCATGATTTTGCCGATTTCCTTCATTTCATCCACACCGAATCCGCGGGACGTAACCGCAGCAGTACCGATGCGGAGACCGCTTGTAACAAACGGACTTTCCGGGTCAAACGGAATGGTGTTTTTGTTCGTCGTAATACGAACTTCATCCAGAGCTTCTTCTGCAATTTTACCCGTAATTCCTAATTTACGGAGATCAAGAAGGACAAGGTGGTTATCCGTACCGCGAGACACAAGATCAATTCCTTGCTCTGTTAAGGATTCTGCCAGAGCAGCCGCATTATCAACAACCTGCTTGGCGTAACCTGTGAATTCATCTCCAAGAGCCTCGCCAAGAGCAACTGCTTTGGCAGCAATAACGTGCATGAGAGGTCCGCCTTGAAGACCAGGGAAGATCGCTTTATCAATTTTCTTTCCGAATTCTTCTTTACAAAGAATCATACCGCCACGTGGACCGCGAAGGGTTTTGTGCGTTGTTGTCGTCACAAAGTCTGCGTGAGGAACCGGGTTCTGATGAAGACCGGCAGCAACAAGTCCTGCAATGTGCGCCATATCAACCATCAGCAGTGCATCCACTTCGTCTGCAATTTCGCGGAACTTGGCAAAGTCAATTTTACGCGGGTAGGCACTTGCACCGGCAACGATCATTTTCGGACGGTGTTCTTTGGCTTGTGCCAGGACATCATCGTAATCGATAACCTGGTTTTCTTTGTCCACTCCATATTCCACGAAGTTATACTGCTTTCCGCTGAAGTTAACAGGGCTTCCATGAGTTAAGTGACCACCGTGGCTTAAGTTCATGCCAAGAACCGTATCACCGTGATCAAGAACTGTGTAATAGACAGCCATATTCGCCTGCGCACCTGAGTGAGGCTGAACGTTCACATGTTCCGCACCGAACAAACGCTTTGCACGCTCGCGGGCAATGTCTTCTACAACGTCCACATGTTCGCAGCCGCCATAATAGCGCTTGGAAGGATAGCCTTCTGCGTATTTATTCGTCAACACAGAACCTTGTGCTTCCATTACCGCTTCAGACACAAAGTTCTCTGATGCAATCAATTCGATATTGTCACGCTGGCGTTTCAATTCCTTGTCCATTGCCTGAAAAACATCATTGTCCTGCTTTTTTACATGAGCCAATCGTTCCTGGTTCAACGTTTCCATTTCGTTCGCCTCCTCAAGTAATCCCGTTCATGTTGTTTTCATAACATTAACAGTATAACGCATATCCACCGGCAATTTCATCTGTTTATTTGATGCTTCACAATATTCTAGTATTACCCATAAGTAAATGATCTAGATGCTGTCGCTATGTACACGGCTTCCCGGCGGGGGCCGGTTTTCCTACTTGCCCTAACGTGAGGCTACTGAAGAAGTAGATTTTTTTAACTAAACTCAGAGAAGTCAGATGTAAATTTCCGCTCATTGCGCTCCCTTTCCGCGGGCGGTTCGGGAGCCTCCTCAGCGCTCCGCGCTTGCGGGGTCTCCCCGGAACTCGCTCCTCCCGCAGGAGTGTCGCGCATTCGCTCCAATCAACGATCTTTTATAAAGGACAATGACCTTTGATAAAAAAATTGGACATGGTTCCAGCATCCTAGCTTATCGTTCCCAACAGAAACTTGGCTGCTTACACAGAGCAGCAGAAAAGTAATGCCTCCGGGTTCCTCTTCCTTACACCTCTTTACCTATACGGTTAAGAGAATACTCAGAGAAGAGGAGTTGGAGTGCTTTTTTCTTCGAGTTCCGTTATCCCCATTTAACCTTTGTAAAAGGAGGATACTCGCATATAGAAATCTGTAAGCTGCTTCATGTTTAAAAGCAATCAAATAAGAATGTAAAAGAGGATGCATCCGGAATGTTCGAGACTCCTGCGGAAGCAGGTGGCAGGGTGAGACCCCGGAGTGCGGAGGAGGCCACTGAAAAAGTACAAAACAACTTTTTCACTGCCTTTTATTTAAATGGCAATGGCTCCATCGGTTGCTCGCCTATTACGAGAAACCCACTCATAACAGGCTTTCAAAACATGCAACCGTTCCGCTCATTGCTTAGAAGGCACTTAAAAAAGTTAAAGGCCAAACTTTTTCAGTGCCTTCGCGGAGCACCCGGAGGCTCACCGGCGCCCCCGCGGAAAGCGAAGGGCATTCCGGCTGCATCCTGACTTCTTCTGCTTCAAGAATTCCTTTAATTCGATGGGCTATAGGGACAGACCTCTGGTTTTACGGATCCCTGTAACGTAGAGAAAACCCCGCCGGGTGGCGGGGTTTTCTCTACGTTAATCACATGTGGATGGTGGTTCTGTTGTGTCGATCGTGTAGACGGCCCGTTCGCCTCCGATGAGTTTCGGCCGTGTTCGTGCGAGGGTCAGGTGGGCGCTTCCGATGGACTTAATCCGGCTGCGGACAGGAACAGCAACCTGCTTTAGATGCATACCGATTAACGTATCTCCAATATCGATGCCTGCATGTGCTTTTATTGTTTCCACCACAACAGGACTGTTCATCTGGCGGTAGGCATAAGACGCCATCGATCCCCCTGCCCGTGGCATAGGAATCGCTGATACATGATCTTCCATCCTCCAGTAATCTGCTGTGTTTCCTTCGATCACAAGCGCTCTGTTCAAGTGTTCGCAGCATTGAAAGGCAAGATGAACGCCGGTTTTTATCCTGAACGATTCAAGGGCTCTCCATAACGCTTCTGCAATATCCATGGAACCGGCTTTCCCGATATGCTCTCCTTTTACTTCGCTCGTACTTGTACCTACAACAAGAATCTGCCCTTCCCTAAGCTTCGCAGCTTCGTTCAGGTCAACAAGCGCGGCTTCGAGGTCTTCGGTTAACTGGGTCAGGTGATCAGACACACTTATCAGCTCCTTACCGACTACCCTTCGTAGTCAGAGATTTTTTCAAGACGGCGATCATGGCGTCCGCCTTCATACTCTGTAGTAAGCCACACTTTCGCAATTTCACGTGCAAGGCCAGGTCCGATTACACGCTCCCCCATCGCAAGGACGTTTGAATCGTTATGTTCCCGGGTTGCCTTTGCACTGAAAAGGTCGTGCACCAGCGCACAGCGGATTCCTTTTACTTTATTGGCCGCAATGGACATGCCGATCCCTGTTCCGCAGATGACAATTCCGCGGTCTGCTTCGTTATTTGCCACTTTCTCTGCAACTGGAATTCCGTAGTCCGGATAGTCGACAGAGTCACTGCACTCACAGCCTACATCGTCATAGGAAATGTTAAGCTCGTCCATTAATGATTTAATTTCTTCTTTTAAATTTCTTCCACCGTGATCTGAACCGATTGCTACTTTCATCTCGTTGTCCTCCTTAGGTTTTAGGGGCACGCTCTTAACAGCCCCTACACGTGAAATTTCTGTATCACTTTTTTCAGATTGCCCGCTTCTTCAGACAGAATTTCAGAAGCTGCCGCAATCTCCTCCATAACTGCCGACTGTTCCTGGGTGGCGGAGCTTACTTCCACTGCCCCGGCGGACGTCTCCTGTGCTATGGCTGCCACTTCCTCAGACTGGCTGGCGGACGCTTCAACGGACTTCATCTGTTTTTCAACGAGTATGGAAATCTCAGCTACTGATTTCGCCACTTCCGTAACAGACTCTCCCATATCCGCTATTGCTTCGTTCGTGGCAGATCCTTTATCCGCTTCTTTTTTTGCCACCTGAACCTGATCGGTAATCTGCCCTACCACGTTGGTGACTTCTGATTGGATACTCTTAATGAGAGAGGAAATTCCCTGTACAGCTTTCCCGCTTTCATCAGCTAATTTTCTCACTTCTTCTGCCACTACGGCAAATCCTCTGCCCTGTTCTCCGGCTCTTGCCGCTTCGATGGATGCATTCAAAGCAAGAAGATTCGTCTGTCCGGCAATATCCCCGACAAGAGAAATAATCTCTTCAACTTCCTTCGCATTTTTTTCCAACCGGTGAACAGCAGTCAGAGACGTTTCGTTATCCTTTGCAAGTTGCTGAATTCCCTCCACGAGAGAAGTAATGACTTCTTTACTCTCAGCAAGCGTCTCTACCATATCTTCGCTCAGGCGGTTTGAAGTCTGGGCGTGATTTTGCACCTGTGTGGCAATCTGCATCACATCTTCAACCGATTCTGCGGTTTCCTGAATGGAAGCCGCTGAGTTTTCAGCTCCCTGTGAGATTTCGTCTACAGTCCGGCTGATGTTATCTGCCTGCTCAGCCGCAGCCAGGGAGGCACCGTTAATCTCGGCCACGCGCTCATTTGTACTCATAAAATTGCGGTCGATATCCTGAACCATGGAGCGGAGGTTGTCCACCATGTTGTTATAAGCCAATGCCAAGCCGCGCAGCTCATCGTCTGACTTCGAAACTTCCACGTGTTCTGAAATATCCCCGGAAGCCACCTTCCCGGCGGCCTTCTCCAGTCTGTGAAGAGGCTTAGCGATGACAGTTGCCCCGATAAAGCCCAATACCCCGCACCACATGACTCCAAGCACTAAGGTGATGACGGTAAAGATATTCTCGTTAACCCCGAGTAAACCGCCAAGATAATCACTTAAAAAGAAGATAAAAAACGCGCTCGTAGCATAAGTGATGACAGCTACCGAACAAATTCCAAGAACCATTTTCTTTCTGATACTGAACCGGTATGACGATGATTGCAGTTTGGACAACGCTTACTCCCCCTGGTTAGAGAGGCCTCTGAAAAAGTACAAAACAACTTTTTCAGTGCCTTTTATTAGAATTGCAATGGGTCCACTCGGTTGCGCGCCTGGGACGAAAAACCCACTCGTACCAGGCTTTTAAGAAATACAACCGTTACGCTCATTGCCTTAGAAGCTTTTATTCTTTATCTCTTTTAAGCTTGGCAACAAGTTTATCTATGGCTTGTTCTATTTCAATGAGTGTTTGTTTGTATGTGTGTTTGTCTCCACCAAAGGGGTCGGCAATATCCATGGAAGGAAAATCTTTAATCAGTTCATCGATCGCTTCCTGATGAGGTTTAATCTCGGCCAGCAGCGCTTCTTCAAGTTCCTGTTGTTTGGACCTATCATTATTTTTAAGAAAGTCATCCACTTTACTCTGGTTTTCTGCTATAAACTGCGCCCTCTTGATTTCAAGCTGGGCCGCTTCTTGATCAATCTTCTTTTTCTTTTCTCGGTGTTCTTTTGTATCATGGACAAACTCATTCAATGTGAACACATTGTTCTGGTCTTTATGAAAATGTTCGATTATTCTTCGCTTGTGTTCCTGAGTCATTGTCAATACCACATCCGCCCACTCCAGGAGGTCCTTATCCAGAGACCTGGATTGATGTGAATGCTCTATTCCTTTATCCTCAAGAACAGCTTTTGACCCTTCTGAGATCGGTACGCCGTCCATGGCATGGATTCCTGCAGAACGGGCTTCATACTGTTCCGGGAAGCTCTTTGTCTTCTCAATGAACACCTTTTCGGCCAGTGGGCTCCGGCACGTATTGCCTGTGCAGACAAACAGTACTTTTTTCATTGCTGCCGCTTCCTCCTTGTGAGTAAAAATTCAAACTTACTCCTATTCGTTACCTCTTTTACTTTTTTTCACACTTATATTTTACCATACCGGTCCTTTGTAACCGGTAACGGAAGATGATTTCAGAAAATAGTCCTATACCGGATTCAGCAGTGCCCCCTCCTTTCACTAAGCACCTTTATCCTTACTCTTTCAACAGATCAAAAAAGGCACGGAAACCGCGTCCCCTGCCTTCACACTCACATACTTTAAAAGTTACTCTGTTAAACTCATGTGAATTACGCTCATTGCACTTTCCGCTGGCGGCTCGGGAGCCTCCTCACACTTCGAGAGGTCACTGAAAAAATCCATTTTGTTTAAAATAGGCTCAGTAAAGTCAGGTGTTGATTTCCGCTCATTGCAGCGGGGGCGCCGGTGAAAGGATGAACCCCTGCTTCTTCCTCTGCCAGCTACTCTACGAAGCTTTCTGCGTCGAAGCAACTCGCAGCATATTCGTGGTGTAACCGCTCGCTGCTCCCGCAGGAGTGTCGCGCATTCGCTCCAATCAACACTTTTTATAAAACGACAAAGACATTTAGCACATCAAAAACTTTTATATGGGCTGCAATTAGAGCCCTAAATGGTGACACAATTATCGGAATTGGACTTTTCGGCTCAAGTCTGCAAAATGGAGCGTATTCCATTCATAGAAGCTGAATTCAATTCTTTTTCAGGGTAAACCAAACAACTTATACAAACAAAATCTTAACACCGAACCCCACCAAAATGAGGCCTCCCAACATTTCGCTGTATCCTCCGAGGAGTCCTTCGACTTTTCTTCCAAGAAGCAGTCCCGCACACGTTAAAAAAGCGCTCATGATGCCAAAGGATACAAGAGTCAGTAACGTTTTCGCCCCGAGCATCCCCAGGCTCAACCCGACGGAAAAGCTGTCGATACTCACGCCCACAGCGAACAAAATGAGTCCTAATCCCACCGGCTGCAGAAAGCTTTTTGTATCTTTCGAAAAAGAAGAAAAAATCATCTGCAGGCCTAATATAATCAGCACGATTGCTCCAAGAAGATACGCAAACACACCCACGTACTGAGAAACGATCTTGCCTAAAATCATACCTAAAAGCGGCATGGCCACATGAAACAGGCCAACCGTCGTTCCGATCATCCCGATTTGGCGCAGACGGAGACCGATCATCCCCATCCCCACGGAGATGGAGAACGCGTCCATACTCAAAGCAAAAGCCATTATCCCTATCGTTAATGCTTCTCCAATCACGAAATCACCCCTTGGACGTGCTACTCTACCGTATGCACGTCCAAGGGGTTTTATTTCTGTAATTCGTTTTCAGTTAGAACTCTGTTTCCCGCCGCTTTTCTAAGCCTGTTCATCACAGCCTGACCGAGGGCTGCTTCACCCACCGTCCGGGCAAAAATAACGTCGACCGCCTCTCCGGAGTCAAAGCTTCTTAAAGCTCCGTACAGCTCCCGGGCAACGGTACTGATATCACTTTCCGTGCCGCAGATTTCCTGTCTTCTCATCCCTGAAAACGTCTCGCTTTTCTCCACCGGAACGAGGATGCCTGCATTTAATCCCTTACGATTTGCTTTGTCGATCTGTTCCTGAAAAAAACGGTCGGATCCGTCCACCAGGATCATCTCTGCCTTCGGGGCATAGTGGGTGTATTTCATCCCCGGTGACCGTGGTGCTTCTTTTTCCTGCGCCAGTGACGGATCAACTGCTACTTTTCCCACCACCGCTTCGAGCTGTTCTTTCGTAATGCCGCCTGGGCGAAGAATCATCGGTTCCTCACCGGTACAGTCAACCACGGTAGATTCAAGACCGACTCCCGTGGCGCCTCCGTCCACAATCCCTGCAATTTTTCCTCTCAGGTCTTCCTGAACATGGGCTGCCGTCGTCGGACTCGGCCTTCCCGAAGTATTGGCGCTCGGGGCTGCAATCGGAAGCCCCGATGCTTCAATGACAGCGAGGGCTACGGGGTGATCGGGCATCCGGATTCCTACCGTATCGAGACCCGCGGTGACTTTCGTTGATAACCGGCCGTTATGACGAAAAACAAGAGTCAGTGGCCCCGGCCAAAAAGCATTCATCAGCTTTTCACCAAGCTCATTCGTTTTTTCCACATACCGCTTCACATCATCCCTTTTGGCAATATGGACGATGAGGGGGTTATCAGACGGACGGCCTTTTGCCTGAAAAATCCGGTCTATGGCTTTATCAGATTGCGCATTTCCACCGAGACCATAGACGGTTTCAGTGGGAAAAGCCACAACTTCATTTTGTATTAAACGTTCTGCTGCTTCCTGAATATGATGGGATTCTGCGAGGTTATCCACATCTTTTTCCACAGTCCATATAAACATGTTCCGTTGATCAGTCATTATTCGTTCCTCCTTGCTGTTGTCTATTTTGCGGATGTTTACACCGATTGTCAACGGCCCGGCAGGTTTGTGAAATAAGAAAGAGTTATCCACATTCATCGGTGGATAACTCCATGTTTTTGTTGATAACCTTGTTTATAAACTGTGGGTGAAACTTTTATTTATTCACAGCCAGGCGGGTATGCATCACTTTCGGGCTCCGTTTTACGTTTTGTTTATAGTGATTCGACTCCCTGACCCTTTTCGGCACCTCATCGCTTTGAAGAAGGGAAAAGCCTACCTGCTCAAGGAACGCCTGCTGGCCGGACGTTAACAGATATAAGCTTTTATAGCCCCTTTTTTCTGCAAAGGCGGTGGCCGTTTCCAGAAATTCGAGCAGGAATACTGCCCCTACCTTTTCAGAATCAATCACGAGGGAACGAAGAATCACATCTTTTTTCCCGATTCCAGCAAGTCCTGCCGTAGCTACCAGCTCGGCGTTTTCATTCTCTGCGACGATAAACTCCGTAGGCTCCTCGTCATAAACCTGCTCTATGACTCCGGCTTTAGAAAGGAGCCTCTGCAATTGCAATGTATCTTCTTCCAATGCTTTTCGCACGATCATTCCCACATCGTCCACCCTTTCCAGTGTCGTTTTTACACCTTATGTGGACAACCTGTGGATTATGATAGGAACGTTGATTTAATAGAGTGATGCCGGCGAACCACTACCCTGTAAAACAATTTGGGAGATTTCAAACCTCTCATCGATGTTCTAAGCTTCGTTGACCGATATACGCTCTCTTTCCGCGGACTCGGGCCGAGCTTCCCCGGTAAGGTGCAAGGTCTAGCCTGTCTAGCACTTCCGCAGGAGTCTCGCATATTCCGGTCAACTTAGCACAACACATTGAATATTCAGAGGATAAAGATAACCTGTCCAAAAACAAATCACACACCTATTTTCATGCTCCATAACTGCCTATCCAAAAATCCTGTCTTTCAGCCCTCCGAAGAACTCTACGAAGAAGAACGTCACTTCCACTTCTTCCTCTTCACCTTCAGCATCTTCTTCTGCCGTCTCAGCTGCGACCGCATCCCCGTTACCGAAATCAAGGAAGCAAAGTGGCGGGAACAGTACGCACCACCAGTTGTCTCCCCGGCCTTCTCCGATTGACACAAGTACCGCTTCATATTCGCCTGCAGGGTACAAAAAATTCCCGTAAAGCTTCGTTGGAAACTGGACATCCTCGTAGCTTACAGTAAAATTCTCACTGCTCCCGGCAGCTTCAAGCTCTGACGCTACAATAGCCTCAAGCTCAGGCAGCCCCTCTTCGATCGTATTCCTCGCTTCTTCAAGAGACACAATTTCCTGGACCCATTCTGTGATCTGGACGTTAATCGCATCACGGATATTCCGCTTAACCAGCTGATCCACCGGACTATTACTGTTGGCGAGAATCCGCAGCCGGATTGACTCTTCCGGAATCGCATCCGGATCATTCGCATATGCCGGGTTTACCTGCTGGCCTTCCCAGCTCATGATCAAAACTAAAAAAGAAATAATTGTATAAATAAGGGCTCGTTGTTTCATTTTTCTGACACCTTCCTCTCACCAACCAGTCTGGTCACTGGTGAAAGAAAGTAAACAGCCAATCGCCCGACATGTTATGACATGACTTGCGACTGGCTTTAATTTAACGGGTAAATAAGACGATCCGGTCTTTCCCGTTGATGTCCTTTAACACCCTGATATCCCCGCTTTGTCCAAGGTGCTCCTGCAATAATCCAGGCACGCTTCTTCCCTGATCGAAGCCGATTTCAAAGGCCACCATTCCCGGCTGTTTCAGCACAGATCCAAGCTGCCGGGCCATCCCTCTGTAAAAAACAAGTCCGTCTTCCCCGCCGAACAGAGCGGTTTCAGGGTCGAAATCCCGGACGTTTTTCGCAAGACCCTCTCTTTGTCCTTCCGGAATATACGGCGGGTTTGAGACCACGATGTCCACTTTAGCATCGTTTTCGACCAAAGGTCCAAGAAGGTCCCCGTGGACAAATGCGACTTCCGCCTCCAGCCTCCGGGCATTTTCCTTCGCCACTTTTATCGCAGCTTCTGAAATATCCACTGCCTGGATTTTTGGAGACCATCCTCGTTCCTTTAATTCTTTAAACAGCGTAATGGCAATGATTCCGCTTCCTGTCCCAACGTCAACGAGATGAAGGGGATGATCCTTCGGGAACCTCTCTTCCGCCTCAGTAAGAACCGATTCAATCAGCTCTTCTGTTTCAGGACGCGGGATAAGCACGTCTCTTGACACGCGAAACGTACGGCCGTAAAACTCTTCCACACCGGTAATGTGCTGAACCGGAACCCCGGTTGCTGCGGTCTTTACGTCACGCTGAAACAGCTCCCATACGGCGGGATCGAGTTCGGTTCTCATCTCTGACAGCCAGCGAGCCCGGCTCCAGCCTGTATGATGGCTGAGAAGTACCTCTGCGACTCCCGGCTCAACATCGTTTTTTTCTAAAAAAGAAGAAGCCCATGCAAGGGCTTCGTATACTCTTTGATCTTTTTCCATCAGTTACTCTCCTGCCTGCTCCATTGCTCTGGACTGTTCTTCGACAATGAGGGCCTCAATAATTTCATCAAGCTTCCCCTGAAGAATCTGGTCAAGCTTCTGAATGGTAAGACCGATACGGTGGTCCGTTACCCGGCTTTGCGGGAAATTGTACGTACGGATTCGCTCTGAGCGGTCACCGGTACCTACGGCAGATTTACGGGCATCATCATATTTAGCCTGTTCTTCTTTTTGAACCTTATCATAGATTCGGGCACGAAGTACCTTCATCGCTTTTTCCTTGTTCTTAATCTGGGACTTTTCGTCCTGACACGATACAACAGTGTTCGTCGGCAAGTGTGTAAGACGAACGGCTGACATTGTCGTGTTAACACTCTGTCCGCCCGGTCCGCTCGATGTAAACGTATCAACGCGGATGTCCTTTTCGTGAATATCCACTTCTACTTCTTCCGCTTCAGGCATCACGGCTACCGTTGCTGTAGATGTATGGATACGGCCACCGGATTCTGTTGATGGCACACGCTGCACACGGTGGGCACCGTTCTCGTACTTAAGCTTGGAGTAAGCGCCTTTTCCGTTAACCATAAAGATCACTTCTTTAAAGCCGCCGATTCCTGTCTGGTTCGTTTCAATGACTTCAATCTTCCAGCCCTGATCCTCCGCATAGCGCGAATACATCCGGTACAGGTCACCGGCAAACAAGGCAGCTTCATCACCGCCGGCTGCACCCCGGACCTCAACGATAACGTTTTTGTCGTCGTTCGGGTCTTTAGGTAAAAGAAGAATGTGGAGCCTTTCTTCCAATGGAGGGATGCGGTCTGACAGCTCATCCATCTCCATCTTGACCATCTCGTACATTTCATCATCAAGGTTGTCGTTCAGCATTTCACGGGCGTCGTCATACTGAGACTTAACCTCTTTGTATTCCCGGTATGTCATTACTGTATCTTCAATATCGGATTGTTCCTTGGAATACTCCCGGAGTTTGTTTGTATCACTGATCACATCCGGATCCATAAGTAATTCATTTAAACGTTCATAGCGTTCTTCAACCGCTTGCAGGCGTTCAAACATTCTCTTCACCTCATCTTCTGCATAACAGTCTTATTATAGTACAGCCCGCCTCTGCCGTCAAAGCCCCCTCAATCCCCCCTCTTTGTCAAGCGAACATCGGAAATTGTGCGGGGACAGACCCCCGAACTTTTAATTCCCCGTTTTTTTTAGAGGGATTAGTGGGATATTGTAGAATAGATGCAGTCATAGATGAGGAGGAGCATAGAATGAACTACGTAATTATCGGCGGTGATGCAGCAGGCATGAGTGCAGCCATGCAGATTGTCCGCACAGATAAAAAAGCAAAGGTTACAACACTTGAAATGGGTGGTATTTATTCATACGCCCAATGCGGCCTGCCTTATTACATTGGAGGCCTCACGGAATCCAGTGATGACCTGATCGCACGAAGCCGGGATACATTTGAAGAAGAATACGGGATTGACGCCCGGGTTTATCATAAAGTTACGAAGATCGACACCGAAAGAAAGCGTGTTTTCGGAACCAATCTAAAAAACGGGGAGTCGTTTGAAATTTCATATGACAAATGTCTTGTAGCAACCGGTGCCGCGCCAGTGGTCCCTCCTTTTGAAGGGACGGGACTGGAAGGTGTCCATACCCTTAAGACGATTCCGGATGCGGAAGCTATCGTTGACGACCTGGAAAACGCCTCCGATGTTACCGTTATCGGAGGCGGCTACATTGGCCTTGAAATGGCGGAGAACCTTGTGGAAAAAGGAAAAAAGGTGCGCATCATTGACCAGGCATCCCGTCTCGGTTCGGTTTACGACAAAGAAATCAGTAAAGCAATTGAAGACGAAGCCGCACGTCACGGCATTGAAGTCGTTACCGGTGAGTCAGTTGAACGTTTTGAAGGTGAAGAACGGGTAAAGTCCGTCGTGACAGGAGGCAAAACGTACTCTACAGACTTGGTCATCGTCGCCATCGGGGTAAAACCAAACACGAGTATGATTGATGACACACGGGTCCACGCAAGCGAAAACGGCGCCATTATCGTCAACGCCTATATGGAAACAAACGTGGAAGACCTTTACGCAGCCGGTGACTGTGCAACCCAGTACCACCGGATTAAAGAGAAAAACGATTACCAGCCTCTCGGAACGCATGCCAACAAACAGGGCCGGATCGCCGGTATTAATATGAGCGGCGGCTCCCAGCCTTTTCAGGGAATCGTCGGTACATCAATCGTGAAATTCTTTGACCTGACAGTAGGCAAGACCGGACTCGGGGAAAAAGAAGCAGAGGACCTTGGCTTTGACTTTGAAACACTTGAATTTGAAGGACACTCCAACGCTGGGTACTATCCGGGCAACGAACCGCTGTTGTTAAAGGTCATCAGCCACAAAAATACCGGTCACCTTCTCGGACTTCAGGCCGTCGGGAAAAACGGCGTGGACAAGCGGATTGACGTGGCAGCAACGGCGCTGTATCACCGCATGACCATGGCTGATATTGAAAATCTTGACCTGAGCTACGCCCCTCCATACAACGGAGTATGGGATCCTGTGCAGCAGGCGGCCAGACGGATGAAGTAGGAGATAGCGCATTGCGTGAAAAATGTCTAATTTTGACGAATTCTCTTTAAACGGACGAAAAGTCTGCATAAACCGGGCCAAACTCTGCTTAAACCATCTGAAGTTCTCCATAAACAGCCCGAAACTCTCCATAAAACCATAAAAGTTCTCCATAAACCTCCGCCCCTATCCGTCCCCCGCAAATACAAAAAAGACACCTGTTGGCTGGCAGGTGCCTTTTTTGATTTATATTAACTATTATGGGGGAGCAATGTTTACACCTTACCTGAAATCATTGACCACAACTCGGTACTCATAGCGAGGGTTAGCGGCCTTCAGCTTTTCTTCCACTTCCCGGACTTTTGCGTCTTTCTCTTTCTGGGTAAGACCGTCGTTGTCAATCTGCATGTTTACCCATGCATGAGCCCCGTTCAGAAGAATCATTCCCGGTGTTACACCCGGCGTGGAGTAAATGACGTTTTCCATCATATCCTGATCTTCACCAATCGTCTGGCGCGCTGACAACGGATCCCGGTAGCTGAGCCCGTTTACGTTTTCTCTATGATCTGTATGCTGCGGTTGTCTCATTTCATTAATGGCACCATAATTTGCAGGGCCCGGTCCGAACAGTCCATGTGCAACGTTACGCTGAAAAGGATGATTCGGTTCATTTGGCTTGTTCATGCTCTCTACATCAGGTGTATCCATATCAGAGCATCCCACAGTCACCAAAAGCATGACAAGGGCGAGGCTCTTAAGGATGAGTTTCATGATGAACACCTCCTATCCAGTAGCATAACCAAACACGCCTTCTTTTAGTCTTCACGGCGCGATGATTTTATGGGCAAAATTCAGCATTGCCCGGACGTACAAAAGTGCTTAAACTAAGGGTGGAAGTCATTTATTAGGAGTCGATACGATGCGCAGTGAAAAAGAAAAAATGATTGCCGGTGAGATGTATTCACCAATGGACCCTGAATTATTGAAAGGCCGGGAAGATGCCCGGGCCATCACAAGGCATTTTAACCAGTTAATCGAAACCGATTACGATATGAAAGAAACGCTCCTGAAAAAACTCTTCGGGTCTACAGGTGACGAACTATATATCGAACCGGACTTCCGCTGTGATTACGGCTTTAACATTCATGTGGGAGAAGAGTTCTACGCCAATTTCAACTGTGTGATTCTTGATGTTTGTCCCGTGACGATCGGAAAACGCTGCATGCTCGCTCCCGGCGTACATATTTACACCGCTTCCCACCCTCTCGATGTGGAAGGGAGATACTCGGGCAAAGAGTTCGGTAAGCCTGTCACGATCGGCGACAACGTCTGGATCGGCGGCGGTGCCATCATTAATCCCGGCGTAACCATCGGAGACAATGCCGTTATCGCTTCCGGTGCGGTCGTTACGAAAGACGTGCCGGCAAATACGGTTGCAGGCGGAAACCCAGCCCGGGTGATTAAGGAGATTGATCAGTAACATTGGAGGCATTTTACACTTAGCACCGGTCATTTTACGGTTAAACAACCGGTTTCTACATTTCCCGTCAGCATTTTTACGTTTAGCACGGCGGTTTTTACACTTAGCACACCCTTTTTTACGTTTAGCCACTCACCCCCACTCTGCACCTAACTAAAAAACCGCGGCCCCTCAGAAAAGGTACCGCGGTTTCTCTATTTACATCGTTGTTGTCTCCACTGTCTGTTTTTCATAAGAAGGAGCCGGTCTGCCCGGCACTTCATGGCAGTGGCGGCAGCGGGGCTCATAGGATTCCGATGCTCCTACGAGAATGATCGGGTCGTCGTAGGAAGCAGGCTTTCCGTTGATCAGGCGCTGGGTACGGCTTGCAGGAGAACCGCACGACAGGCATATCGCCTGAAGCTTCGTTACAGTCTCGGCCACTGCCATCAGCTGAGGCATACAGCCGAACGGCTCGCCGCGGAAGTCCTGATCAAGTCCCGCACAAATGACGCGAATCCCTTCATCCGCCAGGGTCTGCACAACATCCAGAACGTCTTCGTCAAAGAACTGCACTTCATCAATGGCAACCACCTGGGTTCCATTCTCAAGCCGATCCAGCATGTCTGTGGAACGTTTGATTGGAAGTGCCGTCACCTTTGTTCCATTATGGGATACGACCTCTTCTTCACTGTATCTGTTATCAAGAGCAGGCTTAAACACCTGTACTTTTAATTTCCCGAAGCTGGCACGGCGGACCCGGCGGATCAGTTCTTCCGATTTTCCGGAAAACATACTGCCGCATACAACTTCCAGCCATCCTTCTCTTCTTGTTAAATTCATCAAAAACAGCTCCCTACTTAACCTTCTGTATATGTAAACCGTCCGGCAGACTGCCGGTTCCAATTGACACTTTTCCCCATTATATTACCCTTTCAGGCAAAAACTCAACGTCTTATTTAGTCGATTATTGTACCTTTTTACGGCCTTTACGCTTTGTATCGCCCGGATACAGATCGTTGAGAAGAATTGATGTTTTGAGGGAAAAAAACGGAGGTTTTCCATTTAATCCAGTTCAAACCGCTGCGGATAACCGGATCTTCGTCCGCCCCGCATCGGATGTTTATCCAGGACACTTATACAAAGGCCCTGAATCCGGGCAAAAAAAACAGGCAAGAACAAATCCTTGCCTGTTTTTATTATCCAGTTGATTAAAGGTTGTATTTCTTCTTGAAACGGTCCACACGGCCACCTGCATCGGCAAACTTTTGTTTACCAGTGTAGAATGGGTGAGAATCAGAACTAACCTCGACGTTGATTACTGGGTACGTGTTACCGTCTTCCCACTCAACTGTCTCAGCTGAACCTTTAGTTGAACCCGTTAAGAACATAAAGCCAGTGCTTGTATCCTTAAATACAACTTTTTGGTATTTTGGATGGATATCTGCTTTCATTCTTTTCATCTCCTTCCGCCCTGAATCTTTCGAATCAGAGTTTAATTCCTGCACGCACGTATGAGTACAAGGATTTTCGCATATGACGAAATTATATCAAGATGCTGTTTAATTTGCAACAGCTGTTTAAAAAACTACAAATTCGTTCAAAACCAGGAGCGACGCCTTTTTTACGACTTAATCCTTACTTTTCCGGTCTTTTCCTGTTCAAAAGAGCTGAAGAATTCTTCGTTCGTCTTCGTCTGCTTCACTTTTTTCAGGAAGGCCTCAAGGAAGTCAGGCTGATCGTTCATCGTTTTTCTCATGGCCCACAGGTTGTCGATCTGCTTTTTCGGAAGAAGCAGTTCTTCGCGGCGGGTGCTGGAGCGGCGAATATCGATCGCAGGGAAGATACGGCGTTCAGCAAGCTTGCGGTCAAGATGTATCTCACTGTTACCTGTTCCTTTAAATTCCTCGTAAATGACATCATCCATACGGGAGCCGGTATCTACAAGAGCAGTAGCCAGAATTGTCAGGCTTCCCCCTTCTTCAATGTTTCTTGCAGCACCGAAGAAACGCTTCGGACGGTGGAAACTGGCCGGGTCAATACCGCCGGACAGGGTACGGCCGCTTGGTGGGATAACAAGGTTATACGCACGTGCAAGACGGGTGATGCTGTCCATTAAAATAACCACGTCTTTTTTATGCTCCACAAGCCTCATGGCACGCTCAAGAACGAGTTCTGCTACTTTAATATGGTTTTCCGGTACTTCATCGAATGTAGAGCTGACAACTTCTCCTTTAACAGAACGTTCCATGTCCGTTACTTCTTCCGGACGCTCGTCAATGAGAAGAACAATCAGTTCATGATCCGGGTGATTCTCGGCAATGCTGTTCGCTACTTCTTTCAAAAGCAGGGTCTTACCGGCTTTCGGAGGAGCTACAATCATACCACGCTGACCAAAACCGACCGGAGCGATCATATCAATCACACGGGAAGCGACCATGCGCGGATCGTACTCCAGTGTCATTTTCTGTTCAGGATATAACGGTGTAAGCTGCGGGAAGTGAGGGCGGCTTCTCGCAAGGTCCGGGTCCTGTCCATTCACTGCCGTTACCTGAAGAAGGCCGTAATAACGCTCATTCTCTTTTGGCTTCCGTACTTTACCCGCTACCTTGTCTCCGTTACGGAGTTCAAAGCGGCGAATCTGAGAGGCTGAAATATAAATGTCCTGTGAGCTCGGCTTGTAGGTGTTTGAACGAAGAAAACCAAATCCTTCTGTCGGGATAACTTCAAGAATCCCTTCCATAAACATAAGATCTTCACTCTCTGCCGCCTTCTTTAAGATAGCAAAAATAAGTTCTTTTTTTGTTAATTGGCTGTAGTAAGAGACTTTATGATGCTTGGCCATTTCATAAAGTTCTTTAAGTTTCATATTTTCCAGTTGAGATAAGGTGACTCCCATACCATTAATCACACCTTTACTAAAATTATAATTATGTTTTTGCAGTCCTGTCCGGTCAGGGCATACGGGTTTTGCACAAAAAGACATAAGCAGACGAATGCCGGGACGGCTGTTTACTTTCCATTCAAAAGGTCATTGGAATCAGTTTTAAATGTGTTAGGAAATGACCGCAGAAGGGTAAAAACGGAGTGCACTTTGAGGTTTGGGTAAACAGAACGTTTACGCAGGGACTGGGTAATGTTTCGTCAGGATCAACGTAGATACTCTCTATTCTAATCAGAAACAGGCACTGTTTCAAGAAAAAGATTTTACTGGAATCATTATTTACGAAGCGGGCTGTTTTTAAACCCGTTGAAAAAGGAAGTAAAATAAGAAAATGCCTTAAAAGGTGCTCTGTTTGACCTTTTAAGGCATTTGGGGTTTACCTTATGACGAGATCCGGTTTCTTCTGAAGACTGTGTTTACCATCAATAAATCGGACAGTACCTGATTTTGCTCTCATAACCATAGACTGGGTATGACCTGTGTGGCCGTGGTACCGGACACCTTGTAACAGTTCACCGTCCGTTACACCTGTAGCTGCAAAAATACAGTCATCGCCGCTCACCAAGTCGTCCATCATCAGGACACGGTTTATATCATCGATCCCCATCTTCTTGCATCGGGCCAGTTCCTCTTCGTTACTTGGGAGAAGCTTACCCTGAATTTCACCGCCGAGGCATTTGAGTCCTACTGCTGCCAGAACGCCTTCCGGGGCGCCACCTGAACCGAGGAGGATGTCTACACCTGTGTCGTCAAAGGCCGTGTTGATCGCAGCCGCCACGTCTCCGTCTCCCATGAGCTTGATTCTTGCTCCTGCTTCACGGATTTCCTGAATTTTTGCCGCATGACGCTCGCGCTTCAGAATCGCAACAACGAGATCTTCTATATCTTTATTTTTCGCCTTTGCTACTGCTCGCAGGTTATCAATAATCGGTGCATCGAGATCCACTTTACCTACGGATTCAGGACCGACTGCTATTTTTTCCATGTACATATCCGGTGCGTGAAGAAGATTTCCTTTGTCTGCAATCGCAATGACTGCAAGGGCATTCCATTCTCCGCTTGCTACGATGTTCGTTCCTTCAAGAGGATCAACCGCCACATCGACGCGGGGACCGTATCCGTTCCCCAGACGTTCACCGATATAAAGCATCGGTGCTTCGTCCATTTCCCCTTCTCCGATAACGACAGTCCCTTTCATCGGCACGGTGTCAAATACATCACGCATCGCTTCTGTTGCTGCCTGGTCGGCCCCTTCTTTATTTCCTCTTCCCATCCAGCGTGCAGATGCGAGTGCTGCTGCTTCTGTTACACGGACAAGTTCCATTGATAAGCTTCTTTCCATAAACCTCTCCCCCAAGTCTGTTGATGGTATTATGACGAGCTTTTTACTTCTTCTTCCTCTTTCGTATCAAGGGTTTCACGCCACACCGTGGCCCCGAGATTCTTCAGTTTCTCTTCCAGGTTCGAGTAACCCCGGTCGATATGTTCAACACCGGTTATTTCCGTAACCCCGTTTGCCATAAGACCGGCAATAACAAGGGCTGCTCCGGCACGCAGGTCACTTGCACGGACCCGTGCTCCTTCAAGACGTTTTCCGCCGTTAACCAGGGCAGATCGTCCTTCCACTTTGATGTCTGCGCCCATGCGGCGGAGTTCATCAATGTGTTTAAAACGGGCATTGTAAATCGTGTCTGTGACCATACTCGATCCTTGGGCTTTGGTCAAAAGACTCGTAAACGGCTGCTGTAAGTCTGTCGGAAACCCTGGGTAAACAAGCGTCTTTACGTCTACCGCGGTCAGATCGCTGTTTGCTCCGTGAATAAAGACCTGGTCATCATTTGTCTCGATTCTCACACCCATTTCACGGAGTTTGGCTGTAAGGGACTCCAGGTGATACGGGATGATGTTATCGATAATCACAGAACGCCCCATCGCTGCCGCAGCAAGCATAAACGTTCCTGCTTCGATGCGGTCGGGAATAATGGAGTGACGGCAGCCAGAAAGATGTTCCACACCATCGATGCGGATAACGTTTGTTCCGGCCCCTTTGATCTTCGCACCCATGTTGCTGAGAAGGGTGGCTACATCAATGATTTCCGGTTCTTTCGCTGCGTTTTCAATAACGGTACGCCCTTTTGCTTTTACAGCCGCAAGCATGATGTTAATGGTCGCACCAACACTTACAACGTCAAGATAGATACGGGCTCCTGTAAGCTCGTCCGCCTGAAGGTAAATCGCCCCTTGTTCATTGGTTACTTTTGCGCCGAGCGCTTCAAAGCCTTTTATATGCTGATCGATCGGGCGGGGACCCAGGTTACATCCTCCAGGGAGACCGATAACGGCTTTTTTAAACTTTCCCAGCATAGCCCCCATCATGTAATAAGAGGCCCGAAGTTTTTTTACATGACCATTTGGCAGAGGCATGGCAAACATATTTTCCGGATGTATTGTCAGTGTGTCGCCATCCAGCTCGGTTTTTCCGCCGATTTCTTCAAGGAGTTCTGCCAGGATGCCAACATCTGAAATGTCAGGCAGATTATCAATTGTTACAGTGGAATCGGCCAAAATCCCTGCAGGAATGAGAGCCACCGCACTGTTTTTTGCTCCGCTGATGGGCACTGTGCCTTCGAGTAAATGTCCGCCTTCAATTAAAAGCTTTTCCATATTCAGCTTCCCTTCTATTCGTAGGTGTTATAAACCAACCTTACTTTTATCCCATTATAACCATTCAACGGAAAAAAAGTATCGTCTTTCTTTAAAGAAAACGTAAAAGGCACCCGGAGAAAAAGGTGCCTGTTTTTTGTAACGCTCAGCTTATGCGTTCGCTTCTTCCCAGTCGCTCAGGAACTTTTCGATTCCTGCGTCCGTTAACGGGTGTGATGCAAGCTGTGCAATCACCTTGTGGGGAATCGTGGCAATATGGGCGCCCCTCATTGCCGCCTCTGTTACATGGACAGGATGACGAACGGATGCCGCAATAATCTCAGTATCAATACTATGAATATCAAAAACTTCTGCAATGGCACTGATTAATTCCAGTCCGTCGTGACCGATGTCATCGAGCCTTCCGAGAAACGGTGACACATAGGTTGCACCGGCTCTGGCAGCCAGGAGGGCCTGGTTTGTTGAAAATACCAAAGTCACATTGGTTTTGATGTTAAGGTCTGCAAACGTCCGTACTGCCTTCAGTCCCTCAAGTGTCATCGGTACTTTCACCGTGATGTTCGGGGCAATGGCAGCAAGCTCCTTACCTTCTTCGATCATCCCTTCCGCCTCCGTGGAAATCACTTCTGCACTCACGGAGCCTTCCGTTACGATACTCGTAATCTCTCTTAATCGATCATGAAAATCAACGCCTTCTTTTGCTACAAGGGAAGGGTTTGTTGTCACACCAGATAGAATACCTAATTCATGTGCGTTTTTAATCTCATCTATGTTAGCCGTATCAATAAAAAATCTCACTTGGGCGTCCACCTTTCCAGCTGTACATTATGTTAGCGCTTACGATTTCCTGAAGATTCAGGCGAACATGTTGAAAAAGAAAGTTGGAAGCGGACGCTTGTCCGCAGCCAACTGTCTGTATCATTACGCTTTTTGGGAAGAACCAAATTCACGCATTTTGCCTTTAACTGTTTCTTTGATTGCTTCACGGGCTGGTCCCATATATTTACGCGGGTCATACATTTCAGCATCGTTAGCAAGTGTTTCGCGAACGGCTTTAGCCGATGAAATCTGGCTTTCCGTGTTCACGTTGATTTTAGCTGTTCCAAGAGAAATCGCTTTTTGGATATCTTTTGTCGGAATGCCTGTTCCACCGTGAAGAACAAGTGGTACTGCCGTTAGTTCAGATACTTCCTTCATGCGGTCGAATCCAAGGTTTGGTTCACCTTTGTAAGGACCGTGTACAGATCCAAGTGCCGGAGCAAAACAGTCAACGTTTGTTGCTCTGATCAGCTCGTCACACTCAGCCGGGATTGCGTAAGCTGCTTCTGCATCGTCAACAATCAGGTCATCTTCCTGACCACCGATACGGCCAAGCTCAGCTTCTACAGAAATTCCGAGCGCGTGGGCTACATCAACAACTTTTTTCGTTACCGCAATGTTTTCTTCAAGCGGATGGTGAGATCCGTCGATCATAACAGAAGTGAATCCTGCATATATCGCTTCCACACATTTTTCAAAGCTTGAACCGTGGTCAAGGTGAATGGCCACAGGAACCGTTACTTCATACTCAGCCATAAGAGCTTCAACTATTGTAACAACAGTTACGAAGCCTCCCATGTAACGTGCTGCTCCTTCAGAAACTCCGAGGATTACCGGAGAGTTTTCTTCCTGTGCTGCTTGTAGGATTGCCTGGGTGAACTCAAGGTTGTTCAGGTTAAACTGTCCAACTGCGTACCCTTCTGCTTTTGCTGTTTCCAGCATTTCCTTCATTGATACTAAAGGCATTCTAAATATCCTCCTTTGAAATCACGAGCATTATGATCAGCCCTTGGAATGTGTAAGTAATTAAAAGAATACAAACGATAATGATACTATTTACCACCGGAGTGTGTTTTATCCTTACCATTTGTACTCGGACGTTTGCAGACGCAGCTTTTCACTTACATCCTTATCAGCTCGTACCAAAAAGCCATGATCCTTTCGGTATATCACAGCATTCTTCACGAGAAAAGTCATCCCAACGGGTTGATTCACTTGTCCATTATAGCATAACCCGTTAAAATTTCATCCTCTATTCAGAATAAATGTGTTAATCGATGGATCACAGCTTCTTGAAACATCACTGGCCCGCAAGCCGGTGCTTTTTTACGAATACAGCCCAGTCATTACACCATCAAATGTTCTTTTACCTTTTCACGAACCTCGTCAATATCAAACGGCTTTGCAAAGTGGGCCAGCGCACCCAGCTTCTTTGCTTCATTGATCATTTCAAGCTCGCCGTAAGCCGTCATCATAATGACGTTTGTTTCCACACCCATTTTTTTCATCTCTCTTAAAATCTCCAGCCCGTCCATCCCGGGAATTTTCATATCCAGGAGCACGAGATCAGGATTCTTGTCTCTCACAATCGAAAGCGCTTGTTTTCCGTTGGAAGCGTCGTATGTGTCGAATCCGTCTTTTTCAAATACCTCATGAAGTAAGACACGTATGCCATATTGATCATCTACAATAAGCAGCTTCTTCTTCACTCGGGTTCCCCCTCTCAATAGTTTCTCCCACGCCAAACATTACTTTTGCATACAACTAATTATCTTCGCTAAGAAGACAGGATCTTCCTTCTTTTCTGTCAGCATATGCGTTGTTTTTTTTTACCTTCGTTGCTTATACTGAATAAGGAAGGTTCGTTATAACCTCCGTCTGCACTGATGCAACCTGTGACGCATGTGCGAACCTCGCGGACATGTGTCTTCCGGGGAAAGACACATCTGTACACAATGTACCACTCTATTAACAGCAGTAAACATTACAGTTAATTTACAATTTCATATAGTAGAAAAATGAAGGGAGCATGATTTCACGATGCAAAAAATCTTTTCCACGCAGCTTCAGGGGCTGCTCAACAAAATGAATGATACATACGAAGAAGCTTTCGAAGACGGCTCAAGACTCATTGCCCAGAGCCTTATCACCAATGGAAAAATAGGCATGTTTGCCACCGGGGAAATGGAAGGGGTCCTCGCCCAGGCGATTAAGGGCGTGGATCGTTTTGAGAACCTTGTTGCCGTTGAAGAAGGCCGGCTACATGAGCTTGATGAAATGGATACGGTCCTCATTTTTAGTCCTTCTCCAAACGAAGCTGCCTGCTGCATGATTGCTGACAGCCTGAGAGGACGGGGAATCCAGACGATTGCCGTTTTCACAGGAGAAAAACGGGACGAAGACGGACCGTCCCTGGAGAACCTGACCGATGTTTCAATTGATTTAGGGGTAAAAAAAGGACTCGTTCCGAACGAACGGGGTGAGCGGGTTGGTCAGCCTAAGCTCCTAATCGCCCTTTATGCGTATTACAATCTTTACTTTACGACGGAAGAAATTCTTGCAGAGAACCGCGGGTAGTTGTAAGCAGGCAGTGCGGGTGTGGGTGCAGATTCCTGAAAATACACCTTTTTTTCTTATTCCAACGGCCCGATTCCTGAAAACAAAAAAATTCCCTGAAACTGCGCCACCCTGGCACACAAAAAAGCTGATCCCCCAAAAAAGATCAGCTTTTTCTTTTACTTATTGTTCAGGCTCGCATCGATAAAGTCTCTGAATAACGGCTGCGGGCGGGTCGGACGGGAGATAAATTCCGGATGGAACTGGGACGCGATAAAGTAAGGGTGATCCTTAAGCTCCACGATTTCCACTAAGCGGCCGTCCGGGCTGGTCCCGGAGAATGTAAAGCCGGCTTCCTCCATCTGCTCACGGTACTCGTTGTTGAACTCATAACGGTGACGGTGGCGTTCGTAAACAACCTGTTCACCGTATGCTTCATACGCTTTTGTGCCTTCCTGAAGCTTACACGGATACAGACCGAGACGAAGCGTTCCGCCGTAATCTTCCACATCTTTCTGCTCCGGAAGAAGGTCAATAACAGGGTATGGTGTACCCGGGTTCAGCTCAGCTGAGTTAGCCCCTTCCATACCGAGAACGTGTCTTGCAAATTCCACGCTGGCCAGCTGCATACCAAGGCAGATGCCGAGGAATGGAACATTTTTCGTTCGCGCGTATTCGATTGCTGCAATTTTACCTTCAATACCGCGATCACCGAATCCGCCCGGTACAAGGATGCCGTCCACACCGCCAAGAAGCTCGGCAGCATTTTCCCGTGTCACATCTTCTGAGTTGATCCACTTGATGTCAACGTCTGCATCAAAGTTATATCCTGCGTGCTTCAGAGCTTCCGCCACACTGAGGTAAGCATCCTGAAGGGCAACATATTTACCTACGAGAGCAATGGTTGCTTTCTTTGACAGGTTTGTTACTTTTTCAACAAGAGCGTTCCACTCGTCCATGTTTGCTTCTGCTTTCGGAAGATCAAGGTAGTTGCAGACATAGTCGTCGAAGTTCTGACGCTGAAGCTCAAGAGGAACTTCGTATAGTGTTTCTGCATCACGCGCTTCAATAACGGCCTCCTTTTCAATGTCACAGAAAAGGGCAATTTTATCCTTCATGTCTTCAGGTACTGGGCGCTCTGTACGAACCACGATTACGTTTGGCTGGATACCGAGGCTTCTGAGCTCTTTTACACTGTGCTGGGTCGGTTTTGACTTCATTTCCCCTGCAGCTGCCAGGTAAGGGATAAGTGTACAGTGAATGTACATTACGTTTCTCACACCCACGTCACTCTTGATCTGACGGATGGCTTCAAGGAAAGGCAGGCTTTCAATGTCCCCGACTGTTCCGCCGATTTCAGTGATGACAACATCCGGGCTGCCGTCTTTGCTTGCACGGAAGATCCGCTCTTTCAACTCATTGGTAATATGGGGGATAACCTGTACGGTTCCGCCAAGGTAATCTCCGCGGCGCTCTTTTTTCAGGACACTGGAGTAAATCTTACCTGTTGTTACGTTGGAATTTTTATTCAGGTTAATATCAATAAAGCGCTCGTAGTGACCAAGGTCAAGATCCGTTTCAGCACCGTCGCCTGTAACGAAAACTTCCCCGTGCTGATACGGACTCATTGTTCCCGGGTCCACGTTGATGTATGGGTCAAATTTCTGGATCGTCACTTTCAGGCCTCGGTTTTTAAGAAGACGGCCGAGAGATGCCGCGGTAATGCCTTTTCCAAGAGAAGATACTACTCCACCGGTTACGAAGATATATTTTGTCATTACGTTCCCTTCCTTTTCTTTTGTGTATTTCAGGGGACGGAACATCCGCCTTTAGGATAACCCTAAATGGTTAGAAGCTTCCGCATTTTAAAAAACAAGGCTCTGTTAATGTTGATCTCCGCTCCTTTCGCCCGCGGGGACGCATTCGCTGCAATCAACTTTTTAAAACAACAATAATCTTTTAACATAGCCAAAACAAAAAAAACAAAAGTGCCCACCTCAAGCGTTCGCATTGAGGGGCACTTTTGTTTATATATTGGTTTCGTTCATATTTACGTGCTTGTGTAGCCCAAAAATGATTCTACCTAGAATGTACGTCCATGTCAATAGGCAGTCTGTAATGAGCAGCAGTCAAAATTAACGATCTTCTTCGTCTTCACTGTCTAAGTCTTCTTCGTCCTCTTCACCGTCAAACTCGTCTTCTTCATCCAGATCTTCGAAGTCCTCGTCTTCTTCATTGGCAAGTTCGTCAAGCTCATCTTCAAGATCTTCAAACTCGTCGAAGTCGTCCTCATGATCACCAAAGATGTCATCATCTTCATCTGCAGATGCACGAAGCTTTTTCTTTTTCGGCTTGTTCGTCTGGGAAAGTTCCTCTTCCGTCTGATCGAACGGATACCAGGAACGAAGACCCCACTTGTTGTCTCCAAGGTTTACGAAACGGCCGTCAAGAGACATTTCAGTGTAAAGGTTCGCAATACGGTCTTTGAGATCGGCATCAGAGATTTCTTTCATCCCAGCCACTTGCTTAAGCAACACGTGGTACTCTTCAGACCCTTTTTTCTCCTTCAAAAGTTCGTATGCAATCTCCAACATGGATAATTCTTTCAGCTGTGTATCATTATATTGTTTAAAGCTCACAACCGGCACTTCCTTTCGCCCTCATAATCTTAGTTCTTTATAGGTAATGTGAGAACCTCGTGGACCTTTTGGCTCCCGACACTATTTCCTTATCAAAATCGAAACAGAGAATTGTTAAATTGCACCTTTCATTATAAACATAAACACTGTCTTTATGCCAGTCTATCAAAGCAGGTTGAAGAAAGAAATGATCCAGACAGCAGGAATCTAAATAAAGGGCATGAAAGCCACAAAGCGTATCTTGCAGCAACCATCGGAAAGCACTTACTTTAAGCGCAAATCAAACCGCACCTATCCATCCAATGTTTTCCACTTCAAACCTTCTTTATACCCTTTTTACACCGTTTCATTGACATAAGCAAGCAACATTTTTTATTATAGGAGTCCGCTTCTTAAAAAAGGAGGCCGGAAGCCCCCGCTTACCGGCTGGATTTATCTGTTAGGTTTTGTTATACCCCGGTGTTGATTTTCCTCCCGTTTTGCTCCATCAACGCTTACTGACAAAAGCAATGACCTTTAACACAACGATCTTTTAAGAAGCCGGTCCTTTCCGTCAATTCCTGCTCAAAACCCCTGACGCTTTAACATTGAGCAGGAGAGGAGAAATCTCTATTTTTAATTTAGAAGACATGACATTGTTCTTTTTGTCACTATTAGTCATTCTTCCTCTGATCACAATGATTCACCAGGCTGGTCATGCTTTTTTTGCCTGGATTTTTGGAGGGAAGATTACCTTTACGATCGGTGCCGGCAAAAAATTATTTGCCCTTGGCCCTGTAGAGGTAAGACGGATTTATTTCTGGCACAGCTTTTGCCAGTACGAAAAACTGAAACACGACACAAAAATCGCTCATATACTCGTTTTTCTCGGCGGATCGTTATTTAATGCCGGGAGCATCATTCTCATAAACAGCCTGATACTGACCGGCATGTTTGAACCTCACATCTTTTTTTACCAGTTCGTCTACTTTTCAGTCTATTATATGTTCTTCGCCCTTTTCCCGGCGCGGTACTCAGAAGATCATCCGAGTGACATGATGGCTGTTTATGACCTTTTGAAATACGGAAAAAGCAAAGATCCTCTGGATTAACTTACGCACTGACCCTGTTAAACCCGGAGGTCGATTTCCGTTGCTTGAGTTTACAGACCCTCCCCCATATTAAGGAGAAACACAAATATTAAAAGTCGTAAGATGTAACATGCAGCCGGTATGTCCCTTCGGTGCCGGCGAGCCTCCTCACTTCGTTTGCGGTGTCTCTCCCAGCCCCTGCTACCGCAGGAGGACATTCCGGCTACATCGCTTCTCCAATTCAAAGTAAGGACGTGAAAGAGACACTTAGGTACTTAGGAATTCCTTTCCTACAGTAAATCGTCTCTTAAAAATACCCATTATTAAAACAAAGCTAAATACTTCATTTGATCAAGGAAGCTTACGCGGTCAAATCTCATTATAAATTCACAGAGAACTTTTATATTTCCTTTTAATAAACAAGAGCTGCCTCAGATTGAGGCAGCCCGGGTCCCTACATAACGTTTACAAGTTTCTGCGGTACTGACCGCCCACTTCATATAAAGCATTTGTAATCTGGCCGAGACTCGCATAGCGGACCGTCTCCATCAGCTCTTCAAACAGGTTGCCCCCATTCAGCGCCGTCTGCTTCAGACGGTTTAACGCTTCTTCCCCTTTTGTTCCGTTTGAATCCTGGAATTCTTTCAAATGAGTAATCTGTCCCTCTTTTTCTTCTTTCGTGGCACGGGCCAGTTCCATCTCAAACTCGTCCTCTGAAGGTGGATTCGGGTTCAGGTACGTGTTCACGCCGATGATTGGAAGGTCACCGTTATGCTTTTTCGTCTCATAAAGTAGAGATTCTTCTTGAATTTTTCCTCGCTGATACTGAGTCTCCATGGCACCGAGTACACCGCCCCGGTCATTCAGACGCTCAAGTTCCATTAACACCGCTTCTTCTACAAGATCCGTAAGTTCGTCGATAATAAACGAGCCCTGAAGAGAGTTCTCGTTTCTTGCCAGGCCGAGCTCCTTTGTAATAATCAGCTGGATCGCCATGGCACGGCGGACAGATTCCTCTGTCGGTGTTGTCACCGCTTCGTCATAGGCATTCGTATGAAGAGAATTACAGTTGTCATATATCGCAAGCAGTGCCTGAAGTGTTGTACGGATGTCGTTGAAGTCCACTTCCTGGGCGTGTAAAGAACGGCCCGATGTTTGAATGTGATACTTCAGCTTCTGGCTTCGCTCATTTGCTCCGTACTTGTTCTTCATAGCTACAGACCAGATACGCCGCGCTACACGTCCGATAACGGTGTACTCAGGATCGAGGCCGTTACTGAAGAAGAACGACAGATTCGGCGCAAAGTCGTTAATGTTCATTCCGCGGCTCAAGTAATACTCCACGTACGTAAATCCGTTAGCCAGTGTAAAGGCAAGCTGGCTGATTGGATTCGCCCCGGCTTCGGCAATATGGTAGCCGGAGATGGAGACTGAATAATAGTTACGTACTTTGTTATCGATAAAGTACTGCTGGATGTCTCCCATCATACGAAGAGCAAACTCCGTTGAAAAGATACACGTGTTCTGTCCTTGGTCTTCTTTTAAAATATCGGCCTGAACAGTACCTCGGACCGTAGAAACGGTCTTGGCTTTAATTCCCGCAGTCTCCTGATCCGTTGGAGGGCGGCCGTTTTCCTCTGCGAAGAATGCGAGCTGCTGATCGATCGCTGTATTCATAAACATGGCGAGAATAATCGGTGCCGGCCCGTTGATCGTCATGGAAACAGACGTAGACGGAGCACACAGATCAAACCCGTCATATAGCTTTTTCATATCGGTAAGGGTACAGATACTCACACCGCTCTCACCGACTTTTCCGTAAATGTCAGGACGGTATCCCGGGTCCTCTCCGTACAGCGTAACGGAGTCAAAGGCAGTGGATAAGCGCTTCGCTTCGTCGTCCTTGGATAAATAGTGGAAGCGGCGGTTGGTGCGTTCAGGAGATCCTTCTCCGGCAAACTGACGCTTCGGGTCTTCCCCTTTACGCTTGAACGGAAACACGCCTGCTGTGTAAGGAAACTTCCCCGGTACGTTTTCTTTACGGACCCAGCGGACAATCTCGCCATAGTCTTCGTATTTCGGCAGACTCACTTTTGGAATATCGAGTCCGGACAGGCTTGTTGTCTTCAGTTCCGTCACGATTTCCTTGTCACGGATTTTCGTGACGAACTCGTCTTTAGCATAGGCTTCTTTCGTACTTTCCCATGTATCCAGCGTCTCTTTTGATTGTGAATCAAGAGACTGGGAGTAGTGATCCCGAAGCTCAAGAAGGCTCGTGCGGTCAACACCTTCTGTTCCTTCTTCATCGATCGCTTCAAGGGTTCCCTCCACCTGGAACAATCGGCGGGCTTTCTTTACTTCAGCCTCTGTATCAGCATGGTATCCTCTTACTTTCTGGGCGATCTCACGGAGATAGTGGATCTGCTCAGGAGGGATAATGGCATCCTTTTCTGTCAGCTTGTCAGTTTTACCGAGGTCGGTGCCCCAGCTGCCGGCGCATTTTTTATCCAGAATGACTGCAAGCTCGTAAAATAGACGGTTCGTTCCCGGATCGTTAAACTGACTTGCAATCGTTCCGAAAACAGGCATGGTTTCCGGGTCTTCTTCAAACAGCGTATGGCTTCGCTGGTACGTCTTGCGCACTTCACGGAGGGCATCCTCCGAACCTTTTCTGTCAAATTTATTAATGGCAATCAAATCGGCAAAGTCGATCATATCGATTTTTTCAAGCTGAGAAGGCGCCCCGAACTCGCTTGTCATGACGTACATGGATACATCCGCCACGTCTGAGATGGCAGCATCTCCCTGACCGATTCCGCTCGTTTCCACAATGATCAGGTCAAAACCGGCTTTTTTCACTACACGGATGGATTCTTCAATCGCTTTTGACAGTTCCTGACGGCTGTCGCGGGTAGCAAGGCTTCTCATGTAAACACGGGGATGATGAATCGCATTCATCCGGATCCGGTCACCGAGCAGCGCTCCACCGGTCTTTTTCTTAGTCGGGTCAACACTCAGGATCGCCAGGGTTTTGTCCTCATATGCCCGTAAAAAACGTCGGACCAGTTCATCGGTTAACGAACTTTTTCCTGCGCCTCCTGTTCCGGTAATCCCAAGGACAGGGACATCGGGCAGATTCGACTGATTAACCGCTTCTTCAAAGAGTGTTTCTGCAGAGGCTGCCACTTCCCGGCTGTTGAACGCCCGTTTTTCAGCTACCGTGATCATTCGTGCAATATCTTTCGCTTCACGGTTTGTAAGCTTTTGAAGATCCACATCCGACACATCGTCCAGAGGGAAATCGCACAACTCCATCATTTCATTAATCATCCCCTGGAGGCCCATTTTCCGCCCGTCTTCCGGAGAATAGATTCGTTTGATTCCATAGTCATGAAGCTCTTTCATTTCTGCAGGGATAATAACTCCTCCCCCGCCGCCAAAAATATTTACATGGCTTACCCCTCGATCTTTAAGAGAATCGTAGAGATATTTAAAATACTCCACGTGCCCCCCCTGATAAGAAGAGATAGCTACACCCTGGACATCTTCCTGGACGATAGCGTCAGCGACCTCTTCTACGGAGCGGTTATGACCGAGATGAATGACTTCGGCACCTGTTGCCTGAAGCATCCGCCTCATAATATTAATGGAGGCGTCGTGGCCGTCAAAAAGGCCTGAAGCCGTAACAAAGCGGACCGGGTTTTTCGGTTCGTAACGTTTCATGTTGATCCTTCCTTTCTGAGAAGGCGCTTAAAAAAGTTAAAGACCGAACTTTTTTAGTGCCTTCTTCTGTGAGTAATCAGCTCAGTTCTTTTTCAACGCTGGGTGATGTCTGAAGGTTAAAGCCTTCAAGCAGTTGACGTAGCTGAAGCTTGCAGTACTGATCGATTGTGTATTCACGCTGAACCACCCAGCGCCGGAATGTCCACATATGTCCTGCAACTAAAATGTTGTGGCACGCAAGATCAAGTTCTTCTTTTGTAAGGGATAAGTACCCTTCGTCAATGGCATTTTGCAGTTCTTTTTCAAACATGGCTTTCATTTTCAATTCTTTTTGCAGCACATAATTGAGGGCTTCTCCGGAAAGGGACTTGGATTCCTGGTACATAACGAGGACCTCATCCTGCAGATCGTTCACCACACGGAAGTACGCTTCGATCACCTGTTTAAGACGCTCCAGCCCATGAAGGTTTTCATCCATGAGCTGCGCCCAGTTTTCCACTACTTCATCGTACACAGAGTCGCAGACAAGGTAGAGAATGTCTTCTTTTGAGCCGATATACTCGTAAAGCGTCCCAATACTGAAGCCCGACTTCTGGGCAACTTCACGAGTGGTTGTCTTGTGATACCCTTTTTTGTTAAATAGCTGAACCGCTGCTTTTACAATCTGATCTCTGCGTTTTTTAACCAGACGCTGATCCTTCACCATGGACGGAACTTGTTTTTTCTTCACGCCTTCCCCTCCTTGACCCCTGATTTTTCTCTGTATTGTCTGTAAACCCGGGCAGCCGTATCGTACGGGTCACCTGGTTCTTGCGAATTTTCAAGCTCGCTTCGGACAAGATCGCGGATATCCTCTGCGAATTGTTCTTTCAGTCTTCTTGTGACTTCCTCTTCAAGCTGACTGAACCTGCGCTCAGTTCCACCGCCTGACAATAAAAGCTGTTCCTTGTGAGCAGTGATTCGGGAGACAACGTCGTCCATTCCTTTTCCTTCAGTCGATACAGTCTTCAATATCGGCGGCTTCCAGTCCTTATGTTCAGCGGTTAAGTGAAGCAGATCTTCCACTTCCCCTTTTAATTGATCAACGCCCGGAAGATCGGCTTTGTTAATCACGAACACATCGGCAATTTCCATAATCCCTGCTTTAAACGCCTGAATTACGTCGCCGCCCGACGGGTAAAGAACAAGGGCAATCGTGTCGGCGATCTTCATGATGTCCAGTTCACTCTGCCCTACACCCACGGTTTCCACGATGACAATATCAAGACCGGAGGCATCCATAAGACGGATGGCATCTTTACACGCTTCGGACAGTCCCCCAAGACTCCCTCTCGTTCCCATGCTCCGGATAAAAACGCCGTCATCTTCTTCGTGGTCCCGCATGCGTACACGGTCTCCGAGAAGGGCCCCGCCTGAAAAAGGGCTGGTAGGATCAACCGCTACAATTCCGACGGTTTTCCCCTGCTTACGCCATACTTTCACCAGACCGTTCACAAGAGAGCTTTTACCGGCTCCGGGGGAACCGGTAATGCCTACGATATGGGCTTTCCCTGTATGGGGAAAGAGCATGGAGAGAAGTTCCTGTTTTTGTTCATGATTGTCTTCAACGTAGCTGATTCCTCTGGCAAGGGCACGGAGTTCTTTGTTTCTGATCCGTTCTGCTATGTTTTCCATTCTCTTTCCCCCTTTCATTCTATTAATTTGCCAGCAGCATTTTTGAAATGACGAGGCGCTGAATTTCGTTGGTACCTTCGTAAATCTGTGTAATTTTCGCATCACGCATGTAGCGCTCCACAGGGTATTCTTTAATGTACCCGTATCCTCCGAATACCTGAACCGCTTCCACTGTCACTTCCATGGCGGTATCTCCTGCGAACAGCTTCGACATCGCTGATTCTTTTCCATAGGAGATGCCCTGGCTTTCTCTCCAGGCCGCCTGATACGTGAGAAGGCGGGACGCTTCAATTTTAGTAGCCATATCGGCGAGTTTAAAGGCGATACCCTGCTGAACGCCGATTGGCTTTCCGAACTGCTTACGCTCTTTTGCATAATTGACAGACGCATCCAGAGCTCCCTGGGCAATCCCTACTGCCTGGGCTGCAATCCCGTTTCGTCCGCCGTCAAGGGTCATCATGGCAATCTTAAAGCCGTCTCCTTCATTGCCCAGCATGTTTTCTGCAGGTACACGGCACTGATCGAAAATAATTTCAAGGGTTGGAGACGAACGGATGCCAAGTTTGCTTTCCTTTTTCCCCATGGAGAAGCCAGGCGTTCCTTTTTCAACGATAAAGGCGGAGCATCCTTTGTGCTTTTTCTCTGGATCTGTGAGGGCAAAAACAACATAGATCTCTGCTTCGCCGGCATTGGTAATGAAAATTTTCGAACCGTCAATGATGTAGTCGTCCCCGTCTCGCTTTGCCACAGTTTTCATACTGGCAGCATCGCTTCCGGATCCGGGCTCTGTCAGCCCGTAGGCTCCCATCTTCTTTCCTTCGGCCATTGGACGAAGGTACTTTTGCTTTTGCTCTTCTGTTCCAAACGTATAGATCGGCCACCCTGCCAGTGAGATGTGGGCGGATAAGGTTACGCCTGTTGATCCGCAGACACGGGAAAGTTCTTCTACGGCAATGACGTAGCTTAAATAATCGGCTCCGATACCGCCGTACTCTTCCGGCCATGGAATGCCTGTCAGTCCGAGTTCTCCCATCTGGTCGAAAATGGCGCGGTCGAATCGTTCTTCCTCGTCACGTTCCGCCGCTGTCGGTCCTACTTCGTTTTCTGCAAAATCCCGGACCATCTTCCGGATCATCTGTTGTTCTTCACTGAGTAAGAAATCCATTTTTATTCCTCCATAGGTTGGGCTGTCATGCTTTCAGCCTCTTATTCTCGTTGTTCGGTTGTTTTGCTTGCTGGTAATAACTTTGTAAGGGATCGTTTTAATGCGAGGAGGTGCAAGTAAGCCTCCTCCTCATGGATCTGATGAAGCCTGCATGCACTGCGGGGTCTCGCCTGGCCCCCACTTCCCCGGGAGTCTCGGGCACTCCCGCTTCATCTGTGGGAAGGTGCTTTCGTCTTGGAATCTTGTGATGTTCTTGCATCAACACAGCTCTTTTGTCGGTTAATCAGACATAGCATTTAGTTGTTTAGTAGTGCTTTGCTGATTACGAGGTGTTGAATTTCGTTGGTTCCTTCGTAGATTTGTGTGACTTTTGCATCGCGGAAGAAACGCTCTGCCGGGTATTCTTTTACATAGCCGTATCCCCCGAGGACCTGAATCGCTTCTGTTGCCACTTTCATGGCAGTGTCAGAGGCGAACATCTTCGCCATGGATGCTTCCATTCCACAGGAGCGTCCGTGTTCTTTCAGGTTTGCTGCACGGTAGGTGAGGAGCTTGGCTGCTTCCACTTTAGTGGCCATGTCTGCAAGCTTAAAGGCGACACCTTGCTGGGAGCCGATCGAGCGGCCGAATTGCTTTCGTTCTTTAGCATAGGCTGTTGCATACTCGAGGGCCGCTTCAGCAATCCCGAGCGCCTGGGCAGCGATGCCGATCCGGCCGAAATTGAGGTTTGCCATGGCGATTTTAAAGCCCTCTCCTTCCTCACCAAGAAGGTTTTCAACAGGTACTTTGGCATCTTCAAATGAAAGGGAAGACGTGTTTGAACCGTGAAGGCCCATCTTCTTTTCCTTCGCGCCGACCGTAAATCCCGGTGTATCTTTTTCCACGATAAATGCGCTGATGCCTTTAACGCCTGCAGTCGGATCTGTCTTGGCAAAAACGATATACGTTTGGGCAGCACCTGCATTTGTAATAAACACTTTCGATCCGTTCAGAATGTAATGATCATCTTTTTTTACAGCGGTCGTCTTCATCCCGGCCGCATCACTTCCGGAGCCTGGCTCGGTTAGAGCGAAGGCACCGATATACTCACCTGATGCCAGCTTGGGTACGTATCGCTTTTTCTGTTCTTCGTTTCCAAAGTCCAGTATCGGGTTTGTTCCTACCGAAGTATGAACAGATAAGACAACGCCCAGTGTGGCGCTTACTTTTGACAGTTCATGAATCGCCAGAATGTAGGATGTAAAATCCATTCCGGCTCCGCCGTATTCTTCTTTAATAGGGATCCCCATAAGTCCTAGGCTTCCCATTTCCTTAACGATCTCAGCAGGAAATTCGTCGGTCTCTTCCATTCGCTGTACTGCTTTGCTTACTTTCTCCTCTGCAAACTGGCGGACCATCTTCCGCATCATTTCCTGTTCTTCGTTCCATCTCAGTTCCATGGTGCTTCACGCCTCTCTAGCTGTATTCGTAAAAACCCCGACCTGTTTTCTTGCCGAGCCAGCCGGCTTTTACGTATTTACGGAGAAGCGGGCACGGCCGGTATTTGTCATCGCCGAATCCTTCGTGAAGGGTTTCCATAATGTACAGGCATGTATCAAGGCCGATGAAATCTGCAAGCGTGAGCGGGCCCATTGGATGGTTCATTCCGAGCTTCATCACTTCGTCCACGTCGTTTGGTGATGCCACACCTTCATATACCGTATAAATGGCTTCGTTGATCATCGGCATAAGAATGCGGTTTGATACAAAGCCAGGGAAATCCTGAACTTCAACTGGTGTTTTCTTCAAGTTTTCGGACATGGTCCGGATTGCATCATAAACTTCCTGGTCTGTAGCGAGTCCACGGATAATTTCAACAAGCTTCATGACCGGTACCGGATTCATAAAATGCATGCCGATCACTTTCGATGGACGGTTCGTTTCCGCTCCGATTTCTGTAATCGGAAGAGAGGACGTATTTGTGGCGAGAATCGTATGTTCCGGGCATATGGCGTCTAGTTGCTTGAACACATTCTTTTTTACTTCCATGTTTTCTACTGCAGCTTCAATAACAAGATCCACGTCAGAAGCATTGTTTAAGTCTGTGGACAGATGTACCTGACGGAGGAACCGGTCCATGTCTGCTTCTGAAATCCGTTCTTTTTTGACTTGCTTTTCAAGCTGTTTTTTTATTCCTTCAATACCTTTTTGGACGAATTCTTCCTTCAGGTCGTGAAGAATGACTTCGTAGCCGTTCATGGCACATACCTGGGCAATTCCTGAGCCCATTTGTCCTGCACCTACGACCATTACGCGTTTTATATCCATGGGGTTTAACGACTCCTTTTGACAGTGTTTTGACTTACCGCCTAGTTGGCTTTGGAAGGATGCTATAGTCCTTTATTTAAATTCAGCTTCGTTGAACGGAATATGCTCCCTTTCCGCGGGCGGTTCAGGAGCCTCCTCAGCGCTGCGCGCTTGCGGGGTCTCCCCGGAACTCGCTTTTCCCGCAGGAGTGTCGCATATATCCGTTCAACTGCGCATTACTTTGACAAGAGGATAAAGATACCTCGGCCGAATAGTCAGCCTCCTTTGTTTATCTTCTCTTTAATCAGGACACTTGAGATAAAGGCTGCGTGCCTTTCGCTTTACGCGGTGGTACTGGCACTTCGGCTTCATCACCTTTTTTTACAAAATCCAAAGCAGGCATGCTGTCTATTTTCGGTATGGTTATCCTTGTACTCTTATTCCTCAGCGCATTGTGCGGAGTGGAACGGAATACGCGACACTCCTGCGGAAGTGCGAGAAAGGCGAGACCCCACAGGGGCAGAGCCCCGAGGAGGCTCGGCGCGAGTCCGCGGAAAGGGAGCGTATTCCATTCAACGAAGCTTAGAATGGCGATGAGTAGTTGAGAGTCCCAAAAAATACCAGGGTGAACTATTTAAAAGGTTTTTCCTTTGTGGGATTTAAGCAAGTTTTCAGTAATATCGTTGCTGCTTCCATCCCCTTCAATCTCCCCGGTGGTGACGCGCATTCCTGCTGCATCGTCTTTTATACAAGACCAATCGTCATCTTTACATGCAGGTTTATTACACTTGGATCATGATGGCGTCGCCCTGTCCTCCGCCGCTGCAGATGGAGGCAATACCGATTCCGCCGCCTCTTCTTTTAAGTTCATAGGCAAGGGTAAGGATGACTCGGGTTCCGCTTGCACCGATTGGGTGACCGAGTGCTACTGCTCCGCCGTTTACGTTTACTTTTTCAGGATCGAGATCTGCAATTTTTCCGCTTGCAAGTGACACGGCTGCGAAAGCTTCGTTCACTTCAAACAGATCGATATCGCTTAAGGATTTTCCTGTTTTCTCAAGAAGTTTGTTAATGACAAGACCCGGTGTTTTTGGGAAGTTTTCCGGCTCTACTGCAAGCTGTGTATGCCCGATAATTGTTGCAAGCGGCTCAAGACCCCGCTCTTTTGCTTTTGCTTCGTCCATAACGACCAATGCTGCGGCTCCGTCGTTTACACCAGGAGCATTTCCTGCTGTAATCGTCCCGTCTGCACCAAATACAGGCTTTAGTTTCGCAAGCTTTTCAACAGACGTATCTGCCCGTGGAGATTCGTCGTCTTTTACAACGAGAGGATCCCCTTTTCGCTGCGGTACTTCCACCGGCACGATCTCGTCAGCGAACTTTCCTGCGCTGATGGCATCAGTCGCTCTCTGATGACTTCTGTAGGACCACTCATCCTGCACTTTACGGGTAAGTTCATATTCGCTCGCTGTTTTGTTTCCGTAGGTACCCATGTGAACACCGGTGAACGTACAAGTCAGTCCGTCATGAATCATCATGTCTTCAAATTTCGTTGGTCCCATTTTGACGCCGAATCTGGCATTTTTCACAAAATACGGTGCATTACTCATAGATTCCATCCCGCCGGCCACAACCGTATCGTGTTCGCCGGAACGAATTAATACATCAGCTAATGTGACACTTCTCATACCGGATGCGCAGACTTTATTGATGGTTTCTGTTTCCGTCTCCCAAGGAAGGCCTGCATGGTGCAGTGCCTGTCGTGATGGAAGCTGCCCCTGTCCGCCCTGCAGCACTGTCCCCATAATGACGTGCTGAACATCACCTGTGTCTACGTTTCCTCGTTTCAAAGCTTCAGAGATTGCTTTTCCCCCAAGTTCCGATGCTGTGAATCCTGAAAGTTTTCCGCCCAGTTTCCCAACCGGTGTTCTGGCTCCGCTAACAATGACCGTTTTTCCCATTTGATTATTCCTCCTTTAAATTTGAACAATATGATTGAACGCTCGCTCAGACCAATTACATGACAAAGAATAAAGCGCTTTCAAAAAGGCTCCCAAAAAAATGCTGTAACACCCGGAGAGAAGGAATGATCCTCCCTCCTCCCGGATGTGATTTACTTTTTCATCACTTTACTTACTTCTTTATACAGTGACAGATTCCTTTTTTGTTTCCAAAGATTTTTCTAAAATTTCTACAATATCCATTGTTTTCACGGACTCTTCTACTTCTTTCGATTTCGTACCGTCACTGAGCATGGTCAGACAGTAAGGACACGCACTGCCGATGACCGATGGGCTCACAGCAAGTGCCTGTTCGGTACGGGCTTCATTTACACGGGTTCCAGTATCTTCTTCCATCCACATCATTCCTCCGCCGGCCCCACAGCACATACCGTTTTCACGGTTACGTTCCATTTCCACGACCTGGACGCCGGGGATCGCTTTCAGGATTTCACGCGGCGGATTATATACATCATTGTAGCGGCCGAGGTAACAGGAGTCGTGATATGTGATGACTTCATTCACTTCTTTTGCCGGCTTCAGACGTCCGTCACGGACAAGTTCGTAAAGAAGCTCGGTGTGGTGATACACTTCTGCTTCCAAACCGAAGTCTGGGTATTCGTTTTTCAGCGTGTTGTATGCGTGAGGGTCGAACGTGACAATTTTCTTCACGTCGTTTTTCTCGAATTCCGCAATATTCGCTGTGGCAAGCTCCTGGAACAGGAACTCGTTTCCGATACGGCGAGGAGTATCACCGGAGTTCTTTTCCTTGTTTCCTAGAATAGCAAATTTAACGCCCGCTTCATTCATCACTTTAGCAAAAGACTGGGCAATTTTCTGGCTTCTGTTATCATATGAGCCCATTGAGCCTACAAAGAAGAGATATTCGAATTCTTCTCCCGCTTTTTTCAGTTCTTTTACCGTAGGTGCGTAAATATCGTCCCGGCCGTCACGCCATTTCTCACGCTCTTTACGGTTGATCCCCCACGGGTTGCCCTGGCGCTCAATGTTTGTAATGGCCCGCTGTGCTTCAGGGTCCATTTTTCCTTCAGTTAAAACGAGGTAGCGTCGCATGTCGATAATTTTATCCACGTGCTCGTTGGCTACCGGGCACTGATCTTCACAGTTCCTGCAGGTAGTACAAGCCCACAGCTCTTCTTCTGTAATGACGTCACCGATAAGGCTTACGTCATAAGCTTCAGAAGCAGCTGCTGCTTCCTGCCCGGCTGCTCCGGCAGCCGCCAGCTGATTGGCACGGGTATTATCAAAGGCGTACGTCGGCATCCACGGTTTGCGTGACGTGACAGCTGCGCCTTTTTCCGTTAAATGATCACGCATTTTTACGATCAGGTCCATCGGAGACAGCATCTTCCCTGTTCCCGTTGCCGGACACATATTCGTACAGCGTCCGCATTCCACGCAGGCGTAAAGATCAAGAAGCTGCTTCTGGTCAAACTCTTCGATCTGGTTTTTACCAAACTTCTCTGCATCTTCATCTTCAAAATTGATTGGTTTCAGCTGACCTGTTTTATGTGTTGGTCCTAAGTATACGTTTGCCGGTCCTGCAATTAAGTGAGCGTGCTTCCCTTGTGGAATGTACACAAGGAAGACGAGCAGGAATAACAGGTGTGCCCACCAGAATACGAAGAACAGGGCACCTGCTGCAGTTGTACCGATCGGCGAAAGAACAGTTGCAATTCCAGTCGCAATCGGCTCAGCCCAGGTTGCTGATTTTCCGAGCCAGATCATTTCCGTTCCTTTGGCGAACAGCTTGGAAATCATTAAGCCGCCGATGAAAATGAGAACAAGCCCCGCTTTGGCATTTTGCTTAAGGCGGACAAGCTTTTCAACGTAGCGCCGGTGGAATGCCCAGACAACGGCTACAAGGATCATTAAGACAACAATTTCCTGGAAGAACGTAAAGAACGGATATACCGGTCCCAAAGGCAGGTGTGAGCCAATGGCAAGACCTTTCCAGATCAGGTCAATGGCACTGAACTGCACGAGTAAAAAGCCATAGAAAAACATAAGGTGAATAATACCGCTCTTCTTATCCTTCAGCAGCTTTTCCTGACCGAATACCTGCTTAAAGAACACATCTTTCCGTTCTTTTACCGAACGGGTAAACTCCGCTTTTTGACCAAGCTTGATGTATTCGATTCTTGTTTTGACCAGTGTCGCAAACAAATAAAGCGCGTAACCGGTTACAAGAATGAACATCAGCCAGTTGATGAGGATTGGATCCATGATGTAGACAGCCCCTTTCAGACATTTTTCTCCCGCCTGGAAAAATCGGAAGAAAAACCCTTTTCAGAAAATAGAATGAATTTTGTTTTTAATTATACCACAACGAATAGTGAATGAGTATTCATTCATGGTCATTTTTTTATCCGGATGGATTGATTTTCACTTGAAGAGGGAAACTAGAAGAAGTGTCAGCAGCTTGATGCGGCGCAAGATCCCACACGTAAGGAGGTCCGAATATGGCAATCCTGAATATTCTTCTAATCATTATTCTTGTTCTCTTAGCCGTTATCCTTTTATTTATTATCGATTTTAATATTGCACGCTACATTCACCATAAAAATATTCCACCCTATCAGGAGCCTCCCTTCAGAAAAAGCGATGTTGAATTTTTTGCAAGAGGTGACAAACTCTTTGATCATCTTTTTGGAGAGATTGAGCAGGCGGAGCAGCATATTCATATGCTCTTTTATATTTTCAGGGAAGATGACATCAGTAAAAAGATGCTTGAAAAGCTGAAAAGTAAAGCAAAGGCCGGTGTAGAGGTCAGGCTTATGGTGGATTTCATGGGAATAAGAGTCTCAAGGAAAGGGAGAAAAGCGTTAGAGCAAGCCGGTGTACAGCTTACCATTACAAATAAACCAAAGCTTCCTTTTCTGTTTTACAGTGCCAACCAGCGTAATCACCGCAAAATTACTGTGATTGATGGGCGGATTGGCTATATCGGGGGTTATAACGTGGGTGATGAGTATCTGGGGCGTGACCCGGAATTCGGCCCCTGGCGTGATTATCACCTGGCAGTTAAAGGAGAAGGTGTCATCGACCTGCAGAAGCAGTTCCTTATTGACTGGAAAAGCGGGTCTTCGGAGGATCTTGTTCACGAAGACCGTTTCTACCCTCCCCAGCACGAAGGGAAAAAACAAATTCAGATCTTCCCATCAGACGGGGCTCATGTGGAAGAGCTTGCTCTTACACTGATTTCCAAAGCCAAGCGGTCGTTAATTATCGGCAGCCCTTATTTTGTTCCGGGTAAAAAGGTAAAAGACGCACTCATCCAAGCGGCCAAGCGCGGAGTGGACATTCGGGTGCTTATGCCCAAAAACCCTGATCACCCTCTCGTGATCCATGCTGCCTACCCTTACTTCCGCCCTCTTATTGAAGCAGGTGTGGAAATACACCTTTACTTTCAGGGCTTTTATCATTCAAAAGCCATCATTGTAGACGACAATATCTGTGACATCGGAACGGCCAATTTTGATAAACGGAGTTTCTACCTGAACAATGAAGTGAACTGTCTGATTTATAACGAAAGCTGGATTGAACAGGTGATGGAACAGGTAAAAGAAGATCTGAACCGCAGCGACCGGGTAACGATTGAACAGTTAAACAAACGGTCATTGCTGAAAAGAAGTAAAGAAGCACTGGCTTCAGCCATTGGTCCTTTAATGTAGCCGGAAGAAGGAGGTTTTTCATGATCATTCGGTTTGGTTTTGTCTCACATGCCCTTTCGTTATGGAATGCTTCCCCTGCTCATACAACAACATGGGCACATGCTAAAAGACTGTCTAAAGCAGACCGCATTGAAAAACTCCATCAGATCACCGCTAGGAACATCGCTCACACAAAGCGTGCAGTCCATTACTGCATGGCCCACGAAATTGAACTGTTCCGGTTTTCCTCATCAATGGTCCCTCTCGCCACCCACCCCGAAGCTGCGTGGGATTATGTAACGCCATTCAAGAAAAAATGGGCAGAGATTGGTGAACTCGTGAGGAATCATGGCATCCGGACAAGTTTTCACCCAAATCAGTTTACCCTCTTCACGTCTGAAAAACAGGACGTCACTGATAGGGCTGTTGAGGATCTCACCTACCACCATAAGATGGCTGAGGCTATGGGTCTTCAGGAGTGCCGGTTCGTTCTCCATGTAGGAGGTACATACGGGGATAAAAAAACGGCAGTCAGGCGTTTCACAAAAAACATAAACGACATTCCGTCCCACTTGAAAAACAGGCTTATGATTGAAAATGACGACAAATCCTATCACACAAACGATGTGCTTCTTATCTGCAAAAAGGAAAGCCTCCCTCTTGTCTTTGACTACCATCACCATGTTGTTTACCCGGGGGCAGAGCCTTTGGAGGAAACGTTGCCTAAAGTTTTGGAGACGTGGGAAGCAACCGGGCTCAGACCCAAAGTTCATCTTTCTTCTCCTAAGGACGGCGAGCGGTCCCGTTCACACGCCGAAGGACTTGATACCTCGTTTGTGAGACCGTTTCTTGAAACGATGCGCCAGTTTGATACGGACTTCGACGTCATGATTGAAGCCAAGCAGAAAGACAAGGCTCTTCTCGCCTTTATGGAAGACATATCGAAAGTGCGCGGCGTAAAACGAACGTCAGGTGCATCTATTGAGTATAAAAAATAGTTGTCTGTGTGGGGACCAACAGATGAAGTATGTAAAAAGCGCTCAGGAAACAATGATGCCCTGGGCGCTTTTGTCATGCTTTCTTTATTGTTGTACGCGCTTTTTCCGTTCATTCTTAATCGATTTAACAATAAACTCATGGAGAACGTGGTTCAGTACTTTTGAATGCTTTGTAGGCAGCTGGTGGGTCGCTTTCCCGATAAAAATAACATCGCAAGGGACCTTAAGCTTCTTCTGGAAAATAAACCGGTAATGATGTACGTAGTAGTCCCACTGACCATAGACGAGAAGGACCGGACAGGTGATGTGATGCAGCCTGTCTGTTGACTTATAGTGGAGCCCCAGTTCGTAAAGATCTGCCAGTAAGGAAGGTGATGTGCGGCGTACATATTCCGCCAGTTCTTTTCTTTTCCCGCCTTTTTCGTGAGCAGCTGCAAGAACTTCTGATATGGTCCGCATCTTTTTCAGCCGTGCTGCCACTATGCCTGAACGGAATTCATTTCGCAGCAGGAAGCTGTTTACTTCGGAAAAACCTCCGAGGAGAATCATTCCTCTTGTTCTCTCGGGATAGCGGATACAGAATTCCTGAACGATGGACCCTCCATTTGAATAGCCGCAGATAAATGTCCGGCGGATACCGGCGTGGTCGAGAACCCTTCTTATATCATCTGCCAGAAGCTCCATGGACAAAGGCGTGTCATCAAGTCCGCTTCGTCCGTTCCCTCTTATATCAATAACCAAAATGGTATGAGAATCCACCAGTGCTTCAGTCTGATTGCGGAATGTCACATGCCCCATGCTGGGTGGATGAATAAATAAAATGGACGGACCACGCCCCTTTATTTCATAGTAAATACCCGCCTGATCCCGATCACATGTCCACGGCATCCAATCCACCACCCTCGTTAATAATCACTCTTATAGTGTCTCATTTCAGAGTGTATTATTAATATGTTTATAAATTTACTCTGTTGAACTCTGGTGTTGATTTCCGCTCAATTGCTCTTCCTTTCCGAGGGGTGCCGGTGAGCCTCCTGGTCCTGCTGGAGTGTCACGCATCCGCTGCAATTAACTGTTCAAAAAATAAACAATGATCTTCTCGAGGGGGGGCGTTTTGCCGGTTTAAGCAGTTGTTCATCACCTTCGTCGAGTTGTTCATCGAGTTTGTTCTTTTATTCATCGACTTGGCTCCTTTTACGGATATTCGTCTGTCGAGTGTCCACACGACATGGACTGTCCTCCCTTTGCGAACATATCGATCATTTTTGAAGATATATCTGCCATTTATCACTCCATATATATAAAAACAGGCTGAACAGAGAAGCAGCTGCCTCTTTGTCCACCCTGTTTTCTATGCGAAATAACCTGATACGAAGCTGAACAGCTTGTAGCCGAGGTAAATCCCGAAAATCCCTACGATTCCTGCTATAGCCGGCGGTGCCGGGATTGGAAGCTTGATAAGTGCAAAAACAAACCCTACTACAAGGCCTGCAATTAAAGCCATGAATATCTCCTGCATGCGGTTCACCCTTTTCAACACAATTTTATCTTATTATTAGTATGTACGTAAGCGCTTTACTTATAGACACCCTTTATCGTACCAGAAAGAGGTCCGTACATCTATACTTGAGGAAAATAAAAGAGGCTGCCAGCGGGGAATTCTCCTCCGGCGCCTCTTACATTATAGATCTTCCGGGCTCGCTGCGCGGCTGACAGGTAACCCGCCTCTCAGCCTTCAATACACAGCAGCGGCTTCGCTCATTGCTTCGGAAAACGGGAAGGTTAAGTTCGACCTTCATTCTTTTGCAATGGCTTCACTCGCTGCGCGGCTGACAGGAAATGCGCCTCTCAGCCTTCAAAACACAGCAGCGGCTTCGCTCATTGCTTCGGAAAACGGGAAGGTTAAGTTCGACCTTCATTCTCTTGCAATGGCTCCGCTCGCTGCGTGGCTGACAGGTAACCCGCCTCTCAGCCTTCAAAACACAGCAGCGGCTTCGCTCATTGCTTCGGAAAACGGGAAGGTTAAGTTCGACCTTCATTCTTTTGCAATGGCTCCGCTCGCTGCGCGGCTGACAGGAAATGCGCCTCTCAGCCTTCAAAACACAGCAGCGGCTTCGCTCATTGCTTCGGAAAACGGGAAGGTTAAGTTCGACCTTCATTCTTTTGCAATGGCTTCACTCGCTGCGCGGCTGACAGGAAATGCGCCTCTCAGCCTTCAAAACACAGCAGCGGCTTCGCTCATTGCTTCGGAAAACGGGAAGGTTAAGTTCGACCTTCATTCTTTTGCAATGGCTCCGCTCGCTGCGCGGCTGACAGGAAATGCGCCTCTCAGCCTTCAAAACACAGCAGCGGCTTCGCTCATCGCTTCGGAAAACGGGAAGGTTAAGTTCGACCTTCATTCTTTTGCAATGGCTTCACTCGCTGCGCGGCTGACAGGAAATGCGCCTCTCAGCCTTCAAAACACAGCAGCGGCTTCGCTCATTGCTTCGGAAAACGGGAAGGTTAAGTTCGACCTTCATTCTTTTGCAATGGCTCCGCTCGCTGCGCGGCTGACAGGAAATGCGCCTCTCAGCCTTCAAAACACAGCAGCGGCTTCGCTCATCGCTTCGGAAAACGGGAAGGTTAAGTTCGACCTTCCCGTTTTCCTCTTACATTTTCTCGGGTGAGGATACGCCGATTAGGGCGAGTGCATTGGCTAGTGTAATACGGACTGACTCCATGAGCGCCAGGCGGGCTTTTGTGAGGTCTGCGTCGTCTTCGTTGATTACTTTTTCAGCGTTGTAGAAGCTGTGCAGTGCCTGGGCAAGGTCGAATACGTAATTGGCTACGCGGTGCGGTGCGCGTTTGTCTGCAGCGTCACTGACGACTTCAGGGAATTCGCCGACTTTTTTCAGGAGATCGAGTTCTTTTTCACTGCTTAAGCAAGTCAGGTCAACAGACGGATCGGCCTCAAATCCAGCGTCTTTTGCCTGTCTGATCATACTGCAAATGCGTGCATGGGCATACTGCACGTAGTAAACCGGGTTTTCGTTGGACTTGGAAACAGCCAGATCCATATCAAAATCCATGTGGGTGTCTGCTGCTCTCATAGCGAAGAAATAGCGTGTGGCATCCGTGCCTACCTCTTCCATCAAGTCGCGCATGGTAACGGCTTTTCCTGTACGTTTACTCATCTTCACTCGTTCCCCGTCCTGGAACAGGTTTACCATTTGAATGATCTGTACACCAAGCTGGTCGCGGTCGTAGCCAAGAGCCTGAACCGCTGCTTTCATTCGGGGGATGTAGCCGTGGTGGTCAGCACCCCAGATGTTGATCAGTTCTTCAAAGCCACGGGCAAACTTGTCTTTGTGGTAGGAAATATCCGGTGTCAGGTAAGTATAGGATCCGTCACCTTTTACAAGAACACGGTCTTTATCGTCATCGTATTTTGTAGATTCGAACCAGAGGGCGCCGTCTTTTTCATACGTCTCCCCTTTTTCCTGAAGCTCTTCAAGAATGGCTTCCACTTTGCCTGTTGTGTAAAGAGATGTTTCAGAGTACCAGTTGTCAAAGTTGACCCGGAAACTTGCCAGATCCTCTTTTAATTTATCCAGCTCGCGCTTCAGACCGTATTCGCGGAAGAAATCAAGACGCTCTTCACGGGGAACATCTTGGAAACGGTCTCCGTAAACTTCAACGATTTCTTTCGCAAAGCCGATAATATCCTGTCCCCGGTATCCGTCTTCTGGCATTTCGGCTTGTTCCCCAAGCTCCTCCAGGTAACGCGTTTCAAGACTTACAGCGAGGTTTTCTATCTGATTGCCGGCATCGTTGATGTAATATTCACGGGCCACATCATAGCCAGCCTTATCCAGGATATTGCAAAGAGAATCACCGACGGCAGCGCCCCGGGCATGACCTAAGTGAAGGGTTCCTGTAGGGTTTGCGGATACAAACTCCACCTGGATGGACTTGTCCCCGCCAAAGTTCGTACGGCCGTAGTCGTCCCCTTTTTCAAGTACGGTACGGACCACATCGCTCAAATAGCTGTTATCCATGAAGAAGTTCATAAATCCCGGTCCTGCAATGTCGATCTTATTAACATGGGCACGCTCTTTATTAAAGTTCGCAGCCATTTCCTCTGCGATCATCCGAGGTGCTTTTTTAGCCACCCGTGCAAGCTGCATGGCCATGTTTGTTGCATAGTCTCCGTGGGCCTTGTCCTTAGGCAGCTCAATGACCGGCTCTGGAATCTCCTCTTCCGAAGCGAGGCCTGCGCTGATTACCGACTGCTTAATTTCATCTTTTAATAGCTGTTTCATTTCCTCTACTTGGCTCATTGTCTTTCTTTGTCCTCCTTTAATGTCACGCGCATCTCATAATCCCCTGCAAATTCCCCTTGGAGTGTGAGGGCGTAGCTGAGCTGTATTTCCCCTTTGCTTGCGGACTCGTCCCACAAAAACCGGACGTTTTTTGTATCCGTGAGCATCCGCATAGGGCCGTACGGGCTGTGGTACGTCCCTTCCGTTTCGACGCCGGTTACAAAGCGCTGGTTCATATTGACGGCTCCTTTTCGGATCACCGACATTTCCCCTTGCTGCACCTTTACGGTCTGCATCGTTTTATCAATGCCCTCTTCAGCAGGTTCTTCAAAACGAAGGTAGGTTACCTGCCCTTTGGACATGAGACGACCTGTTGCTTTGACCGTGTTCGTTTCCTTACGACCCTGGTCATGTATTTGTGTTTTCATATGAATATGGACTAGAAGTCCTTCCATTTCTGTCACCGAACTTTCGTTATATGTCTATCATTAACACTTTAAAAAAACCTTATAACTTAAGTATTATAGCTGATTTCACCCCTATTATTCAAGGTGCGGGGTTCTGGTAATCACCACTACGTTCTTTAAAATGACTTTTTCTTTCATGGCCCCTATATTGTGCAGGGAATGGATTTGGAAAATACAAGAGAGGATATTACACATTCCGGCATAATCATTGAGAGTGTTTAATAACAGTTAAGCTTGACTGCCGTTAAAACTTGAAACTTTGAGAGGCTTTAACCGTAAAGAATAATTAACGAAGTATGGAAACTGTAACTTGGAGGAGTGAGTCGTCTTGAGAGCAGACCGTGATGTACAAAAAAGGACCGAGACAATGGATAAAATGAATACAAAAACATTAAAAGTGCTTGGTCTCGGCGGGATATTCTTCGTTATATTTATCATTTCCATGTATCAGATTGGATTAGACGGTATCGAGGTTATTAGTTCTGCCGTTTTCTTTTATCTTGGAATGTGGTTTTTAGTAAGTATGACCAACAACTATAGACAAAAAAGAAAACGATGGGTCGTGTATCTTGCCTGTGCTTTTTTTCTTTTGTATCAGATATTTGTCATTTTTGCCGGTCACTTTTCATCCTGGTAACCACACTGAAAGGCACGAAGAACAGTTCTTCGTGCCTTTTGCAATGTTTTGATGCGGGTATTTTCAGCTGGAGAGTGATTATTTTTTTGGCCAGCCTAAAATCATTTCGCGGATGAATTTGCTTGCAGCAATCGCTGTCTGGTCGGACGGATCATAAGGCGGTGACACCTCAACAAGGTCACAGCCGACCACGTTGATGCCGGAGTGGGCAATCGCCTGGATGGCTTCGAGAAGCTCCTTGGAGGAAATCCCTCCTGCTTCCGCCGTTCCCGTTCCCGGTGCAAATGCCGGGTCAAGCACGTCAATGTCAATGGTTACATAGACCGGACGCCCTTTGAGGGTTGGCAGAACCTCTTTAAGAGGTGCAGCCACTTCAAACTTGCTCATGTGCATGCCGCTCTCTTTTGCATACTGAAACTCTTCACGCATACCCGAGCGGATCCCGAATGAGTATACGTTCCCCGGTCCGATCAGCTCACAGGTTTTTCTGATCGGAGTTGAATGGGAGAGCTCCTCCCCTTCGTACTCCTCACGAAGGTCCGCGTGGGCATCGATATGAATAACAGCAAGCTCATCATACTCTTTGTGCATAGCACGGATAATCGGCCACGTCACAAGATGCTCTCCGCCAATTCCGAGCGGGAATTTTCCGTCAGTGATCAGCTGCTCGGCATACTGCTCAATCATATCGAGACTTTTCGCTGCATTCCCGAACGGCAGCAGCATGTCCCCTGCATCATGATACTTCACGTCTTCTAAATGACGATCCATATACGGACTGTACTCTTCAAGTCCGATGGATGCTTCACGGACACGGTTCGGCCCGAACCTTGAACCGGGACGGAAGCTCACAGTATAGTCCATCGGCATGCCAAAAATAACGATATTGCTCTCTTCGTAGGAACGGTCCCCCATAATGAATACACGACCGGAGTAGCCTTGGTCAAAAAACATGAAAAGGCCTCCTTATTTCAAGAGATCTTCCACGAATTTCGGCAGCACGAACGCTGCACGGTGGATATCTTTTGTGTAGTATTTTGTATCAAGCTCATGAAAACGGTCTTCCGCCACTTCAAGAGGATCGTGTTTCTTTGATCCGATCGTAAACGTCCAGAGTCCGCTTGGGTACGTTGGAATGTTCGCTGTGTAAAGACGGGTAATCGGGAACGTTTCTTTTACGTCACGGTAGGCGTTACGGATCAGGTCCTGGTGGAACCAAGGGTTGTCCGTCTGGGCTACAAACACGCCGTCTTCTTTAAGGGCTTTTGCGATTCCTTCATAAAACCCCTTTGTAAACAGGTTCACAGCAGGGCCAACAGGCTCGGTGGAATCGACCATGATCACGTCATAGTCTGCTTCACTTTTCGCAATGTGCATAAACCCGTCGTCTACTTTTACCTCTACACGGGGATCTTCCAGTTTCCCGGCAATGGACGGCAGGAATTCTTTAGAGTACTCAATAACCTTTCCGTCGATTTCAACAAGCGTTGCTCTTTCCACTGACGGGTGCTTCAGAATCTCACGGATCACGCCGCCGTCACCGCCGCCCACAACAAGGACGTTTTTCGGATCCGGGTGGGTAAATAGCGGTACGTGTGCCACCATTTCATGGTAGACAAACTCGTCTTTTTCCGTTGTCATGACCATGCCGTCAAGAAGAAGCATGTTGCCAAACTCAGCGGTTTCCACCATGTCGAGCTGCTGGAAGTCTGTTTTTTCACTGTGATACGTCTTTTTAATGCGTGCTGTTATACCAAAATCTTTCGTCTGCTTTTCTGTAAACCAAATAGACAAAACTTTCACCTCTTTAAGTATGTGTGGATCTTATTTATTGATTTCACGCCGCGCCTTTTTTGTAAACATCTTTAACGTAACCAGGCACGCTGTAAAACTTGCACCGGACAGGCTTTGGGCGGTGGATGATGTTCTAATCTATTGAAGTATAGCCGATCCTTTTTGAAATGGGAATAGTTTTTATGGAGTTTTTCGAAGGGTGGAGGACATCGGAGACGGGTGGTTGGGGGTTTTCCTGAAGAATCCGCTCTTTATCCTGACTAATGAAAAATATCCTGAACTATCAGCTGTTTTTCCTGACAAAAAACATATACCCTGAACAATCTTTACTTTATCCTGAAAACTCCCTCCGCCGATCTTTTCCCCTTAAAACAACGTTTTATTTAATACAAACGATTATTCCTTACTCCGGTTAGCCAATTCCTGAAGATAACCCCCTATTCCTCCATGCTTTTTCCTTAAAACACAGGCTCGATTCCTTACTGTAAATCCTGTTTCCTTAATCCACACTCCCTTTCCTCAAAAGTCCCCTGCTCCCTATGTATATCTCCCTCACCTTTGTGGAAAACTGTGGAAAGCACTCTTATATTTACCGCTAATGAGGTGAAAAGGGATGGAAATCAGAACAAGGACAGAGCAGCGCAAAAAAAGCAGGCCCCTGCGCCAGCTTATTCGATTATGGTTATTCTCTATGGTCAGTAAGCTGGTCGTTACCGCCATTCTCCTTGGCTACGTTTATCAGTTGGGGGCACCATCCCTTTCAGTTCCTGAAACAACGGTGATTTACTCCGCAGACGGTGAAGTCATCGGTGAGCAGCATGAAGGGCAGAACCGGCACTGGATCCCTCTTGAGGAGATGGGCGACAACATTCTTCTCGCCACAGTTGCCATTGAGGACAGGAAGTTTTATGATCATCACGGGTTTGATATGCTCAGAATCGCCAGAGCCGCGATGACAAACGTGACAGCCGGCTCAAAACTCCAGGGCGCGAGTACAATCACCCAGCAGTACGCCCGGAACCTGTATCTGACTCATGATAAAACGTGGGTGAGAAAGCTTAACGAAGCGATGTACGCTTTGAGGCTTGAGATGCATTATACGAAAGAAGAAATCCTTGAGGGTTATTTAAATACGATTTATTACGGGCACGGTGCTTACGGCATCGAAGCCGCAGCCAACTTTTATTTCGGTAAGCCTGCTTCAGAACTTTCCGTCGCTGAGGCCGCCATGCTAGCAGGAATTCCAAAAGGACCGGGGCTTTACTCACCGCACAACAACCCCACCCAGGCAAGTGGGAGACAAGCCATTGTCCTAAAAGCCATGCTGGATACTGAAAGCATTACACAGGCAGAGTACGCCCGGGCTTCCGGGGAAGTTGTTAAACCGGAAGCGTTCAGTGACTTTCAGGGTAAAAGAACAGCCCCTTATTTTCAAGACGCTGTACAGACCTTTTTGGAAGAAGAACTGGAAATGGACGCTGCTGCCATCCATTCTTCCGGTCTTGAAATCCACACGACCCTGGACCAGGAACAGCAGCGCCTCGCCGAGGACTGGATCGAAAAGGAAATGGCAGGACCCTATGATTTACAGGTCGCTTTTGTAGCAATGGATCCAAGGACCGGTTACGTGAAGGCCATGGTCGGGGGCCGGGATTATCAGGAAAGCTCATTCAACCGGGCAACCCAGGCAAGAAGACAGGCCGGATCCACGATGAAGCCCCTTCTATATTATGCAGCGCTGGAGGAAGGCTTCAGACCAAATACGCAATTTAAAATTGAAGCAACGGATTTCGTATATGACTATGGACGAAAAACCTATTCGCCTAAAAACTTCAACGACCGTTACGCGGAAGACAACGTGACGATGATGCAGGCACTCGCTGTATCAGACAATATCTATGCGATGAAAACCCACTTCCTTCTAGGGTTCGACACGCTTGTAAATACCGTCAAGCGATTTGGCATTGAAAGTCCTGTCAGTCCGGTTCCTTCACTCGCGCTCGGAGCTGCCGATGTGAGTGTCATTGAGATGACCAACGCTTACAGCCCGTTTGCCAACGGAGGTTACGGAGTAAAACCGACCCTTGTGACCCGTGTTGTCGACCGGAATGGAAATGAGCTTTACCGGGCGGAGAACGAACCGTCCAGAGTCATCGATCCGGCTTACGCATTTTTAATGACCGATATGATGCATGGGATGTTTGAAATGGGGCTGAATGATCCACGTTCCGGTACTGCGGTAACCGGGCGCAGCCTGATTCATCTTCTGAACCGTCCTATCGCAGGAAAAAGCGGATCCACTACTCATGACAGCTGGATGATCGGCTATACGCCGCAGCTGCTGACAGGGGTATGGATAGGAAATGACAAACAGCTTAGCAACCTGCCATCATCCAATGAATGGGGACTGTATTCAAAACGAATCTGGGCCCAGTTCATGCGTGAAGCGCTGGAGGATGAGCTGATCCTGCCATTTGAGCAGCCGCCGAATGTTGTCGGAGTCGACATCAACCCATTGAACGGGAAGCTTGCCACAGATGCGTGCCCAATACAGCGGACCTCCTATTTCCTTCAGGGAACAGAGCCGACAGAGTACTGCACGGATCACAAGGAAGGACGGGAGCCGGGTAAAAAAGCAGCAGAACCCGATGAAGAACCGTCAAGCTTCATCGACCGTTTCTTTAAGTGGTTTGATTAATCAGGTTTCAGAAAGGTAAGGTGTTGATTTCCGCTCATTGCATTTTCCGCGGGCGGTTCGATCCTCAGCGCTTTGCGGAAGGCACTGAAAAAGTTCGGTCTTTAACTTTTTTAAGTGCCTTCTAAGCAATGAGCGGAACGGTTGCATGTTTTAAAAGCCTGTTATGAGTGGGTTTCTCGTAGCAGGCGAGCAACCGAATGGAGCCATTGCCACTTAAATAAAAGGTACTGAAAGAGTTGGTTTGTACTTTTCAGTGGCCTCGCTTTGCGCTTCCGGGGTCTCCCCGGAACTCGCTCCTCCCGCAGGAGTGTCGCGCATTCGCTCCAATCAACACACTTTTTATAACAACAATGATCTTTAGCACATTAAAGAATCAAAACCCGTTTTTTACTGCAATTCGAGCCCAAAGAATGTTGAATTTAACGCACTTTGACTTTTTCAGCGGGCTCCTAAAGCTCTGCTGTTGCCGCAGAAAGCATTCCCGCGGCAACAGCCCATAATTCCAGCATTATTTTGTGTACAAAAAAAGACAAGCGAAGGGTTGGCATTCCCTTCGCTTGTCTTTTTGTCTTAGTATATTGTGTGTGTCAGACACGTAAGTCTAAGTTTACAAACTTCGTGTGAAAATCGCAAGAGACATTTCTGACGTTTTAAGATTTGTTCACAAGACGTTCACATTTGCGGTTGCTTTTATTCAGCTCTAAGCCCTTCTTTCAATGAATCCGGTGAACGGTCCCAGACCTCTTTGTTATGCCCTTCGAGGAAACCAGCAAGCACGCTTTTTGATTTCTCATCCATATGACTAATGATGACGCGCCCTTTAAGTGAGCGGTCCATGTTGTTTACGTGCTCGGGAAGGCTTTTATATCCCCGGCGGATTTCACGGTTCACAGTAAGTTCACATGCAGTTACCCCATGGTAAAAAGGGCCGTCCCCCTTGTCTTCCACGGTTACCCAGACAAGCCAGTACGGCTTCCCGTTTGGTACCTGGTCTTTTTCACGAAGAAACTTAATCCCTTTCTCCACCGAGCTTCTTGCGTGGAGCGCCCCCATATCCACAAAGGCTTCTCCTTCCTGTACATCGATGAAAACCGGAGACATGTTGTTCAGGTTAAGGACCCCGGAACCGTAGCCTCCGTGCCCATCAGTAGAATCTGAACTCAATATATTAAAGCCCTGTCCGCGCTTTTTACCTTTATTATCATCAAACAAGTTATTCATAATCATCCTCCATTCGAACGTCATTTCGTTTAGTTGTTTCCATATAAATTGTTGCTATCTTTTTCCGAGATAATTGTTTAAGCCTTCGCACCCTTCGCTTTCCGTGGCCGTGCAGGCAAGCCTCCAATGCCACAGGAGTCTCGGACACTTCGGCTTCTTCATTACTTTTATAGAAGCAACAATGTTTACGAAAACAGCGTTTCGTTTAGTTTATCATATTCAATTTCAATCTTGCATGGCATTGGCGGTAAAAAACGTGACGAATGGCGTCATTCGGTTTAAAGTGAAACAAGAACGTCTATTAGTGTATTAAACGATCGACCTATCATGAGGAAGGATGGATGAACATTGCCATACGTTACAGTAAAAATGATTGAAGGCCGTACTGACGACCAAAAGCGTGAACTCGTAAAAAAGGTTACTGATGCTGTTTCAGAAACAACAGGGGCTCCCCGGGAGAAAGTCGCCGTGATTATTGAAGAAATGTCCCCGGCCAACTACGGAGTAAACGGTGAACGGATCAGCGATGTGATGCCATAACCCGATCTGCACAAAAAGACGACCCGCTGCGGTCGTCTTTGCGTTATTTATGATGCTGTTCAACTTCACGAAGTTCTTGTAAAGCAAGCTCAAGTGTTTCAATGTAAAACACTTCCGGGTCGTCATGATTTTCAAACTCTTCAATAAGCCACTGAAAGTTTTTCTCAAGCAGCTCAGTAGGAACGCCACGGCTTGTAAGAACAGTGTTCAGCCAGATCGCATAGTCTGTAAAGGTTGTTTTATTGTTAAGTTCGTGAGCTGTTTTTAAATAGTTAAAATGATGATGAATGTCATTCTTTGTATGCGTCCTGCCACGGTCACCAAACTTCTTAAGCATTTCCCCGTATTCTTCGTAAAAACGGTCGGTCAGCTTTATGGCGATACGCTCTTCTTCTGCCTGGGAGATCACGTCGCCACCACCTTGTATTGATGAACCCGCGCTTTTACATTAGCCAGTTCTTTATCCGGATATTTCTTTTCCAGTTCATGTATCCGTTTGAAATCATCACTCCGGATCCAGTCGGTGTAATCCTTCTCTGTTTCCCACTCCATTTGTACCGTAAGCTCACCTGGTTTATGGCGGTTCTGAAGAAGCTTGAAGGAGATAAATCCTTTTGCTTCATCAACCAGCTTGGAGCGGTTTTGATAAAGTCCGATTACTTCGTCTGATTTTTCTTCCGGAATCGTGACAACTGAGTGGACGATATACAAAAATAACACTCTCCTCTAAAAAGCAAACCGTTAGTTTACTTTTGTTTGGCGAAGAGCCTTGATATAACTGAAGGCCTCTTCTACTTCTTCTTCAGTGTAGTTTTGTTTCGCCTTGATTGTAAACACCTTTTGCTTAATTTCCTCATTGGATAAATCTTCAAAATAAAACATTGTGGATACAAGCTCCAGGAATCGGGAGCTTTTGCTGTTTAGATCGTCAAGCATTTCTTTAGGATCCGGAAACTCAAAGTCTGAGATTGTCAGAAACTCTTCTCCTTTTTCAGTCAGAGAGTAGCGAAACTGGTGATAGCTGCTTTTGTCTTCTTTCACCTCTGATATAAATCCGAGATCCCGCATTTCCTCCATACGGACAGACAGCTCCTCGGAGTAAGGTCCGTACATTCTGAACTGGTATTTTTCGTAAAAAGGAAGGTCGAGCTTCTTGACGATGTATACGATTTTCTGAAGTTTTTTACGCCCGACGATTTCGCCAGCCTGCTGAATAAGTGACAGCAGTTTTGCATGCTCGTTAAGCATGGTTATCCCCCCTGAGTCATAAGTAAAGTCTTAATTCTATTCTTTATCTCTTTATGTGTACTGTCGTCATCGAGAAAGTCTTTTGGAAAGTACAACTTGTGGTCGGTTCTCTTTTTACCCGAAATGGCCTCTACGACATCTGATTTACGGGACAATTCACGAAGCTCTCCCCCCGGCATAAGCAGGTGGATCGGCAGCCGTTCCTCATCTTCTCCCCCACGGTAAAAATCATAGGGAAGGTCTGAAGATGAGTCGATAACGAGATAGTAAGCCGGATCGATGCCTGCTTCTTTAAATAACTGAAGAAGCTCCGGCCAGATTTTCATCTGGGTGCTCGGATCGCATTCCACGTATTTAAACAGACGGCGATCCATAAACCTGTCGCACAAGTCCTTCAATATTGAATCGTCTTCTTCCTGCCACATCTGGAAATAATACATAATAACCGCTTCATCAAGCTTCAGGTAGTCTTCCAGCGTAATACTCCCTGAGAAAAGGGAGATGAAATGACGGGGCTCGTCTTTAAATGAGTAGCCTTCTTCATAAAGGTGTTTGGCTCTATGCAGGATCTTACTCAAAATCACTTCAGCACTTCTTGTCACCGGATGGAAATAGACCTGCCAGTACATCTGGTAGCGGCTCATAATATAATCCTCCACCGCATGCATACCGCTGTACTTAAACACAGCCTGATCTTCTGTCGGTCTCATAACACGTAAAATCCGTTCCATGTCAAAGTGACCGTAACTCACACCAGTGTAAAAGGCATCCCGCTGAAGGTAATCCATACGATCGGCATCAATCTGGCTGGAAATAAGGCTGATCACGAGTTTATTGTCGTATGTTTTTCCGATCACATCTGCAACCTTTTGAGGAAAAGCATCGCTGATTGTTCTTAATACAGCATTGATTTCCGTCTGCCCGAGAATGATCTCACGGGTCCAGTGCTCATGATCGGTGTGGAACACTTTCTCGAAGGAGTGGGAAAATGGACCATGTCCTACGTCATGAAGAAGGGCGGCACTCAGACAGACAAGACGCTCTTCCGGGTCCCAGTTTTCTTTTTCCTCTATATTTTCAACCATACGGCGCATAATTTCATATACCCCAAGTGAGTGATTAAAACGCGTATGTTCTGCACCGTGAAACGTTACGTATGTCGTTCCAAGCTGTCTGACCCGGCGCAGACGCTGAAATTCTCTCGTTCCGATCAGCTTCCAGATTAATTCGTCGCGCACATGAATATAGCGGTGAACCGGATCTTTAAACACCTTTTCTTCACTTAATTTTTTAAATGGGCCGGTCATGAAAGGCTCCTTTCCTGCTCTGAGACCACTGAAAAAGTAAAAACAACTTTTTCAGTGCCTTTTATTTGAGTTGCAATGGCTCCACTCGGTTACGAGAAACCCGCTCGTACCAGGCTTTTAAAAAATGCAACCGTTACGCTCATTGCTTAGAAGGCACCGGAAAAGTTATAGACTGAACTTTTTCGATGCCTTCCGCACTCCTGGGGCAGCTGTCATTCTGTGTTGTATATGTCTTCTGTACCGTTCAATTCCATGTTCTTATTATACTAAAGAACAATAGGAAAAAGGAACTTTTTGTCGATATTTGTGGAGGTTTTTACAGGAATTGTATGAGTTCAGAGCAATAGAAAGGAGGGCGCCTGCCGGAGGTGCTTTCCCCCGGTACCCCCTCCTCATCGGATGTACCTTTTATTTTTTCATTCGTTTTTGAACTTTATCAATCAGCTGCTCTTCGCTGAGACCGGCAACTGCCCTGTCGTTTACGAAGGTAAAGACTTTTTTCCGCCCCGGTCCGCAATAGGCCTGGCACCCTACTTTTATGTCAGCTTCGGGATCCAGTTCCTTTAATTTTGGAACGAGTGTCTGGATATTTGTGGCCTGACAATCGTCACAGATGCGAAATTCATTTGCCACTTTAACCACCACTTTATTTTCAATTTTTAGTTAAGGCTTTTTTGCCGCTATCGTGTATTTTACTATGCAGAGACAGGCGAATGCAACGGTAACCTTGTCCATTTTGTGATATAATTTAACCGTTTGATTAATGTATCTGAAGGAGAAAACACAATGAGTATTTTACATAGAAACAGCTGGTACGTAATGGATGAATCCATCACAGGTTTGAGCGAAAATCCGATGCACTCGTTTGCCATGGATGACACCCTCTGCCGTCTCGTGTCCGCTGAAGCAGACTGGGGCATTGCACGGACATGGGTTCACGACCGGACCATCGTCCTCGGTATTCAGGACAGCCGGCTTCCCTATATTGACAAAGGGATTGATTTTTTACGTACAGAAGGTTTTGACGTAATCGTGCGAAATTCCGGCGGCCTTGCCGTTGTTCTCGATGAAGGCGTGCTGAATGTGAGCCTGATCTTTAAAGATGAGAAGCGCCTGAGTATTGACAGCGGCTATGAAGCAATGGTCGAATTTGTGCGGTACTGGTTCCGTGGCTGCGGGCTTGAGATTGTGGACGGGGAAATTGCGGAAAGTTACTGTCCGGGACGTTACGACCTGAGTGTCGGCGGACAGAAGTTCGCCGGCATTTCCCAGCGTAGGCTTCGCGGCGGTGTTGCTGTTCAGATTTATCTCGCTGTAACAGGGAGCGGCAGTGAACGGGCCGACCTCGTCCGCCGCTTTTATGAGGTTAGTGCGGGCGGAGAAGAGTCGAAGTTTACGTACCCCCGCATTGTGCCTGAACGGATGGCGTCCCTTGAGGAACTCACAGGGGAGCGGTTAAACGTAGACGGGCTTCTTCATTCGATGCTTCTTACGTTGAAGGAGTATTCAGATGAACTCGGCAACCTGAGCCTCGGCATGGAGCAGTGGGACGTCTATGAGGAGAACCTCGCGAGGATGGTTAAGAGAAATGAGAAATTGATGAAATAGCGCAGCCGCAGCCGCTTCGCCTGTTAGGGGCGGGGCGGTTATTACATTTACTTGGAGGGGGGGCTGGGGGATTTTACGTTTAGTCTTTGGTTTTTTACACTTAGGAACACTCTTTTTACGGTTAGCAGTTGTCTTTTTACACTTTCCACTCCTCTTTTTACACTTAAGCACCAGTATTTTACGTTTAGCCCCTGGCTGTCCTTCCCAAGACAAAAAAACAGCCCCACCCGCACCGGGGTGAGACTGCATCAACCGTATTATTCAGAAAGTCCCTGCATGGCAGTGATTAAAGCGAGCTTGTAGACATCTTCTACGTTACAGCCGCGGGATAGATCGTTCACAGGTTTGTTAAGGCCCTGCAGGATCGGTCCGATCGCTTCGTAGTTTCCGAGACGCTGGGCAATTTTGTAGCCGATGTTCCCTGCTTCAAGGCTTGGGAAAACAAACACGTTCGCTTCTCCATTCAACGGAGAGTCCGGAGCTTTTTTCGCTGCCACAGACGGAACAAAGGCTGCGTCAAACTGGAATTCGCCGTCCAGTGTCAATTCCGGCTCACGCTCTTTTGCGATTTGAGTCGCATCTACCACGCGCTCTGTCTCAGGGCTTTTCGCTGAACCTTTTGTTGAGAAGCTGAGCATCGCTACCTTTGGATCGATATCAAAGACCCGAGCTGTTTTCGCCGCTTCAATAGCAATTTCTGCAAGATCGCTGCTGTCCGGGGCAATGTTAATCGCACAGTCACCGAAAATGTACTTCTCTTCGTTTTTCACCATTACAAACACGCCGGACGTCTTTTTCACGCCTTCTTTTGTTTTGATGATCTGAAGTGCCGGACGGACCGTGTCACCTGTTGAGTGGGCCGCACCACTGACCAGACCGTGTGCTTTGTCCAGGTAAACGAGCATGGTTCCGAAGTAGTTTGGAGACTTCAGAATCTGGCGTGCATCATCGTGGGACGCTTTTCCTTTACGACGCTCAACGAAAGCTTCAACAAGCTCTTCGAAGTGCTCGTACGTTTCCGGGTCGAAGATCTCAATTCCATCTACAGAAACCCCGATCTCACCTGCTTTTTTGGTAACTTCCTCTTTATTTCCAACCAGTACCGGCTTAAGAACCCCGTCTTTCTTTAGCCGCGCTGTTGCTTCAATAATACGCTCGTCCGTTCCTTCCGGGAAAACGATCGTCGGGTTGTGTGCCTTCACTTTTTCCAAAATGCCTCTAAATAAGTTGCTCACAATGATTCCTCCTTGTTTTCATACCTATTCTGACCTTTATCCATAAGGATACTCCTTTCGTTTAAAAAAATAAATTGTTGTGATCAATTCTTCACAAAGTTCTAATTTTCAGACATCCTCAGTTCTCTTTTACCCGTGCCACACTCATTTCATTCACCTATATGCTTGAACCGAACTTCCTAAATTTCACCTATTCATTGTTCCGGCCGGGAAACTTCAGTATAATGAATGAATAATCACTCATTTTCTCATTATTTTGACTATTAACCAAAAAAAACAAGGAGGACTCTTATGGCCTGTGATGCTTTATTTCAGCCGCTTACGATCCGCAACCTTACACTGAAAAGCCGTGTCATGATGGGATCGATGCACGTAGGACTTGAAGGATTGGAAAATGGAATCGAAAAGCTGACGGAGTTTTACAAACTTCGCGCCCGCCACCATGTAGGATTAATTGTAACAGGCGGTGCCGCTGTAAACCGTGAAGGAAGCGGCGGTCTTGATTTTATGATGATTGACCACGAAGACGACATCGAACGCTGGAAGCCTCTGACGGCAGGTGTCCACGAAGAAGGAGGCCGGATCGCTCTTCAGCTTTTTCATGCAGGACGCTATGCGTACAAAATGATGATCGGGCAGGATCCGGTTGCCCCTTCTGCCATTCAGGCGCCGATTAACCCGGACCCTCCCGTGGCCCTTTCTGACGCCGATGTGGAAAGAACGATTAATGACTTCGCCCAGGGTGCACGCCGTGCCAAAGCAGCCGGCTTTGACGCTGTTGAAATTATGGGTTCGGAAGGCTACCTGATCAACCAGTTTACCTCCCCTGCTACAAATAAACGGACGGACCGATGGGGCGGGAGTTTTGAAAACCGCATCGCCTTCTCTCTGAAAATTACCGAAGCGGTACGGGAACAAGTGGGAGAAGACTTCCCGGTTATTTTCAGGATGTCAGGCCTTGATCTTGTGGACAACAGCACGTCTGAAGAGGAAACACTCGCCTGGGCAAAAGCCATTGAAAAAGCCGGCGCCGACGTTTTAAACATCGGGATTGGGTGGCACGAATCGAGAGTGCCGACCATTTCCATGAAGGTACCCCGCCTGCAGTTCGTCCCTGTGGCTGAAAAAATTAAGAAAGCTGTCTCCATTCCAGTTGTGGCCAGCAACCGGATCAACGACCCCCGGGACGGAGCGAAACTTCTTGAAAAAGGCACCGTTGACCTGATTTCCATGGCTCGGCCGTTCCTGGCAGACCCTAAGATCCTTACGAAGGCGCGGGAAGGCCGCCATGATGAGGTCAACACGTGTATTGCCTGTAACCAGGCTTGTCTTGACCATGTGTTTGAAGGGAAAACGGCTACGTGTCTCGTGAATCCTGAGGCAGGACGGGAAACGGAGCTTACATTGAAGCCGACTTCTAACCAGAAAAACATTCTCGTTGTCGGAGCAGGACCTGCTGGGCTTGAAGCAGCAAGGGTGGCCGCTGAGCGGGGTCATTCAGTCACCCTCGTGGATGAAAAAGAGGAAATAGGCGGGCAGCTGAACTACTCCAAGCGGATTCCAGGGAAACAAGAGTTTTATGAAACCCTTCGCTACTTTGATGTACAGCTTCGTCTCCTGGGAGTTAACGTCGTGCTCGGACACCGCCTCACCGATCAGGACTCTCTTTTGCAAAAAGCAGACGAAGTGATCCTTGCTACAGGCATTACACCTAGAATACCGGAGATTCCAGGGGTGGATCGGGAAAACGTGGCCAGTTACCGGGACGTGTTCGATGGAAAAGCCACTGTCGGCAAAACGGCAGTAATTATCGGAGGCGGCGGAATTGCCTGTGACCTCGCCCTCTACTTGAAAAAGAAAGGTGTCGAATCGATTACCCTTCTCCAGCGGGGCAAAACCTTCGCCAGGGGAATCGGAAAAACGACCAGATGGACAACATTGATGGAACTTAAGCAGAATAAGGTTCAGATGATTGGCGGATTGGAGTACAAAGAGATTAACGAAAACGGTGTAGTCATCAGCGCAGGCGGGAACGAGCAGACTGTACCGGCTGATTCCGTTCTTTTAGCCAGCGGTCAGCTCGTCAATAACGCCCTTGCGGAAACGCTCGAATCGCAGGGAAAAACCGTTCACATCATCGGTGGCGCGAAGCACGCACTCGGACTTGATGCAAAAAAAGCGATTTACGACGGTACGCTAGTCGGACGGGCAATTTAACCTTTTGAAGGAGTGGAAACGACATGTCTTATCAAACATTAGCTTATGAAGTGGGTAACTGTGCAGGTACAATCACCCTGAACCGCCCCGAAGTAAAAAATGCGATCAATGAAAAAATGCACGAAGAATTGTTTGACTGCCTTCAGGAAGCGCGCTCTGATGAAAACGTGCGTGTCATCGTACTCCAGGGCACAAACGGTTCGTTTTCCAGCGGGGCCGACTTAAAAAGCATCCCGGTAGAGAAGCTGGAACATTTTGACCACGGGGAATATCTTGAACGTACGTATAATAAGCTTGTAAGACTTCTTGACGCCATAAACAAGCCGACCGTTGCCTACTTAAATGGAACAGCAGTCGGTGCCGGACTCAGCATCGCTCTTGCCTGTGATTTCAGGGTTGCGGAGCACGATGCGAAACTGGCCTTGAGCTTTATGAAAATCGGACTTGTTCCTGATGCGGGTGCCTCTTACTTTCTGCCGAGGCTGATCGGGTTGTCCAAAGCTCTTGAGCTCTCTCTCGGTGAATCAATTAGTGCGGAGGAAGCTTACAGAATTGGACTGATTCACCGGATCGGTAACCCGGATCAGCTTATGGAGACGCTGAAACAGGCGCCCCCGACCGCCTATTCCAATATGAAAAACAACATGAAGTGCGGGCTTCACCTGAGCCTTGACGATGTGCTGGAAGAAGAGCGAAAAGGCCAGCAGCAGGCCGGAAAGTCCGACGAGCACCGCCAGGCCCTGCTTCATTTCTTAAAAGGGGTTAAGAAATAACCTTGTTGTTAATCCTTTCATGTAAAATCCAGACAAAGCCTGCGTGCCTTTCGCTTTCCGCGGTGGTGCTGGCAAGCCTTCTCGAGGTGGCGCTCTGCGGGGTCTTGCCTGGCCCCTGCAACCGCAGGAGTCTCAGGCACTCCTGCTTCGTGACCTCTTTTAGAAAAAAGCAGTTGGCGGAGAGTACTCCATCTGTCCATTGGCAAACTTGCTTCTGTCCCACAGCAAACCATAAACTAACAGCGTTTACAATAAGAAAAACCAGGCGGAACAGACCGTTTGGTTTTTCGTTTTTCTAATAGTATAATAAGAGTTGCGAAACTGTACATAGGAGTCGGGGTTCTCCCCTTCTCTCACGTTATCGATTTATAAAAAGATTGGAGTGTTTTGAATGAGTGAAGCCGCTAAAACGTTAGATGGTTGGTACGTTCTCCACGATTTCCGTACGATGGACTGGGCTTCTTGGAAGAAGCTTGAGTCTGAAGAGCGCGAAAGCATCATTGCCGAGTTCCGTCACCTGCTGGATAAATGGGCAACAACCCAGGAAAAATTTAATGGAAGCCATGCTCTTTACAGCATTGTCGGACAGAAAGCCGATTTCATGATGATGCTTCTTCGTCCGACAATGGATGAGCTTAACGAGCTGGAAACAGCGTTTAATAAAACACGTCTTGCAGAATACACGATTCCGATGTATTCCTACGTATCCGTTGTGGAACTGAGCAACTACCTTCCGCCGGATGTGGACCCTGAAACAGACCCTGAAATTCAGGCCCGCTTAAAGCCAATCCTCCCGCGCTGGCAGTATGCCTGCTTCTATCCAATGGACAAGCGCCGCGACGGTGAAGACAACTGGTACATGCTGCCGATGGAAGACCGTAAAGCGATGATGCGCAGTCACGGCATGATCGGCCGCAAATATGCAGGAAAAGTACGCCAGATCATCTCCGGCTCTGTCGGATTTGACGACTGGGAGTGGGGCGTAACGCTGTTTGCTCATGACGTACTGGAATTTAAGAAGCTTGTTTATGAAATGCGTTTCGATGAGGTTAGTGCCCGTTACGGAGAATTCGGTTCTTTCTATGTGGGAACTTACCTTGATGAAGACTCCCTTTCCAAGTTTCTTTATATCTGAATTTAAGATGAAGGCGGCCGGTTCACGGCCGCCTTTTTTTGCGGCTGGAGGTATTATTGGGGCGGTTTCGTCGTTCAGTTTCACCAGATTTTTTTTACTTTTCCGCATTTATTCTTTACTTTTACCGCTTTATTCTTCATTTCCATACATTTATTTTTCACTCCGCTCTCCCTCCTCTCCCATTCATACCTGCAGCACCTCCCACATAGGATATAGGAGCGCACGTGCGCACAGCGAAGGAGGTCGAATACAATGGCAGTGATCAATGCATCGGAGAGCGATGTGGCACTCCTCGCCCGGCTGTTAAGGGCTGAAGCTGAAGGGGAAGGCGAAATTGGCATGATGAAAGCCGGAAGCGTCATGGTCAACCGGGTAAGAGTACGGTGTCTGGATTTTGAGGATATAAATACAGTTGAGCGAATGGTTTATCAGTCTCCCGGCGGATTTGAAGCCACTCAAAAGGGGTATTTCTACCAGCGGGCAAGAGAACGGGATAAGCGCCTTGCACGCCGGCTCATTCAAGGCGAACGAACAGGAATTGCCGAGCACGCCTTATGGTTTTTCCGGCCGCCCGGTGACTGTCCTCCGCAGTGGTGGGGCCAGCCGAACACAGGCCGTTTCAAACTTCATTGCTTTTACAGGCCGGAATACGTTGATTGTAAAGAAGTATATGATGTCTATTAAAACGACCCTTACCCGGTCGTTTTTTTATGGAAAAAACAAATGAGCATAGGCTTACACCTTGTTTCATAGTATTAAAATAGCGCAGGAGCGCCGGCTTTTATATTTAACTTTCCCGAACGAAGTCTTCGCATCTGAGAGTTAGCAGCGTCAGGGGGTGAATGGAACGGCAGAAGTTTGTGCTAATTCCGGTAAATAAGAAGCTTCTTGCTTTTGTAAGAGCTTATGGGTGAAGGCCACAGGTCCAGTCAGAAACAACCTTGCGTAATAGAGGCATTACGCCGCTTCTTATTGATGATTCTGTCTGCTCTGATGACTTGCGAAATTCTTAAAAGGACGTGATCGTATGTATCAACAGTACCCACAATTTGGTCAAAATGCGTTCCGGGCTCCAGGTCAGGGAATGGGCTTTAATCAGCAAAACGGAATGAATGGCATGAACGGAAACGGTCAGCAGCAGTTTCTCCCGGGCACACCGGAACCTCCTCAGCCTGCATTTGCCGGCGGTCAGCAACAGCAACAGTCAGGCGGACCATTCGGCATATCAGCGCAAATGCCCGGCATGCTTCCGATTGAACAGTCCTATATTGAGAATATCCTCCGTTTAAACCGTGGAAAAATCGGTACGTTTTACATGACATATGAGTTAAACGAGAAGTGGAATGCGAAGATTTTTAAAGGGGTTATTGAAGCTGCGGGGCGTGACCACATTATTATCAGTGACCCGCAGACTGACAAACGCTTCCTGCTTCTGATGGTCAACCTTGATTACGTGACGTTCGATGAGCCTCTTGAGTACGATTATCCGTTTGACAACGGGCCGGACCTGGCGACATTTGCTCCGAGATAGTACTTTGCTCTTCAAAATAACGGCTCCCAAAGTGTAATGCCGCCTTGGGAGCCGTTATTTTTTATCCTGAATGATTTAAAGCTGCGATAAAAATCAGTGTCCATCCTACCAGAAATGCAACGCCGCCGATCGGGGTAATGGCGCCCAGTACGCGGATACCGGTTAGACTCATGACGTACAAGCTTCCGGAAAAAAGAATGATCCCGATAAAGAAGGCCCATCCCGCACCGTGAAGAAGTCCTGTAGAAGACAAGTGTTTCGTCAGAATCGCCACTGCGATAATTGCCAGTGCATGGATCATATGATATTGAACACCTGTTTCAAATGTCTTCATATAGCCCGTAGCCTCAAGCTTATCTTTTAAGGCATGGGCACCAAAAGCCCCAAGCGCTACAAACAAAAACGAGCTGATACTTCCGAGCAGTAAAAATAACTTCATGTGAGTGTTTCTCCTTTCGATCCTGTCCAATGTCAGAATATCACACTCGTGTCAGAAAGGGAAAATGCGGTTTGAACCATTACCGGTTCTGGGCAAAAATACGCAGACAGTTTTCCATCCGCTCTGCCTCTTCATGACTGGGTGTAATGACAACAACGTGATCTCCGTTCACTTCCATATTCACATGACGGAACCCCTGCTGGTGAAGGAAGTCTTTTACTGAGGACGCGTGTTCCTTCTCTGTATAAAGGGTATGGTCCCCTACATAATGATTGTTCACATACATCTCATAACGGTCTTCTGTGAGCTTTCCGTCATACTGCTCCCCCTCAAATACCCTGAAATAAAGAGGCAGTCCTGAATTACCTGTGTTGTAGATCATAGTGTGGCACTCCTTTGCAACGTTGTATTAACAAAGTTCCCCAGTTTCCTGTGAAACCATTCGAGAAGACACACTTTTTTATAATAAGGCTGCTATGAAAAAGAAATTAGAAGAATGTTATAACCCTTCATTGATATTCAGCTTCGTTGAACGGAATACACTCCCTTTCCGCGGACTCGCGACGAGCTTCCCCGGGGCTTTGTCTCTGCATGGTCTCGTCTGTCTCGCACTTCCGCAGGAGTCTCGCGTATTCCGTTCAACTACGATGCGCTGTGCTGTATAAATCAGAGGAACAGGGAAACTCAGCCCAAAAACCCGCAGAAAGGGAGTGCAATGAGCTAAATCAACACCTGATTTTAACAGAGCTTATAAAATAAAAGGAGTATCCCTCTGAGTCAGTAAATTTCTTTTATTAAAATGGAAGTGTGATAATCCTTTTAGTATCATGCGCAGCTGAACGCCAGCAGCGAGACTCCTGCGACAGTGACGAGCGTTAACTTCATGAGTCCTCTGCGAGTTGCTTCGACGCAGATCACTTCGAAGCGTTACTTGTAGAGGAAGAAGCAGGGTTCATTCTCCTCACCGGCACCGTCGCGGAAAGCGAGCGGATGGCGTTCAGCGGAGCTCAGATAAACTGACGTAAGGGTATACTCATTAAAAATAATATTCCAAGGCAGAAAGGATGACCGTCATGACCATTAGCGTACGGAACTACACCCTGGCTGATTATGAAGCTTTACTTACAATCCAGAAAGAAGCCTTCCCTCCCCCTTTCCCTGAAGAATTGTGGTGGAGTAAAGACCAGATCCGCTCCCATATTGAGACCTTTCCTGAGGGTGCCATGATTGCAGAGATTGACGGGGAACCTGCCGGATCTGCCACGGCCCTCATGATTTTGTTTGACGGGAAACCTCATACGTGGGATGAAGTGGCGGATGAAGGCTATATTGCACGGTCCCATAACCGTAAAGGAGACTCCCTCTACGGCATTGATGTGTGCGTCAGGCCTGAGTTTCGCGGAAAAGGCGTTGCCAAAGCTTTGTACGAGGCCAGGAAGTCACTGGTAGAAAAGCTGAAGCTGACTCGCTTTATGGCAGGTTGCAGAATTCCGGGCTACCACAAGCATGCAGACCGCCTCTCCCCCCAGGACTATATGGTGGAAGTAAGGAACGGACGAATCGACGACCTGGTCCTTTCTTTCATGATCCGGCAGGGAATGACACCTGTTCAAGTGATGGAAAACTATCTGGACGATGAGGAATCGAAAGACTGTGCAGTGATAGTGGAGTGGAAAAGAAGGCAGTCATGATACCGGAAATAAATACAAAACAGCCTGGCACGGGGTCATTTCCGTACCAGGCTGAAAAAATGCCGGCTCTAAAAATCAAATAAGCTGTCGCTGTCAGGCTTGTCATCATCGTCGTAAGCCGAGCGCTTTGGCTGGCGGGGTGCAGATGACTTATCATCATCGAGATCCCCCATCATCCGCTGCCTTTCAAGGATATCCATAGCTGATGCATCGCTCTTCGCTGCCTCAGAGGAAGATTCCGTTGCCAGCAGCAGATCACAGTAGGTTCTGAGCGCCGTGACGTGCTCTCGGATGTCCGCTGACGAACCCGTATTAATATGCTTTCGCACCTGGCCCAGTTCCTGCTCCATCTTTGCTACTACGGTCTTTGCTGAAATGTTCATGGTGTATCCCTCCTCCTTTGAACAGTTTCGTACGTTTAGCATAGCTTTATTTTTCGGTCAAATCAATAAACGTCTCTACGTCTTTTGCTACAAGATCAATCGCACTTTGCCAGAATTCAGGCTTTGTAAGGTCTGCGTCCAGGTGTTTTTGAGCGAGGTCCTCAACCTGCATACGGCCGGTGTCACGAAGAAGCTCAATGTAACGCTCCTCAAACGCCGTTCCTTCTTCCTCTGCTTTCGCGTAAATCCCCATACTGAAAAGATAACCGAATGTATACGGAAAGTTATAAAACGGAACGCCCGTAATGTGAAAGTGAAGTTTTGAAGCCCAGAAATGCGGTGAATAAGAGCCCAGTTCATCGCAGTATGCTTCTTTTTGGGCTTCCAGCATCAGCTCATTTAACCGGTGTACACTGACGAGTCCTTTTTTTCGCTCCTCATAAAACTTTGTCTCAAACAGGAACCTGGAGTGAATGTTCATAAAGAACGCAATAGCCCGGTTCAGTTTATCATCAAGAAGCTGCACTTTCGCCTCTTCTGTCGCAGCCTGCTTCACCGTGGCATCGGCTACGATCATTTCAGCAAAGGTCGAAGCTGTCTCAGCCACGTTCATGGCATAGCGCTGCGCCATCTGCGGAAGGTCGTTCATGACATGCTGGTGATACGCATGTCCCAGCTCATGGGCGAGGGTTGCGACATTTGAAGCAGATCCGTCATAGGTCATAAAAATGCGTGACTGCTCTTTTACAGGGAAGCTCGTACAGAATCCTCCCGGCCGCTTGCCGGGGCGGCTTTCTGCTTCGATCCACCGCTTAGAAAAAGCTTTCTCTGCAAATTGGGCCATCTTCGGGCTGAATGATTCAAACTGCTGGACGATCATATTCGCTGCATCGTCATAGGACACTTCTTCCACTTCACTCGTAAGAGGAGCTCCCACATCAGTCCAGTCCAGTTTTTCAAGACCGAGGAGTTCTGCTTTGCGCTTCAGGTATTTAGTAAAGACCGGCTTGTTATCTTCGATTGTCTTCCACATCACATCCAGCGTCTTTTGCTGCATACGGTTAATATCCATCGGCTCTTTCAGGACATGATCCCATCCCCGGGCTTCGTACGTTTGAAGCCGGAAGCCACCGAGATGATTGAGGGTATTGGCAAACAATTCCGCTTCGTCTCCCCAGGCTTTTTCCCACTGTTCTGCTACATGCTGTCTCGTATTCCGGTCTTTACTCGTCATTTTGTTTGCTGCCTGGCCGACAGAAAGAGACTTTGTTTCACCGTCTTCTTCTACTTCAACGCTCATCCGCCCGACAATCGTATTGTACATATCCCCCCATGCATGGTAACCGTCTACAGACAGGGACTGCATGAGCTTTTCTTTTTCAGCAGGGAGTTTGTCGTTCGCGAGGCGGCGACGCTCCTCAAGATTATATGTAAGTGGTTTTACTTCATCCAGGTTTACGAGGCTTTCCCAAAGGTCATCAGAAAGACCAAGGAGAAGCTCATCAAGAGATGTCATAAAAGAAGAATACGAGGATGAAAGCTGCTTTACGCGCCCCGTAAGTAATTTTGCCGGTTCGTCTTTCGTATTCTGTGCTGTCAGGCAGCTTACAAATGCCCCCGACTCCCGGACGCGCTTTGAAATTTCCTGGGCGCGCACCAGAACGTGAACGATACCGAAAAGTTCCTCTTCTGTTTCAGGTACACTTCTGTTGCTTAAATCCTTCTGAAACTGTGAAATATCCTCTTCAAGTGTCGAAAGGAAGGATTGAAATTTATCAGACTCGCTTCCTCCTGGAAAAATCGTCTCCAAATCCCAAACCTGACTCATCTGTTTCATCTTTCTATCCCCTTTCTTGTCTCTGCTTGTATAAAAGATTGTTGGTTTTAGAAAAATACATGACTCATGGATTATGTGGATGCTGCCTGCATGCCCTTCGTTTTCCGCAGAGGTAGCGGTGAGCCTCCTCACTCTTCGCACTGTGGGGTCTCCCCCGGCCTACCACTTCTGCAGGAGTCTCGGGCATTCCGGCTTCATCCTCTTTCATCCAAGAGCAACATATACCTAATCAGCTTTTTTTCGTTGCTTGATAATTGAAGCACGTAGGAGCAGCATGCCCTTCGGTTTCCTGAAATGTGCTCCTTTTTTTGAAGAACACCTCTTCATTTTCTGACAGTGATTTCGAAACTCTGGTGTTAAGCGGCTCCGTAATGTAAGGGGAATTTACTACATTGGCTTTTCTTCAAGAACTTTACCCAGGTGTCTGATCCTGTCCGATTCATAGATGCGAATACCACTGCTTTCTTCCTGAGCGAGGGCACACATAACCATAGCCACGTGTTCAGCTTTCACGGGCTTGTACTTCTCCAGAGGACCAACCAGAGCTAAACTCAGGGGTTTCCCCAGAACTTCGGCTGTTTTTTCCCCAAGCCGGAACTCATTACGGCTGCCGAGGAGTAAGGAGGGTCTCAGGATGTGAAGGGAAGGCAGTCTGAGCATGATGAGTGCCTCTTCCAGCCGGCCTTTCACCTTACTGTAAAAAAACGAAGATTCCGGATCGGCTCCGATTGCAGAAACAATAAGAAACCTGCTCGCTCCTTGTTTTTTTGCCAGCTGAGCCATCTTTACAGGGTACTCATAATCAACTTTTTCAAACTGGCCCTTTGATTTGGCTTTCTTTAAGGTTGTCCCAAGACATACAAAGATATCGTCTGTCGCAAAACAGTCCTCATCCTTTGCCAGATCGTCAAACGATACCAGGCGTTCATGAACGGACTGCTCTTCACTGAACCCGGTCTCTCTTCTTGAGATCAGGGTAATCTTTTCATAGACGTTACTTTTGATGAGCTCCCGGACGAGTTTTTCACCAACCAGTCCTGTAGTTCCAGCTACTAATGCCGTTTTCACTCATGAGCACCTCTCTTCACTTGGTAATTCCACTTTATCACTAAAAAAATAAAAAGAAAATTGAAACAACTAATTCCAACTATAAAAAAGACGGATGAACAGGGTATATTCCCCTAGTCATCCGTCCCGGTCTTTTCCTCTGGTTTTTCTTCGTCTGCCGGTATATGGACAGAGAACGTCGTACCGACGCCTTTTTTCGAAGTAACAGAAATCGTACCCTCAAGTTCTTCAATAATCCGGTAGCTTGTAGTAAGGCCGAGCCCGGTTCCCGATTCCTTCGTTGTATAAAACGGGGTACCAAGCTTTTCAATGGTTCGTTCATCCATTCCGATACCTGTATCGGCAAAAGAAATCACAATCTCCTCTTCCTGTTTGCGGTAGCTTGTGCTGACCGTCAGCCTGCCACCTGCCTCCATAGCATCGCAGGCGTTTTGTAAAAGGTTCAGAAATACCTGCTGAATCTTATTGGCATCAAGATAAACAGCGGGCAGCCTGCCGTGAAAATACGTATTCACTTCAATGCCTTTTTTCTTCATCTGTGACTGATGCAGTAAAAGCAGGTCATCGATGAGAAGTTCCAGGTTCGTTTCCCGGGGTTTCTCAGACAGTTTCGGATTAGCAATGTTCATAAGGTCTGTAAGAATACCGTTGACTCTGTCAATTTCTTTTATAATCAAGTTGTAATAACGTTCGTTCGATGCTTCTTTCTTTGAGTCAAAAAGCTGAATAAATCCGCGGATTGTCGTAAGAGGATTGCGGATTTCATGGGCAAGTCCAGCCGACATTTCCCCTACTACTTTCAGTTTTTCAGAGCGCATCAGTTCCCGTTCCATAAGCCTTTTTTCAGTCAGGTCATGAAAAACGACGAGTAGGTCTTCATGAACGGATTCGTCAGCCATGCTCGGCAGTGACGAGACACTCAGATAAAAATAATGTGGTTTGTTATCGATTAAGCATTCAATTTCAAAGGTTTTTTTCACTTCGTCCTTGCCGAGAAGATCTACAAGCTGGGACGCGGTTAAAAATGTCCGGAATGCTTCAGCCTCACCGGCAACAGTGCACGCTTTTTGTCCAATCACATTCTCTCTTGAAAAACCGAACACTTCTTCACACTGACGGTTAAACAGACTTACTTCCCTCGTAAAACGGTTCAGGGCAAACACACCATTATCGGTTGTTTCAAGAATAAGAGAGCTTTTCTTGTGCCCCTTTTCCCGTTCTTCCAATTTTCTCATCATTTCATCAAACGTATTGTTAAGACGGTTAACCTCTTCGTAAGCCGTTACATACTTAGGTGCTGTGCGCTTGCCGAATGCCACATCCGTTGTAGCGTCCACCAGCTGTTCTACCGGTCTTACGATATAGCGGGAGAGACGGAATACAGCAAACGTCATAATTAATAAAACAAGACCAAATACAATCAGATACTGATACAAAAGCCGTGTAAGCGGTGCGTACAGCTCAGTACCGTCCGCAGCAACACCGATATACCAGTCATTCTGAAAGCCGGGAACCTGGGCGATTTCAGAGAAAGCATGAACTTCGTCTTCACCAGAGTAGGTAGTCAGAGTCTGATTTTCTGCAAGAATCCTCACTTCTTCTGCAGAAGTATTAAACCGGTCGAAGTAATTAACCTCAAGTACCTTGGACTGGTTCGGATGTGCAATGACAACACCATCCCCGTTTATAAGAAAGGCATAACTTTCTGAATCCCCGGCCTGCTGGGAGCGGTTAAAATTCTGAAGGGTTTTGGTGAGTTCTTCAAGATCAAAGAGCGGCGTAATCACTCCGATAATATCGTCCTGTGTATTAAATACAGGGGAAGATAAAACAATGACACTTTCATCAATAACTGGAGAATAATACATATCCGATACAAATGATTCTCCTTCCATGGAATGTTCATACCATTCCCTGTCCGCTATATCGGAGCCGACAATGTTATTATCGGTGTCAGCAATAACCATTCCTTCTGTGTCTGAAAGGACAACGCCAAAATAAATATCGTGAATGGAAAGAAACTGGTTAAACTGCTGACGAACTTCCTGGGTTCCTGATTCTTCGTCACTGATGATCGGGTTTCTTGCAAGGTATTCAACATCATATAATCGTTCTTTTATAAAGGTTTCTATTTCAGCCGACAGGCTTTGCGTGTGTGTCGACAAGGAGTTTTCCAGATTGGCAGTAAGCTCGCTTTTTTGAGCATAGTAACCCATCACCCCGACAACACTCAGAGGAATAAAAGTTACAAGCAGAAAAAAGATCAGCAGCTTGGCTCTTAGCGTTTGAAACATTTTATTTTCTCCCTTGCAACATTCTTCGTTAGTCTCATTATAGTATACCGGCAGCTATTATGTGGAGATAATACGACATTTTTTTCACTTTCTTTACGAAGATGAACATATTTTTGCAGGATTGTTACAGTAGTTTTCCCATTTTCATGGTCATTTCGCCATAAAAAAAGAAGAAGGTTCGACACATATCGACCTTCCTTCTTCTGTATAAAAACTTCCTTATTTTGATAGATAGTATTTGATCAGTGCCTGGGTCCCTGAATCAGCCTCACCATTCTCAGCCAGCTCTTCGTAAAGCTCTTTTGCAAGCCTCAGACCGGGGGTGCGGAGATTCAGTTCTTCTGCTACATCCAGGGCTATTTTCATATCCTTGATGAAATGTTTGATAAAAAATCCGGGACTGTAATCTTCCTGGATCATCCTTGGAACAAGGTTGCTTAATGTCCAGCTCCCTGCTGCACCGGTTTCAATGCTCTTCAATACCTGTTCAGGCTCAAGCCCGGCATTTTTTGCATATGCGAGGGCTTCACTGGCACCAAGCATCGTGCCTGCAATAGCGATCTGATTGCTCATCTTTGTATGCTGGCCGCTGCCAGCCTGTCCCTGGTATACGATATTTGTACCTAGATGCAACAGAACAGGACGTGCTTGTTCAAAGGCACTTTCTTCGCCCCCGACCATAATGGCAAGTCTTCCTTCTTTTGCGCCGATATCTCCACCGGAAACAGGGGCATCCAATACGTGTACACCATGATCTTTCCCTTCGTTATGTAACCGCTCTGCCAGCAGAGGTGACGATGTGGTCATGTCTATTAATATGGTTCCTTCTTTTGCATTCATCAGGAGGCCGGATTCGCCAGAGTAGATTTCTTCCACGTCTTTGGGATAGCCTACAATAGTAATGATGACATCACTTAAGCGGGCTATGTCAGCCGGGTTATCACACCAGGTGGCTCCGCGATTAAGCAGCGGGTCTGCTTTTTCTTTTGTACGGGTATAGACATGGACGTTGTATCCAGCATCAATCAAGTGACCGGCCATGCTTTTACCCATTACACCGGTGCCGATAAAGCCTATTGTCGTTTTCTCAGTCTGCATCATGATCTTCCTTTCAGTTGGATCTCTTTATTAGGATTTTCTCAATTGCGAAGGTACAGATGCATCCGAAATGCCCTTCGCTTTCCGCGGGGGCGCCGGTGAGCCTCCGCGAGCTTCGCTCTGCGGGGTCTCACCCTGACTCCCACTCCCGCAGGAGGCTCGGGCATTTCGGCTGCATCTGCTTTTATAAAACAACAATCCATTTTTGGTAACAGATTTTCTGGTGAAACAGTGCCTGTCAAAACGCGACAGGCTTAAAGTGACAGCAGCGGCTTCGCTCATTGCTTCGTCATATCAAAAGGCGTGAAGCGTGCCTTTCAGTATCTCTTTTTGCAATGGCTACGCTCGCTGCCCGCCTGTCGCGGAAGTGCGCCGCGACAGGCTTTAAGTGACAGCAGCGGCTTCGCTCATTGCTTCGTCATATCAAAAGGCGTGAAGCGTGCCTTTCAGGATCTCTTTTTGCAATGGCTTCGCTCGCTGCGCGCCTGTCGCGGAAGTGCGCCGCGACAGGCTTCAAGTGACAGCAGCGGCTTCGCTCATTGCTTCGTCATATCAAAAGGCGTGAAGCGTGCCTTTTGATATGACTTATGCAAATGTATCCGGGTCTCCGCTGAAGCGGTGGTTTTTGTTCATGCTGTTGATTTTGTCCATGTCTTCCTGATCGAGCTCGAAGTCAAAGATGGCTGCATTCTCACGGATTCTTGATGGTGTTACCGATTTAGGGATCGTCACCACTTCATTTTGAAGATCCCAGCGCAGGATAATCTGAGCCGGTGATTTACCATGTTTCTCGGCAATGGACGTGATAATCGGATCGTCAAAAATACGGCCCCGTGTTAACGGGCTCCACGCTTCAAGCTGAATGCCTTTTTCTTTACAGAACGCATGCAGCTCCGGGAGTGCCAGTAACGGATGGTACTCCATCTGGTTAACGGAAGGCACGATTTCGGCTTCTTCCAGGAGAGTTTCCAAGTGGTGAATGTTAAAGTTACTCACCCCGATCGCCCGGACACGCCCTTCTTTATAAAGATGTTCCAGGGCTTTCCACGTCTCCGTGAATTTGCCTGTTACCGGCCAGTGGATAAGATACAGGTCAATCACATCAACACCGAGCTTTTCCCTGCTTTCCTCAAAAGCCTTTATGGCTTCATCATATCCGTGTCGGTCATTCCATACCTTTGTTGTGATAAACAGCTCTTCACGGGGCACATCCACCTGTCTGATTGCTTCCCCGACACCTTCTTCATTTTCATAAATTGCAGCAGTATCAATGCTTCTGTAACCGGCACTCACGGCTTCTTTGATCGTGTTGATCACTTCCCTGCCGTCCTCAGCCTTATAAACACCGAGGCCGAGCCACGGCATTTTAACCCCGTTATTCAGCGTTGTTCGTTCGTGAATGGATTTCATACTTTCTCCTCCTCTGTCTGATCAACGGTTACAGGCAAAGTCCAGTCAACCTTCCCTGAACCTGTTTCGTGCAAAAATGCGTTCGCTCTTGAAAAAGGACGGCTGCCAAAAAAGCCCCGTCTGGCGGAAAATGGACTCGGGTGCGGGGAGTTAATGACCAGATGCCGGCGGTTTGTAATAAGCTCCTGCTTTTTCTGTGCGTGTTTCCCCCACAAAATAAATACAACAGGCCGGCTCCGTTCGTTAAGGGTCCGGATTACCTGGTCGGTGAACGTTTCCCATCCTCTGCCCTGGTGGGATCCTGCTTCTCCCTTCCGCACAGTCAGAACGGTATTTAATAAAAGGACGCCTTCTTCTGCCCACTTTTGTAAATAACCGTGTTCCGGAACCGGGCAGCCAAGATCTGCGTTCAGCTCTTGATACATGTTCCTCAGGGACGGAGGAACCCTTTCGCCAGGCTTTACGGAAAAGCTTAAGCCGTGGGCCTGATTCGGACCATGATAAGGGTCCTGTCCGAGAATCACGACTTTTGTGTTTTTAAATGACGTTGTATTGAGAGCATTATAAATATCGTGCATTGGGGGGAAGATGGCTTTTTTGTTGTATTCTTCAACGAGGAATGCGCGCAACTCCTTATAATAAGGTTTGGAAAATTCCTCTCCGATATGATCTTCCCAGTCGTTCGTTATGATTTTCACCAGTCTCACCTGCCTGCATTCAATTACGATTGTGTCTGAACCGGCTTTTTCATCACCCATTCATCACGGATCTCTATATCATTCGTGCCTGTAAGAGGAATCTGAGGTTTTATTTTACGGCATTTCTCCACCGCGTCCTGTCTTATTTCCACGAGCTTGTACCCTCGCTTCTGGTAAAAACCAAGGGCGTGAATGTTATCGTTTGTAGTCACAAGACAAAGTTCTTCAAGTCCTCTCGTAATGGCATCATTTTCAACTAGCTCCATCAGGTTGCCGCCTACTCCGTTTCGTTCTATCAGGCTGTCAAGGGAGATGACCTCCCTTACATTCTCCTCTTTATGATCGTAAAATGTTACGGCCCCGACGATCGATTCCCCGTCATGGGCGATAAAGCCTTCCAGCTCACTGCACTGATAAACCCCGTGGGAGTAGACCATTCTGTCGTCTCCCCAATAAGCACTGAAGAAGTCCTCCAGCTCTTTGCGGTGTTCGTTTGTGATCCTCTCCATGTCAAATGTGATCACCAGCTACACTCCTTTTTTACACGTTGAATCTGTTTTAAACCTTCCCGTTTACTGAGGTTTGATAACGACTCTTTATCGATAAAATTCTCAACCGGTCCTGGCTTCGTTTTGGAATATTCCCTTAGAGCCCAGCCGATTGCTTTTCTGATAAAGAATTCAGGGTCTTGAGCGTTCTTTCTGCAGTAGCGGAATAACCTCTCCTCGTCGGTTTGTTCTTTTTCTTTGAGCTGATATAAAATCGCTGTCCGACGGAGCCACATATTCTCATGCAGAGCCCATTTATCCGCGTGATGGAGTCGGTCCGGGTACGCTTTAAAATAAGGCCCCAGAACATTCGGGGCAAGCCCGTCAACACTGTCCCACCAGGAATTTGTCACAATCAGTTCTTCAAAAAAGGGAAGGTGTTCTTTTTCATAGACTTTATGCATCCGTGCCGTAATTTCAATGGCGGTGTAATGGTATTCTCTTTCCGGAAGGGCCCACAGCTCCTTTAAAAAAGAAACTGGCAGCGTTTTTCCCTTGTGTATAGCTGTTTCATTGAGAAACTGCCGTGTCAGTCTGGTGCGTTCAGGAGCTTTGATCCCTAAAAAAGGGAAGTGATGTTTCATGTAAGCTTCCATCGGGCCCGTATTTGCCGCATTTTTGTTTTCATCAAACAGTGCTTTGAGCTTGCTCACTTGTTCACTCATCGTTTCACTCCTATTTAATAACGACGTTAAACGCTCTGCTCTCTTATAAGTATACGGGAAAAGATCTCTTTTTCCTTGTAGGAAGTACCGGTTAACTGGAAATTGGTAATTGACAGACAGTATTATTATGACTATATTTAAGGGAACAAGGACAATATACCCAGGTTCAAAGGAGGAGTTTTGGTGGGCAGACTGTTAATTACTGATGATGCAGCGTTTATGCGAATGACCCTGAAGAAAATTGTCACCGATGCGGGATACGAAGTGGTTGGAGAAGCTGCTAACGGTAAAGAAGCCGTTAAGCTGTATGATGAAACAAAACCTGACGTCGTTACGATGGATATTACAATGCCCGAGATGAACGGAATTGAGGCATTAAAAGAAATAAAAACGAAAAACCCCGGTGCAAAAGTCCTGATGTGCTCCGCAATGGGACAGCAGGCTATGGTAATGGACGCCATCAAGCACGGGGCGATCGACTTCATCGTGAAACCTTTTGATGAAGTGCGGATTCGAGAAGCAATCACCAAGGCACTGGCCAGATAGCAGAAAAAAGTACATAAAAAAGACCTGAGGCACGCGGGGGGCGGTGCCTCAGGTCTTTTTATGGAGAACTTTATTGGTTTTATGGAGAACTTCAGCGTATTTATGGAGAAGTTTTAATGGTTTATGCAGAAGTTCAGCGTATTTATGGAGAAGTTTTAATGGTTTATGCAGAAGTTTAGTGGATTTATGGAGAATTCGTTAAGGTTCGACATTCTCTCTGTGCCCCTACCCCTTCAGTCCCCACTTCTTCACCGTAACAACGGCCTTTTCCGATGAAGTAAATGTAATGTCTCGCGCTTGAGGTGAAGGGAAGTATCTGAGTGTGAATACTTCCTCTCCTCCGTTCACAAAGATCTCAAGAGAAGAGGTGTCCATGAATATCCTGATAGACCTCAGTTCCTCAAGGTGACACTGACGCTTTTCTGTCAGACGGTCGGCGAAGTTTTTACGCTCCAATGTGAGGACCTTTCCTTCCCTGTCGTAAATGAGACGGGCAGTGCCCCGGAGCTCTACTTCAAAAAACGAAGGTAGATCTGAGAAGTCCGTAAGCTCAAGCTCAGCTACGTCCCCTGATACGTCTTCCAACATCTGTGATCCGGCTTGCAAGTTGGCCGCAGTATGCTCTACTTCACCGGCGCGCATGTCTTTTAGCTCTTCTACAGGCACCTGGATCAGACGGTCCCCCTGCAGACGCAGCTCGCGGGGAATCGTAAGACAGTGGATCCAGCCGTTATCGACCGTCGGGTGCTGGTCTTCCTGTTGATCCGGTACACCCATCCATCCTACAAGAATCCGTCTTCCTTTCTCATCTTCTGTTGTCTGGGGTGCGTAAAATTCAAAGCCGCGATCGAGCTCATCAAAGGCTCCGTGGTGAAATTTCGGCGTCTCATAGTCAAGTTCACCTACGAAATAGCCGGCCTGGTATGTGTTGTGATAATGCATGCCTTCAGGATCAAGCCCCTGAGGGGAAACAATCATCACGTCCTTATCGCCCAGGCTGAACATGTCGGGACATTCCCACATATAGCCGAAGGACTGAAGGGGCGGGATCCCGGCTCCTGCCACCGGACCGAGGTTTGTCCATTCCCGGCCGTCCCCGGAGCGGTATAAAAGGGCATGCCCCTTCAGGTCCTCTGTCTGAGCACCGATTACCAGGTACCACATGCCGTTATGCTTCCACACTTTCGGGTCTCTGAAGTGGGCAGTATATCCTTCAGGCAGTCCATCAATGACAGGGCCCTGCTTGTCAAAGGTAATCCCGTCTTCCGACTGAGCGATACACTGATAAGACTCACGGTTGCCTTGTTCATCTTTCACGTTTCCTGTGTAAAAGAGCGTGAGTTTGCCGTCAAGGTCTACGGCACTTCCCGAGTAACAGCCGTTTTTTTCATACCACTCACTCGGTGCAAGGGCGATGGGTTCATGCTTCCAGTTCACAAGATCTGTGGACGTATAGTGACCCCAGAACTTCGCGCCGTGCCCCGCCTTAAAGGGATTCCACTGGTAAAACATATGATACATGCCGTTCCACTGAATCCAGCCGTTCGGATCATTGATCAGACCCACAGGAGACATTAGGTGATAGGTTAGCCGGTATGGATCGTTCTTTATGTTCTCTTCGTGCTTTGCCACTTCATCATCAGCCTGTGCAATTAGGGCTTGTTCTCTTTCTGTCATCGCTTTCCCCTGCCTTGTCCGGATAGAATTTCCTTTACTTTATCCAAAGTTGGAAGAGCTGTCATTGCGCCTTTTGTGGACGCGGCCAGCCCCCCCGATACACTTGCAAATCCGGCCATCTCAGCAACTTCTTCAGCAGTCAGCTCACGGATGGGCTTGCCGCTGTTGTGAAGCTGATAGAGCATGCCTGAAACGAATGCATCTCCTGCTCCCGTCGTATCTACTGCATCCACTTTCATAGCGGGAACGTGCAGCTTTTCACCGCTGGTAAACACATAGCTCCCTTCGCCGCCCAATGTGACGAGTACGAGAGGGATTTCATACTGGCTGAGTGCTTTCACTCCTTCGTCAATGTCACTTTCACCTGTAATAAACTCGAGCTCTTCTTCTGAGATTTTTACTACGTCAGCTTTATCAAGCATGGAGATGATGGCCCCGCGTGCGGTCTCTTCATCTTCCCAGAGACCAAGCCTCAAGTTCGGGTCATAGGAAACGATAGCTCCTTTTTCACGTGCCAGATCCACTGCTTTTATTGTTGCCGAGCGGGATGGTTCACTGATCAGACTGATGGAACCGAAATGAACAAGATTGTGTTCGTCAAACAGTGAGGAATCGATTTCATCTTCCTTTAAAAAGCGGTCTGCACTTGGGTCAATATAAAATTCAAAGCTTCTTTCCCCGCCCTCACCAAGGGTCACAAACACCACACCGGTCCGGACATCCTGGGAAAAGGACAGGTGATCTGTGTTCACGTTATACCCTTTTAATGTTTCTTCCAGGAAGCGTCCAAGAACGTCGTCTCCGACCTTTCCAAGAAACGTGGACTTTGCCCCGAGCCTCGCTGCACCTACAGCTACATTTGCAGGGGCACCGCCCGGGCTTTTTTGAAACGTTTCGTTGTTATCGTCAAGCGGAATAAAATCAATAAGGGCTTCACCTAAACTTACAATTCCTTTATTCATGTATAGTCCTCCTCTTTACGTCTGTTATGTATGTGCTGCGTGGATGTGGTCTGTCAATCTTGCTGCCCCATCGGCAGGGAGAAGACCGCCTGTACCGCTCTTTTTTTAGAAGGCAGTGGTTGGCTTATCGCTTCGAGGTTAATTCAAAGGCTACCTTTTTGGTCAACCTTTTCTTTATTTTATACCCTACATGTTGCCATAACCTTCCCTCTGCCGCAACGCAAATAAGGAAAGATACCGCTTTCACTGAAAGATTCTTTTGTATTGTAACCAAACTCCTCGTTTTTTTACGGAATGTAAGCGTTAGCTGTGGCAAAAAGGAAGGTGTCTTGATAAAATAATATAAAACCTATCTTCTTTATCGGAATTGGCATATGAAGGGAGCGATTGGATGACAAAAGTATATATTATTCATGAAAACGAAGAATGGACGGCACCTTTAAAGAAAGCTCTGAAGGATCTTGAGGTTCCTTTTGAAGACTGGCACCTGAGTGAAGGAACGGTGGATTTGCAGACAGAACCGCCTGAAGGAATTTTTTATAACCGGATGAGTGCTTCATCCCATACAAGAGGGCACCGCTTTGCCCCTGAACTCACAGCCGCTGTGCTTACCTGGCTTGAAAGCCACGGCCGGACTGTACTTAATGACAGCCGAGCCCTGACTCTTGAGTTAAGTAAGGTCATTCAGTATGAGCGGTTGAAGCAATTTGGCATCCGCACCCCCGATACAGTCGCTGCCGTGGGAAAAGACCAGCTTATTAAGGCGGCAAAGAACTTTCCCGCTCCTTTTATTACAAAGCACAACCGCGCCGGCAAAGGTCTTGGTGTCATGAGGTTTGACGATGCAAAAACGCTGGAGCGGTACGTTTCAGGAAGCCAGTTCGATGACTCTGTAGACGGCATCACTCTCCTCCAGCAGTTTATTGATGCGCCTCAAAAGACGATTACCCGCTGTGAATTTATCGGCGGAACGTTCTTTTATGCCGTACAGGTAGATACGTCTGAAGGATTTGAGCTGTGCCCTGCAGAGGCATGCGAAATAGGTGAAGGCGCATGTCCGACAACGGAATCGGAAGCCGCACGGCCGAAGTTTGAGATTATTGACCGCTTTAACAGCCCTCTTATTGAAAAATATGAAGCTTTTCTTGCAGCTAACGGTATTACCTTTGCAGGCATTGAGTTTATCGAAGATGCTGATGGAACAGCCTACACATACGATGTAAATACGAATACAAACTATAACCCCCAGGCAGAAGCAAAGGCCGGAAAGTTCGGCATGAAGGCAGTCGCCGCCCACTTAAAACAGGAGCTGGCCCTCCTGCTGCATCCTGCCAGCCGGTAATAGTCAAAAGTGAGCGTGCGTCTGGGACAACCGCTCACTTTTTTAGTACCATTAGGACAAAGTCACTAAGCGTTCGTATTTTATCCTCTGCCCTAAGGTTTGATATAATGGCAATAGATCAGAGCAAGGACCCCGAGGAGGGAAATAGTCATGAAACCGATTGATAAAAAGCTTGTTCAGGAAAAGATTGATGAGCTCGCAGGAAAAGAGCTTTATGTGCATTTGGAAACGACGAACGGTGCCTATGCCTCCCATAAAAACCAGGGCTTCTTTTCCGTAGGGACCTTTTTGCGTAATGCACGCATAAACTATGTCCAGGGGAAAATCACCGGCCCGGGTCCTTTCCGAATCGGCCTTGAACTTGAGGGCGGATGGGCTTATGCTGAAGGACTGACAGACTGGGAAGTGGACGATAACAATCAGGTTCTACTGGCAGGGCACGATCCTGATGGCAGACTGGCCATAGCCTTTCAGCTCAGTGAAAAACCTTTCCGCAAATAATACTCCTACTTTAAGGATGTGAACCAACAATGGAACGACATGTACTCGTTATTTTTCCGCACCCAGATGATGAAGCATTTGGTGTTGCCGGAACAATCCTTTCCCATACGCAAAACGGAACCCCTGTCACTTATGTATGTCTGACGCTCGGAGAGATGGGACGAAACATGGGGCGTCCGCTTATCGCCAACCGGGAAACTCTTCCTGACATTCGCAGAAAAGAGCTTGAAGAAGCATGCCGCCTTTTGGGTATTGAGGACTTAAGACGGTTCGGTATGAGAGATAAAACGATTGAATTCACAGACGATGCCATGCTCATAAACAGGCTCGGAGAAGTCATTGATGATGTAGATCCTTCTCTTATTATTACGTTTTATCCGGGTTATGCCGTACACCCCGATCACGATGCTACGGCCGCAGCGGTCATTCAGGCTGTTCAGAAGATGCCGCCTGAAAGCAGGCCGACAGTTCATGCCCTCGCTTTTTCTGAAGGCTGTGAAAAGATCATCGGCGAGCCGGATATTATTCACGACGTGAGTGCATTTGCAGACCAGAAAATGAAAGTCATTGAAGCCCACGAATCACAGACAGCCGGCGTGTTTCAGACTATGAAGCAGCGCTTCCTTGAACACGATGAAACGATGAAAGACCGGATGAACACCGAACGGTTCTGGACGTATCCGGTGGATAATGAATAATTAAAAGGATGACCCCGGTGCCAGTGCACAGCACTCCGTCCGGGATCATCCTTTTCTTCGTTTCATGTGCATATGTGGATAAAAAAGCAAGGGATCGTGGATAAGTTGTACAGCTGTCGGGAGTTTTTGTTATCCACATGTGGGTAACTTGTTTTTTCTTTAAGTCCTATTCAGTGCCTGTTCGAAGAGGAAGATTCTGTGGATATCCCGTGTAACCGCGCCTGCCCGGTCCGGGGGGTTTTTTATGGGATTCGAGGTTATTAACGGCTTAAAGATCCGGTTTAACGTGTTGATAAAGGACATTAACGGCTTCAAAGCATTTATTTCCGGTTTGGCTGAAATTGCCTCATACAAAAAATGCTCCTCCAGCCACGCAGCTGAGGAACACTTCCAATTGATTTACGAACCCTTTTACTTCAGCATTTTGCCCTTGTATGGAAGGGAAGGGTTTGTGGCTTCCTCAAATGCTTCCTTAAACTTCTGCTTTGTAAGAATGGAGAACGTAAACCTCCTGTACTGATGTCTTAATTTCGCAGTGAATTCTGCTGTAAGGCCATCTACATCTCTTCTGACGATCTGACTGGCATGAAAAACAGTTCGTACCTTTCCAAGTACTGGTACAAAAAGTAAATAGTTCTCGGTCAATACGAGGTATCCCCTCTTATCTTTGCCGTGGCGAAATGCATCGACCATGCATTGCGGCTTCTCATCAACAAGGCTGTTCGTTTTCATTTTTACAATCTGCCTGCACACGTAATCGATCCCGAAAGTAAGAACCCCTCCCACAAGGACACTGCCGAAGGCTAAACTCCATGAAAATTGCAGCAGATACGTAAAACCGAACAGACCAAACAAAAGCCAGCTTAAAACATATCTCACGTACTTATCCGTAAATGGTCCTGCCATCATTGTTCCCTCCTTTTATTGAGGTTTAATACAAAACTATACCAGCAATGTTCTAAATATTCAAAATATATTTTCAGGTTCGACAAAACTAGTGTGGTCCTTCAATGATTCGCTAAAATATCTCAGCCACTTTGAGCCCGAAGTATACCATTACCCTCCCCAAACAACTGTCAAACCTGTGGAGCAAAATTGTGCGGGGACAGACCCCAAAATTTTATTTTCCCTGCTGCAGGTTTGAATGGGAGAATGTGGCCCTAAACGTAAAAAGAGAGTAACTAAACGTAAAATAGCTCGGTATAACTGTAAAATAGCAGGATCCAAACGTAAAAAAGACCAATGTAAGCGTAAAAAACCGTGCAGCGATCCCTGGCAGGACCACTGTACCAATGAACTTTACTAACCAGCCACACGCATACATATGTAACCACACGCTTGCAGTGGAACAGGCAGGAAAAACTGCCGCACGAAATTGTGGACAGACCCCGCACAATTTTTTGATACAAAAACCAGCCTGCCTTTATCGGCAGACTGGTTTTTGGGCTAGCGGAACCTCAGGAGGTCACCATAAATAATACTGTCGGAGTAGAAGATCTCCCACTCTCCCCGGTCACGGATCGGATCACATGACTCCGGGGTTGTGGGCGCTTTCGTTTCCATGTCATAACAGGTTTCTGCAGTGTACATGTACTCATTTGAGATGATCGTACCGTTTCGGAGTACGGCAAAGTCTTCCCGCTGATTGGATAACAGATCGGTACCAAAGAGAACGTGGGGATATTCCGGTATACCAAGCAGGTTCATGATCGTCGGCTTAATATCTACTTTGCCTGCAACCGTATCAACCTCTTCCCCTTCCTGGCCGGGAATGTGAATGATTAATGGAACCCTTGCAAGCTGGGTATTTTCAAACGGATCAATCTCTTTACCGAGAAACTCCCCCATCGCTTCGTTATGACTCTCCGCAATACCGTAATGGTCCCCGTAAAGCACAAAGATGGTATCTTCATAGAGGCCCTCTTCTTTCATATCTTCCATGAACAGCCTGATTGCTTCATCCGTATAACGGACAGTTGGGATATAACGGTTCAGGATGTCACTGGAAGACGTATACGGCTCAATGAAATGATCCTCTTCATCCAGCTCATAAGGAAAGTGATTGGTTAAAGTCAGAAACGTTGCATAAAAAGGCTCGGGCAGATCCTTGACATAGTCCATGGACTGCTCAAAGAAATCAATATCCTTAAGACCCCAGCCCACACTGTTTTCCTCTGTTACGTCATAATAACTTTTTGAATAATAATAATCGTACCCGAGGTTTCCGTACATGACATCACGGTTATAGAACGTGCGGTCATTCCCGTGAAAGGATGCCGTGTAGTAGCCTTCGTCCCTTAACATGTCAGGGAGTCCCATGTATTCGTTATCTGTGTGGGTATGAAAAACAGCCCCCCTGCCCACGGGATAAAGACCGGTATTGATCATAAACTCCGCATCTGATGTTTTCCCCTGTCCGGTCTGGTCATAAAAGTTGGGGAAGTAATAGCTATCTTCTATAAGTTCGTTTAAGTAAGGGGTGATTTCTTCATCATTCACCGTCTCCCCTATAACAAAACTCTCAATTGATTCCATTGAAATGAACACGACGTTTTTTCCTTCAGCTATTCCAAATGCTTCCGGATTAGGAGGCTTACGATACTGGGACAAATGATCTTCAATGTCTTCCCAGTCGTCTTCTTCAGAGATCACAGCCAGAACCGCGGTTCTTGTGTGTAAAAAAGCATCGTAGACATAAAAATTATACAGGCCGTACCGCTTAATCAGCCCTTCTCTGTCAAAGGAATGAGTCATGGTTTCAGGATTCTGGGGCCTCTCCACCTGGGAGAGGGCGATGACCACGAGGACAATGACTCCTGCCACGGCGAACAATCTGCGGTTTTTACTGAAACCGAGCTGCGTTACCGGAAGAAGACCCGGCCTCTTCCATAACAGAAGTGCAAATACAATAAAGTCTATGAAAAACAGGATATCGTACCATTTTATGAGTTCAAAAACACTTGTGCTCAGATCTCCCGCATTTCCGCTCATCACAAGCATAGGCAGCGTGATAATGTCGGTAAATTCCCGAAAATAAACGGCGTTGCTGTACAAGGTAATGCTGAGGAGCAGCAAAAGGATTGTAAAGTACCAACGCTGGACTTTTTCATAAAACAAAAGCCCTATCGTAAAGAACACAAGTATAAATGAAAGAGGATTAAGGATGAAAACGATTGCCTGAAGGATGTTGCTTATCGTTACCTGAAACACAAACGCTGAAACGATAAACGTCTTTAACCACAAAGTGAGAAGACAAAGGATGAACAAACGGTGGTTATGAAAAAACGTTCTCATCTGAACTGACACCTCTTTACTGTAAACTGCATCATACCTACTCCGATTTTAATAACCTTCCAATTCGTTTACAAATAAAACCTGCGCGATTACACGATTTAATACATTTCCCATATTCTTATACACTACCCTCTTTACCCTTTTTTCTATCAACTATCACACAAATGGATTCTGCAATTTTTACTAAAGTTTCAAAAAAGACTGTAAACTGTTAAAATAAACATAACTGACGTCACTATTTTATATCAAAGGGGTTATCAATATGAGTCAATTCGAACAAAAGCTTGCTAAATATGCCGAACTGGCAGTCCGTATGGGAATCAACGTCCAGGAAGGACAGGACGTTGTAGTCAACGCACCTGTTACCTCTGCCGACTTTGTCCGCCTGGTTGTAAAAGAGTGTTACGAAGCCGGAGCTAAAAACGTACATATTGAATGGCATGACGATGAGTCTGCACGCATCCGCTACGACCTGGCACCTATGGATGCATTTAAGGAATTCCCTGAATGGAAAGCCCGTGGACTTGAGACACTTGCAGAAAACGGAGCTGCATTTTTAACGATAAAATCAACAGATCCTGATCTCTTCAAAGGTGTTCCTGCCGAGCGTATTGCAACAAACAATAAAACAGCCGGCGAAGCAACAAACACTTTCCGTAAATTTGTGCAGTCGGACAAAGTTGCCTGGTGCGTCACTGCAGCACCCTCTCCGGGATGGGCTAAGAAAGTGTTCCCAGAGGCTTCTGAAGAAGAAGCACAGGAAAAACTTTGGGAAGCCATCTTTGAAGCTGTACGCGTTAATACGGAAGACCCTGTCCAGGCATGGAAAGATCACGATGTGACACTTAACACAAAAGCGACATTTCTTAATGAACAAAAATATAAAGCCCTTCACTACACTGCTGAAGGAACAGACCTTACAATTGAACTTCCGGAAGGGCATATATGGGCCGGCGGCGGCAGTGCAAACACATCAGGCACTCACTTCATCGCCAACATGCCGACAGAAGAAGTGTTTACAGCACCGAAAAAAGGCGGCGTAAACGGCACAGTCCGCAATACAAAGCCTTTAAATTACAGCGGTAACCTGATTGACGGTTTCTCCCTTACTTTTGAAAACGGTAAGGTCGTAGACTTTGAAGCAGAAGAAGGATACGAAACACTTAAACACCTTCTTGATACAGACGAAGGCGCCCGGTATCTGGGTGAGGTTGCACTTGTTCCTCACAGTTCTCCAATCTCCCAGTCCGGCATCCTTTTCTACAACACACTTTATGACGAAAATGCTTCCAACCACATTGCTCTTGGAAGCGCCTATGCATTCTGTGTTGAAGGCGGCCCTGACATGAGCAAGGAAGAGCAGGAAGAGCTCGGAATCAATAACAGCATCACACACGTTGATTTCATGATCGGCTCAGCTGACATGAACATTGATGGAATTAAAGAAGACGGAAGCCGTGAGCCGGTATTCAGAAACGGTGAATGGGCAACGAACGATTAATCTGCAATTAACCCGCCCGGTCCTGTAAAAAAGGCCGGGCGTATTTTATGGATAGCTTTTCTTCTGGACAAGGGCCTTTCACGGTTTTTTCTCACGCCCATCTATACTATAATAAGGACAAGCTTTAGAGTAAGACAGAAGGCACTGAAAAAGTTCGCTCTTTACCTTTTTCCAGTGCCTTCTAAGCAATGAGCGTAACGGTTACATTATTAAAAAGCCTGGTACGAGTGGGTTTTTCGTAACATGCGCGCAACCGAGTGGAGCCATTGCAACTCAAATAAAAGGCACTGAAAAAGTTATATTATACTTTTCAGTGACCTCAGGCATATTAGGAGGTACTACAATGAAAAAAGCACTTACAATTGCAGGGTCGGATACGAGCGGAGGCGCCGGTATCCAGGCTGACCTTTCAACCTTCCAGGAGCTTGGTGTATACGGAATGACAGCTCTTACAACAATCGTAACAATGGACCCTAAAAACGGATGGTCCCATAATGTATTTCCGCAGCCGATGGAACTCGTTGAAACGCAGCTTGAAACCATTCTAGACGGGGTTGGTGTTGATGCGATGAAAACAGGCATGCTCGGATCCAGTGAGATGATCGAGATGGCTGCCCGTACAATAGATGAAAAAGGCATTAAGAACGTCGTTGTGGACCCGGTAATGGTATGTAAAGGTGCCGACGAGCCACTTCACCCTGAGCATACAGTAAGCTACCGTGAAGCCCTCGTTCCTAAAGCGACCGTTGTTACGCCAAACCTGTTTGAAGCTTCTCAATTGAGCGGCGTAAACCCTATTGAAACACTTGATGACATGAAACAGGCTGCAGCGAGAATCAAGGAGCTTGGCGCAGACTACGTTCTTGTTAAAGGCGGCGGTTCCATCGGAGAAACAGCCGTTGACGTTCTTTACGACGGAGAGGATTTTGAAATTCTTGAGTCAGAGAAAATCGACACGGATTATACTCACGGTGCAGGCTGCACCTACTCTTCCGCTATTTGCGCAGGACTTGCGACCGGCAAAGATGTAAGAACAGCTGTAAGAGATGCGAAGGTCTTTATCTCAAAAGCCATTGAAGGCTCTTTTGCCCTTAATGAATACATTGGGCCGGTTAAACGTTACGCCAACCGCGAGCAGTAAGTGAGCCTGAAGGAGGATTGGAGAAGGCTTGTTGAATCTTAGGTATTCTTGTCGATTGAACAATAAGCGTGCTATTTTGACGGATAAAGCAATTAATTTGACCGATAAATCATAGATTTTGACGGATAAATGCCGCAATTGGACAGATATATTCCAACCATCTCCCCAAAAAAGGATGTCCTCATTTTTGAGGACATCCCTTCCTTAATCATTCATCGTTTCTCCGACTTCTCCTCTGCTTTATAAAAGCTCGTCACAACAGCATACCCAAATGCCATCCCTCCAATAATTGCACTGTGAGCATTTAAGAGCGTCAATGAAAAGGTATTTACCGGTAGTATAAGAAAGGTAATGTTTGAATAGAAAAGAGCCGGGTAAAGCATGAGATACAAAAAGGGTAAACCAAAGAAGATCATCTTCTCCCACCTGATCAGCCATCTCCCTGTTTTCCGTACCTCCCCAATGAGCCAGTGTACGCCAATGATGAGACCCATTGGTAAACCGGTTAGCGGAATGAGCAGGACATAGGGCATTACCGCAAAATTACGGGCCATTTGTTGACGCATCTGTTCTGACAGTTGATCACCTGCAAAAAACAAACTAATAAACAACATGGCAAGAACCACGTACAACACTGATTTTTTCAATGACACCTTAATCACCATCCCTTCCATCAGCTACGCAAACTGTCTTCAAAAAGTTCCCAGTATCGTTCCTATCAACCTTTCTTTAAATCCACCCTTCCACATTACTAAAAGTTTGTAAACCGAAGTTAACATATTTTCGGGATCCCAGAACCAGTACAGTAAAACGGCAAAACACCCCGCACAGTAAAACTATGCGAGGTGCTTCATTTATATATTAATAATCTCTCAGTTCATCCACGTCATCAATAAAGGTTGGTAGAAGTGAGTTTTCGTAAAGGTCGATGATAAACTCCTGAGTATCTTCTTCATGATAAAGCTCGGCAATACGCTGGAGTGTCTCATTGTCTTTGTCTTCAGCCTGCACTGCCAGAATATTTACATATGCAGCAGCACCGTCTGCGTCTTCGATGAAAATGGCATCGTTAACCGGGATAAAGCCAGCCTCTACTGCAACACCGTTATTGATAACGGATGCATCCACATCAGGAATTACGCGTGGTGTATGGGCAGCCTGTACTTCTTCAATGTTAAGATCATGGTGGTTTTCCACGATGTCACTGGCATCTCCAATACCGTCAAAGTCTTCAGGGAGTTCAATAAATCCTGCTTCCTGAAGAAGGAGAAGTGCACGCCCCTGGTTTGTTTCTTCCTGTGGTACGGCAATGGTTGCCCCTTCCGGGATCTCTTCGTGAGATTCATATTTATCGGAATAAAGACCCATAGGTGCAATGTACGTTCCTGCAATCGGCTCCAGGTCCAGATTGTGCTCTTCAATGAAATTATCAAAATAGGAAATCGTCTGGAATGCGTTAAAATCCACTTCTCCATCGGCCAGTGCCATATTTGGTCTTACATAGTCGGAGAATTCCTGGATTTCAATCGTAATGCCTTCTTCGGCTGCTTTCTCAGCCATGTATTCCCACAAAGGGATACCTGATCCGTTTACACCGACTGTTACTGTATTTTCGTCGTCTTCTCCACCTCCACAAGCAGCAAGTGCCGTAAGAGATAATGCTGATAACGCTGTTGTTAATGCTTTCTTCATTTTCTGTATTCCTCCTGTTAAACCCCAATTTTTTTAAATAGAATCTCGAAGGTGCAATAACCCCTTATTGAAATCCTAAGGATATACCGAAACTCTCTTTCCTTATAGGTTGTTGAGAGTACTTTGACATAAACACAGTTATTGTAGATGAAGCTGCGTAACCTTCGTTTTCCGCGGGGTGCCGGTGAGCCTCCTCACGCAGGAGACTCCGGCTTCTTCATCCTCTTACGATAAGCCATAATCTTTGCGAAAACATCCTGCTGAAAAGAGACTGGATATCGGCTCTATACATCCTTTGCGGCAATATTTTTTAGATCGAGTCTGATTGAAATCAAGAACAGAACTCCCCCATGTCCACGAGTTCAGAAATTAACATATCTGTTACCTGCGGCGGATTGCCCTTGATAAGTGGTTACCACCTGCCTGGATAACCTGAACGATAATGATAAGCAGAATCACCGTTACGATCATAACGTCTGTGTGGAAACGTTGATACCCATAAGCAATGGCCAGGTCTCCAAGTCCACCGGAACCGATTGCCCCTGCCATAGCCGAGGCCCCTACAAGACCAACGGTGGCAATGGTTAAATTGAGCACGAGTGAGCTCAGAGCTTCGGGTATTAAAAATCTGAAGATGATCTGCCACGGGGTTGCTCCCATGGACTTGGCTGCTTCCGTCACTCCGGGATCGACTTCCAAAAGGCTGCTTTCAACGAGACGGGCAATAAAGGGTGCCGCGAAAATCACGAGCGGGACCATGGCAGCCGTTGTTCCAATAGTTGTGCCTACGATCAGCCTTGTTAATGGGATAAGTGCAACCAGCAAAATAATAAACGGCACGGAACGGACCATGTTAACAATGGTATTTAATATGATAAAGGCTACTTTGTTTTCAAATAACTGACCCTTTCGTGTTACAACTACCGCTACCCCGAGCGGAATTCCGATCAGGCTGGCAAAGACTAAAGGAAAAGCTGTCATGGCCAGGGTTTCAAGGGTGGCTTCCCACACCCGGACCCAAAAAGTACTCCAATCAGTACTCCTCATGGATGTCCACCTCCCTTATGGTGAAATTTTCTCCGATAAACGAGACGGCCTCTTCGATCAGCCGGGACTCGCCGTGGAATTCGACAATCAGGTTGCCGAACGGCTTTTCCTGAAGCTCGGTAATATGGCCGTGGAGGACGTTCACTTCCAGGTCAAACTGCTTTCCCACTTTTGACAGGACAGGCTGACTCGCCATTTCTCCTTCAAAAAGAATCCGGTAGATGTGATGATTTTTTCCATCTGTCTGTAAATGAGTAAGCACCGAGGCCGGGAGCTTGTCCTGCATCACAGAGCTGACAAAGTTCTTCGTCGTTTTTGCCTGTGGACGTGAAAAAACATCGAATACGCTGCCCGACTCAATGACTTCCCCATTCTCCATTACTGCAACCCGGTTACAAATATCACGAATGACCGGCATTTCGTGCGTGATTATAAGTATCGTAATACCAAATTCGCGATTCACTTTTTTCAGCAGCTCGAGAATCGCTTTTGTTGTTTGAGGATCAAGTGCCGATGTTGCTTCGTCACACAACAGCACTTCCGGTGAAGTAGCCAGCGCACGTGCGATACCCACCCGCTGCTTCTGACCTCCCGAAAGCTGATCAGGGTAACTTTCAGCTTTGTCGCTCAGACCAACAAAGGACAGAAGCTCCTTTACTCTCTTTTCTACTTTCGCTTTCGGCGTCTTGCTCAGCTGAAGGGAAATAGCGATATTTGCGTAAACGGTCTTGGATTCGCACAGGTTAAAGTGCTGAAATATCATGCCGATTTTTTTCCTTGCTTCTCTCAGCTCTTTTGCCGAAAGGCTTTTCATGTCCCGTCCGTTGACCCTTACCTCACCTGCAGTAGGTTCTTCAAGAAGGTTTACACACCGGACGAGGGTACTCTTCCCTGCACCGCTGAATCCGATGACACCAAAGATATCACCTTTATTTACGGTAAACGACACGTCTTTGACTGCCGTTACTGTTCCTTCTTTTCCTTCATACGCTTTTGAAACGTTGTCGAAGGTTATCATGATTCCTCCACTCCCTTTGAATGCAAAAAACCCTCTCCTTATCAAAATAAGAAGAGGGTAAATTAGCAAATACCGCCCTTCTTATCTTTCGAGCCTATCGGTAAGGTAAGCTCGATGGAATTGGCACAGTTCTCCAGTCGTCACCGGAGTCCGCTGCCGAGGCGTCACAGGGCCATATCCCTCTGCCTCTCTTGATAAGAAGATTTATTATTTGATTAGCTTTAATTATGGAAAAATTAATAATTGAGAGTAATCATAACCTCCCGTGCCGGAGAGTGTCAACAGTGTCCTTACATGCAAACGCTTCACCGCACAAAAGTAGTTCTTTGTTCTTAATAAATTGTCTTTTTTATCCAGATCCCACAACCTGATTTTTCCCGCCTGTTTTTGCTTCGTACAGCTTTTTGTCAGTGCGTGAAATAAAGGATTCTGCTTTCTCCCCAGCATACCTGCTGAAGCCAAAACTCATCGTAACCCGTAACTCCGGAAGCAGTTCGCGGTTCGTTTCTTCAATTGTCCTGGAAGAAACACTACTTCTTTTACAGTCATCGTGCCTAAAGGCTAAAAGTTTCTATTATCCTCCTGTTTCCGACAGAGAGTCGTGCTGTTATTTGCTTTAAGTACAGCCTGCATGCATGTTTTAATCTGAACATATCTTTATGATGACAGAAGTCATCTTTTGGTCACGAAGACATTAGTAATCAACTTTTCATTGACCAGATCAATTTTTTTTAAAAATGAATAGTTAAATTCTGTTACTTTTCAGAATTTTCTATTATACTTGTCTGATAAAAGATAAAAAGGGGGAGAATGATGGAACAATTAAACGATTTTATTGGCTTTTTAAGTGATCTGGTCTGGGGAGTGCCTTTGCTTGTCCTTCTTGTCGGGACAGGAATCTATTTGACATTCCGGCTTGCCTTCCTGCAGTTTCGGATGCTGCCTTATGCACTGAAGCTGTCCTTCAATCCAAAAAGCCAGGATAAGAAGTCAAAAGGGGACATTTCTCACTTTCAGGCATTAACGACAGCTCTTGCTGCTACGATTGGTACCGGTAACATTGCCGGGGTGGCAACAGCCGTTGTTCTCGGAGGACCGGGGGCTGTTTTCTGGATGTGGATCTCCGCCTTGTTCGGGATGGCCACAAAGTATGCAGAGGCCATTCTCGCCGTTAAGTACCGGGAAGAAGGCGCAGACGGTACAATGTCCGGCGGTCCGATGTATTACATTGAAAAAGGACTTAAGCTTAAATGGCTTGCCGTTCTTTTCGCAGTATTCGGTGCCATAGCTGCATTTGGTATTGGAAACCTGGTGCAGTCCAACTCTGTAGCCAGCGCCATGGAATCGTCTTTTAATGTGCCATTCTGGCTCACAGGTGTGGTACTTACTGTTTTAGCCGGCCTTGTTATTCTTGGCGGAATTAAGAGTATCGGTAAAGTTACGGCTTACTTTGTTCCGTTTATGGCATTATTTTATGTTATCGCCGGTCTTGTTCTCATGATTCAAAACTTTGACCTTGTACCTGCTGCTGTCGGGCTGATTTTCACTGATGCGTTTACAGGAGAAGCAGTGGCCGGTGGTGCCATTGGTGCTGTTATCCGCTGGGGTGTGGCCCGAGGGGTCTTCTCAAACGAAGCGGGTCTTGGTTCTGCACCAATTGCTGCAGCTGCCGCACGTACTGACTACCCTGGCCGTCAGGCACTTGTCTCTATGACGCAGGTATTTATTGATACAATTGTTGTCTGTTCCATCACGGGTATCGCGATAGTCATGGGTAACATGTATGCAAGCGGAGATTTAAATGGTGCTGACCTGACTGCTGCAACATTTGAGTTCTTCCTCGGTGGTGCCGGTTCCATGATTGTAGCCATCGGTCTTGCATTCTTTGCTTTCTCTACTATCCTCGGCTGGTCTTACTATGGTGAGAAATGCTTTGGATATCTGGTGAAAGGAAATGCGGTTAAATTCTACCGTTTTGCCTTTGTACTCATGATCTTTGTTGGTGCAATCACTGAACTGAGCTTTGTATGGGGCGTTGCCGATGTCCTGAACGGGTTAATGGCTGTACCTAACTTAATCGGTCTTCTCGGTCTCTCCGGAGTCGTTGTTGCTGAAACCAACCGATTCCTGAAAGTAGCCAGGGAAGAAAAAGAAAGGGCAAGATCTGCGAGTTAATGACCACTTTGCGGAACGCTCTGCTGCCGGTCTTTCTGGTGGCGGAGCGTTTTATTGCGCTTTATGTGTAAGCGCTTTATAATAAAATTACTTTAGCAGCATAGTGTTTATTTAAAAATTATCTTGTATTTTTACTCAAATTGTATTAATATTTTCATCAGTGAATAATTATCGATACTATCATACTATGACAATAGACATCCAACAGGAGTGACTGACATGAACAAGGAAAAACATGATACATCACAATCCGGTTCTTTCTGGAAATTTTTAATTCCTTCATTAATTGGGATCGGGTTGTTTATGACACCGGTACCCGTTGACGGTGAAGTAACAATTCCCGTTGCTATACTGGCAAACTTATTAGAAGACACACTCGCTTCTGTGCTTCCGGCAATTTTAACGATTATTATCTCTCTCAGCTTTATTGGTTCACTCATTGCTATTTTAATGAAAAAAGGAAAACCTCAGACCTTTTCCAATACACCGTTTGTTGAGAGGCTTCTCGTTGTAGGTCCTTTCTGGCTCATTGTTCGTTTTGTTGCTTTCGTTCTTGCAATTATGACGTTCTTCCAGATCGGACCTGAAGCAGTATACAACGAATATACCGGCGGCTTGTTATTAATGGAGGGCGGGCTTCTTCCCCTTCTCTTCACAGTATTTTTGTTTGCCGGGCTGTTTTTGCCCCTGCTCTTAAACTTTGGTTTACTCGAACTGTTTGGTTCATTGTTAACGAAGCTTATGCGCCCCCTCTTTAAATTACCGGGACGTTCTTCGATTGACTCCCTTACTTCATGGCTTGGGGACGGGACTATCGGGGTTCTGTTAACGAGTAAACAATACGAAGAAGGCTTTTATTCAAAACGTGAAGCGGCTGTTATCGGTACGACCTTCTCTGTTGTTTCCATTACATTCAGCCTGGTCGTTATTATGGAAGTCGGCCTTGAGCATATGTTCTTCCAGTTTTATGGAACAGTTGCATTAGCCGGATTTATTGCTGCACTGATCATGCCGCGTATTCCACCGCTGTCAAGAAAAGCGAATACTTATGCAAACGGTCAGGAAAGCCAGCTTGATGAGTCGATTCCAAAAGGCTATAATGCATTTTCCTGGGGATTCAAGCAGGCAAAAAAACGTGCTGCTCAAAGTAAAGGGCCGGGAGAATTTATGAAAGACGGCGGTAAGAACGTTCTCGACATGTGGCTTGGTGTGGCACCGGTTGTTATGGCTTTCGGTACACTTGCCCTTGTAGTGGCCGAGTTCACTCCTGTCTTTTCATGGCTCGGAGCTCCGTTTATTCCAATTCTGAATTTGATGCAGATTCCTGAAGCTGCCCTTGCATCGGAGGCATTGGTTGTCGGTTTTGCAGACATGTTCCTCCCTGCTATTTTTGCTTCCGGTATTGAAAGTGAATTGACCCGCTTTATTATTGCCTGTGTGTCCGTTACGCAGCTGATCTATCTTTCTGAAGTCGGGGGAGTTCTTCTTGGATCAAAAATTCCGGTGAAGTTCCGTGACCTGCTTATTATTTATCTGCTTCGTACACTGATTACACTGCCGATTATTACAATCGTTGCTCATTTGATCTTTTAATGTATTCACCCGCCTGGAACGGATTGTTCCAGGCGGGTGTTTTTTTGTTTTTTACCCTATCCTGAATATTGAAGTAGTAAGGAGCAATAATCCTTCATTGAAATTCAGCTTCGTAGAACGGAATACGCTCCCTTTCCGCGGACTCGCGCCGAGCCTCCTCGGGGCTTTACCCCTGTGGGGTCTCGCCTGTCTCGCATTTCCGCAGGAGTGTCGCGTATTCCGTTCAACTTCGCACGATGCGTTGTTAAAATAAAGGGTAATAACAACCACATTGAAGAAAGACCTTATACCTGACATCATATGAATTGGTACTATTTTCATTTTCTTTTATCGGTTTTTCATGGCTATGCTTGAAAAAAACGGCACTATTTCTCCGTTTTCTCTGTTTCGAGGTACAGCTCCAACCACACAAAAAAACACGCAGTCCCCGATAGGAATCTGCGTGTGTCAGAATGCTCTTTTATCTTAAGTTACTCTTCAATAATCAGTTTTATATAGGATTCAAAAATGAGATCAACCAGGAGAACGAGGGGTGAACGTGCGGTCAGGTCATAACCGCCATATTCCGCCCGCTCCACCTGTGTACTGATCGAATCATCTACAAGTGTGGTAAGGGTGGAGTTAATGTTGTTTGTAATAGCCGCTGTATAAACATACTGGTGGGTCATTTTGTCCGCCGTTTCCACAAGCGTTTTAGTTTCCCCGCTTGAAGAAATAAAAATAATGTAATCTCCCTTAGTCACTTTGTTGGAAAACAAGTCAATCATATGGGATTCGTAAATATACATACTCGGCTTGTTTACCTGCATAAGAAGTTTGCTGAAGTACTCACCGAACATTTTGGACAGGCCTACTGCTATGATCACCACCCGGTCCGCTTCTTTCATCCGTCTGCAGATTCTGTTTATATCCTTCTCATCGAGGTTTGAAAGGGTACTTTCTAAATCTTTATGAAATCTGGAGATCGAACTGTCCGTTACCTCTCTCCTTGTTTCCTCTCCTAATTCCTTTAAAGCATATTTAAACTCCGAAAATCCGTCAAAACCAAGCTTTTGGCACATCCTGATAACGGATGTGGTGCTGACGTTGACTTCTTTGGCAAGCGTTGTAAGAGCCATCCCCTTTGCCTCCGGAAGGTGAGCGTCGATAAAATACAACACGTGCTTTTCCGTGTAGCTGAGGGCTGGTACTTTGTTTGCAAAATGAGTCGTAATTTTTCCCATAAAAACGGCACCTGATTTCTTTCAGATTGGCTGCATGAAGTTTCTGTGAGGGGCCGAAAGTCAGCACCTCCGGATAACACCGCCTCAATAACAGCAGTCCTGTTTATTATAGTACAAATAAGCGTAAATTACAGACTGTACATATATACAGTGACTGTACATTCACACCGCTGTATCTCATGTTACAAATAATGTGTAAGCGTTTTACTTAAGCACTGGACAACTTTCAGTGATGAAACCACATCGACCCTACCATTTAAATTCAACGATAGAAAAGGAGTGACCAACATGGAACTACGTTCTCAAACATCGGAAAACCTTATCTTTTTTGATGTGAACTGGTCAACGAAACAGCAAGTACTTGAAGAACTGGTAAATGCCCTTGATGAAGAAGGTATTTTAACATCCAGGCAGGATTTCCTGAATACCGTTTACGAGCGTGAAGAAGTCTCAGCCACGGGCATGGAGAAAGGCCTGGCCATCCCCCACGGTAAATCACCTTTTGTAAAGAAAGCGGCTTTTGCCGTTGCGCGACTGAACCGTCCTCTCTCAGACTGGGAAAGTATTGACCCAGACAACAAGGTAGAGCTCGTTTTCCTTCTGGCGATTCCTGAATCTGAAGGCGGATCGACACACCTGAAGATTCTTTCAGAACTCAGCACCCGTCTCATGAATGAGGAATATTATGCAAACCTTTTCAATGCTAAAAACGCCTCTGAGTTTCTTGAAGCCCTTGATGCAGACAAAGCTGCTGACACGGAGGCTCCACAACAACCGGTAACCGGCAAAAAAGTGGTTGCGATTACTGCTTGTGCAGCAGGGATTGCCCACACATACATGGCAGCAGAAGCCCTTGAAAAAGCCGGTCGTGAAAATGGTATCCAGGTAAAAGTGGAAAAGCAAGGTGCCAACGGAATTGAAGATGGTCTGACTGCACAGGACATTAAAGAAGCAGATGCCGTCATTTTCGCTACAGACATTACCCCCCGGGGAAAAGAGCGCTTCAACGGGTTGCCTTATGTTCAGACCCGGGTTGCTGAACCCCTTAAAAAAGGACCTGAACTTATTGATAAAGCATTAAACAGTCCTGATGGAACCGTTCAGGTGGAAGGCGATGAAGGCAGCAGTGCCGGTAACGGAGAAAAGACCAGCCTCTTGAAGGAAATGGGACAAGGGATCCTAACGGGTATCTCGTACATGATTCCCGTCATTGTCTCTGCCGGTTTAATGATTGGAATTGCAAAACTCGGGGCTATGCCGTTTGGACTTGTGAACGACATTCATGAGCCGAGCTTTGCCACTCATGAAAACCCGCTATTCGTGTTACTGCATCACCTTGATAAATTTGGTGCTTTAATATTTCAGTTTATGTATCCTGTTTTTGCAGCGTTTCTCGCCTTCTCTATTGCCAACCGTCCCGGTATTGTAGCCGGTTTTATCGGCGGTGCTTTTGCAACAGGCATGCACTTCCAGTACTGGGGTGTTGAAGGAGCCGTTGAATCCGGATTTTTAGGAGCGCTGTTTCTCGGTCTTGTCGCCGGTTACACTGCAAAGTTTCTGAATGAAAAAATTAAACTTCATAAAAACCTGCAGGCCATGAAGCCGATGCTCATCATTCCTGCAGTGAGTGTATTGTCTATTTTCCTGATCAACTTTTATTTCGTAGACCCTGTATTCGGGGCTTTAAATGCGGGGATCACAAACCTGATTGAGTCTGCACAGGGCTCTGGAACACTGGTATTATCAGCCATTATCGCTTCTGCCACAGCGTTTGACTTAGGCGGACCTGTAAACAAGGCAGCCGGTGCCATTGCCATCGGTCTTGCAGCAGATCAGATTTTCCCGTTAACACCACGCGTTCTTGCAATTGTTATTCCACCAATCGGTCTTGGACTGGCTACTCTTCTTGACCGTTATACCGTTGGCCGCCGTGTCTTTGACGCCAACCTTTATGTGGCAGGTAAAACGTCACTGCTGCTTGGTTTTATTGCCATCAGTGAAGGAGCCATTCCATTTATGCTCCGAAACCCGCTGATCACCATTCCGATTAACATCCTCGGGGCTGTGATCGGAGCTTGTACGGCCGTATTCCTCGGGGCTGTTCAATGGTATCCGCTTCCGGCAGTATGGGGCTGGCCACTGGTAGAAAGCTTCTGGGCTTACTTTATCGGACTCGCTGTCGGTGCATTTTTCATTGCTTTTGCCAATATCTTTGTCCGCTATGCCCTGATGGTACGCAACGAACGCAAATCAGCTTAAGCAGCAAGATTTAAAACAGACTTCAGGAGGCATGTTACATGTCATCAAAAAAACAAACCGTATTCGTGGTCCCTCACTCCCACTGGGACCGCGAATGGTACTTTACAATAGAAGATTCCAATGTGTTATTAATTGAAAATATGGACTACCTGCTAAATGTACTTGATGAGGACCCTGAATACCACGCATATATGTTTGACGGCCAGGCTTCTGTTATCGATGAATATATTGCCAGACGTCCCAATGAAAAAGAACGTGTGTCAAGACTGGTAAAAGAAAAGCGGCTGTTTATCGGACCCTGGTATACCCAGACGGACTCCCTTCTTGTAAACAAAGAGTCCATGATCCGCAACCTCCTCTACGGTACCCGTATCGCAGAGGATTACGGTCACAACATGAATATCGGCTACCTTCCCGATATCTTCGGCCAGAATGCATACCTTCCATCGATTTTCAGAGGGTTCGGTCTTGACTACAGCATTTTGCAGCGCGGGGTTTATACAGATGAGCTGAAAGGAAGTATGAATTTCCACTGGACTTCACCTGATGGCGAATCAGTCAAAACAAACAACATGTACTACGGGTACGGCCCGGGTAAGTTTTTATCAGATGAAGATGATTATTTTAACGAACGGCTTGTACCCATCCTTGAAAAGCTCAGTGATTTAAATGATGGTACATCTAATGTCCTCCTTCCATCCGGAGGAGATCAGGTTCTCGTTCGCAGACATTTCCCTGAAACAGTCCGCAGGCTAAATGAGAAAGACCCGGAGCGGGAGTATGTACTGAGCGACTATGAATCTTTCATGGAGGCAGCGTGGTCAGATGAAAACGCGTTCGAAAATCAAATTAAAGGCGAACTGATTGCTTCCCAGAAGTCCCGGATTCATAACACCATCCGGTCTCAGCGCTACGACATTAAACAGCTGAATTACCGTGTAGAAAACAAGCTTCTCACCATCCTTGAGCCGTTAAGTGTCATCGGAAAGTCTCTCGGTCTGAGCTACCCTCAGGCATGGATGGACGAAATGTGGAAAAAGCTGTTCGATGTTCACGCCCACGACTCGATCGGCGGCTGTAATTCAGACGATACGAATAACGATATTATGGTGCGTCTGGAGAAAGTTGAACGGATCTGTGACGGACTCATCAACTTAAAAAAGAAACAAATTACCGAAGCCGTCAGTTGCGAAATCGGCCGCGACAATCTTTTAACGGTATTCAACTTCACTCCGGCTGCAGCTGAAAAAGCCGCAGAATCCGTTATTTTCACCAGGGAAAAAGTGTTCTCCGTGAAAACCCGTGATGGCGATGTTATTCCTGCAGAGCTCACTTCCCAGTCCTACATCAGCGGCGGAACAAAGATCGTTGTCACTGCTGAAGGGGAAAAACAAGTGGAAGAGCCGGGCTACTACCGCAGTGAAGTGACACTTACAAATACGAAGATCCCGGCGATAGGCTATCAAACATTCATTATTGAAGAAGAAAACGGTGACCTCGGTCTAAAAGAACCGGCAAACAAAGAGCAAATTGAGAATGACAATCTTCTCATTACATTCAAAAACGGCCGGCTTACCCTTACAGATAAACGGTCGGGTAAACAAATCGAAAACCTGCTCACTTTTGAAAACAGAGCCGACGCAGGCGATTCGTATGACTATTCACCTTTGGAAGGTGATGAAGCTTACTGGCTGACGGAAGGGACACTTGCAGGTGTGGAAGCAGGACCTCACAGTCAGACGATGACCGTTAAGCATGCGCGCTCTGTACCAGCAAACCTTGATGAACGAAAATCAAATAAAGAAACGTCCCTTCTTTCGATCACTACAACCCTTACATTGTGTCAGGGCGAATCGTACGTAAGGATTGTTCACCGTATCAACAACCAGATAAAAGACCACCGGGTCCGGGTTAATCTTGCCACGGGGGCGGACAACCCTTCCCACTCCTTTGCGGATCAGGGATTCAGCTTAATAGAACGTCCTGTACAGAATCCGCATTTTAGCAACTGGAAAGAAAAAGGCTATGCGGAAGCACCGGTTTCCATCTACCCTCTTGAAAACTTTGCAGGGGTAGCCAATGGTAACGGCATGGCTGCTGTTATTACAAAAGGACTGAAAGAATACCAGGTCACAGAGGAAGACTCTGCTCTTTCACTCACCCTTTTCCGCTCTGTGGGTCTTCTGGGGAGGGACGATCTTGCCTGGCGTCCGGGGCGTGCTTCCGGAATAAATAATAAGGTGGTTTACACACCGGATGCACAAATGCAGCAGGATCTCACTTTTGAATATGCTTATGTGTTCGAAAGCGAAACCCATGATCCAAATACGTTGTTCTCTCTTGCTGATGAATACACTAAAAGATACGATACGTATCAGAAGCAGTCACTTAACACGTTTGAAGAGCGTCTTGAACGGTTTGAGATTCCATATCCATTAACAGGGATTGCACCGGAATACTCTTTGTTCTCCTTCACCAATGAAAAAGTGAAAATGAGTATGTGTAAGCTCGGTCACGACCAGGATGGCGTGATGGTCCGGTTATTTAACCCAACCGATCAGCCTCTTCAGACAACATGCGAAGACTTCCAGGGCGAGCTGATTGTCTGTGATCTTAATGAAAAAGAACAAAAGAAAGTAACCGGCCGGTCTATTGACGTTCCTGCACGGGGATATGTAACGGTTAAGATGATGCTCTTTTCTTAAAGGTTGTTACCCTCACAAGGGAAATTACGCTACAGGCGGACGCTTTCCGCGGGCACCGCTTCAGCTCCTCGGGAAAACCACCCTGCGGGGTCTTCAGACGATGCTGTTCCCGCAGGAGTCGCCGCCTTTCGCTCCATTTCTTATGTTTGAAAGGTTATTTATGGAACACGAACTTTCATGAGCATGTTGTTTTGCACCTTAACGTATTCACAGTATTAATGAAAGATATGCCATCCATTTCTTAAAAACGAAAACCAGGGGGTAATTCAGAGGTTAACCAGCCTTTTGGGTTACCCCTCCTCCCTTTACCTTACGCGCCGCCGTTTAAGCGGAAATTCAGTATAAAAAAGGATGATAGCAGTGGATAAACAAACCCTTCTTTCACAGATAGAAGAAAAGCTCCGGTTTATATACGGGGACGAATACGAAAAGTCGTATATGGAAGGCATGAAGGACCTTGTTTCCAGCTGGGAATCCAGGAACTTTGAACAGCCCCGCCCTATTTCCGAGCGAAACGTTTATATGATTACTTACGGAGACAGCTTTTATGAAAACGGAAGACCTACGCTGGAAACTCTTCACAAATTCCTGAAAAATAATATCGGTGAAACGATCACCGACGTTCATTTACTGCCTATGTTTCCTTACACGTCAGATGACGGCTTTTCTGTTACGGATTATCGCGAGATCAATCCTGAACTGGGAAACTGGGAACACATTGAAGCTTTGTCGGAAGACTACCGTCTCATGTTCGATTTTGTCGCTAATCACATCTCGAAATCTTCCGAATGGTTTAAGGGCTATTTGAACGATGACCCGAAATACAGAGACTACTTCATTCCAAAAGATGAAAGCTTTGATACAAGCCATGTAGTCAGACCCCGCACCTCTCCTCTCTATCATGAGTATGAGGGGAAAAACGGAATTAAAACAGCCTGGACCACGTTCAGTGAAGACCAGGTTGATGTGAATGTCCGCCACTTCCCTGTTCTTTTGGAGCTTACGGACATTCTGCTTGAGTACGCACAAAAAGGAGGCACAAGTATCAGACTGGATGCCATCGGCTTCCTGTGGAAACGCTCGGGAACAACAAGTATCCATCTTCCGGAAACACACGCTATTATAGAGCTGTGGCACCTTGTTCTTGATTACTTCAAAGAAGGAACACAGATCATCACTGAAACAAACGTCCCTCATAAAGAAAATATCAGCTACTTTGGTGACGGGGAAAACGAAGCGCACATGGTTTATCAGTTCTCTCTCCCGCCCCTTATGCTGTATACACTCACAACACACGACAGCACAAAATTGACAGAATGGGCAAAAACAATCGGGAAGGTTTCTGACGAAGCAACCTACTTTAATTTCCTCGCAAGCCATGATGGCATCGGCATGCGCCCGACAGAAGGTATTCTTTCCGAGGAAGACAAACAGATGCTCGTTGATAAAGTTCAGGAGAACGGGGGCCGCGTTTCGTTTAAAAGTAACCCTGACGGTTCTCAGTCCGTATACGAGCTGAACATTAATTACTCTGAAGCTCTGGTCAATAAAGGAGATGGGGAATCTGATGAAGAAGCTGTAAAGAAGTCCCTTGCAGCCCACTCCGTTCTTATCTCCTTTATGGGAGTACCTGCGATTTATTACCACTCGCTTCTGGGCTCCAAAAATGACTACGCGGGACTTGAAGCTTCAGGAATCAACCGCCGTATAAACAGAGAAAAGCTTGAATACAGCAGAATTTCCGACGAATTAAAAGCAGATTCCTACCGTAAATCCATTTTCGAAGGAATGCAGGAGCTTGTACGCATCCGCCAAAATGAACCTGCTTTTTCTCCATATGCCAACCAGCAGGTTCTCGATCTCGGTGCTTCTGTGTTTGCTTTGAAACGTACAAATACACAAACAGGTGACACTGTCTATGCTGTTGTTAACGTAACCAGTGAACACGTTTCTATCGACCTTCCAGAGGCAGGTACCAACCTGTTCACAGGAGAAAGTTCCGTGAAAGCAGTAACACTCACTCCTTACCAATACATCTGGGTGAAAGAATAACCCAGATTTTCAAAAGCAATACACTCATTAAAGAGACAGGAAGTGATTAGAGATGCACATACTGATTGCCCCCGATTCATTTAAGGGCTCGATCTCCAGCGTTCAGGCCGCTAAAACAATAGAGAAAGCCATACAATCTGTTTCTCCCGGCACAGTAACCCGGTCTTTTCCAATGGCAGACGGAGGAGAAGGAACGGTAGATGCCATCATGACGGCCACCGGTGGAGAACGAATCACGAAAAAAGTACAGGATCCCCTGTTTCGTCCAGTTAACGCAGACTTCGGATGGATTCCAGACAAAAAAACGGCAGTCATCGAGACTGCCGCCGCCTCAGGCCTGCCCTTACTAAAGCCAGAAGAGCTTGCCCCCCACACCTGTTCCACCTATGGAACAGGTGAATTAATAAAAGAAGCACTGGATGTGGGGGCTGAGACGATCATTTTGGGACTTGGAGGCAGTGCAACGGTCGATGGAGGTGTCGGCCTGTTTCAGGCGCTTGGCCTGCGTGTTTACGACAAAAGCGGTGAAGTGATTGAGTACCCTGGAGGGAACCTGAAACAAATCGCCGGCCTGGACACCTCTGATTTAGACAAGAGGCTTCATGATGTTACGATCATAGTCGCGTCTGACGTAACAAACCCTCTGCTCGGCCCAAATGGTGCCATCTCTGTTTTCGGTCCTCAAAAAGGGGTCACACCGGAACTTCTGGAACGGTTTGAAGATGGCATGAGACACTTCTCCACCGTAGTATCAAACCACACAGGCCGTAATGAAATACAGACACCCGGGAGTGGAGCTGCCGGGGGAATCGGTTACTTGCTTCATTCCTTATTGGATGTCACATTCAAACCTGGCCTCGAATTGGTTGTTGAAGAGAGCAGACTTGAGGAACTCCTCCCTTCTGTTGATCTGATTATTACAGGTGAGGGAAAAGTAGATGGACAATCGCTGTTTGGAAAGGTGCCTGTCGGCCTTGGAAAGCTCGCCAAACGTCATGGTATACCACTGGTTGCCTTTGCAGGTACCATCGGTAAAGGGAGCGAGGAGCTCGAGAAGTACGGCGTGAGCGTGATTCACCCACTCGCAACCGGCCCGATGGCACTTGAAGAAGCCATGATAAACGGAGAACCGCTCCTTTATGAAGCTGCTGTACGCCTTATGAAAACATTGACATTGTTTAATTAATAGGTCAAAACGTTCGGGGGAGTTACTCTTCCGGACGTTTTTAGCTTTCTTCTATTGCAAAAAACAACAGAGTAACGTACACTTTAAATCGTAATAATTTCGCTTTACAACATTGTGGAGGTGTGTGATGTGTTTAATTGGACGATTATCGGGGGCGGCATACAAGGAGCTGTTATGGCCAGTTTCCTTACTGATTCCGGTGTAGAACCTGCTCAGATTGCCGTGATTGACCCTAATGAAGAGCCTTTGGCAAACTGGAAACACTGCACGTCTAAAATAGGAATGGATTACCTGAGATCGCCCTTCGTTCATCACCTTGCGCAATCCCCCTTCTCTCTTGATTCCTATGCGAAAAAAGAAGAGTTTGTAAAGCCGTTTTTCGGAAGGCGGAAACGCCCGCTTCTTCAAATGTTTAATGCTCATTCAGATACTGTTCTTACAGACCGTGGCCTGAACCAGAGTTGGATTAAAAGCCGTGTCTCGGGGATAAGAAAAGTCCGTAACCACTGGCAGCTCCGCTTATCTGATGGAAGACTGATAGACTCCAGACACGTCGTCGCTGCTATCGGGCTTGGCGAACAGCCATATTGGCCTGAGTGGGCAAAAGAGATCAGAAGTGACTCCCCTTCCGCTGTTGCCCATGTATTTGACAGAGATCTGGACACGGATTCCATAAAAGGGCCGGTTACCATTGTCGGCGGCGGGATTACCGCAGCACACCTTGCTGTAAAACTGGCCGGTCAAGAGCCCGGTAATGTTACCCTTCTTAAACGCCACCCCTTCCGTATTCATGAGTTCGACAGCGATTCAGGATGGATGGGTCCTAAAAACATGAGCCGGTTTCAAAAAGTCAATGATCTCGCCAAGCGACGCCGGATCATTCGTCAGGCCAGACACCGGGGATCGATTCCTCAGGAGCTGCACATGAACCTTCTGCATCTGGAACGTTCCGGCAGACTTAAGATTAACCATGGAGACATTACACATGCAGCACAAACCTCAGACGGCCTTATTACTTTATACGGGGATAACAACGTCCTTCATCAGACCCGTACTGTTATTCTGGCTACCGGTTTTATACAGGAAGCACCGGGTATGAACTGGCTTGAACCTCTGATAAAAGACCATAAGCTCAAGTGCGCTGAGTGCGGTTATCCTGTCGTTTCTGAAAGTCTTGAGTGGTGTGATCACCTCTATCTGATGGGCGGATTGGCGGAGCTCGAGCTCGGCCCTACTGCCAGAAATATATCCGGTGCCAGACGAGGTGCCGGCCGTATCGTTCAGCACGCACTATAGATCGTAATGATTTTGTTTATCAACCATTTCAAGGAGATGATCCAATGACAAAGATAAGAGTACCTGTTACGGTTTTAAGCGGTTTTCTCGGAGCAGGTAAAACAACATTACTGAACCATATTTTAGCCAACAGGGATAATAAAAGAGTTGCCGTTATCGTCAATGATATGAGCGAAATCAACATTGACGGTGATCTGATTAATCAGGGAGGATTCTCCCGGACGGAAGAAAAGCTCGTAGAAATGCAAAACGGATGTATCTGCTGTACTCTCCGGGAAGACTTGATTCTTGAAGTTGAAAAGCTGATTCAGGCAGGAGATATTGATTACCTCGTCATTGAGTCAACAGGGATAAGCGAACCCGTTCCCGTTGCCCAGACGTTTACGTATATGGATGAAGACATGAATGTGGATCTCACGGCCATCTCCAGACTTGATACAATGGTGACCGTTGTTGATGCTTATTCTTTTTGGAACGATTATGCGAGCGGCGATACCCTGGTGGAACGAGGCGAAGGTGTAGATGAAACAGATCATCGAGATGTTGTGGACCTGTTAATTGACCAGGTTGAGTTTGCCAATGTGATTGTATTAAACAAAACAGACAAAATAAGTAAAGAGGATGCCACTCAGCTGAAAGCTGTTCTGACAAAGCTGAACCCTGATGCCAAAATCATAAGCTCTTCTTTTGGCAATGTCCCTCTTACGGAGGTTCTTGATACGAAAAGCTTTGATTTTGAAAAGGCAAGCCACAGCGCAGGATGGATTAAAGAACTCAATGAAGAACACATACCTGAAACGGACGAATACGGTATCTCTTCGTTTGTTTACCGGAAACGACGCCCTTTCCACCCCGAGCGCCTCATGAACTGGCTGGAAAACTGGCCGGAAGACGTGATTCGCGCGAAAGGATTTTTCTGGGCTGCCACACGCAATGACATGGCGGGTCTTCTCTCCCAGGCTGGCGGGTCCATCACCATTTCCGCAGCCGGGGACTGGATCGCTTCTTATCCAGAAGAAGAACAGCAACAGTTATTTGCCCAGGACCCTGAGTTGAAAAAGGGATGGGAAGAGCCTTACGGTGACCGCGCCAATGAGATTGTTTTTATCGGCATCGAGATGGACGATGATAAAGTAAGCCGGTCCCTGGACGAATGCGTCCTTACCGATGAAGAAATGAAACAGGACTGGTCTGAATTTCACGATCCCCTGCCGTCCTTTACTGTAAAAGATCCGTCAGAGGTATAGAAACCTGAGAGTCGAAAGGTCACTCCCTTTCGGCTCTTTTGTCGTTTCACGTGAAACAATGTTTGATTTTCCCAATGGACATCGTATACTACAGAAAGACAACCTATGTTATGGGAGAGGATAACAGTGACAAAATCAAAACATGAAATACGCGAAACTGTATGGGAGACAATGGAACAGGAAAAAGTCGGACGCTTTCCTTTCCCGTTAAGAGGAAGAATACCTAATTTTAAAGGGGCTGAAGCGGCTGCCAGACATGTGTTCGGCCTCGACGTATATAAAAATGCAAAGGTTGTAAAAGTTAATCCCGACTCACCGCAGCTGCCGATACGCGCACAGGTACTAAAGGATGGAAAGACACTGCTCATCCCTACTCCCCGCCTGAAGGACGGATTTGTTATAATCGATCCGGCTCACGTACCTCCGGGGGAAGAACGGAAAGCGGCAAGCTTGAAACATATGAACAGCTATGGAAAAGTAACTCCCCTTGACGCCTTGCCTCCAATCGACCTCCTCGTAGTCGGATCTGTCGCTCTTCACCGCGACGGACGCCGCCTCGGAAAAGGAGAAGGCTATGCGGACCGCGAATACGCCATTCTCCGGGAATTGGGCAACCCTGAAATCCCTGTGATCGGAACCGTCAATGCTGTTCAGCTTGTAAAAGATGATATTCCCAGGGACGAATATGACCTTGCAGTGGATTACATCGCTACGGAACATGAGGTGTTTGCTACAAACACACCATACGAAAAGCCTAAGGGAATTGTCTGGGACCGGGTTACGGATGAAGAAAAGAGGGAAATGCCTGTCCTTGAAGAGATTTGGAAGATTACCCGGAATTAAAAAATTGGCAGGTTGTAAAATACGATAAAGAGTATAAAGTACGAGAGATATAGGAGCAATAAGCGATGGGAAACCGCTATTTTCAGCAGGCCATCGAGGATGCTCATGAGTCAATGAATGCAACAGAAGCTATTTCTCCCGAAGATATGACTTAACCATTACAGAACCGCCCTTTTCTTTTTTGAGAGGGGCGGTTTTTTTCAGGTAAGGCAGATTTTCTGGCTGTTTATGGATGCTTTCGGGATGTTAGGAAGTAGTTGGGACGAATTTGGGTGACTCTGAGGCTGATTTCTGAGACTCTGAAATTCTTTATGCAGAACTTTGGCCGTTTTATGGAGAACTTTGCTCTTTTATGCAGACTTTTGGACGATTTATGGAGAACTTCTGACCTTTTATGCAGAACTTTGGACACTTTAAAGAGAATTAGTCATTTTTCGACAAAATCCACCCTCCCCTAACACAAACCCATGATAAAATTAAGCCGCCACCTTTAGCAAACCGCCAACTCATTAAAAAGCCAGACAGCCTCCTAAAGGCTGTCTGGTCTTTTTTATTCGTAATGCACAGTCTTTAAGAAGATTCTCGAGTCGTGAACGTCTCCGTTGGCTGTGTTCCAAAACGTATCAACGCGGTACGGGACAAGTACGTTATCCTGATTTGCTTTGTAATTTGAATAATGAACAGTCCACCGTTCTTTTTGACCATCTCTGACTCTTTCTTCTGCCTGTACTTGCTCAATGAGACCTTCTTCATTAAAGGTGAGCGTATAGCTCAACGGTTCAACTCCGTGAAACTCTCCCTTCACTTCCCTTTCCCCGCTTTCCGTCCAAATCAACGAGTTGTTATGAACAAAGGATTGAGGAAACCAGGCCATCTCTGCAGCATAACGGAATCTGTGGTTTTTTATCACTTGCGGCCCCGATGCTTTGTTAACCGGAAATACGGACCACAGACGGGTAAAAGAACTTCCTTCTTCCGGTTTTAATTTTTCCAGGCTGCTCATGCGGATAACCGGGTTCAGCTTTGAAAATCCCATCCACATGTAGGCAGGCCGGTCGGTTAAAAAGAACTGCTCCCCTTTTACAGGAACGAGCGGTCCTTTTTGTTTCACACGGTGGAACCCTTCATACGTGATGAAAGCCTGTTTAAGATCCATTTGTGAGGCGATGTTCACTTTTGAAAGGTACGTAACAAGAGCCTTTGGCAGTTCCTCCGCCTTTTTCTCCCCTTCCTCATCCTGTCCTTTTTTCAAATAGAGGACGTCCTCTCTGAACCGGTTTAAAAACACCCAGTTGCTGATCAAAAGAACCCCCAGGAACAGGACGGCAACGACAATAAAACTGACGACAATGTCAGATAAGATTTGTTCAAGCATGTAAGCTCCCTCATTTCCATTCTCATTATCTTATTCATATACCCGTTTTCACCTGGACTTATTATAGTTGGTTTACGCTTATTGCACTCAGGGGCGCCGGTGAGCCTCCAGCTCCCGCAGGAGTGCCGCGCATCATCAACATTGTTAAAGGTCAACAATGACCTTTAACACATCCATTATAATAAAAGCCATGGACCTATATAAAGTCCATGGCTTATCTTCACTATTTTTTACGGCGCTTTCCGGAAAAAGAGAATTCTTTTTTGCCTTCAGGACGGTTTCCTCCGCCGCGGCGCTGATCTTTCCCTCCACCGGAACGATGACGGTCATTACTGCGGTTGCCGCCTTTGTTTCCTCCACGGTAGCCGCCGCCACCTTTGCCTTTAGGTCCGGAGCCACGCTTAATGCGTACAGGCGGCTCACTGGTCAAGGTGATTTTCACTTCATTGGATGACTCTTTGCTTACCGTTTTAAGGGCTGCTGCAACCAATGTAACGGCATCGTAGTTTTCAAGAAGCTCTTCTGCTTTATCCGTAAGGTCTGCGTAATCGCCGCCCGTTACGACTTCAAGGAGCTGCTCTGCTGCCTGCTGCTGACGGCCGACACTGGCATCTTGAAGAGTTGGTGCTTTCTCAACCGTCATCTTCTTCTTCGTTGTTTTCTCGATGATATTGATATGCTCTTTCTCACGTGGTGTTGCAAATGAGAATGCCATACCGTGTTTACCGGCACGACCTGTACGTCCAATACGGTGAACGTAGCTCTCAGGATCTTGTGGCAAGTCAAAGTTAAATACGTGAGATACGCCGCTAACATCAAGTCCACGAGCAGCAACGTCTGTCGCTACAAGAATTTCAATGCGCTTTTGTTTAAACTTCTGAATCACTTTGTCACGCTTGTTTTGCGGAAGGTCACCGTGGATCCCTTCTACTTCATAACCACGTTGGAAAAGTGCGTCAGACAGCTCGTCTACACGACGCTTTGTACGACCGAAAATGATGGCAAGTTCCGGAGAATGAATATCGATCAAACGGCAAAGTGTATCGAACTTTTGGCGTTCCTGTACTTCTACGTAACGCTGGTCAATATTCGATACCGTCATTTCCTTCGCTTTAACCTTGATTTGCTCAGGGTTGTTCATGTGCTTGTTCAAAATCGTCTGCAGGCGCGGAGGCATTGTAGCAGAGAAAAGCAATGTCTGGCGCTCGTCCGGCACGCTTTCAAGAATCTCCTCAATTTCCTCAACAAATCCCATGCTTAGCATTTCGTCAGCTTCATCCAACACAACAGTGTTAATGTTGCTAAGAGAAATGGTTTTTCTTCTCATGTGGTCTTGAAGACGACCCGGTGTTGCAACAATAATTTGCGGGTTTTTCTTCAACCCGCGAATTTGACGGCCAATTTCTTGTCCGCCGTAAATTGGTAAACAGCGAACGTTGCTGTAACGACCGATTTTGTTAAGCTCTTCAGCTACTTGAATCGCAAGTTCACGTGTAGGCGCAAGAACGATCCCTTGTGGGTGCCGCGCTTCTTGTTCCATCTTTTCTATTAACGGGATACCGAATGCTGCCGTTTTACCTGTACCTGTTTGTGCTTGACCAAGAACGTCTCTTCCAGCCTTGGCAATCGGAAGCACCTGCTTTTGAATCGGGGTAGCTTCTTCAAACCCCATTTGATCTAAAGACTTTAAAATCATCGGATGAATATCTAATTCTGCAAAAACTGCCAAAAAAACCGAACTCCTTTATTTTTAAATTTATATAATCAACAGCTCTCCACGTTCACGCGTGTTCAAAATGAACAAGGGATAATCTGTCCCCCGTCTTTCTAGTAACAACTATCATGGAGACTTCTATTATTATCCATTTATGTTCAGGATGAGCGTAATCTATCCTCTATTTTCACTTTAAATGAGACCTTCTATAACAAAGGCATAAAGAAAACCCGGGCAAAACCAGGCTGTATCAATGGCGGAGCCGTTATTATATATACTGCCCCGGGGGTGGCCCCCGTAAGCACTAAAAAGGGCATATTCCTGATACGTTGGAATATGCCCGTTCATTCCTATTGGAATCGAGTTAAATTACAGACGTACAACGTTTGCTGCTTGTGGTCCGCGGTCGCCTTCAACGATTTCAAATTCAACGTCTTGACCTTCTTCAAGACTCTTGAAACCTTCAGATTGGATCGCAGAGAAGTGTACGAAAACGTCGTCTCCGTCTTCACGCTCGATAAAACCGAAACCTTTTTCTGAGTTAAACCATTTTACTTTACCTGTCATAATTGACGGCCTCCTTTAAAAGAAAAGAAAATTCGTGAAAACTGAATTACCGTAAAACCATGTTTCTCCAAAATCCTTACGAGGCCGGAAAAAATGTTTTTCGATATCCAGATTTTCAATCTTCTTCACTATATCACGTAGGTATTCGAAAAGCAAATCCAAGACCGGTGGATGAAGCCTTCGAACTACCTTGATCCGGGTGAAAAGTCAGATCACTAGTGCCCTGGTAACAGACTGACTGGCTGCGTGTGAAAGATTGTAGTCTTTGTAATCACAGCCGTACAGATAAAGAAGCGTACTAATGCAAAGGGAAACAAACTGCGCTTTTACTTTTACAGCCTGACTGACATCCCCGTAGGCGTGGAAAAACGCCGGTCTGGCTTCCGGAGGCAGAAAGCTGTATGCAAAGGACAAGTCAACGGCCGGATCTCCTTTATGAACGTCTCCCCAGTCGATGATTCCTTTTAGAAGGTTTTCTTTTGGGTCAATCAGTACGTTCTTGATATGTAAATCTCCGTGGACAAGAGTTGGTTTATAGGAGTCAGTCAAGCCGTTTGTGTCTATGGTTTCCACATAACCGGTAAGCTTTTGGTATAGCGCTGTTTCACCGGTTCCTTTGATGTCTTGAATATACGAGTGGAGTTTGGGCAGGCGCTTATGAATGTCTGTCCGGTGCAGATAGTCCTCCGGTACTTTCCACTCGGGCTTCACATCAACATTATGGAGTTTTTTAAGAAATTCACCCAGTGGTCTGGCTGAATGAGCCCGTTCTTTTTCTGAAAGATCATACGCTTGTTTACCCGGAATGTGTTTATAGCCAAGAAACGGCCAAGGATAGCCATGAGAGGGCTTCCCGAAAAATTCTGGACGGGCAATAGCAATGCCTTCGAATGTCGGAAGTTCAGGCAGCAGTCTCGCTTCTGTGTCCAAAAGGGCTGTCGCAACCTGACGCCTTGGAAAACGAAACACATACGTACCGTTGACCAGGTGGACGGTATTATCGAACCCTTGATCAAGTTTCCGGACAGTAACTGGAATGAACCCGGGGAACTGTCCGGCAATCAGGTCAGCGGCCGCCCCCTCTCCTACTATCTGTTCTCCGTCCCAGAGTTTTGTCACAGAATTATTCCTTAATAGCAACCGCTTCGATTTCCACCAGTGCCCCTTTTGGCAGCTTGGCCACTTCCACCGCGCTTCTTGCAGGGTATGGCTCGGACAAATATGAAGAATAAATCTCATTTACCGTAGCAAAGTCGTTCATGTCCTGCAGGAAGATCGTCAGTTTAACTGCCTGCTTGAGGGAAGTTCCGCTTGCTTCGAGAACCGCATTGACGTTTTTCATGACGCGGTGGGTCTGAGCTTCAATGCCTGCCACCATCTCCATCGTTTCCGGGTCAAGACCGATCTGCCCGGATGTGTAAACGAAGCCGTTAACTGTCACAGCTTGGGAGTACGGGCCTATGGCATCAGGTGCATGGCTGGTTTGTACAGGTTGGATTTTCATAATGGATGTCCTCCTTGTGGATGTTGGTTTTTAGGGTGATTTGAGTATAGTTTAGCATAGATGGAGGGGTGGGTTGGAGGTGATTTCCTGAACAATCATACATATTTTCTTGCTCCGTTATTACACTTTGCAAGACCGATTTTACGGTTAGTTCTCTGCTTTTTGCACTTATCGCCCGGTATTTTACACTTCTCACTCCGTTTTATACACTTAACACGTTCTATTTTACAGTTAGAATTGATACCCCCACCCACGCCCCACGCACGTGCTCCGGGTTGCCAAAGAAAATTACCCCATCAAAAATGCCCCCCTGAAAAGAGAGGCATTCCCAACATCCACACAACAGCTATAACTCACCTACCTCGGTCCATACGACGACAGCTGAATCAGGATATCTTCCTGTTCCTGCCACAGCTTTTGAGCCGTCCCGACGTCAACGGTTTCAAACGTAATTGTCCCGCCCGGTGGAAGCTGGGCTACTTTCCACAAATCCACACTGATCACCGTGGCTATCTTCGCATAACCGCCGGTTGTCTGGCGGTCAGCAAGCAAAATGATGGGCTGACCGTCACCAGGGACTTGAATCGACCCGGGGGCTATGGCGTCGGAATAGATATCCGCACCTGTCTCCTCCCGGTGGGAAAGAGGCACCTCCCCCTCAAGACGGCAGCCCATTCGGTCAGACTGGGGGCTGACCCGGTACTCCTCACGAAAAAACCGCTCCAGTGATTCATCAGCAAATGCTTCCTGCTGGGGACCCATGATCACCCGTACCCGAGCCGACTTACTGTACTCCGGAATATGCTCAGATTTCACTTGGCGCCCTCCGTGGACACCGAGATCTCCTGTCCTTTTCCCGACCTTCAGCCGGTCGTCTTTTCTCAGTTCACGGCCTTCAAATCCACCTATTCCTGCCCGGACAGCTGTACTTTTACTGCCCATAACAACAGGAACATCGATCCCGCCGCGAACACTCATGTATGTTCGAACGCCGTTCCCGGCATGACCGAAACGGATTTCGTCACCTGCCTGAACGTAATAGCTCTTCCACATGCTGACGGGTTCTCCTGCAATGACCGGCTTCATGTTACCACCGGTGAAAGCAACAACCATATCTTCTTCCGCTCTCAAAACAGGGCCTGAAACGGTCATCTCAAGAGCCGCCTCGTCGCGCCAGTTTCCAACGAGGACATTGGCTACCTGCAAAGCATAGCTGTCCATCACTCCGCTTGTTCCGAGACCGAATTGCTGATAACCTTCCCTGCCGAGATCCTGAACGGTGGTGAGAAGTCCCGGTTTGATAACCGAAATCCCGCCATTATTTTCCTTGCTTTTTGTTGTTGGATGATTGGTCACTTGTCACTCACCCGCTTTATCTCAATGCCCGCCTGGGTAAATGCTTCCCGAAGCTGTTTTACAAAAACCAGTGCCTGTGCACCGTCTCCGTGCACGCAAATGGTGTCTGCCTGAACAGGCACAAGCGTACCGTCCACGGCTTCAACTTTGCCCTCCCGCACCATTCGTACGGCCCTTTCAATCACAACATTCTCATCGTGAAGCACAGCACCTGCGATTGTTCTGGAGGTGAGGGAGCCATCTGCCTGGTAGGCGCGGTCTGCGAACACTTCTTCCGCTACATTGAGCCCCTGCTCTTTACCTGCTTTCACAAGCTCACTTCCCGCAAGGCCAAATAAAATGAATGACGGATCAAGATCGCTGACTGCACGAGCCACTGCATCAGCTACTGCACGATCTTTGGCAGCCATATTGAACAAAGCACCGTGAGGCTTTACGTGCTGTATGTGAGCTCCTTTCAGATCAACGAACGCCCGGAGAGCTCCAATCTGATACACGACCATGTTATAGACGTCTTCCGGGTCTACTTCAATATAACGCCTTCCAAAGCCGGCGAGGTCAGGCAGGCCTGGATGAGCCCCGATACCAACTCCATTCTGTACAGCCAGATTCACCGTGCGCTGCATCACGTTATGGTCACCTGCATGATAGCCGCAGGCAATGTTCGCCGAACTGACAAGCTCGAGGATGCCTTCATCGTTTCCGAAGACATAGTTTCCAAAGCTTTCTCCCAGATCACTGTTTAGATCAATTCGCATGCTCATTTGCGTCCGCCTCCTCTGTCTCTATCTTTACGACACTTTTGCCATCTTCAGCGCGTGCGAGAAGTTCCTCGTACTCTTCTTTTTCCACGGCAAAAAAGCGGAGCCGGTCTCCTGCCCGGAACAAAAACGGATCTTCTTTATCAGGGTCAAATAACCTTGCCGGCGTATGACCGATCAGCTGCCATCCGCCTGGTGAGTCGAGAGGGTAAATTCCTGTCTGCTCCCCGGCAATCCCTACTGATCCTGCACTTACTTTTTGCCTTGGCTTGTCCAGCCGGGGGGTATGAAGACGATCTGAAAGACCTCCCAGATATGGAAATCCCGGTGCAAACCCTAGCATATAAACAAGATAATCCGGCTCAGTATGGAGGCGGATTACCTCCTCTTCCTCCAATTGATGGCGGGCTGCCAGGCGGGAAAGATCCGGTCCCTTTTCGCCGCCGTATAAGACAGGAACGGAAATGACCCGGACAGGACGGGACACAGAGGTCCCTGCCCGCTCCGATAACCCGTTAAGCCATAGGGCTATTTCATCGTACTTCACGAGCTCTGGTTTATAAAAAACGGTCACCGAAGTATAGGCTGGCACCCATTCTGCGATGGCCGAGTGGTTTTCCTCTTCGAGTACAGCACAAAAAGACCGAATGTGCTGGTGTACGGTATCTGATATTTCTTCTTTGAAGCCTATACGGACAGCACGGTCGCCCGCAGGCTTTATGGATTGGATCATACTCACTCGTTTTCCTCCTTGCCAACTTGTTACCTTCCTTTAACTATAACAAAAAGCCCATTTACTCTTGAGTATCGCTTTAGCGAATATTGACGCGATAACCCGGCTGAGGACGGTTCTCCTCTTCTTTACCGAGATGACTCGTACAATTGGGGCATCTCATGGCACGAAGCGAGATATCCGAAAAGCAGAAAGGGCACGTTTTCTGCCGCCCTGCCTCTTTTGGAAGCCGTTTTAAACGGTTCATCTGAAGAATTAGCAAATACGCTGCAAATGCGATGATGACGAAGTGGAGGACTGCTTCAATAAACACGCCGTAGTTAATTGTCGCAGCTCCTGCTTCCTGAGCATCAGCCAGTGAATGATAGTTTCCTCCCGACAGATTTACATAGAGGTTGGAAAAGTCGACACGGCCGAGAAGAAGACCTATAGGAGGCATGACAATATCCGAAACGAAAGAACTGACGATTTTCCCAAAGGCCGCACCGATAATAATCCCGATCCCCATGTCCACCACGGAGCCTCTTGTTGCGAATTCCTTTAATCCTTTTAAGAACAAGACAGGCACCTCCTATGAAGAAGGTATGTCCCTGATATCGGTTTATGCACCGCGGTTCAGAATCACCCGGCTACGAAAAAAGGTCCTTAAAAAGCCAGATGCTTTTTAAGAACCTTGTCGTTACTGAGAGTCAAGAAGGGTACAGCTTACGTTTACCGTCAAGGTATGCTGGCCGCCTCGATACACTCCCTGAAGCGGGCTCAGGTCTGAATAATCCCTTCCTGTACCTACGCGGATGTGGTGCTCAAGAGCCTCGACATTGTTTGTCGGGTCCAGTCCGCACCAGCCGATACCCGGTACCATCACTTCTACCCAGGCATGTGTTGCTGCATCACCAATCAGTGCTGAATTCTCTCCAACATACAAATAGCCGCTAACATACCGGGCCGGAATGAGCCGGGCATGAAGAACACCCAGCATCACATGCGTGAAGTCCTGACACACACCTGCTTTAAGAGGGAACGACTCGTGCGCTTTTGTAGTTACATTGGTTACATTCGTGTCATACGAGAATCGTTCATGGATATAGCGCATCACTTCAATGGCGAATTGTACAGGATTGTGAATGTCGCCTACTTCCGCCACTATTTCATCTACTTGTTCTTTATACAAGAACGTGTAGGGTGTGTCGTTCAAATAAGCAAGATAATGCTTTCGGAACAAGTCCGAATGGTAGATGTTTCTCATCTCAGTCGAATAATCGACCATTTTGATAAACGGACTTCGCTGGATACTCACGATGGACGTCGTTTTCACTTCCAGATTTTCATGGACTTCCGGAATAAAAAACGTTTCAACCGTATTCCCCCAGAGGTCTACTTGCTCTTTTGTCAACGAGCTTGGATTGATTTCAGAGCGGTACGATAAAAGTCGCTGACACTCGTCGGTTCTCGGCTTTAACCGGATGTGGTTCATACTCTGGTCTACCGGCGTCTCATAGTGAAATATGTTGGTGTGCTCGATCTGGTATTTCATGCCTGCCTTCCCCTCTCAATTCTGGAACTGTGTCATAACCCCCACTGACGAATCAGCCGGTTCAATCAAATAATAGGTTTTTGAGAAAATCTGTCCGATGTTGTTACAGTGATTTTGGAACTGATCCAGAAATTCACCAAGCTCGTGCATTTGCAGATCTTTGATCTTCATTTCATCAAATTCAATCTTCACCCGTTCGATCGCATCAAACAGCTCTTCCGAGTAATGGGACACTTTCCCGCCTTCCATGTCCTTAACTGCATCCCAAACGTGGTTTACACAGTATTGAATGGAGCGTGGGAACGTGCCATCAGTGATTAAAAAGGCCAGGACATCTTTAGCTGAAATGGTCGGTGGATACTTTTTCAGATAAGCATCGTGACCATTCACAAACTGCAGTGCTGCCAGCCAGTAATAATAATGATGGGCTTCAGGGCTTTCTGCTTCTTTCCGTGCTTTTTCACACATGACGTTCAGGATCCGCGCAGTTTTTTCTGCCCGCTCAAGCCACTTGCCGATCTGAATAAAGGTATAGGTTTCGTCTCTGGTCATGGAGGATTCAATAACCCCCTGAGTCGTAAAGGACATCAGCTTGATTTCCCGTAGCAGGTGATCCACTTCTTTCAAATTCCAATACTGACGATCTACGTCAATGCTATTCCAGTAGCACTCGTTTAAGCACTCCCACAGCTCATGAGGAATAATCTCACGGGCTGATTTTGCATTATCCCGGGCATAGCCGATACAGTTGGCAAGTGAGTTCGGGTTTTGCTCCTGAAATGCCAGGTACTGGACAATTGTATCCGGGTTAAAGGTAGAATATTCCTGTTTGTAATCAGAAAAGGAAGCACAAATTTCAATAACCTCTTCCCAGTCACGTTCAGCAACTGCATCGGTATCAGAGGCTTCGAGCATATTGATTAACCTTGCATTTAATACTCTGCTGTTGTTTTCGGCACGTTCGATGTTTCTTGCCATCCAGTATAACGAATCCGCAACACGGCTCAGCATGAATCATCACTCCCTTGTTTCAGTACCCACGTATCTTTGCCGCCTCCACCTTGAGAGGAATTCACCACAAGCGACCCTTCTTTTAAGGCCACACGGGACAATCCGCCAGGGAGCACCTTCAACTCTTTTCCTCCCATAACAAATACGCGAAGATCCACGTGACAAGGGTAAAAACGCTCTTTCTGGAAGGCAGGTGCACGTGACAGCTTGATTGTCGGCTGGGCGATGTACTGCGCGGGTTCCTGAATGATTTTTTCGCGGAACAGTTCGATTTCAGCTTTTGTGGCGTGAGGTCCGATAAGCATATCATAGCCCCCTGAAGAACCGACATTTTTTACAACGAGCTCTTCCAGGTTTTCAAGAACATGCTCACGGGCTTCTTTATCACGTAAAAAGTACGTTTCAACATTTTTAATAAGTGGTTCTTCACCCAGGTAGTACCTTATCATGTCGGGAACATATGCATAGATGGCTTTATCATCCGCCACACCGTTTCCGATCCCGTTCGTAATCGCTACATTTCCTTTTTTGTATGCTTCAAGCAGCCCCGGCACACCGAGGACAGATTCAGGATTAAACGCTTTTGGATCGAGGAAATCATCGTCTATACGGCGGTAAATAATATCAACGCGGTGAAGTCCGCGGATCGTTTTCATATATACACAATCGTCTTTTACGATCAGGTCACGCCCTTCCACAAGCTCAATCCCCATTTGCTGGGCAAGAAAGACATGGTCATAATAAGCAGCATTGTGACTTCCAGGTGTAAGAAGGACAGCAATCGGATGGTCCTTGTCCTCACTGTTTTCCGGAGCGTGGCTGCACAGAGCCTCATGGAGGTTGGACAATTGATGTTCAAGGGTGCAGATTTGATGACTGTTAAAGAATTCAGGAAAAACACGGCGCATAACAAAACGGTTCTGAAATACGTAGGACATCCCCGACGGGTTTCTCAGATTATCTTCAAGGACCCGGTACTCTCCGTTGTGATCACGGATTAGGTCTATTCCGGCTAAAAAGATGTGATTATCGTTCGGGATTTTAAGCCCCGTTGCCTGTTCTTTATAGTAATAAGGATTGTCTTCAATCAGCTCTCTCGGAATCAATCCGTCTTTAAGGATCTGCTGATCATTATAGATGTCCTCAAGAAACAGGTTGAGCGCCTTCACACGCTGCTTCATCCCTTTCTCGATTTGCTCCCACTGATCGGGCGGAATAATAACAGGAATAAAATCAAAGGGCATAGTCCGTTCCGTTCCTGTTTTGTCACTGTAAACCGTGAATGTTATTCCCTGTCGCAGGAAACTGAGCTGTGCTGTTTCATTCTTTTCGTGAAGATCCTCCACCGAAAAACGGTTAAGAATATCATGAAACTGCTCATAGTGAGACTTGGGCTTTCCGTCCATCTCCATCATTTCATCAAAAAAGGTCTTAGAATCATATTGCTTTAACACCCATCCATCTCCTCCCTGGGGAAACGTTATTAACACAGTGTCCATCCTTTTCCCTCTTTTGAAATTTTTTACACTTGTATTTTTTGAGATTAGAGTAACGGTATGACTGAGAAGACTTATTATTTTTATACATTCTTCATGCAAGCGCGAAATTCCTTTACACAGAGAATGAACATTGTCGTAAAAACAGAGAACTTCAGGAAAGTCGAGCTAATCATATTTGAAGGGGCTTTGTCAGCAAAAGCAACAATCTTTATGAACACGACACTCATGCTAATTTATTCAAACCATAGTGCATGAAAATAGGAATGCTGTCTTTTTCAGCTGAGTTATCCTTTTCCTATGATTTTCACAGCGCATCATGCGCAGTTGAACGGAATACGCGAGACTCCTGCGGAAGTGCGAGACAGACGAGACCCCACAAGGGCCAAGCCCCGAGGAGGCTCGGCGCGAGTCCGCGGAAAGAGAGCGTATTCCGTTCAACAAAGCTGAAATTCATTGAAGGGTTTTAAAATCATTCCTAATTCTTTTTCAGAACAGCCTATTTTTATTTTATCGGTTTTACCGTCTCCGTGGCCCCCGCTCACCTCAGCATAAGATGGCCGGTTATGGAAATACATGTTTTAAATAGATTGGGAAAAGTTATGTGTGTATAGAAGGCACTGAAAAAGTTTGACCTTTAACTTTTTCAGTGCCTTCTAAGCAATGAGCGGAGCGGTTGCATGTTTTAAAAGCCTGTTATGAGTGGGTTTCTCGTAACAGGCGAGCAACCGATGGAGCCATTGCCACTTTAATAAAAGCCACTGAGAAAGTTGGTTTTCACTTTTTCAGTGGCTTCGTATACAAGAGGAGGCTGAACAATTATGAGCGAACACATGCCGAGATACCCGGAGCCGTTCTGGCGGAAGGAAAGTGAAACCACTGAGTACCCTGCACTTACCGATAATACAGACTGTGACGTTGCGGTCGTCGGTGGAGGGATTGCAGGAATTACAACTGCATACCTGCTGCAAAAAGAAGGAAAGAATGTCGTGTTAATTGATGCTGGAAAGCTCATTAACGGAACAACCGGTCATACTACAGCTAAAATCACGTCTCAGCACGGGCTGTTTTATGACGAGCTGATCAACCATTTTGGTAAAGAGAAAGCACGTCATTACTATGATGCCAACCAGGAAGGACTCGAGTTTATTGAAGAGCTGGTTAATGAGCTTTCCATAGACTGTGATTTCAGTCATGAAGATGCATTCGTATTTACACAGGACCCGGATGAAATTTTTAAGATAAAAAAAGAAGATGAAGCCTACCAGCAGCTTGATATTAACGGTGGCCTGATCGATGAAAAAACCTTGCCATTCTACACCAGAGCGGCGATTGTGATGCGTGACCAGGCCCAGTTTCACCCTGTGAAATACCTTAACGCCCTGACAGATGCGTTTATTAAAGCAGGAGGAACGGTTTACGAAAACACAACGGCCAGTGATGTCAAAACCGGTGACCGTCCTGCTGTGATCACGAGAGAAGGGCATGAAATCACGTGCGATCATGTGGTGGCTGCTTCTCACTTCCCTTTCTATGACGGAATGGGCTTTTACTTCGCCCGGATGCACGCAGAAAGGTCATATTCTCTTGCCGTGAAAACATCCAAACCAATTACTTCAGGCATGTATATTAATGCGGAGGATCCCAAGCGTTCGATTCGCTGCACACCGGCAGAAGACGGGTATTTGATGATTATCGGAGGCGAGAAGCATAAAACCGGTCAGGGCATCGATACGTCGAAGCATTACGACGCACTTGCAGCCTACAGCCGCGAAATGTTTCCCGATGCTGAAATCCTTTACCGCTGGGCAACTCACGACCTTATCACGATGGACAAACTGCCGTATATCGGCCACATCACCGAACGTCATAAAAACATTTTTGTTGCAACCGGCTTTCACAAGTGGGGTATGACGAACGGAACCATTGCAGCAAAAATCATCCGGGACGGCATTTTGGAAAAAGAAAACACGTACCGGGAATTGTTCACTCCCCATCGGATGAAAGCCGATCCGGGTATTAAGGAGTTCGTAAAAGAGAATGCAAACGTAGCTAAGTATTTTGTGAAAGGAAAAGCGGAGATGGTCCGCAGAAAACCGGAGGATCTGGCGAGTGATGAAGGCGGTGTTGTCACCGTAAAAGGCAAGCGTGCAGGAGCCTATAAAGATCCGGACGGCCTCCTCCATGCAGTGGATACAACTTGTACCCATATGGGATGTGAATGTGAATGGAACGACGGCGACCGAACGTGGGACTGCCCTTGCCACGGCTCAAGGTTCAATGTTCAAGGAGAGGTTATAGAAGGCCCTGCAGACAAGCCGTTAAGGAAGCTTGATTTGGAGTAAGCACGTCTATCTTCCGATAACGATAAGAGGGCGTCTGAAAAGGTAGAATACCCTTTTCAGACGCCCTTTAAATTAGTAACTGTGTCAAAATTTTGTTGAATTAAAGTGTAATTGGAGCGAATGTGCGACACTACTGCGGGAAAAGTGTGTTCCGGGGAGACCCCGCAGGCGCAGCACGCCGAGGAGGCTCCCGAACTGCCCGCGGAAAGTGCAATGAGCGGCAATCAAGATAAAACTCATTACTAGTAACCCGCCAGTTCACTCTCACTGCCTGCAATAATAATATAGGCATTGTCACCCAGCTCCTGCATAAGCATTCTCATCTGTGCTTCCGGAACCGACACACAGCCAAGGGTCGGAGTGCCGTTTGAGATGTGAAGGAATATCGCACTCCCTTTACCGCTTACCGGATTATGCGTATTGTAGTTGATTACCATGGCGTACTTATACTGATCCCTGTATTTGATCAGGTGTTCGTCGTGGGCATGAGAAGATTCCCGCTCCTGCCACGTATTGTATTCAGGATCATTCACATTGGAAATCCAGTAAGAGTTGTCTGTAATCTGCCTGAACGATTTCTTCGTTCCGGGATTTTCGGTTCCAAAGGCAAATCCTAAACGGTAAGCGCCAGTCGGTGCTTTCCGGTCTCCCTCAACCTTGTTTGCACTCACACCGTTGCTTCCTACAAATCCGTTTGTCGACATCTCCTTGTTCCAGGTGCCTCCGGACTTTTTCCAGTACTCCACCTTCGCACTTCCTCCACCGGTGCTCACAACAGTGAGAATCTGATCTGTATTGGAAGCTGTTTTCGTTCTGGCGACAGCCGGCAGCTCCTCTTTCTTTTCTTCTGTTTTGGTTTCTTCTGATGAACTGGACGGTTCCTCTTTCTCCTGCTCCTCACTACTCTCTGAAGTTGATGAGGCTGCCGGTGAAGATGTGCTGCCCGGGGAACTCACAGCTGCCTTCACTTCCACCTTCTCCTCTCCCAGGAAACTCCCGCTTACAAACCCTTCCTGACCCTGAAACTCAAACCTGAACCAGCCATTTGATGTCTTGCCGTCGACTTTTACAGGTTCATTCTGTTTTATCTGTCCGATCACGCCGTAGCTTGTTCCCCCTCCTGACCTCACATTGATGGAAGGAGCAGTTATGTAGTACGTTCCACTGGCGTCTGTGACCTCCTGCTGTTCAGGAGCTGTTTCCGCCGGAACCTCATCTTCTGCCTGTGCAACCTCTTTCGTCTGTGGTTTCTCATCTTCCACCGGCTCTTCTGCCCTGTCGGCTGGTTGTTCCAGCTCCTCTTCTATTGTGAGAGTCTCTTCTTTTCTGTACATACCAAGATCACGCTCCCTCTTCGGCTGAATGTTGCGATATCCTTCTGCAATAACGATGCTGTCGTCACTTTCATTGAAGTCTGTTTCTTCCTGTGCCTCTCCACTTTCTTCTGCTCCTAAGCCGCATCCTGTTAAAACAATAATAATCATCACTGTTACGATTAAAGACAACCTCTTTTTCAACGGAAATTTCCTCCACACTCGTTATTTTTTCAGACTATTCAGCATTATTATAACATGGAAAACAATGTAAAAAAGAGGTTGACTCAAAAGGTCGTTTATTCCCTTTTAAGTCAACCTCGAAGTAATGAGTGGAGCCGCTTTCCTCTTTAAGAAAGCCCGGCAGGAGTGGATTTCCCCCTGTCAGGCCAGCAGCGTGCGGAGACATTCCAATCTGCCTGGACCTTTTGAGACACATTCTTCTTAATCCAGTCAGCCTTTCTTTTCTCCAAGAGGGCGTGGGTTATAGCTCGAGCCTGTAAGGTCAGTAAGGTCACTGATGGCCTGCCAGAGTTCAGGGTAAAATTCAAATTTCGCCCCTCTTTCAAGCATCTGCGCCGGTACTCCTTTCAGGCTCTTTGTATTTAATCCGATCATCCGGCGTACAAGCTGGATGTGCTGATGTCTGAACGACTGAAAGCATTCGTCAAAACGGGTAAGCCCCTGCATGAGCTGAAACAGCTCAAAACGGTCTTTTGCATTTTCGTGGAGGTCAACCACACTGACGGACTCCGCCTCAAGTAATGCTTTAAACGGCTCCCAGAGAGTCGGGCCCAGTTTCAGAATTTCATTGAAGCCGGGGGAGTCCTGTCCACTCCCTCTTCCAAGAGCAAGGCGAATTGTATGGTAATCCCTCGGACTGATAACCTTGACCATATCAAAAACAGGAGGCAGATGCTCCAAATGCATCGTGACCCTCTGCAATTTCTCTGTTGCCTTTGTAAGTTCCGCTTTTCCCATGTGACTGTCAGCCTGATGAATGTATTGGATAATCAGTTTAAAGTGAAGCTCGGAAATCTGATGAATAACTTGAAAGGTTAATTCTTCGTCACAGCTTGCAGTATCCTCTGAGACTTGTAAATTTAAAAGTTCATCTGTCCGGATATACTTCTCGTAATCTGTTTTTCCCATTTGTAATCCCTCCAATTTTTCGCAGAGCAGCCAAAATGTAAGCGCATACACTTCCAATTACTCATTCTACTAGAGATTTGTCCACCAGGCTACTTAAAATTTCGAAATTTCCGACTTGCAAATTATAGAAGATTTATCGTTATAAAGATGGGATTGGGTATTTTTTTGCTAGCCTATAGGTCATTTTTTCCTCTATTGCTATTGGCATCTGCGCCTTTTCACGTAAAATTTACGGTGCACCACTTTTACCATTTACGCTGTTCACATAAAGTTTGTTGCTTTCAGTCTTTTCTCTTTATCACAGTAAAGCAGAACAAACCTGCACCCTTTGCTTTTCGCGGTGGTGCCGGCAACTCCTCAAGCTTAAGCTCTGTGAGGTCTTGCCTGGCCCTCACAACCGCAGGAATCTCGGGCACTCCGCCTTCATTACCTTTTGCAGGAAAAGCAACAAACTATCCAAAACAGCCTTTATTTAACCGCTGGGAGAGAAAAACAATGAAACGAAGTACAGCATTAGTAACTACAGGATTGCTTAGCGCAGCAGTACTCACTGCCTGTTCCGGCACAGAATCAGAGTCGGCAGGAGAGAATGTAAACGAACCGAATGACGGGATCCATGACGAAAAGGAGCCATCCGATGTTGCAGAAGATGAAGATGTGGAAGAAGTTCACGAAACAGAGAATGAACAGGATGAACCAATAGACGAAGAACCCTCTGAAGAAAATACGGCAGATGAGATTGAAGAGCTGGAGGAAATTAAAGAAAACGAAGAGAATGAGGAAACCGCTGCAGTCGAAGAGCACGATCAGGACACTGCAAAGGAGATTGCAGAAGAAAGCGAAACCCTACAGGAAGCTCCCGCCTATACTCTGATTGATCAGGAGACCATAGATCAATTTGATTTTAATCTTGAGGAGAGAGAAGCGGAATTCGGCCTCACGGTGCTTGTCCCTTCTTTTCTCCCACATAACTTTAATGAGGATAACGCTATGCTGATCCTGGGATCAGGCCATCACTCCTCCTTTCTCAGCGTAAATGAGGCAACGGCAGAAGATTACCTGGAGGATTTCGACCTTGAAACAGAAAAGGAAAAGCATATGGAAAAAGAGCAGGAGAAATCAGCCCAAAAGCTCGACGTTGTTGACGTAGAGCTGGAAGACTACCCTCCCCTTGCCGAAACCTTTGATTATTACCTCGTCACGTCCGGATACATAGAAGGAAACGACCTCCCCGTGCCGAACCAGTTTCTAAACACTGATACGGCCTTTCATACGCTGGTAAGAGTGGAAAAAGACCGTCGGATCATCTTCACATTTAATTACGAACTGGAAAAAGAAACGGACGCTCTCATAGCCGAGTTCCTCCAGATAGCACAAAGCATCGAAATAAATGAGTAAAGCAAAGAACCCCGGAGGCAGAAGCCTTTGAGGTTCTTTTTTTCAGGCGTTTTCACGCCCTCTTCATACTTCCTGATGACGGGTCGCCACATGGGCATATTCAGCTTCAAGCTCGCGAAGTGTCAGGTGATACAGCTGATGGCCGCCTATTTTAAATACACCTTTGTTAAGTAGTTTTTCAATCAATTCCTGGCGGCGGCTTTCAAGGTATTCCTCTGCGTTCTTACTCACAATCCCTTCCTCCTTGTTTCAGGGAAAAAGAAACCCCTCTTCCAACGTAAGGTAAGAAGAGGGGTTTAATCCATGTTCCCCTTCTTATTTTCCGGTCTGCACTGAGCAGCCAGCAGGATTTAGCACGGTATTGAAGTTCAATCCGCTGCCGAGGCTTCCAAGGGCCAGTCCCTCCACCTCTCTTAATAAGAAGATTACGCGTTGTTAAACAGGTTTGACCTGTCGTCTCCTGCTTAAACAACAGCTTTATGAAATTTTCTCCAACATTAATTTCGAGTATACCGATTGACATTTCAATCGTCAAGGTTACCCGCCAATATAGGACATTTCAATCTTCGGTCCGGCCTGTCTTTCTTTTACAGATGCTTTGGTACGCTCATCTGAATAGCGGTCATGCCGGTGTTTCCACACATCTGAGAGAAAGGAATAAAGGGCTTCATCATCACCCTCGGACCTGAGTTTTTCACGAAGATCTGTTCCTTTTTGGGCAAATAAACAAGTAAACAGCTTTCCGTCTGCACTTAATCTTGCTCTTGTACAGCTGGAGCAGAAGGAGTCCGACACAGAGGAGATTACACCGACTTCCCCGTCACCGTCCATGTAACGGAAGCGGTCTGCTACTTCTCCGTAGTAGTTCGCTTTAACAGGTTCTACCGGGTAAGACTCGCACAGCTTGCGGATGATTTCTTTTTTGGATACCACACTGCTGTAGTCCCAGCCGTTTGTATTGCCTACATCCATAAATTCGATAAACCGCACAATCACTCCGGTCCCTTTAAAAAAGCGGGCCATGGGGATAATCTGTGATTCGTTTGCCTCTTTTTTTACAACCATATTCACTTTAACCGGAAGCCCCGCCTCCTGTGCATGACGGATTCCTTTCAGCACCGGCGCCACCGGGACATTTCTCCCGTTCATCTGTTTAAAGACACGGTCTTCAATGGCATCAAGACTTACGTTAATCCGGTCAAGCCCTGCTTCTTTGAGCTTTTCTGCCTGCTTTGTTAAAAAAACACCGTTTGTTGTTAAGGCAATATCGTTGATTCCTTCGATTCTTTTAAGCTCTTTTACGAGGAAGTGGAGATCTTTCCTCAGGAGGGGTTCTCCTCCGGTAATACGGATTTTTTCAACACCCATCTTTGCAAACTGGGCTGCAAGTCTTGTAATCTCTTCAAAAGAAAGAAGCTCGTCTATTTTCAGAAAGGGAAAGTCCGGTCCGAACACGTCTGCCGGCATGCAGTATGAACACCTGAAGTTGCACTGATCGGTTACTGAAATTCTTAAATCTTTCAATGGCCGAAACAAGGAGTCGTATACTTTTGATCGTTTTTGCATGAGGAACACTCCTTTCCCTTAATGATTAACCTCTGTTAGTGTTGATTTCCGCTCCTTTGAGCTCCCTTTCGCGGGCGGTTCGGGAGACTCCTCGTGCTTCGCGCTGTGGGGTTTCCCGGGAACTCGCTCCTCCCGCAGGAGTGTCGCGCAATCGCTCAAATCAACACTTTTTTATAAAACAACAATGACCTTTAACACACTCACCCATGATATTTAAATTCGCACCAAGTCGCATGATAATTGGCATGCTGCCGGTTTCTGCAAGCTTATCTTTCTCCTCTGACTTTCAACGCATGTGCGTAGTTGATGCGTCACTCCTGCGAAAGCCCCAGTCCGGGGAAAGGAAGCGTATTTCGTTCAACTGCAACCTTCGCAGAAAGTCTCCCTGGTTTTATTTTCAGTCTTACTCTTACCCTTCAATTCGCTCAGGGTGTGAATAAACATTGAACCGCCCGCCCCTGACAAACCCGACTGCCGTGATGCCGAGATCCTCTGCAAGATCAATGGCAAGTGACGTCGGGGCTGATTTCGAAATGAGAATACCTGCTCCGATCTTTGACACTTTGAGGAGCACTTCCGAAGAAATCCGTCCGCTGAAGGCAATGACTTTGTCTTTTAAGGTTATCCGGTTGGCAAGACAGTGACCGTAGATCTTGTCCAGGGCGTTATGCCGGCCGATGTCTGAACGGGAAAGCAGAATATCTTCCGTCGTACATAAAGCGGTATTGTGAAGGCCTCCGGTTTTTTGAAAGTCTGACGAACCTTCCTGCATTTTTTTCATCAGGCTGATAACCTGCTCCGGAGTTATTGTTGTTTTTGTCGTAACGGTTTTTGCTGTTTGTACGTCGTTGTGAAAATAAAACTGGCGGCTCTTTCCGCAGCACGAGCCGATCACCCTTTTCGTCACAAAATCAGCGGAGGAGATTTTTTTATTTTTAAGGGTCACATAAGCATAGCCTTTGCCTGTGTCTACGGTGAGAGACTCAATGTCCTCAGGTAAACGGATGAGCCCTTCAGAAGCGAGAAAGCCTGTGACGAGTTCCTCCATATGGGAAGGGGTACAGACCATCGTGGCAAACTCCTCGTTGTTAACACGTACTGTAAGAGCTGTTTCTGTTGCTATCGTATCACGGAGGTTTACCAGTCTGCCATTTTCATATTTTACGATCGCCCGCTCGTGCATGATCTCGCCCATAATCGGTTACGCTCCTTTTCAGCTCAGTTCAGTTTCCAGCTCTTCAATGCGTCGTTCTACGTATTTCGTATCCTTTTTCGCATGAAAGGTTTCAGCCTTTTCCACGACTACAGCCGTATTGTATTCCGGTATACCAGCGTATTGTTCATATACCCCTTTTGGAATCAGCACATTCCCCTCCGGCCAGTAAACCTGGATGTTGCCTTGTTTTGTATCATCTACTTTTGCACGCCCGTGATAAACACCGTATTTGTTGTAGGCCACGATCGCTTCCCCTTCTTTGATTCCCAGCTCTTCACAGTCCTTGGCATGAAGGAGAATATCATATCTGCCGGCGTTGTTGTTGGGGTCTTTTTCACTGTAGATCATGGAATTAAACTGCTTTCCACGTCGGGTCGTCACATAGAAATGTCCTTCCGGCTTTCGAAGTTCGGGAAGAACGATCGGAAGCAGGTTTCCTCTTCCATCCTCCGTCGGACACACGCCTCCCTCCAAAAGCCATGCTCCCCCCCACTGAAACACATCCCCTTTTTTATGAAGGTGCTGAATTCCGTCGTACATCGGGTGGGATTTTGCAATTTCGTTTCTGATCTCCTGGGCGTTTTTAAAATCAATAAGTTCACTTTTATATGGCTTGACCCGTTTAGCAAGGTCCACGTAAATTTCCCACTCAGAGCGGGCTTCTTCAATGCGGTGCCCTTTAATTTCAGGAGAAAAATAAACCATTCGCTCCGTTGATGTCGACGTTCCGCCGCCTGCCTGTTCATAGCGTGTGGCTGCAGGAAGAACGATGACCTCCTCTTTTGCATCGACGAGAGTTGAGGTGTTTAAAATGATATCCTGGTGAATACGAATGTCAACGTTTTGGAGGCACTTCTCCACAAAGGCAGGGTCGGGCATCGTCTCCAGGAAATTGCCCCCTGACGTATAAAAGACTTTGAGTTTTCGTTCGTGATCTTCAGGAAGAACAGCGTTTTCGAGAGTAACGCCTACGATATCCCCCTGCCAGTCCGGTATTTCAAACCGCCATAGCTTCTGGACGCGCTTCCGGTTTTTTTCGTCAAAGTCTCCGCCGGGAAGGACAAATGGATCAGCCCCCATCTCACCGGACCCCTGTACCCCGGAGTGACCCCGTATCGGCATGACTCCGCAATGCTTCCGTCCGAGAAACCCCCTGAGCATGGCAAGGTTCGCCACCTGGGAAATGTTGTCGGTACCAAAGCGGTGCTGGGTAAGACCCATAGACCAGACAAAGACCCCGCTTTTTGATTTGGCTAAAAGCTGTGCAAACTCAAGCATGCGTTCTTTTGTAAGGCCTGAAGATTTCTCGAGGACACTCCAGTCCTGTTTTTCCACATGGCCTTTAAGGTCGTTGAATCCATTCGTGTGTTCATTAATAAACCTGCGGTCAATGGCTGAGCCGGGGTTTTTCTGCTCCATCTCAAACCAATGCTTCATTACGCCGTTCATAAAGGCGATATCCCCGCCGATATTAACCTGATAAACGTCATCGGCAAGCTTTGTACCGAACAAAGCACTGTCCGGGATCGACGGGATCCAGTACTGATCCATTGACGGCTCCCGGTACGGGTTAATCATAATGATTTTTGTCCCTTTTCGTTTTGCCGCGTACATGTATTTTGTTGATACCGGCTGGTTATTGGATGCGACCGATCCCCAGAATACAAGAACGTCCGTCCCGATCCAGTCCTGGTAATTACAGCTCGATGCCCCGATCCCGAGGGAACGTTTGAGGGCTGTTTTACTCGGGGAATGACAGATCCGGGAAGCATTGTCAATGTTGTTCGTCCCTAGAAAACGGGCGACTTTTCCGGCTGCATAATACGATTCATTCGTAATCCCCCGTGCAGTCAGAAAAAACGCCAGCTGTTTCGGGTTAATCGTTTTAATTTTTCCGGCTACACGGTCGAGAGCCTCATCCCAGCTGATTCTCGTAAACTTCTTTTCCCCCGGTTTTCTTGAAAGGGGATAAGGGATACGACCCAGCTGTCTCAATTCGGAACTGTTCATTTTCTTTAATTCATCTATATCCTGAAACAAAATATCGTCTTTAATGGCCGGCATCGTGTTTAAGCGCAGAACGTTAAGCCTGGTCGTACAGATGTGAGGTCCGGACAGGGTCTGGTCATATAAACCAGCCACACCGAGAGCGCATCCGTCACACACTCCCTGGGTTAAAATCCGCGTCGCGTAAGGCAGGTTATCCTTGTTATCCCAGACAACCTTGGCCGTATCACGGATATGCTTTGGCTTTACTTTCCCAAGTCCAAAGGGAACCATGCTTACCCAATGCTTCGGATCCGGTGTCTTCGGCAGCTTCATCGGTCCCTGATGTTTCGTTTTCCCCATACCAATCACCCTTCTCTCTTATTCTCACGCACTTTGAAAACGCATACACCAAGTATAACACCGGGGTCTGTCCCCGCACAATTTTGTGTGAAATTATGGGATGGACAGTCAGGAATAAGAAAGTGAGTATGAGCTGTTATGTAGAAGGAATTTCATTTTGTGTAGAGAAAGCTTCCGCTTGTTCAGAAAAAACTTTTAATAGAAGGCTCTGTTAAAGTCAGGTGTTGATTTACGCTTACGCTCAATGCACTCTACGCGGGGGAGCCGGTGAGCCTGCAGGTGGTTATGCCTGCTTCTTCCTCTGCCAGTAATGCTTCTCAGCTTTAAGCGTCGAAGCAACTCGCAGCTGATTCGTGGTGAAACCGCTCGTTGCTCCCGCAGGAGTGTCGCACATTCGCCGCAATCAACATTTTTAATAACTCAACAATGCTCTTTAACTTTAATAAAAAGCCAATAAAAAACACCTCCCTTGAAGGGATGGTGTCCAGGTACCTTATTTGCTTTTTTCAGGAAAGACCACATAACTGAGGGTAATGACTGTATCGACGATAAGAATGATTCCCCATACCAGAGCAACCTGGTTAATCGCCGCTTCACTGAACAGCCCATAACTTTCCGGTGCATCCATCCACCTGGATATTCCTTCCTGAGTCAATGTTTCTGCCACGGTCACAGAAGAGCTCGGAAACACTAGAAAAAACACCGCTTGGACTGTGACGAACAGTCCACCATGCATTGCCCACTCTTTCAGCGTCCGATGAACCTGAGCCTTACCGTACCTCTTTTCCTCATAGGCTTCCCGCTCTTCGGAGGTCACAAGATCTGTCCTTGCAAAACGATCAATCTGCGTCCGCAGCCAAAAGTCGAGTTTTTTAAAATCACTTCTGCCAAACGTGATGGCGTACATCACAAATATAAAAATGACGACTTGGAACATGGATAACTCTCCTGTGTGGCGATACACAAGAAAAGCCACGACTACATCAAACAAATTTGCTGCTACAAAAACATACAGGCTGATCCTGGCATACCTCGGTGATCCTGCCACATAGCGAAACACAACAAATGCAGCAACTGACAAGACGGCAATGACTTCTGTAGCAATAAACAACTCCCATTGATAGTGAATAATTGTGTCCATTACACCCTCCAAAAAGGTTTTTCCAGAGTTTTCTTGAATACCTGTTAATCATAGTCCCTCACGTTACGTCAGGGGCAACAATAACTTTATCCGCGGGGTGTTATTTTTGTTTAAAGTAAGTGAAGTAGCCAAAAAGACAGGTCTGTCTGTTCGCACATTGCATCATTACGAAGAGATCGGCCTGCTTCCTCCAAGCATGAAAAATGAGCATGGGCACAGGCTTTACGGAGAGGATAAGCTGTTTATTCTCCAGCAGATTGCCGTCTGGAAAGATCTCGGTTTCTCATTAAAGCAAATCGGGCAGTTGCTGGACCTGAAAAACCCTGAACAGGCTGTTGAAGAACAGCTGAGTCAGCTCGAACGTGAGGAAGCCAGAATCCGGGAAATGAAACAGCAGCTTACCAGCTTAAAGAACATCATTGCAATAGAGCAGAAACTGGACTGGGACATTCTGTTTTCACTTATTTCCGAAAGCTCCACTGCTGAAAAACACAGGGCTGAATATGTTGATATGCTAAGCCATCTCCCGGCACTGGGAGGTAAGGATGATATCAGCCGGGAGTGGGTGGGAATTCTCCAGGCGTTCAACAGTCATTTTAAAAGCCAAACCCCTTACGACGACCCATCCCTTCAAAAGCTGTGCAAAATGATCATTGATAAATCTGCCGAACTGTTTGAAGGAGATGAACAAAAACAACAGGAATTCTGGAAAATACGTAAATCACCGGAAAAATCAGCCCGTCTGAATCTTTACCCAATTGCCCCTCCCCTTCTTGAATATATACAGGAAGCAATCACCGCCTTCGAACGGGGTCTGTCCCCGCACAATTTTGTGTGAAATTGTGGTATAAGGAGGGCCGTTGGTACCAACATTAACCAAAACCATGAAAAAGTGATTAATTCTTGTTTAGATACTCCATTTACAGGATATTGGTCTATATTCTGCATTAGGAGTGATTGTATTGAATAATGTATCGAACAGTTTTGAATCTGCACTGGCCTCGCTGGTTCAGGCGATCCCAAATGTCATTGTTGCACTGCTCTTATTATTACTCGCATACATAGTAGCGAGCCTGGTACGAGGTGTTATCGTTAAAGGATTCGGTAAACTCGGTGCCCCGCGCGGTTTGGTTAAATCACGCGTCGTAACATCCGAAGAACAGGGAAGAGACGTCTTAAGGTCCATCGGAAATGTATTCTTTTTCCTCATTTTCATCCTCTTCCTCCCGAGTATCCTGGATGCATTGAACATGCAGTCAGTGGCACAGCCAATTACAAATATGGTCGAGCAGTTCCTTGCCTTCCTTCCTAATATCTTTGCCGCTGTCGTGATCCTCGTTATCGGTTTCTATATTGCAAGGCTCGTACGAAATCTTGTTCACAACCTTTTATTGAGTTTAAATATTGATCACTGGTTTAACCGCCTCGGTCATACCCAAACCAGAACTGCCGCACCGGCTGATTCCGCTGCACCTGCAGCCCCTGGTGAAAAGCCGGCTGCACAGAACAAGCTCACACTTGCTAAAATTCTCTCCAACATTGTGTTCGTTGTCATCATGATCCCAATCGTAACTGTGGCTCTTGAAACATTAAACATTCAGACTATTTCAGAGCCCATTACATCAGTGCTGAACACTGTACTCACGATGATTCCAAATATTTTTGTGGCAATTATTCTTGTGATTGCAGGTTACTACCTTGCTAAGTTCATCTCAGATCTGCTTATCAGCCTCCTGCAGCGTACAGGAATTAACACGGTTTATGATTTCATCGGTATTGAACGCGGAGACAGCAAACGCTTTGACCTTGCCAACATCATTGGACAAGTTGTTAAAGTACTGATTATTGTCTTCTTTACAGTTGAGGCCTTAAATGTCCTTCAGCTTTACGTACTCAATCAGATCGGTAATGCCGTTATTCTTTACCTGCCTATGGTTGTCAGTGCTTTACTTATTCTGGGGCTTGCAATCGCTGGGGGAACACTGCTGCAAGGCGTGATCAGACGCTACACCAACAGTCCGTTCTCAGCTGCACTTGTAAAGTACATTGTCATCATCTTCGCAGTGTTTATGGCTCTTGATCAGCTCGGATTCGCTACAACCATCGTCAACATCGGCTTCCTGCTCATTCTTGGCGGTCTAAGCATCGCATTTGCCATCTCCTTTGGTATCGGCGGACGTGACTTTGCCAAACGTAACCTGGACCGTTTTGAAAGAAAAATTCAGCGTGATTCCAACGATCCAACAGACGGACCACCATCTATTTAAACGATCATAAAAAGCTGTGCCGGTTTTCTCCGGTACAGCTTTTTTTAATTCAGCCTTTGTTACATGAAGTCGGTCCTTGAAAGTTCACCTTAAAGACACTTGATTCACCAAATTAAAAAGCCTTTTAATCACCGGTTCTGCTACACTAAAGAAAACGGATTCATATCCGTTAAGGAGGAACCTGGTTGAATCAAATTAAAGAGCAGTCGATGTTTTCTTATTCCGGAGGTTCACTGGAAGTGAACGGACGCCAAATGAACCTGAAACGACTTTCAGAAGAACCTGTTGTCGCTGTTTTTGAAAACGTCCTCGATGATGAGGAGTGCAACGCCATCATCGAATTGAGCCGCGGAGAACTGAAGCGGTCCAAAGTTGGCACCGATAAACAAGAACACGCTATGCGCACGAGCCGTGGCGCGTTTCTTGATAATCACCATTCACACGTTGTTTCCGAGGTAGAGAACCGCCTTTGCGCCATAATAGGCATGCCCCTCTCCCACGCCGAGAACCTGCACATTCTGCATTACCGGCCTGGTGAGGAATATAAAGCTCATATGGACTCCTTTACCAAACCTGATGTCAACAACCGGATTGCCACAATGGTTGTGTACTTAAATAACGTGGAAGAAGGCGGGGAAACACTATTCCCGAAGCTTGGTATTTCCATTCCGCCAAAACGTGGAACTGCTTTGTACTTTGAATACTTCTACAACGACCCTAAAATCAATGCACTCACCCTCCACGCAGGTTCACCGGTCATTTCCGGCGAAAAGTGGGCATCCACTCTCTGGGTTCGCCGTCAGAAATTTCGCACATAACAGTATAAAAAAGAGTGCCGGTCATTACGTCCGGCACTCTTTTTTATCGGGGGCATAGCTTCGGTTCATGTAAGTAAAGCTACCTTAGGGGCTTATTTTACATTATAAATACGATATAAAGAACAGCTTCCAACTTTATATCTACCTCTTCCTGACGAACACCACTTTCAGGTAGTTGCCTTGAGGAAACTTCGGATCAACAGCAAAGTCATGGGGTAATGTGAATTCTTCCAGGATGGCGTACTTATGTCCGGTTTCTTTAAACGCTTGATCAATAAACCCTTTAAACCTGGCCATCGGTACCTTCCCCGCATTCGTTGATGCTACAATGACACCATCTTTTTCAGTAATGGCAATGGATTGCTTTAACAAATCCTTGTAGTCCTTTTCCGCACTGAACGTTTTCTTTTTTGAACGGGCAAAGCTTGGAGGATCGAGAACAACCGTATCAAAAGACAGCCCTTTTTTTACTGCGTAATTGAAGTAATCAAACACGTCCTGGACGACGATCTTTTGCGCTTCGTAATCAATACCGTTAATGGCAAACTGCTCCACCGTCTTTTCATAACTCCGGTTGGCTAAATCCACGCTCGTCGTTTCTCTCGCTCCCCCCAAGGCCGCTGCCACGGAAAAAGCACCTGTGTAGGAAAATGTGTTAAGCACGGTTTTGCCTTCTGAATAGTGATCACGAATCGTCCGCCGAACGTCTCTTTGATCCAAAAAGACCCCGACCATTGCCCCTTCGTTTAAATAAACAGCGAACTGTATGCCGTTCTCCTTTATAATCAAAGGAAATTCACCACGTTCCCCTGTAACAAAATCATCGTCATCAATATATTTTCCGCCCGTGTTAAACCGTTTCTTCTCATAAATACCCTTAAAGTCCACTGTTCTTTCAAGAGCTTCAATCACTTCATCTTTAAAGGAATAAATCCCCTCGCTGTACCAATTGAGAAGAAGAAAACCGTCGAAGTAATCAATTGTCAGACCCCCAAGCCCGTCACCTTCCCCATTCACAAGGCGGAAAGCAGTCGTATCCGGGTTGTTGAAAAAAGACTTTCGCTTACTCCAGGCTTTTGCAAACTTCCGCTCAAAAAATTCCTGGTCGATCTGCTCCTTCTGTTTCTGCGTCAGCATCCAGCCGTAGCCTTTATTCTGCCGCCCGTAATAACCGCGCCCCAGAAAGCCTCCTCTTTCATCTTCAAGGGATACAATTGTTCCCTCTTCCTTCAGACTGTCCAGGTTGGTGATCGCTTCCTTAAAAATAAGCGGCTGTCCTTGTTTAAATTTATGGGAAAACTTCTGTTTTACTTTCAATGTCACTTCTGTCATTTGTTCATCCTCATTTCTTTAACCATTATGCTTCTATTCTTTCACGAAAAGAGGATGAAAACAAATACGGGAATGGGTTTTTCTTCAAGGCTCTGTTAAACTCAAATGTTGAATTATGATCACCGCACTCCGGGGTCTCCCCCTGCCGAAAGCTACAGGCAACACAAAAAAGACCCCCAAAGGAGAGCCTTCTATACTACCGCTTCTTTTTGCAGAAATGCCATCGCATCCTCATAGCTTGTAAAGTGATGCTCATTACTGTGGCTCGATTCTTTCGCCGTCCGTTTAAGCTGCATTTTTGCAATGGCACCGTTTACCACTACAGCTGCCTTTCCAAGGCCAGCTCCAATCAGCCACTGCTGGTGCTTAACGATTTCCTGCTGCGTTTCAGGTGTCCACACTTTCAGCTCAGCCATGTCTACCACCATATCGAAGCGTGATCCCAGCTGATCGATACATTCAGCCAGCTTATTATTTGCCTCCCCTACTTCACGCGGTTTGACAAGACCTGCCCATTTTAGATAAATAATGTGATTTTTTGTATCAACAATCTTAACATCCCACATTCCCCTTACCTCCAGACCAACAATTTTCTTTAAATCTTTTGATTTAATACCCTTTATATGGATTTTAAAAACCCGTTTTTAAAAATATGTCGAAAATTGACCTATTCTCTTTATATCACTGCAAACTCTTTACAAACCCTTCGAAGTTCTGCATAAACGATCTGAAAGTCTGCATAAAGTCACTAAAATTCTCCATAAATCCCCGAAAGTTCACCATAAAAAAACTCCGCCACAAAAAAGAGAAGCCCTCCGTATGGAGAGCCTCTTCAGTCTATACCGTTGTTGTTTCCGCTGTCTGCTTTTTACTGTTGTACATCGTTTTAAAGAGCAGTGTCTGGAAAATAAGCAGCAGACCGCTTACGGACCAGTAAAGGGGGAGAGCTGCCGCTACGTTGAACGAAAAGACTCCCATAATGATCGGTGTAACATAGCCGAGCATCGCCATTTGTTTTTGCTGCTGATCATCCATGCCGGACATGGAAACTCTGAATTGAATCAAGTAGACCCCCCCTGCAATAAAAGGGAGAATCATATCTGTTTGTCCAAGATTGAACCATAGAAAGCTGTGCTGAGCAATTTCCGGTGTCCGCATGATCGCATAGTAAAAACCAATCATAATCGGGAATTGAATCAGCATCGGCAGACACCCCATGGATGTGATCGGGTTAAAATTATGCTCCTTGTAAAGAGCCATCATCTCCTGCTGAAGCTTCTTCTGGTTCTCCGGATTCTTCCGGTCCTTGTATTTTTCCTGTATCTCTTTCATAGCCGGCTGAATGTGCGCCATTTTTTCCCTTGTTGTGCGTTGACCTTTATACTGCTTCATCATGAGCGGCATAAGTGCCAGACGGATCAGGAAGGTCATGAACACAAGGGACAGCCCGTAATTTCCTGCAAACATTCCTGCAAAGAATTTAATTAAAAACGAAAACGGCCATACGACGTAGTGGTTAAAAACCCCTGTCGTTTCCGCATTGATGGGCTCTGTGGAAGCTCCACAGCCCGCTAAAGTAACGAGTAATAAACCAAAAACAATCAAAAGCTGATACTTCCTAAGTGATGCAGATGTTTTCTCCATATTTATCCTCCTCGCTTTCATTCATCATTTCCAACGAGAAGGAAAAATAATCCGCATCATCTTCCGGTGCTTCTTTTCTTTTTACAATCCTGGTAATAAAGCTTTGGCGTTCTTCTTTACTCTCCACTGCTTCATCGTCGTCTAAACGCGCCCGTTGAAGCGAGCGGATCCTGCTGTTCGCCATATGGCGGTTCCGAACCATGCAGTCATGGGACAAATAGTTGACCCACTGGGCCCCGGCAAGCGCCACGAGTATACTGATCGAAATCAGAATCGGCACCAGATCATGATAATGCTCAAGAAACATCTGCATTCACCTCCTTTACACGCGCTGTAAAATATAGCTTCATCATCGTCTATTTTTGGGACAAAGTCAAAGGTAGGTTTTGGCACCCCTGTCACTTCTTTTCGACAAACACCTGAGTCCAGCCGGCTCCTTTACCGTCCCCGCCTCGATCCCTGACGTCCGCCTCGGCCTTCCCTTCCGTTTCTCTGCTTCGGCTTAGACCCTTTCCGGTTCCGGTCCTGCCAGGAATTTCTGCTTTTACTACGGTCACCACCCCGCGATGGACCGCTGTCGTGATTTTGATCCGCTGTGGCCTCAGATTGCACTTTTCGGATGCTGAAGCCAATTCCTTTTTCAATTAAATCAAGGTGCATTCTATCTTTTGGTGCCACGAGAGTCACAGCCAGTCCGTCATTTCCGGCGCGGCCTGTACGACCGATCCGGTGCACGTAGCTTTCCACGTCATGGGGAATGTCGTAATTATAAACATGGGTAACGCCTTCCACATCAAGCCCTCTCGCAGCTACATCAGTCGCAACAAGGAATTGAATCTTCATGTCACGAAAGCTTTTCATTACCTTTTCTCGCTTGGCCTGGGACAAATCACCATGAAGCTCGTCCGAATTGTAACCCCGCTCCTGAAGAGCCTCATTCAGTGCAGAAGCACGGCGCTTAGTCCGGCAGAACAAGATTGCAAGGAACGGCTGGTGTTCATCCAGCAGTCCCCGGAGTGCTGCCTGCTTTGCCCTGTCTGTTGTTTCAACCACGAGCTGGTCAATTTCCTCAACGGTAATTCGTGTTGCTGCAACTTTAATAAACGTGGACTTTTTCATATAGCGCTTTGTAAGATCCCTGATTTCCTTTGGCATGGTTGCCGAAAAGAGCGTCATCTGGCGCGTAACAGGCGTCTTGGCGATGATCTCTTCCACTTCATTTAAAAAGCCCATGTGAAGCATCTGATCCGCTTCATCAAGGACCAGCATGTCCACTTTATCAAGACGGATTGTGCCTCTTCGCAGATGGTCAAGAAGTCTTCCTGGTGTAGCAATAATTATATGGGTACCTTTATTTAATTTATGAAGCTGTTTCTCGATATCCTGTCCCCCGTAAACAGCCAGTATCTTCACCTCGGGCTCGCTTTCTGTAAGCTTGGACACTTCTTTTGTTATCTGTAGAGCCAATTCTCTCGTCGGAGCAAGGATCAGCCCCTGGGTATGGCTGGCTCCCGTATCGATTTTTTCAAGCATTGGCAGAACAAATGCCAGTGTTTTCCCCGTACCTGTCTGAGACTGGGCCACCACGTTTTCTCCTGATCGAAGCACGGGAATTGCCTGCTCCTGTATCGGTGTTGGTTCTATAATTCCAAGGGTTTCTAAAACCTTGTTCGTTTCTTCTTTTATTCCTAAATGTAAAAAGCCTTTCAATCTGTTTTCCTCCTAAGTTCTACTCGCATTTACTCATTATCCATCAGTGTATTATAACAGAAACCAACGTATCGGGTTTGATTGATTCATGATAAAATAAAGCACACTACGTTTTAAAGGAGTCTTCACTTATATGAACGGACAAAACCGCAAAGACATTAGGCCGGGGGCAAGTGTGAAAATTGTACTGAAGAAAGATCAGCGTACCGGCACACTCACTTCCGGGATCGTTAAAGATATTCTTACAAAGTCACCAAGCCACCCACACGGAATTAAGGTCCGCCTTCAGGACGGCCAGGTCGGAAGGGTAAAAGAGATTGTAAAAGACGAAGAGGCCTGACAGCCTGTTCGTTTTTTTATGACAAGTGTTATTTAAAGGATCTGTACCCGCTCATTCCGCACAATTCAGCACGTATAATTCAAAATGACCTTTAAATAGAAAATGAATGAATAGACACCTGCCCTTTAGCTGCTGATAAAGCCCTTTATGACCTTCACTTCTTTTCTCGGCTTCGACACAAACGGATTATCCTTTATCCAGAACCGCCACGGGTAGTCCCTTGCTTCCCCGCTGTTATCAATGCCCACTCTCGGACCTGTGGAGATATCAAACGTATCTCCATCGCCCTCTGAAATGAATAACGGATGGCCGTAAAACTGCCGACCATAGTCCTCCGGCGTTATTCCCAGGGCTTTTGTAAGCTTTCCGGGGCCGCTTGTAAGGTCATACAGCCGTTTGTTTTCCCCTCTGCGCCTATACATAAGACCGAGACCCTCTACAGGCTCAACCGCCCGGATGAGAACCGCTTCCGGCTCACCCTCGCCTCCGCTTACTACATTTACAAGGCAGTGAGTGTGCATCACATATGTATACACTGTACCCGGCCCGTGAAACATGGCTTCTGTCCGCTTCGTTCTCTTTCCTCCAAAGCTGTGAGCCGCCCTGTCATCAGGTCCTAAATAAGCTTCTGTTTCTACAATTCTGCCGGCACTGACTCCCTCCTCCGTGTTTTTCACAAGGATCTTTCCCAGTAATTCTTTTGCCAGATCAATCGTTGGTTTATGAAAAAATTTCTCGTCTATTGGTTTAAACAAAGCTCTGCCTCCCCACAAAAGCATCATATACTGCATAATTTACCCATAATAACGAACAGTAATGTTAGCTTTTTAGAAAGAGGTGAGCTACATGGAAACGGTAAGCGAAATTTTCCTGGTCCTCGGCAGAATCATCACGATCCTTCCTCTTCTCCTTCTCATCACACTGTTCATGGGACGAAGAGCAATAGGTGAACTTCCGGTATTTGATTTCCTGATCATTATAACCCTTGGCGCTGTAGTAGGAGCTGATATTGCCGACCCGAATATTAAACATCTTCCTACAGCAATCGCAATTGTTGCTATCGGCATTTTGCAACGGCTTGTTTCATCATGGAAAATAAAGAACCGCAAGATCGGGCGCTTTGCCACCTTTGAGCCTTTAATCGTTGTAAAAGACGGCAAGTTTATCCCGAAAAACCTAAAAAAAATCCGTTTTTCCATCGATAACATTCTTCAAATGCTCAGGGAAAAAGGGGTATTTGACCTTAGTGAAGTTGATACAGCTATTGTAGAAGCAAACGGGGCTGTCAGCGTGTTTAAAAAACCGGCCAAGCATCCTGTCACAAATGAGGATATGAATATATCAAAGTTGCATTCAAGCATATCGTATCCGTTAATTATTGAGGGGATTGTGTACCCTTCCGTGCTGGATAATCTGGAAATTCCCCGTAACTGGCTATCAAAAGAGTTGGAAAAACACGGAATTACCGGTACTGAAAACATCTTTTTCGCTTCTGTAAACGATCAGGCTGAACTCCATATTTCCTTAAAGAATGAAAGTACTGGAAGCTCTCCAACGATTCACCATTAAGGGGCAGAGTTTACATCATTTTTTATAAACGGCTCAATCCGGCTTGCTGCAAGCGTGTAAGCGCTTAGATAAAATCAGTTTAATAAAAATGTTCTGAATAATTTTTTTTTAGTGTTGACCTTCCTTTCGAACGGGCGTATTATTAGCTTTGTTATTTCAAAAGACGCAATAAACAGACTTTTCCTGACATTTTTCCAAGCAGCAGGAACGGTCTTTTTACAACCTTGCTTTTTATTAAAGTAAAGCGTCTCACCATGAAAGAAAGGAGTGGTTTACATGAGCAGTCAATGGATATTTCTCAGTGGCAGATTTGTAAAGAAGGAAGAAGCAACAGTATCAGTTTATGATCATGGATTTTTATATGGCGACGGGGTGTTCGAAGGAATTCGCGTTTACAGCGGAAACATCTTCAAACTTGAAGAACACTTGAATCGTTTATACGATTCAGCCCAGTCGATCATGTTGAACGTACCTTATTCAATGGAGGAGATGGCAGCGATTATTGTCGGCACCGTTCAAAAGAACGAGCTGGACAGCGCCTATATCCGCGTTGTTGTATCCAGAGGTCCCGGTAACCTCGGTCTCGACCCTTCACACTGCTCAAAACCACAAGTGGTTGTGATCGCTGAAGAACTTAATATGTTTCCAAAGGAATTATATGATAAAGGGCTTCGCGTCGGTTCAGTAGCCAGCAGGCGAAACCGTCCCGATGTACTGAGCCCGCAGGTAAAATCTTTAAACTATTTAAATAACATCCTCGTAAAAACGGAAGCCAATCAGGCAGGTGTGGATGAGGCACTGATGCTTAATGATCAGGGGTACGTAACAGAAGGCTCTGCCGATAATATCTTCATCGTAAAAAAAGGCACGATTTATACACCTCCTGTTTATCTGGGCGCATTGGAAGGCATCACCCGGAACGCCATCATTGATCTGGCAAAAGAGCATGGATATACGTTAGAGGAAAAGCCGTTCACCCGCCACGATGTATATGTGGCTGATGAAGTGTTCCTTACCGGCACAGCCGTCGAAGTCATTGCTGTCGTTGATGTGGACAGCCGTAAAATTGCCGATGGAAAGCCTGGAAAAGTAACAAAACATTTGCTTTCTAAATTCAGAGAGCTTGTGACGACCGACGGGGTCTCCTGCTATCCAGATGTCAAATTGGAAAAAGCTTACGCCGGGTAGCGCGGGCATCAAGGAGGGTCAGACACCATGATGACATTCATCGTTTCAATTTTACTGCTTGTTTTTGGTTATATGGTTTACTCAAAAGTGGTCGAGCGAATCTTCGGAATCAACGACCGGAACGAAACACCGGCATATAAAAGCCGTGACGGCATGGATTACGTCCCTATGAGCTGGTGGAAAGGCAGTTTGATTCAGCTGCTTAATATCGCAGGGCTTGGGCCTATTTTCGGGGCGATTCTCGGTGCCCTTTATGGGCCGGTAGCCTTTATCTGGATTGTAGTCGGCTGTCTGTTTGCAGGTGCGGTTCATGACTACTTTTCCGGAATGCTGTCACTTCGCCACAATGGCGAGCAGTATCCCACAATCGTAGGGCGGTATCTTGGAAAATACGTAAGAGTCTTTATTTATATTATTTCAATTATACTGATGATTTTAGTAGCAGCAGCTTTCACCGCTGGTCCGGCACAGTTGATCGCGGAGCTGACACCACTAAGTTTCCTTGCTGCTTTAGGGTTTATCTTTGCTTATTTCCTGATTGCAGCAGTCCTTCCGGTCAACAAAATTATCGGTAAGATTTATCCTGTTTTCGGCGCAATCCTTATCTTCATGGCAGTGGCTATTGCCGGTGCGCTGCTGTTTACAAATCAGCCGATACCAAATCTGACAATGACGAACCTGCATCCTGAATCGCTGCCGTTATGGCCGCTCTTAATGGTGACGATTTCCTGCGGTGCGATTTCCGGTTTTCACAGTACTCAAAGCCCGATTATTGCCCGGACAATAAAAAAGGAATCGGATGGACGTAAAGTATTTTACGGTGCCATGGTAGCCGAAGGAATTATCGCCCTCATCTGGGCAGCTGCAGGTATGACATTCTTCGGAAGCACAGTCGGACTGGAAAGTGCATTGGCAGCCGGAGGACCAGCAGGTGTAGTCAACGAGATCTCTACTTCCTTACTTGGAACGATCGGCGGTATCCTTGCTATTCTCGGTGTTATCATTCTTCCAATTACGACTGGTGATACAGCCCTTCGTTCATCACGAATGATGCTGACTGAGTTTTTAGGCAAGTCATTTAAAGGTATTTCCGGCAAAAAGAAAGTCGTATTTGCGACGATTCCGGTTACTGTCCCGGCTATTTATCTTGCTACAATCGACTACACATTCCTGTGGCGCTATGTAGGGTGGACAAACCAGGTTGTTGCTACGGTTATGCTCTGGACAGCAACGATGTATCTTCTTAAACATTTCAAGTTTCATTGGATCTGCGGCATACCCGCTATGTTTATGACGAGTGTCGTTTGTACGTACATTTTTTACGCACCGGAAGGTTTCGGTATGGCATACCAGCCTTCTCTCGCAATTGGCCTGACACTCACAAGCTTTGTTCTTGCCTGGTACATCAGACAGATTTACGTTCATAGAAAAGAAAAGCAGGAAGACAGCGCATCAAGCTTAGCTTCATAATTCTTTCAGAATAGGTTGACCTAAAAGGATTTTTAACTTTTTAGGTCAGCCTTTTTTACGGATAGGTTTCTGTTTTTTACACTTATCAGGAGGTATTCTACACTTAGCAGGAACTTTTTTACGCTTCTACCTTGTTTTTTTACACTTATTTTAACGGTTTTTACAGTTAGGCCAAAACACTTCATCCCTGCAAAAAAGTCATGGACGCATATGCTGCGGGTGCCTGTCACTCCCCGAACTTTGTCGTATTCATAGGTCTTTTTTCTATTTAAAATTTCAGCCGGCGGCCAAGTAATTTTCATCATAGTAAAAAACCGCCCGGTCAAAAACCAGGGCGGTTTAATACATTACGCTGTTACCTTGCTTCAGGCGCAGTTTGATCTTCGTTCAGGAGATAGGCACCTGATACAGTTGCTCTTCTGTTTTCCGACTTCCCTTTTCCAGGATGTTCTTTCCGGGCAAAGTCATAGATCGCTGCACCAATCAGCTGGCCGCCTTCCTGTAAGCGGCTCTCACTGATTTTATCAATCGTATCAAACGGGGTATGATACCACGGCTCGAGAGCAGCGGTTCCAGGCTCTCTTCTTATAAAGTTCGCAGCATCTATTCCAGCTTCATAGAAAGCGACATGATCGGAAGCCCCTCGTTCAAATAAAATAAGAGAATCATTCCCCAGCCTTTCTGCTGCGCCACTGGCAGACTGCCAAACCTGGTTCGGCGCTCCATCTACAACATTTACATACAGACTCGTTGCCGGCTCCCAGTTCGTGCCCACCATATCCAAGTTGAAGTTTGCCGCACTACGGGCAATCTCACCTTCACTCAGCTGGCTGACATAATAACGTGATCCTACAAGCCCGATTTCCTCTGCCCCCACAAAAACAAAGCGGATTTCTTTTTCTGTCGGATAAGGGGCCATAATTCTGGCCAGCTCAAGCACTACCCCTGTTCCCGATGCATTGTCGCTGGCACCAGGGGAGTAAGGAACACTGTCGTAATGGGCAGTTGCATACACAATTTCAGCATCGTTTGACTTTTTACCTTTAGGTTCTTTTACAGCAATGACATTTTGTGATACCTGATCGGTCACCTCGCTGATCGTAATGACAGCGGTCATGTTTTCCTCAAGAAGGCGTTCTCCATCGGCTTTCGTAATACCTACCACCGGAACATCGGCTTGGTTAGCTCCCAGGCTTGGTGTAGGCGGCACAAGGGCTTCTGCGTTATCAAAAATGATTACCCCGGCAGCCCCAGCCTCCTGGGCACGATTAACTTTATCCCAAAAAGGAATCTCTCCTCGTTGAATCAGCGCAATGTTTCCATCCACCTCTGCAGGAAAGTCACCTTCAAGACCTAAACCGGAGTAAACGATCTCCCCTAAGACCCCTTCTTCACCTGTTGAAGCAGAGCCTGGTGAAATCCGGATTGCAAACTCGTCCTCCCCGCTGATCAGCGTTCCTGAGAGACGGTTGGCAATATCAAACTCCTGGGTTGAAACGTCATACCCATACTCTTCTAACTGATCCTGGATGTAGGCAGCGGTTTCTTTTTCCTCCTCTGTTCCTGCCACCCTTGGACCGATCTCTTCAGTAAGATAATAAATATGATCCATCACACGATCTGTATCAAACCTCTGGGTAATTCTTTTGTCAAAGGCCGATCCTGATTCACCCGGCGCCTCCGCATAGACAGTCTGCCCTGAACCCAGTGAACTTCCGCTGAACCCCATCGGCACAGTTAACACCATTAATGAAGCTAAAAAAGCAACAAGACCTTTCTTCATATACACCCTCCTGTTCAACATTTAGAAATCCGAAATAGTAATCTACTATTCTAGTTTCGGTGAACAGGATAAACTTGCCAATAGACCAAATTTCCTTAAATTTTGAAAATTCAAACACAATAACAGTCTATCTGCCCATGACCGCGGTAGGGAATGACATTGTGGCTAGCTCCTATTAATGAATCTACGCACAATCTATTGTTATTACGGATAGCTTTCGTTTTTTTACACTTATTCACTTATATTCTACGTTTAGACCGAAATACTCCATCTCCACAAAAAAAAGAGCCATGGACGCATATTCTGCTCCATGGCTGGTTGGTTCGTTGGTGCCTGTCACTCCCCGAATTTTGTCGTATTCATAGGTCTTTTTCTATCCTGGTGTGGAAAAGTCCTATGGTTTCGACAGGATCCGGGTGGTGACAGGCACCCGCTTAACGATTCATCCGGTCCAGAAATCCTCCGAGCAAATCATCTGCATCTTCCTCTTCAGGCTCTTTCTCCGTTTCTGATGAAGAAGCCTGCTCTGCCTGTGCTTGCCCCCAGTCAAAGTTGTCCAGCTGGTCATCAAATTCGGATTTATTCATACGGTTTGAGTGCTCCTCAGATTGATTTGAACTTTCTTCTGCAGGCATTTGACTGTATGAATGCTCAAAACGCTGTGACGGTCCTTCCTGAAGGTAGAGAGCCTCGTCTATATCCAGCGAACTGCTGTTAAGAGAAGCCAGCACTGACGAAGCTCTCATCGGGTCTGCAAGCAGCTGATAGACGATATTACCGAGAAGGGCTTCGGAATGGGCATGTTTAATCCAGTTCCGCTGTTCTTTGCTCAACCCTTTCGGCAAGGGGATCGTAATCGTTTCCCGTTCTTTCTGAAGCGACTGGCTAACCCCTTCAAGCGCGAACTGTGCAATCTTGCTTGAAAAATTTCTTTTCTCTGTTTCTTTCAACTCTTGTAACTGTTTTATTAGATGGTCAGGTGTATCGGAAGGCAGCCGAAAAGTAATCGCCTGCCCTCTTTCTATTCCGCTTGTCCCCTTTTTAGCCATGGAATCACCCGGTTAGTTTTTTACTGCTTTTTTCTCTTCTTTGCCCTTTTTCTCTTCCGCTTTTTGCTGCTTACGAACAGAGTCTGAGATGAGTTTATAGTAAGCATTGGCCATCATCCAGATGCTTTCCTTTTCATCTTCAAAGAAGTCGATGTTGTAACCATCAAGATTGTTGTTAAGTGTTTTCAGGTAATCCTTCAGTACCATTGCGCCTCCGCCGACAAAATAGCAGATCTCTGTCTGAGAGTTTTTCGCCCATACATTACGAAGATGGCGGTACTGCTTTTTAGCCAGTTCAACAAGAATGCGGTCTGTAATATCGTGAACGCTTGTGCGGCTTCCTTTTACCATAATGTGATTACGGTCGTTTTTCTTCGTCAGAATATCCACCACATCACGGCGGCTGTCCAATTCTACCCCGTGCTTGGAGCGGATCTCTTCGCGAATTTGTTCAAGAGATTCGGATACACCGATGTTAAATCCTTGTGCTTTGTCGTCGTCAACGTTGCGATTACGAATCACAGCAATATCTGTGGATAGTCCGCCAATGTCCTGAATAAGAATCTGCTTGTCTATCAAGTCACGATTGATAATGTTTAAGTCTTTGTCCATTACAAGATTAATGTAAGCAGCAAACCCTTCAGGATAAACTTTTACTTCATCAAACTTGATGTTTACTTTAATCCCTTGATATTTAGGCGTTACTAAAAACTCCACCTGGTGAACAGAACTTAAAAGCTGCGAACGGTAGCCTACGTCTTTTCCTTCTTTTACTTCACGTAAAGGCAGCCCTGTCCCAAGCGTGTAGTTTGCTTCAACTACGTTGTTATTCTTTTTGAAACGATCTTTATTTTGATCATTTACAGCATCAAGAGCTAATGATGCAAAAAGCATGACGAGTGTCTGGTCTTCCTCAGATTTACTGCTTCCCGGGTCAAGTTCAGTAGCATTGTCTGCTTTTGTTGCAAGATTTCCAACACGGTAAATAACGTTATTTTCTGCCAGCGCAGGTGAGTGAACACGAATATGGATGCCGTCCAATGGATCTTTTTCATCCAGTTCTTCGATGCCAATAACAGGACGATCTTCAACATCTCTTGCAATGACGTTTGGTATGTAGTATTCAGCATCCGCCTTCCCAAATAATGCTTTAACGGAGTCGTTCCCCACATCAACTGCAGCAATTCTTGATTTACTCAATTTCATCATCCCTTCATAAAAATAAATAGAGTTATAAGGTAAAAAATAGTAACTTGTACCATTTATATTAAAGAGTATAGCAGGTTACTTGAAACGTCAATGATCCTTTAGTTGTATTCATTTTTGTACACTTGTGCACAAAAGTGTATACAAGTGTACAAACCCGTATACACCTTGAAATGACAACATGTACACAATTTTGTATACTTGTAAATATATTTGTATACACGCTGTGTACTTTTTGTTTACTTGTATACAAAATTGTATACATTACTTCTGTGGGGAGTAAGCCTCCTCTCGAACTTACGTTAATTGGAAATAAAGTCTTCTGTTTATCACCGTATTTGGTTTAGGCAAGAACTATCTTCAATTATGACTGGCATTCCGGACAAAAATAAAATCGTCTTGAACTGGCAATAATCTTACTGATTTCAGTACCGCATATACGACAAGACTGATCTTCACGGTAAAAACCCCATGACGATAATTCCCTATGGTAAGGCCTTTATGCTTGAGCTTTTTAACGAGATCCAAATATGTCGTAATCCCACCTGTATCGTAGGAATGTGTCATTAAATCGATGACTGCATGTGATGCAGTCCTTAACTGCAAGTCTGTCCAGTCCTTAGGTCGAAAAGAGGGAGGAATCTTTGGGCAGAAAGGATTTTACTCGCAATTAATTACCAATTCCCGCAATAAAAGCCTGGTCCAAAAGAAGCCCCGACCACCGTCGAGCGACGAAGGATTTTGAGCAAAAACGATGATAAAGATCCACGGTTGCAACTTTTTCGCTTAATATATCAGGACCTGCCCTGCTTACAAAAGGATGAGCGGGAACCTCTTCATCTCGTAAAACGTCAATATCGGAGGCACTGTAAAGCAATGCCGATTTCTTTTCATTGTGAATAGCGAGTCGAAGCTGGCGATTTGTTCTTGGGTATTGATAAGCGTTGCTAATCATCCATTTACCGTAGAGCTGGTTATGAGAATAGATGGTATAGCCATTATCAAACCTTATAAGCATTGCCTTGCCCTTAGTATCTACCGGTCTCACCCGTGCACCTCTAAGAACAATTTTCATAGACTTGAAGAGCCTCGAAAGAGAAGGAAATATCCAACACCGGAGAGGGAGTAAGAGCCACACGAACGGGAGCAATTCTGATTTCCGGACCTTCAGGCATTTGTATACCTCCCTGCGTCTACTCTCTTTGTTCTTGTTATTCTTACCTATTTTTTAAAAAAAGTAATAATAAAACAGATAGGAAAGGCTATCGAATTAAGATAAAGGTATGCAATTCTCTGCTTGCCCTCCTTTTAGGTTTTATATAGAGTCGCGAGAGGTAGAGCGGAAAATAGAACCCTATTAGGAGGTGTCTGTTTATGCTTCACTATTTTTCAGATACTTACGAGCATTCCAGAATGAGATTCAGAGAGAGTCTGTCGAACATAAAGGAATTCTGGCCACAGGCCGGACTCCACTCCTACCCCATCGGTAATAAAGAAGACAATACGATTGATGTTATTAAATCTGAAGCCATAGAACGTAATGAAAATGTTGTATTCATTACTACAGGAGAACACGGCATTGAAGGATATACAGGGGCAGCTGCTCTTCAAATGTTTTTCGAAGAGTATCTGCACAAGCTGAACCCTGAAACGACAGGTGTCTACTTTGTTCACGGCATAAACCCTTGGGGGATGAGACATTGGCGGAGAGTTACCGAAAACAACATTGATTTGAACCGCAACTATATTCGAGACTGGTTAAACCATCCTGCAACATTTAACGAAGACTATAAAAAAAACGCGGACTTATATAACCCTGCAGGTGAAATTGACGATTTGACTAAGCAAAATACGAAAATTCATTCAAAATTGCTTAAAAACCTGATAAAAGAAGGCTATAAAGGCGTGAAAAGTGCCAAATCCAAGGGACAGTACCAGTTTGAAAAAGGTGTTTACTACGGTGGAGCCGGTTACGAGGATTCCAGTAAAGTTATGATGGACATTCAGGATGAGGTCCTTAGACACTTCGAGCATATTGTCCACGTAGACCTTCATACAGGACTTGGACCAACGCAGGAGCTGACTTACGTCATATCCGCCTATGACGACCGCAGTGAGCCGGAAGTAAGTGATTTTTATGGCATAAAGAATGTTCAAAAGAACGGCAAGGAAGACGGTGTAGGAGAATCAAACAATTCTTTTACAGGAGAGCGATGGAATATTACCCGGAGCGCTCCCTTATTACCGGCCTGTTTGAAATTGGAACAATGGGTGAAGGAATGGACGACCAGCTGAATGTAATGAAAGCAGTCATAAATGAAAACCAGCTCTATTGGTATGGAGCGGAAAAAGAAAAAGACGCACAGAGGATTTTTGATTCGTTCAGAGACTTATACTACCCTAAAGAAAAAGAATGGAAGGAATCTGCGATCATCAGACTTAGAGAAGGATTTGAGAACCTCCTCTCAAAAGAAAACCTCCTGAAAGGAACATCGACTCGATCCTCCTCACTTTAGTTATTCACATGTGAATAACCACATTGCACAGCAACAGGCTGTCCCAAAAGGCCAACAACCTCAGGGACAGCCTGCTGTATGTTTATACAGACATACTCCTTCTATCGGGAACATAACCAACTGCTCTTCGCTTAGGGTAAATATATTTCGTTAGACTCCAATTCTGTTTTCTTCAAAAACCCCTCTTTTCCTACAGACCATGATGACTACTCCCCAATAAACCTTAAAATCCCAGACTTACAGGTACATTTACACCATTTGACCTCTTTCATTGGTTAACAGCTTTTATTCCAAAATATGCATATTTGTGTACTTACAGTAGATGCTACAAGTAATAACACTAAATGGGGTCTAACCATGCATGGAAAAAATGAACGAATAAATGTTTTTCATACCCTGGCTCTTTTCATCACTTCAATAGGGCTTCTAAACCACGTCATTATTCTTCCGCCATTAGTAGAAACCGCAGGAAGAGACGGTTGGATATCAATAATCCTTGCAAACGCTATTGCACTCCTGTGGGTGTATATTATTGTCTTTATAAATAAAAAGAGCAATCAAAAGAATATATACAAATGGTTAATTGATCATGCCGGCAGTGTCACAGCAAATATCGTGGTATTCGTCCTTATCCTCTTTTTACTTTCCCTCGCAGCTGTCACTCTGAATGACCTGGTCACCTGGACAAAAGTTTCGTATTTACCGGAGACACCGAAGCTCATCCTTGTAATCACTTACATCCTATTGTGCTTCTGCACAGCTGTTACCAACATCCGGACATTGGCGATTTTAAACATTCTCCTGTTGCCAATCATCATTATATTTGGCATTTTTGTCGCATCTGTTAATATACCGGTGAAAGATTACTCCTTATTAACCCCTGTATTGGAACATGGCTTCCAGCCAGTCATTCGGGGAATGATTTATCCAGGCGCAGGACTGGCAGAGCTTTTTCTCCTCCTTCTAATCCAGCACCGTGTAAAATTCCGTTATAAATATTGGCAAGTGGCATTGATCGTCATTTTATTAGGCGGTCTCTCCTTTGGCCCCCTCACCGGGGGTATCGCTGCATTCGGTGTAGAGCAGATGAAGCAGCTTCGTTTCCCTGCCTATCAGCAATGGGGCCTTGTAACGATGGGCCGCTATATTGAACACGTGGATTTTCTCTCTATTTACCAATGGCTTTCAGGGGCGTTTATTAGGATTTCGCTGATGTTGTTTATTGTCGTGGACCTGCTCGACATAAAACCTGGTAAGAACCGGGTAATCGGGCTTGCTTTTCTCTCTGTGATTATTGTTTGTTCCCTCTATTTACCTTTTTCAGATATGCAGTTTATAAAGTTTATGCAGACATACTTCCTTCCTTTCTCGCTGGCTTTTTTGTTTTGCAGTTCCCTGCTCCTGCTCATGATTACCCTGATTAAAACGAAAGGAGGTGCCAAGAAATGATTTTTTTCAAAAAAAGAAAAAAAACGCAACCTGAGAACAAAACAAATCCGACCCTTCCTCATGAAAATGATCATGCTGTGTCGGAGGAAAAACTCAGAAAAGCATTTAAGCATTGCAGCGATGTTGTAGTGGAAGATTATCAATTTAATGAACAGCCTTCTTCCCAGGTCCTGTTAATCTATACAAAAGGACTTACAAATCTCGAATTACTGAACAAAACCGTTATTCCTACCATTGAAACCCACCTATTAAATGAAAAAAGCCTGGAGACATACAGGAAAAACTCAACGTTTAAAAGGATAACCGGCATGAATCAGGTTATAGACAGTGCGTTTAACGGTGATCTAATCCTTTTTGAGAAAAACAGCGGAGAAGTCTACACGATCGAAATCTCACAACGCCCCCAACGCCGTCCAGAGCAGCCCAACAATGAAATATCTGTAGTGGGGCCAAGAGACGGCTTTATTGAGGAACTTGACATAAACCTTGCACTCGTTCGCAAAAGGCTTAAAACAACTTCCTTGTCATGTGAAATGTTTGTTATTGGAGAAAGAAGTCAAACAAAAGTCGCCCTCCTGTACATGAAGGATATAGCGAGACCTCAAATGATCGAACACATTCGTAAGTCTCTTGAAGAAATCGAAACTGACGCTATTTTAAACTCTCAACAGCTTGAAGAATTGCTTACTGAATCCTCTTTCAGACTGTTTCCTATGTATCAGAATTCCGGAAGACCTGACTACGTGTGTGACGCATTGCTGAGGGGAAGATTCGTGATGTTTATTAACGGTATTCCCCAGGCTGTTGTGGCACCTGTGACCATCACCTTATTCTTAAAAACAGCTGAAGATGCAGAGTACAGCTGGCATTACAACAGTCTCGAGAGGGTGCTGAGAATTGCAGGTCTGTCGGTGGCCACTTTTCTTCCTGGATTTTGGGTTGCCTTATCGGCCTTTCATCAGGACCAGGTTCCGTTTATTTTATTGGCAAGTGTCGCTGAAACGCGGCAGGGAGTCCCTTTACCGACAGCTTTGGAAGCCTTCGTTCTTGTTAGCCTCTTTGAATTATTCCGCGAAGCCGGACTGCGCCTTCCCCTGGCTATTGGGCAAATACTCGCCGTTGTAGGTGGGTTAATTATAGGGGATGCTGCGATTAATGCAGGCCTGACCAACCCTGCCATGGTTGTTATCGTAGCCACTTCTGCAGTAGCTACCTTTACTCTCGTCAGCCAGGCATTGCAGGGAACAATAACCATTTTGCGTTTCTTTGTTCTGCTAAGTTCCGCTGCGCTGGGCCTGTTCGGCTTTTTTATCAGTGCCTTTTTTATCCTGCTGTATGTGAGTAATCTGCGCTCCTATTCAATTCCGTATATGGCACCACTTGGACCTTTCAGGGCGAGAGAATGGCTATCAAGTATTTTAAGAATTCCCAGGAAAATACAGACGAAAAGACCTGCTATTCTCCATACGGATGATGATGAAAGGCAGGGAAAATCACAATGAAGCTGAGAATCATCACAAACGTTCTTCTCCTCTGCCTCTCTTGTCTCACACTGGGGGGATGCTGGGATTCAAAAGAACTGGAAGGACAGTACTACATCCACTCCATTGGTGTAGATTATGTAGATGAAAAATATGTTGTCTATGGACAGATTATTAACTTTGCCGGAGGGGGGGAAGATGGGGACAGTGGAGGAACTATTGGTAACCAGCATGAAAATGTGAGTATTGCCAAAGGAACAGGGGAGTCGGTGGTGGCAGCAATTCATAATTTATACGTGTCAACACAACGGAGAATTTATTGGGGGCACCTTTCTTCCGTTGTCTTTCATGAACGGGTAATGGGGGAAGCCTTTAAAAATGTACTCGATGACTTTTCCAGGTACTATGAAATCAGGCCCACCCTATGGATGTTTATTACTTCAGACCCTGTAAACGAAATTTTAGGAACCTTCCCTGTTATGCAGACAAGCATTCTCTACTCTTTTTTAGGCGAACCTGGCGAAAGTTATGAGCAAAGTTCACGGGTCCAACCTATTCGTAAAAGTCGTTTTGAAGCTGAACTGTACGAACCGGGAAGAACTGTCAGCCTCCCGTCTGTCAACATCGTCCGAAAAAAATGGTACGACCCGCTGGATTACGGAAATAACCTCAGCTTAAACAAGGCAGGCTTTCTAACAAAAGATTCCTACAAAGGCAGTCTTGCAGGAGCAGACATTAACGGGTTGGTTTATATTGATGATGAAGCCGGAAGAAATGCGACTATTCTTCGTAAGAATGACAGGCCTGTTGTCACAGAGATTGTTACTGATCCTAAACTAAAAGTAGTGCCTGAGATTACCGGTGATTCTGTTGCTTTTTCCATTGAATTGGCTGTGACAGCAACGGTTATCGAGATTACGGAAGAGGTAGACGAACAGTTCCTGATTGAAAACACCGAAAAAGTGGTGGAAGGCCATATCAGACGTACGTTTGAAAAAGGTGTCGAAATAGGTGCCGATATCTACAACCTATCACACAGCCTGTATAGAAAAGACCCTGAAAAATGGAGAGAATTCACAAACGAGGCAGGAGAACTCGAACTTACAAAGGATTTGCTGACAGAAATTAACGCTGAAGCCACGATCATTCATTCAGGTGCGGAAAAGCTTCACCTGAATAAGAAATGAAAGAAGCCTGTCTCCTAAAGAAATCATTTAGGACACAGGCTTTTATTAACAATTATTTTTTAAACTTAAATGAGCTTTTCAGAGAAACAATCCGGTTAAATACCGGCTTTTCTTCGGTTGTGTGCTTCGGATCAACATTAAAATAGCCGTGTCGGAAAAACTGGAACTTATCCTGAGCTTTTACATCGTTCATATTTGACTCCACAAACCCTTGAAGCACTTCAAGAGAGTTGGGATTCACAAGGTCCATAAATGTTTTCTCTTCCGCTCCTTCAAGTTCCTCTTCGTCCTCCAAATCAAGGATAAGGCTGTCGTAAAGCCTGAATTCAGCAGGCTTCGAGTCGTTGGCATCGACCCAGTGAATCGTTCCTTTGACTTTACGTCCTGTAAAGCCTGAACCACTCTTCGTTTCAGGGTCGTACGTACAGTGAAGCTCAACAACATTTCCTTCTTCGTCTTTAACGAAATCCTCGCACTTAATGAAGTAAGCATGTTTCAGGCGCACTTCATTACCCGGATAAAGGCGGTGGTACTTTTTAGGAGGGTCTTCCATAAAGTCCTCCTGCTCGATGTAAATCTCACGGGAGAATGGAATCTGACGGGTTCCCATCTCGGGGTTTTCCGGATTGATCTCCGCTTCGAGCATCTCGCTTTCTCCTTCAGGGTAGTTCGTAATAACCACTTTCAACGGACGGATTACGCTCATTGTACGTGGAGCTTTTAATTTCAGGTCTTCACGAATGTAATGCTCGAGCATTTGTACATCTACAGCACCATTCCCCTTTGAGACACCGGTTTCGTAAATGAATTCCCGAATGGCTTCAGGTGTAAATCCGCGGCGGCGAAGGCCGGAAATCGTCGGTAGACGGGGATCATCCCACCCGTCGACAACATTCTCGTCCACAAGCTGCTTCAATTTTCGCTTACTCATAACTGTATTTGTCAAATTCAAACGGCCAAACTCAATTTGCTGCGGCTGAACCGGCATATCTGTATTTTCAACGACCCAGTTGTATAACGGCCGCTGTTCTTCAAATTCTGTTGTACAAATTGAGTGGGTTACCCCTTCAATCGCATCCTCCAGAGGATGGGCAAATGCATACATCGGATAGATACACCACTGATCCCCCGTGTTATGGTGCGTTGTATGTGAAATACGGTATAATACCGGATCCCGCATATTCATGTTTCCGGACGACATATCAATCTTGGCGCGCAGGACCTTTTCCCCGTTCCCGAACCTGCCTTCCTTCATTTGTTCAAATAATTCCAGGTTCTCTTCTACGCTTCGGGATCGTGAAGGGCTTTCTTTTCCCGGCTCTGTGAGTGTACCACGGTATTCACGGATCTCATCAATAGAGAGGTCTTCTACATAAGCGAGACCTTTCCTGATCAGAACAATCGCCCGCTCATACATTTCCTCAAAGTAGTCGGAGGCGAAGTGCAAGCCGTCCCAGTCGAATCCAAGCCACTTTACGTCTTCCTTAATTGCGTCAACGTATTCCTGATCTTCTTTTAGCGGATTCGTGTCATCGAACCTGAGATTCGTCTTACCCTTAAATTCATCTGCAAGTCCGAAATTCAGGGCAATCGACTTCGCGTGTCCGATATGTAAGTAACCATTTGGCTCCGGCGGGAAGCGTGTGATAATGTCATTATGCTTCCCGGATCGCAAGTCTTCCTGCATGATTGTCTTTATAAAATTGGATGAATTATCCTTATTCTCCATAGCATTCAACCTCTCTATCGCTTCTTTTGAAGGTACGTAAGATACCTCTACTATGTACTTATAGTAACATGTTTAAACGTCAAGATATAGATTACGGCATAAGCTGTACCGGGTAAAAAACAGGAACGATCTGTAACCTCCTTTTTTAATCCATCCCTCATAAATAATTCCATCTGCAAACCACTGAGCCACCGCTCATGTAAGCGCTTCGAAAAAATTTACATTGTGAAATAGAAAACTTTCCAAGTCACTTGCCTCAAGGGTTACAGGAGGATTCTAAATTTTATTATTTAAAATTGTCTGATTTATTTAAAAAAACCTGTTGACCTGAGTTTTTTATGGTTGTAAGATTATCGTCAACATCACAAACAAGATAAACGTTCCGACAGGTACTGGCGGGCATTATCCAACGGTTTATTGATGAACGGCCTTTTTGAACTTCAAACAAATGAAGATCATGCAAGGTTCTTTCTTTTATTCCAGATTTCAACAAATTAAAGCGTTTAATCATTAAAGGAAAGGAGTGGTTATGTATGAGTAATACTCAATGGATTTATCTGAGTGGCGAATTTGTCAAAAAAGAAGATGCCGTTGTATCGGTTTACGATCACGGATTTCTTTACGGAGACGGGGTGTTCGAAGGGATTCGCGTTTACAGCGGTAACGTCTTTAAACTCGACGAACACATCCACAGGCTATATGATTCCGCTCAGTCCATCATGTTAAATGTTCCATACACAAAGGAGGAGATGGAACAGATTATTGTCGAGACTGTGCGAAGAAATAAATTAGAGAGTGCTTATATCCGCGTGGTTGTTTCCCGCGGTGCCGGAAACCTCGGACTGGATCCTGCATTTTGCTCACAGCCACGGGTTATCGTCATAGCTGAAGAGCTGGCCCTCTTTCCTATGGAACTGTATCAAAAAGGACTCAGGGTCGGCAGTGTTGCCAGCCGCCGGAACAGACCGGACGTTTTGAGTCCCCAGGTTAAATCACTTAACTATTTAAATAATATCCTCGTAAAACTCGAAGCCAACCAGGCAGGGGTTGACGAGGCGTTAATGTTAAATGATCAGGGATATGTAACCGAAGGCTCTGCCGATAATATCTTCATCATAAAAAACGGCACCATCTATACACCTCCTGTCTATTTGGGAGCGCTTGAAGGTATTACACGGAACGCCATTATCGATCTGGCACGTGAAAAAGGTTACGAGCTGAAGGAATCACCGTTTACAAGACACGATGTCTATGTGGCCGATGAAGTCTTCCTGACGGGTACAGCTGTTGAAGTTATCGCTGTTGTAGAAGTTGACGGCCGTAAGATTCAGGATGGTAAGCCGGGTAAAGTTACGAACCACTTACTGTCTGAGTTCCGAAAACTCGTCACTCAGGACGGCGTGAAATGTTACGACCAAGAAGAAAAACAATCACATGTAAGCTAAGAAAAGCGGCATTTGAAAAATCAATAGCGTTAAAAACGTTGAAGGGAATAAAGAAGCAGATACGTTGCATTTACAGAGAGCCGGGGTTGCTGGAAGCCCGGAAATGCTACCTGCTTCGACATCGTCCCTGAGTGTTAAGCTGAACCCTTTGGCAGTAGGCTTAATCAGGTAGCATCAAAACTACCTGTTATCAAAAAGGAACTGGTAAGAAGATTCGCCAGCTCTTTGAGGCAGTATTTGCGAAAATGCTGCAAATCCGGGTGGTACCGTGAAAAGGAAGTCCTTTTCTCCCCGTTAAACCGCATACGTGTGGTTTAGCGCGAGAGGAAGGGACTTTTTCAGTTTTAAACTCGAAAGTTTCGTTCCACGGGAACGTTGCACAAATAATTACCTGATAATTCTGATTACAGGAGGGATAGAAACGTGAATTTAGATGCAAAGGCAGGCCGTGAAGCGGTTGTTCAGACGAAAACCGGAGCAGACCTTCTCATCCAGACATTGGTTGAGGAAAAGGTGGACACGATTTTTGGATACCCGGGAGGTGCGGTATTACCGATTTATGATGCCATTTACAGAGCCGAGGATGAGTTCTCCCATATCCTCACGCGGCACGAACAAGGTGCTATTCATGCAGCTGAAGGGTACGCAAGAGTATCCGGAAAGCCGGGCGTTGTGATTGCCACATCAGGACCTGGCGCTACCAACTTAATCACCGGAATTGCAGATGCCATGATGGACTCCCTCCCTCTCGTCGTCTTCACCGGTCAGGTTGCCAGAACAGTTGTTGGAACGGACGCTTTTCAGGAAGCGGACGTGATGGGAATTACAACTCCGATCACAAAACAGAACTACCAGGTTCAAGATGTTCGGGATCTGCCAAGAATCGTGAAAGAGGCGTTTCACATAGCCAGTACCGGCAGACCGGGACCTGTTGTAGTGGATGTGCCTAAAGATATCAGCGCAAACATGTGTGATGACCATTATGATGCATCTTTTTACCTTCCCGGCTACCAGCCGACAATAAAGCCGAATCCGCTGCAGGTTAAAAAACTGGCTGACGCCCTTGCACAATCAAAAAAGCCAGTCATATTAGCCGGTGCAGGTGTCATACACGGAAAAGCTTCACAGGAACTGAGAGCTTTTGCAGAGCACCATTCCCTTCCTGTGACAACTACCCTTCTCGGGCTCGGGTGCTTCCCGGGGAAAAGTCCACTGTCACTTGGGATGGCGGGAATGCACGGAACCTATACAGCAAACATGGCCCTGTATGAATGTGATCTTCTTATCAATGTAGGTGCCAGGTTTGACGACAGATTAACAGGAAACCTTAAGCATTTTGCTCCGAATGCCACGGTCGCTCATATCGACATTGACCCGGCTGAAATCGGTAAAAACGTCACCACTCATATTCCGATTGTTTCGGATGCAAAAGAAGCACTGGCTGAACTGAACCGTCAGGCAGCAAAACATCCGAATCATACAGAGTGGATGGAAAAACTGAACAACAACAAAAAAAGCTATCCTCTATGGTACAACAAACCGGACCAGGAAATGTGTCCCCAGTGGCTGATGGAAAAGGTTCACGAGATGACAAACGGCGAAGCGATTGTTACTACGGACGTTGGACAGCATCAGATGTGGGCAGCTCAATATTATTCCTTTAATGAGCCAAACCGGTGGGTAACATCAGGAGGCCTTGGCACAATGGGCTTCGGCTTCCCTGCCGCAATCGGCGCCCAGCTTGCGAAACCGGACCGGACAGTCGTTGCCATTGTCGGTGACGGCGGCTTTCAGATGACGATGCAGGAGCTGAGCGTGCTTCAGGAGCGGGGGCTTCCGGTTAAGGTCATCATCGTTAACAACGAAGCACTCGGCATGGTACGGCAATGGCAGGAAGCCTTCTATGATAAACGCTACTCAGAATCCCTGCTTGGATGCCAGCCTGATTTTGTAAAACTGGCCGAAAGCTATTACCTGAAAGCAATGAAAGTCGACAGCCAGAAAGAGCTCGTTCAAGTACTCCCTGAAGTGTTTGCTTACGACGGGCCGGTCGTTCTAGACGCCAGAGTACTCCAGGCTGAGAACGTCTACCCGATGATCGCACCAGGCAAAGGCCTCCACGAAATGATAGGGGTGAGACCATGAAACGAATTATTACTGCACTCGTCCAGGATCGAAGTGGCGTTCTTAACCGTCTCACAGGACTGATGCAGCGAAGACAGTTCAATATCGAAAGCATATCTGTCGGCAAAACAGAAACAGAAGGAATCTCCAAAATGACCTTTGTCGTTGAAATTGCCGACTCCCAGAAGCTTGAACAGCTTACAAAACAGCTTCACAAGCAAATTGACGTGTTGAAAGTATCTGATATAACAGATAAAGCGATCGTGGCTCGGGAACTTGCCCTTATTAAAGTGGTAAGTAACGGACATCTCATAAACGAGATGAAAGGGATTATTGAACCGTTCAGAGCATCCATTATCGATGTCAGTAAAGACAGCCTTTCCATCCAGGTGACAGGAAAGCCGGATAAGATCGAGGCACTGATTGACCTCCTCCGCCCTTACGGAATCAAGGAGATTGCAAGAACCGGAATGACCGCCTTCCTCCGGGGCCAGCAGCCCCAGGTGGCAGAACTCAACTCCTACTCTGCAATGATGAAATAAAAGAGATTAAAAGAGATGATTTCGTCTGGATGTTGGAGTTGAAACGATGAATCAACATTCATATTTAACAGAGCAAAAAAAGCTGAGCAGAGATTAGAAGAGACCAAACCAAACAACCCAAATTCGAAAGGATGACCAATCATGGCAAAAGTACTTTATCATAACGACATTCAAGAGGAAGTTTTAAAAGGAAAGAAAGTAGCAGTAATCGGATACGGATCACAGGGCCACGCCCACGCACTGAACTTAAAAGAATCCGGATTTGACGTCGTTGTAGGACTAAGAAAAGGAAAGTCATGGGACAAAGCAAAAGAAGACGGCGTTCAGGTGGCAACAGTAGCCGAAGCGACAGCACAGGCGGAGGTTGTAATGGTCCTTCTCCCTGACGAGCACCAGCCGAAAGTTTACGAGGAAAGCATCAAGCCAAACCTGGACGAAGGAAACGCTCTTGTTTTTGCACACGGATTTAACGTTCACTTTAACCAAGTCGTGCCTCCATCCAACGTTGACGTATTTCTTGTTGCACCAAAAGGACCGGGGCACCTCGTACGCCGCACGTACTCAGAAGGAGCCGGGGTACCTGCCCTTTACGGAATCGAGCAGGATTACACAGGTCAGGCAAAAGAACTGGCACTTGCCTACGCTAAAGGAATCGGAGCCGGGCGTGCAGGAGTTCTTGAGACCTCCTTCCAGGAAGAAACAGAAACAGACCTCTTCGGAGAGCAGGCTGTTTTATGCGGCGGACTGACAAGCCTTGTAAAAGCAGGGTTTGAAACGTTAACCGAAGCTGGATACCAGCCGGAAGTCGCTTACTTTGAATGTTTACACGAACTCAAACTTATCGTTGATCTCATGTACGAAGGCGGGCTTGAAGGCATGCGCTACTCCATCTCTGATACAGCTCAGTGGGGAGACTTCGTTTCAGGTCCACGCGTTGTAAATGCAGAAACGAAAGAACGAATGAAAGAAGTACTCTCTGATATCCAAAACGGTGAATTTGCGAAAGGCTGGATCCTTGAGAACCAGGTTAACCGTCCGCAGTTCAACGCAGTCAATAAACGGGAAAGCGAACATCAGATTGAAAAAGTCGGCCGCGAGCTTCGTGAATTGATGCCATTTGTCAAAGCGGCACAGCAGCCTAAAAAATCCAAGAAGGAAGTGGTCTCGAATGCCCCACGTTAACGTCTTTGATACCACCTTGCGCGATGGCGAACAGTCTCCGGGAGTCAATATCAACAAGCTCGAGAAGCTTGAAATTGCGAAACATCTGGAACGATTTGGGGTCGACATTATGGAGGCTGGGTTTCCCGCCTCCTCCCAAGGTGATTTTGAAGCGGTAAAAGCGGTAGCCGACACGGTTAAAAATGCTAGTGTAACAGGTCTTGCAAGAGCGAAAAAATCGGATATCGATACAGCGTGGGAAGCACTAAAAGGGGCAAGTGAGCCAAGGCTGCACATTTTCCTTGCGACCTCCCCTATCCACATGACCTACAAACTCAAGAAAACACCGGAGGAAGTAGCACAGCAGGCCGTTGAAATGGTCAAATACGCCAGAGAAAAGTTCCCTCACGTAGAATGGTCCGCCGAGGATGCTACCCGCTCCGACATGGACTTTCTCGTCAACATTATTGAAAGAGTGATTGATGCCGGAGCTACCGTCATTAACCTTCCAGATACTGTGGGCTACGCGACGCCGCAGGAATACGGCCGGTTGTTCAAGACGGTCCGGGAGCGGGTGCCAAACATCGATCGCGTCCAGCTCTCCGCACACTGTCATAACGACCTGGGGATGGCTGTAGCCAACACGATTGCTGCAGTGGAAAATGGCGCAACTCAGGTGGAAGGCACAATCAACGGCATCGGTGAACGGGCCGGCAACGCCGCACTGGAAGAACTGGCGGTAGCATTAAACATTAGAAAAGATCAATACCCTTATACAACAAACCTTGTTTTAAAAGAAATCAAGCGAACGAGCGATGTTGTTTCCAAACTTACTGGCATGGTCGTTCCAGGCAATAAGGCAGTTGTCGGCCGCAATGCCTTTGCTCACGAATCAGGCATTCACCAGGACGGGGTATTGAAAAATGCTTCTACCTATGAAATTATCACCCCTGCTCTTGTAGGTGTGGAGTCTAACAATCTCGTCCTCGGGAAACACTCCGGACGCCGTGCTTTTAAAGATAAAGTCGAGCAGCTCGGTTACGAACTGTCAGATGAGAAACTCAATGAAGCTTTTAAAACATTCAAGTCACTTACTGATCGGAAAAAGGAAGTCACAGCCGAGGATCTCGCAACGATTCTTACAGACATTCAGACAGCCGTGACGAATGTGAAGAAATACGAACTTCACGCTTTCCAGGTTCAGTACGGTTCTTCTAACCTGCCAACGGCAACCGTTGCTCTTCACACTCCGGAAGGTGAGCATGTTGAAACGGCCCGAACCGGTCAGGGAAGTGTTGAGTCCCTTTACAATACACTCGAGGCATTAATGGAAGAAAAAATTAACCTTACGGATTTTCAGCTCAACTCTGTTGGCAAAGGCCGGGATGCACTGGCTGATGTGTACGTGAAAATGTATGTTAACGGAGAAGATGTGAGCGGCCGCGGTACCGCCCAGGATGTTCTTGAAGCTTCAGCCAGAGCATTTCTGAACGCTGTTAACCGTTATCTGTTTAACAAATCACACGAGCCAAAAAAGGCAGCTCAACTATAAAAGGAGGAAACTGCAATGACAAAAAACATCGTACTTTTACCCGGTGACGGGATCGGGCAGGAAGTCATTCAAGCGGCAAAAGCTGTCCTGGATACTGTCAGTGAAGAATATGGTCATTCGTTTTCCTTTCAGACTGAATCAATTGGAGGCAGTGCCGTGGATGAACATGGTACTCCTCTCCCCGATCAGACTGTCGAAGCGTGCAAAAAAGCCGATGCTGTCCTTTTAGGAGCTGTGGGAGGTCCAAAGTGGGATGCGTACCCTTCCCACCTCCGTCCCGAAAAAGGCCTTCTCGGTATCCGGAAAGCACTTGGTCTTTTTGCCAACCTGCGGCCGGTTAAAGGGTTTGAAAAGCTCCTCCACGCTTCTCCATTAAAAGAAGAAGTCGTAAAAGACAGCGACCTGCTAATCGTTAGGGAATTGACCGGAGGCCTTTACTTCGGCACCCCGAGTGAAAGGCAGAATAACGGTCAATCCGTTGTAGATACGCTGTCCTATACCCGTCATGAAATTGAACGTATCGTTGATAAGGCGTTTGAAAGTGCACAGCTCCGCCGTAATCGGCTCACATCGGTTGATAAAGCAAACGTTCTTGAATCGAGTAAGCTGTGGCGTGAAGTGGTAGAAGAGAAAAAAGCCCAGTACCCGGATGTTGAGGTAGAACACCTTCTCGTTGATGCCGCAGCCATGAAGCTGATCACGAACCCTTCCCAGTTTGACGTTATCGTAACGGAAAACATGTTCGGGGACATTTTAAGTGATGAGGCCTCGGTTCTTACAGGATCTCTTGGAATGCTCCCTTCGGCAAGCGTCCGCGAAGACGGTGTAGGGCTTTATGAACCGGTGCACGGGTCAGCCCCTGATATTGCCGGTCAAGGGATTGCAAATCCCCTGGCAATGATTTTATCCACTGCTCTCATGCTCCGCCATTCATTCGGCCTCGATCATGAGGCACAGATCATTGAAAATGCCGTTAAAGAAGCTCTTGACCGCGGCTATCATACAGCTGACCTTCAAGTACATGGCGGTCAGAAGCTCAGAACAAAAGAAATGACCGAAAAAGTAGTCGAATATATCAAATCAGAAAGCACATCTAATTGCATCATGAGTTGCTACGCATAAGGAATTTTGGAGGGACCGGGTGTCACCCCCTCCCCCCCTCCCTTCTCATAACTAAAGGCTGTTTTCGAAGTTATAGGTCATTTTATTAAAAAAGGAAGAAGCCGAAGCATCCGAGACTCTTTCTCTTTCAGGTTTAGGCGTCAGAATGAGACCTCGAAGCAGGAAGGTAAACGTCCACTTGTTTAAAAAAGCGTTGATTGGAGCGATTGCGCGACACTCCTGCGGGAAAAGCGAGTATCGGGGAGACCCCGGAGACGCAAAGCCAAAGCGTCGAGGATCGAGCCGCCCGCGGAAAGGGAGCGCAAAGGAGCGGAAATCAACAACTGGCTGAAAAATATACACGAAAACACCTTTACGCAAAAGTCAAAAATCAAGGAGTTGATACAATGACCAGACCAAAAACCATTGTCGAGAAAATCTGGGAACAGCACCAGGTTCATCAGGAAGAAGGAAAGCCTGACCTTCTCTACATCGACCTTCACCTCATCCATGAAGTCACTTCTCCACAGGCGTTTGAGGGCCTCAGGATGAAAGGACGCACCGTACGCCGTCCCGACCGGACCTACGCTACGATGGACCATAACGTCCCTACCATTAATCAGCTCGTAGTGAATGATCCTGTTTCAAAAAAGCAAATGGAAACATTGAAGCACAATTGTGACGAGTTTGGTATCCGGCTTGCGGACATTACCCACCCTGACCAAGGGATCGTTCACGTAATCGGACCTGAGCTTGGCCTTACACAGCCGGGCATGACCATTGTGTGCGGTGACAGCCATACATCTACCCACGGAGCCTTTGGTGCCCTCGCATTCGGTATCGGTACCAGTGAAGTCGAGCACGTCCTGGCTACACAAACACTCTGGCAGGCCCCTCCAAAGACGCTGAACGTTAAAGTAAACGGAAAGCTTGGCACAGGGGTAACTGCAAAAGATCTTATCCTTGCCATTATCGGAAAATACGGTGTTCGTTTTGGCACCGGTTATGTGATTGAATACACAGGTGAAGCGATCCGGAACCTTACGATGGAAGAACGGATGACCGTCTGTAACATGAGTATTGAAGCAGGCGCCCGTGCCGGTTTAATCACTCCTGACGAAACGACATTTGAGTATTTGAAAGGCCGCCGTCATGTACCAAAGGATGAGGCTTTTGACGAAGCTGTAGAGAATTGGAAGACTCTTGCTACAGACGATGGAGCCAAGTACGATGCTACTGTAGAAATCGACGCAGAAAAAGTTGAGCCTCAGGTGACCTGGGGTACAAACCCCGGCATGTGTATACCGGTCAGTGCCAATGTTCCTGACCCTGAAGCTTGTGAAAAAAGCGGAGAAAAAGATGAGATCAGCCGTGCTCTTACGTACATGGGTCTTGAAGCAAATGAACCGATATCCTCTGTTACGGTGGACCACGTGTTTATCGGATCGTGTACAAACTCCAGGCTTGGTGACTTACGTAAAGCTGCCGGGGTCGTTAGAGGGAAAAAAGTGAAGCCATCTGTTACAGCACTTGTCGTACCTGGTTCAAAAAGCGTGAAAGCCGCAGCTGAAAAAGAAGGGCTCGACGTCATTTTTAAACAAGCAGGTTTTGAATGGCGGGAAGCAGGATGCAGTATGTGTCTCGCGATGAACGATGATGTCATCCCTCCTGGCGAGCGATGTGCCTCTACATCAAACCGAAACTTCGAGGGCAGACAGGGAAATGGGGCAAGAACCCACCTTGTAAGTCCGGAGATGGCCGCTGCTGCTGCCATTGAGGGACGCTTTGTAGATGTACGAACACTTACGAGCGAGCCCGTATCATCTTAAGGAGGTAACACACAATGGAACCGATTCGTATACACACAGGCGTTGTGACCCCTCTAAACCGGGCCAACGTAGATACAGACCAGATTATTCCAAAACAGTTTTTAAAACGAATTGAGCGTCAGGGCTTCGGCCAGTTTCTTTTTTATCACTGGCGTTTTGACGACGATGGTAATCCCCGGCAGGATTTTATATTAAATAACCCAAAGTATGATGGTTCAAGTATTTTGGCGGCCGGTGAAAATTTTGGCTGCGGCTCTTCCCGTGAGCATGCACCATGGGCGCTTGAGGACTATGGTTTTAAAGTAGTCATTGCCTCAAGCTTTGCCGATATCTTTTACAACAACTGTGTAAAGAACGGCATCTTACCGGTTCAGCTCACGGAAGACGAAGTCCAGGAGGTGTTAAAGAAAGCTGAAAATGATACGTGTTCCATTACTGTAGACCTTGGGAAGCAGATCGTTCGTGATGACGACGGCTTTGAAGCAGGCTTCTCCATCCCCGGCTATCATAAAGAAATGCTGTTAAATGGCTGGGACGATATCTCGATTACGTTAACACTTGAAGAAAAAATCACACAATTTGAACAAGGAGCGTGAAGACGTTGGGAATTGCTTAACAGGACAAAAGGTGATTGAGGCGCACAAGTACGTGAAAGAGAATGTACACCGTACGCCACTCACCACATCCAATACCATGAATAAAATGACCGGAAAAAACGTGTTCCTGAAGATGGAAAACCAGCAGAAAACAGGCGCATTTAAATTACGGGGAGCATGCTATAAACTCTCCCGCCTTACTGATGCAGAGTGCAGAAGAGGTGTGATTGCCGCGTCAGCCGGAAATCATGCCCAGGGCGTTGCTCTTGCCGCTGCGAAAAGAGGCGTTCAGGCAACGATCTTTATGCCGGAGAAAACCCCTAATGCCAAAGTTCTTGCTACACAAAATTACGGAGCAAAGACGGTTCTAACTGGTGAATCGTTTCAGGAAGCTTACGAAGCTGCTTGTAAAGAGCAGGCACGAACGAAAGCAACATTCGTTCACCCCTTTGATGATGCCGATGTTATGGCCGGCCAGGGAACGATTGCTCTTGAGATGCTGGAAGACCAGCCGGATCTTGATACCATCATCGTCCCGATCGGCGGCGGCGGTCTTATCTCTGGAATTGCGGTTGCTGCCAAACACATCAAGCCTGATATTCGTATTGTCGGTGTTCAGGCACGGGCCGCAAGCGCTGCCTACAATCATTTTCACAAGCAGGGACCAAAAATTTTAACGACGGTTTCAACAATTGCTGAAGGAATCGCTGTTAAAAAAACGGGTGCTAATACGCTCCCGGTCATTCATGAGTATGTGGATGATATCGTCACTGTGTCAGAAAACGATCTTGCAACTGCCATGATGTATATGCTTGAGAGAAAGAAAACCCTCGTAGAGGGAGCGGGAGCTGCAGCAATTGCTGCCCTTCTCGTTCACGGGGCGAAACTTTCATCCCAACATTGTGGTGTCGTCGTGAGCGGCGGCAATGTGGATCTTGCAAAATTACCAGCTATACAAGCATTGGCGAGGGACAATTTTTTGTCCTGTCTCGCCTGATGCCCGCTCAACTCAATCCGTCACTGTAAAAGTGGCGGATTTTTTTTTGCCGTAAAAACCGGATATTTATTTAAATGATTCTTTCGCAGGGACATCTTCCATTCACTGTTTTTGCATAGTTCACTTCAATCATTGTACAGAAAATGAAGATGAAGCCTATGTGCCTTCGCTTTCCGTGGCGGTGCCGGCAAGCCTGGAGAAATCACCATGCTTCTTCCTCTTCCGGTTACGCTTCGCAGCTATCTGCGTCGAAGCAACTCGAAGCTCATTCGAGATGTAAATGCTCGTCACTGCCACAGGAGTCTCAGGCACTTCGGCTTCATTACCTTTATCAGTAAAAGCAGCAATCTTTACGAAAACAGACACCCATGCTAATTATTCACAACATGGTGTATGAAAATAGGCATGCGGTCTTTTTGGTAAGGTTATCCTTATCCTCTGGTTATCAACGAAGCTTAGAACATCGATAAGAGGTTTAGAATGCCCCAAAATTGTCTTTTCAGGGTATCCAAAGTAAAGAGCATGCAGGAAGTTTCTCTACTACTGCAGCACTCATTTTCGAAGCAGGAATTTCCATCGTTTTATGGAATCTGTATAAAAACTACTGAAATTCCGGAGGTATTTATATGAAAGACCAGACGCTGTCCGTCCACGACTGGCATAAAAAGCAAGCCGTACACAACTTTAATGCCACTTGGGACCTGATTGAAAAGAACGAGCGGACAACGGCAGATGATTTACTGATGATCCATACCGCACACGCTTCCCGCTTTCACTGGGGTGAGATTGGAACTCCTGTTGAGTTTGCCCGGGGAGAATGGCAGATTTCAAGGGTTTACGCTCTGACGGGAATGGCAGAAAGTGCCGTCTATCACGCTAAGCACTGTCTTGAGATCTGTACAGACAATCAGATTGGAGGTTTTGATCTGGCCTTTGCCTATGAAGCGCTGGCACGGGCATATTATGCTTGCAATAATCGCAGGAAATGTAACTATTACTTTGAAAAAGCAAAGGAAGCGGCAGATCACATCGAAAAAATGGAGGACCGGGACTATTTCCTTTCAGAGCTCGATTCAGTCAACAGCCAGGACTAAAAATAGTGGTGCGGCGGACCAGCTCCTGCCGTGTCACTTTTTTTGCTTTTTATGCGATTACCACTCCACCCCCTCCCCCCTCCCTCTTTACTCTTTTCATTTTTTTCGACTCATTTAAAAAAAGCTGCCTGCTTAAAAACAGACAGCTTCAGGTTCATATATTGCAGGAACCGTCATCACAGTTGGTATTATTTTTCTGATTCAGCACCGTAAGAGGCTTTTGTTCCTGGTCAGAGCGCACCTCGCCGGCATACGCATCTCCTTTGAGTATGCGGGACGCTTCTTGTTTATCCAGACCTGCGTCTTCAGCCAGACTCTCAAGGGTTTCGTGATCGCCGATGTTCTTTCCCTCAGTGAAAAAGGCGTGCATAATCTTCTCCATCAGGGCGTCCACTTTCCCTTCCTGTTTCGCATAGTGGCTGAGGCGGTGGGCATCTGCGGTGTTGGTCGGAACCATAGCGTCGAAGTCGTAGTCCAGACCCACCTCTTTTGCCTGAGCAGCTACGTTATTCGTTGTCTGACGTGCTTGTTCAAGACTCATCTGGTATTTTGCTGATAAAATGTCGTGCATTGTTTTACCTGAATTTTTCTCGGCATTCGGATCGAGCTGGAAGCTCTTGAATGCCAGAGTAACGTCTTGTTTATGTTCAAAGCGGTCAAGAGCCTGCTCAAACCGACGCTTGCCGATATAGCAGAACGGGCAGACAATGTCCGACCATACATCAACGTTCATGATAATTCCTCCAATCCATTTGTATAGCAGTATTATCTCCCATGGTCAGCTGAACCTCAACTGAATTGAATTTAAGAAACGGAGAAACTGCCCCTCCCTCTTTTTCCTTCTATGTTATATTCCGATTAACCAAGGACGTTTTTAAGACGTTAAAATAGCAGATCAGGTTCAATGGTGATACGATTATCTAGCCGGAGAACAAAGGATGAATGCCGATGAATGGAAAAGCCATTTTGAATTTTGGAATCTTCTTACTTATCTATAATGTACTTACATTTTATATTGGCTGGAACGGCTGGATATGGCTGAACACAGCATTCGGCTTTGAACACGTATGGCTTTACACAGCTGCAACAGCTCTGCTCGCCTATGCGTACCTCATCGGCCGGGTGAACCTTACGTTTTTTAAAGTGGTGGGGGCTTACTGGGTTGGATTGTTTCAGTACGGACTGCTTTTATTTCCTTTTGCGAATCTTGTTGTCATCGCCCTTCTTATTGGAGGGGTGGACGAGGATGCAGCTGTTTTATATACAGGGCTGGTTACCTTGACCGCCTTAGCTGGCATCTTTCTGACAGGGACATTTAATGCCTACAGCCCTGTAAAACAGACGTATTCCGTCTCTTTACCGAAACGTACCGGCTCTCTTACATCACTGAAGATTGGTATGGCTTCAGATATGCATTTTGGCACCCTGTCAGGTAAGACCCATTTACGCAGGCTTATAAATGAACTCAACAAGATGGAGGCAGATGTGATTGTCCTGCCTGGAGACATTATTGATGACTCCCCGGATGTGTTTCAGAAAAAGAACATGGGACCTTTGATGAAAGAGCTGAAAGCCACCTATGGTGTTTACGGGATTCTTGGCAATCATGAGTATTACGGGCGTAAAGTTACTGAGATTTTAAATGAACTCGGCCGGTCTGGTGTGACGATGCTGACCGATGAAGTTACTGAGGTTGCCGGCAGTTTTTACCTTATTGGCCGGCGGGATAGGACGGAAAAAAACCGGAAGCCTGTAGAAGAGCTGATCGGGGGATTGGATTTGTCCAAGCCAGTGATTCTTCTGGATCATCAGCCGTTTGAGCTGGAACGTGCTGAAAAAGCCGGAGCAGACCTCATGCTTTCCGGCCACACCCACCGGGGGCAGATGTATCCGAACAACTGGATCACCCGCCGGATGTACGAGGTGGACTGGGGTTATCTGAAAAAAGATACACTTCACACGATTGTCTCAAGCGGGTTCGGCTTCTGGGGACCCCCTCTCCGCCTTGGAAGCCGCTCAGAGGTTGTGGAGATTGTAGTCACGTTTAAGGATTAAAACGAGCATACGGCTTCCGAAGCTGTCTGAAAGGTTCCAACACCTTTTGGACAGCTTTTTCATACACCTGCCGTACTTCCTTTCGTTATTCGTTTCCAAATAAAGACCGAGATCATAATCCAAAGAGCGCCGGCTAAAAAACCGGCAATAATGTCAGTAAAGTAATGAACACCTAAATATATTCGTGAAAGTCCGATAAGAAGGATTAACGTCACTGCAACAGAAATGACCGTTGCTTTTGCTCCTTTCTCCTGTAAATGAATGACGACAAAGTAAGCAAGGAGTCCATATGTAATGGTTGCTCCCATCGCATGCCCACTGGGAAAGCTGAACCCCTGTTCAATGACAAGAGGATTAAAATCCGGTCTGTCTCTTTGAAACAACCATTTTAATAAAGAATTTAATCCTCCGCCAAGAGCGACTGCCCCCGCATAAAAAAGAGCCGTTATCCAACGCTTGTAATACAAAAATACAACAGCCGCCAATGCAACAACGCCCGTTAATGCAGGAATACCGCCTAAAAAGGTAACAGCTAAAACGACTGTCGTGAACGTTTCATTGTGAAGACTCTGCACCATACTTATAATTAAATAATCGAGCCCTCTGAAATATTCTGCTGTTCCAGACCTGACAGGGCCGCTAAACAGCAGGATAAAGGGTATAAGAAGGGTAATGGAAATGAGTAATCGTTTCTGGTTTCCGATACGGATATCGCCCATCTTCTGCACCTCCTCTTCTTTTTTTACCCCAAAAAGGTAAAAAAGAACCGAACCCACAGGCCCGGTTCCTTCAAGAGGTCTCTTTTTATTCCCAGTTCCCCATCTCAATTTCATCGGAAGTAATCATTATTTCAAACGTTATGACTTTTTCCTGATCCTTGGCCCATTCAAAAAAGCGGTCGCGGTTTGGCAGGTGTGAGTACAAGGACATGTTCCCTTCCACCACACCGTAACCGTATATAACCGGTTCTCCTTCATTCACAGGTGCGGAGTAATTTGAATTCCACACCTGAAAGCTGCCTTCCTCTCTCAGGTCAAGTGAACTTTTCAGGGAGTACGTTCCCGTCTCGTGTTTCCCATGCATGACGGTACTCCAGAGTAAACCTTCATCCTCTCCTTCCACCTTCAGTCCTCCTGCAGCAAGGCTGAGTTCGCTCGATTCAAAAGGAAACTGCTCATCAAAACTCCAGGACGCAATCAAATGATGAGCCACTCTTTCTCCGTATTCATAGATATTGACAGCTGAATAAATGTAGCCGACTTCTTCAGGAGACGTTATGTTCACACGTGCAGTAAACGTTGTATCAAAAGCCAGGTCAAACATGACTTCGTCTGTTTCCCCATACTCTGTCAGATAGCCGATGTCCCCTGCTTCCTGACCAAAAGCATCCTGCCCGTGAGAACCTAGAAGGAACGAAAAGAGCACGCCTCCTCCGATACATAAAACAAAAACCAACGCAGCTACCAATTTTACGTTTTTCACAATAGGTCCCCTCTTCATTTAAATTTGCTCTACTGCCAATTATAAGGGGAAAATCCTCTTTTATGAAATAATTAGAATTTTATTGTAAAAAGCCTCCATGCTGTATCCTAACGGCAACTCAACAGACTTATTTACCGAACGACGAAAGAAACTTCACCCGGTCGCCCATCGGGGGGACCGCGTTGTCAACCAGATCGATCTCCACTATTGATGGACCGTTTCCGGTCATCAGCTTTTGGAGATCAGCGTTCACTAACTCTTCCATCGTCCTTATTCTGATGCCTGGTACACCCATCGCCTTTGCCATAGCCGAAATATCAACGGGGATTTGTTCAAAGGCCTTGTGAGAACGCTTGTATTGTAAAGTATGACCGTGATAGACCATTCCAAGGCGTGCGTTGTTCATGACCACAAACAAAATAGGAAGCTTGTATTCCTTCGCAGTCAGTACTTCCATGCCGTGCATGAAGAAACAGCCATCCCCGGTAATGTTCACCACAGGGCGGTCCGGTTCAGCAAGAGCGGATCCGATCGCCGAGCCTATTCCGCTTCCCATCGCTCCAAAATGGACGTTGATATCAAATGTCGATGGTTCTTTCACACCCATATCATGGATCACATAGGCCATGAACTCCCCAATATCGATGGTGTAGCGGGTGGTCGAAGGTACCTTTTCCTGCAAAGCAAGCATGACATTACGTGTCGTATATTCATCTGTTCCATAAAGATTAAACTCATTGTTTACACAAGCGGTCTCTTTTCTTTCCAGGCCCAATGCCTTCAATTCATCAATTAAAAACAACAGACTCAGGTCAAGATCCCCGAGGACCGGAATATTTACATTGTATTTTCGGTTAAACACCGTTTCGTCAAAGTCCATCTGGATTGTAAATCGTCCTTCCGTTAAGTTTGGGTTCCAATTGTTCGTTGCTGTTTCACCCAAACTTGAACCAAGCACGAGCAATCCCTCTTCTTCACCACTCCTATGAATCAAGGAAGACACGTTTTCGTGACCGGCAAAGCCAAAAACACCAGCTGCTAAAGGATGATCGCTTCGAATAAACCCTTTTGCCTGAGGGGAAGTGACGATCGGCCAGCCGAGAAGCTCGGCCACTTGTATGACTTGTTCGCTCACATGACGAATTCCCTGTCCCGCAAAAACAATACCTTTTTCACGCATACTCAGCTCTTTTGCCACTTGAGCAATCGTTTCTGCCTGAGGGACGACCGGCATTCGTCCGGCTGGGAATTCAGGAAGCTTCATCTCCTCAATATCACCCAGCTGCACGTCAATGGGCATCGCCACATGAACGGGACCCGGGACTCCCGAGAGGGCGATGTCTGTTGCTTTTGCTACTTCTGTAAGTAAGTCTTCCGCCCTTGTCACTGTCACACTGTATTTGGTCACAGGTTCAAACACAGGATGCGCATCGAGCTCCTGAGAAGCATTTAACCCCATCGTCCTTACAGGTACAGCTCCTGTTAAAAACAGCACGGGCAGATGTTCGCGCATGGCATTGGCTGCTCCGGTTACCATGTTCGTGGCACCCGGACCGCTGCAGCTGATGCACACGCCAAGCTCCTGTTTATATTTGGCATAAGCGCAAGCCATGTACCCCGCTGCCCCTTCATGCTTTGTCACAACAGGAATGAGCTCCGGCATATCATACAGTTCATTAAAAAAAGCATTTACAGAACCTGCGGGAATTCCAAATATATATTCCACTCCGCCGGATTTCAAATAATCCAGTACACCCCTTACAGCTTTCATTCTATTTCCTCCTCTAGTTGACTGCTTCACAATTGGTAATGTATTTTTCCTCAAATAACAGAGACCCAAGAGGGCGGCTGAAGTAGAAACCCTGCATGAGGTAACAGCCTCTCGAACTTAAAAATAAAGCTTGTTCCTTTGTTTCCACCCCTTCTGCAATAACATCCATGTTTAAATTCTGTGCCAGAGTAATGATCGTACTTGCGATCGGAGCTTCGTCTTCACTGCTTTTAATATCCTGTACAAAGGTTTTATCGATTTTTAACGTCTGAATTGGAAACCTTCTTAAGTAGGATAAAGAGGAGTAGCCCGTGCCAAAATCATCAATGGAAACATCGATTCCGTAGTTTTTAAACAGTTCCAGCCTATTTAAGGTGGATTCTGTATGTTTGATAATTTGATTTTCTGTAATTTCAAGTTTCAGGCATGATGGATCGAGTCCGGTTTCTTCAATGATGTCTTTCACTTTAGAGAACAAGTCCGCCTGTTCAAACTCACGCACGGTCAGGTTTACTGAGACGCCCATCTGCCTGCTTCCTTGCAGCTGCCAGGATTTCAACTGTCTGCACGCCGTTTTTATTACCCATTCACCGATGGGTACGATGAGTCCTGTTTCTTCAGCGATGGGAATAAAGTCAGCCGGGGAAATAAGCCCCTTTTCGGAATGATGCCAGCGAAGAAGCGCTTCAGCACCAATCACTTCTCCTGTTTTATAATTCACCTGGGGCTGATAATAAACTTCAAGTTCTTCCTGATCCAGTGCCTTATAGAGGGCGTTTTCGAGCTCCATTTTCTGTACAGCCGGTGTATCGGTTTTTTCCTGATAAAAATGATAGTTGTTTCCGGATAATTCTTTTGCCTTGTACATGGCTGCATCAGCATTTTTAATCAGCTCTTCTGTTGTTTCTCCATGTTCGGGATATAAACTGATTCCAATGCTCTTTTTTACATACACTTCATGGCCTTCAATAATAATCGGCTTTGAGAAAGCGAGATTCATTCGGTCAACAACACTTACAAGTTCTCCTTTTGACTGGACATTTTGGATCACGACCGTAAACTCATCTCCCCCCTGTCTTGAAACGGTGGCTCCTGAAGGTACTGATCTGCAGAGCCGTTCAGCCACTTCCTTTAACAGGGCATCTCCAAAACTATGTCCGTACGTATCATTGACTACCTTAAAACGGTCGAGATCGAGAAAAAGGACAGCCAGTTGTTTTTCGTGAAGCTTGGAGTACGTAATACTCTGGGTAAGCCTGTCGTGAAGCAGCAGCCGATTAGGCAAATCTGTCAAACTGTCATAATAAGCATGATATTTAATTTCTTCTTCAAGCTCTTTTCTTCTTGTAATGTCTTTGAACGTAACGACATCACCGATAATGTCCCCTTCCTTTATTATAGAAGAGATGACGTATTCTACCGGAAAAGAGCTGTTGTCCTTCCGAAAAAACGTTTCTACTGAATCGTGGTCATGCCGTTCAGAATTGAGTTTTCCCCTTTCATCTGAAGTGCTTCCTTTTCTCTTGAATATAACTGTATATGGTCTGCCGACGAGTTCCTCTGCTGATTCATAGCCAAGCATGTCTGTACTCGCCGGGTTGCAAAACGTAATATTGCCATTCCGGTCAAGTCCGAAGATTCCTTCTCCGGCAGAGTTTAAAATCAGTTCTTTTTCCCGGCTTAAATGCTGTAATTCTTCTACAGCATCGTTCAGCTCTTCGTTCTTTCTGCTTATTTCCGCCGTTCTTTCCTGAATAATCAGTTCTTGTCTTTCCATGAACAGCAAATTGGATAATGTACCGGCCGTGATATCAACAACCGATTGTGCCAGCTTTTGCTGGGTCTCTGTATAGGTGTAACCCGCTTCTTTTAGATTCACCACTGGAATAAGACCGAGGACTTTACCGGTAGTCACGACGGGGAGGACAAACATCCCTTTAATCCCAAACTGTCGGCATACATCGTGGTTTGGACGAGGGTCCGCCATCACATCCGGGATAAGGAGGGCTTTTTTCGTCCGGATCACTTCCCCAAGTGCCTTGTCTTTGTAAATATCGATATTTGCCTTTTTATGTGTCTTCTTCCAAGCTTCTTCTGTCCAGTCACTGTCTTTGCTCAAGCTTTGTGGTTTGATCTTTTTCTCAGCCATTGGATCCAGCATATGAAGGCCGATATTTGTATTATTCAGGACGAGGGCAAGGTAGTGAAAACAGATATCCAACGCTTCCTGCATTTCCGAACACATGGAAAGCTCACTGGTCACATCCAAAAGGAGCTGCTTTTGTTTAATCACTTCTTCCTTGCGGGACAAGTTGTTCGCATTTTGAATCGCTACAGCGGCCATATTCACGTATGCTTCTACCGTTTGTATTTCATTATGTGTCAAATTCATCGGGATTCCATAGTCAAACAAAAAGACGAGGCCGAACAATTCCCCTTCGTAAGAGATAGGCAAAACGAGCAATGATTTAATTTTGAATGCATTTACCGCACGCTGATCCGGGCGTGTATCCTGTGACGTGTCAGGAATATAAATTGCCCTTTGCGTTTCTATCACTTCTTTTGCCAGCAAATCATGTTCGGTATCAATGACGTGCTGATCCAGGGTCATGCCGTTAATCGTCTCCGGTTTGCCCACAAACCCTCTGAAAGAACCATCTTCCTGTGGCAAATAAATACCCACCGAATCACACTGGACAATTTCTTCAGATATAGCCGTAGTTACCTGTTGGAGAACCTCACGTAATTCAAGTTTCATATTAATGAGTTTTGTAATTTGAGCCAGACGGGAATACCTTGATTGCTCTTCCACGACGATCACCTCGCTTTTTAGATTGTTACGTTCCTGAGAATCCTGCTGTTATTATTTTTTATTCGACAAAATGCAAGAAAATCCTGTAATTGGGCTTGGGAGATAGCTGAGTTATAGTAAAAAGGTAAATATTTGATAACGTGTTGATTTTTATTTCGTTCTTCTTTTGCTTATCTTTTTTATCGGTACGAAGCAGGTAGATGTTAAATGAGCAACTTTGTTTCTCAATAAAAACTCCCCGATTAAGGGACAAACAGGAGGCGCATAAGATATGGAAGAATCTTTAAAAAGCAGTATTGAAAGGTTTGTCAGTGCGTGGCAGCAATCATCTTTAGAAGAGTTGTCTCATTTTATCTCCTCTGAATATCAGGGCAGAGAAATGACGGGCGGGAAGTTGGTTGACTTTGAATATGAAGAATGTTTGGAAGGTTGGCGGCAAGGATTTCAATTTGTCAGTGAGAATAAAGCCACCTGGGATGTTCGTGTGCTGCACTCAGTTGCGATTCGCCAAAATGAGGCTATCGTTACAATAACAGCCTCACTTGTCATTGCCGGAGAGTATTTTAAGGGAGCGAATTTGTTTTATGAAACATTCAAAAAAGATCCAAGTGATGGCGATTGGAAAATCGTAAGGAGTTACATAGAAGCTGGCCTCCCGGTAGAATATGTCCACAATGCGGGTGAATCTATGCCACTATAAAAATTCCAGGAGACTTAAAAGAGATTTTTTTACGATTAAAGAAGAGTATCCCGCCAGAGGGACTCTTCTTTTTTTGTGTTCGAGGTTTCTTTCTTATGGAAAAAGGGGATTTTTACCTTAATGGTTTTGAAAATACATAATTTTTTATAAAAAAAGTAATTCTCGCGTGGGAAGTGTGGTGTTGTTTAGTTTTAAAATAAAAGAAATCTTGTCTAAAAATCTAGTATTTGTAGGAGGAAAAATTATGAAGTTAACCAGGAATATCATCATAGCTTTAATTCTGGGATTATTCACTGGAATAGGGTTTAATTTATTCGCTCCTGAATTGTTTCAATATGCAGATAATTATGCCTTTACACCACTAGGTACACTGTTTATTAATTCTATTACAATGCTTGTTGTGCCACTCGTACTCTTTTCAATTATTTTAGGTACAGCGAGTGTGAGCGATCCGAAAAAACTCGGCCGGATCGGTGGTAAGACTGTCGGATTTTACTTAATAACGACTGCTATCGCACTCGGTATCGGGCTGTCAATGGCTTTTCTTATTCAGCCGGGGGCCGGCGGCGGTTTCGAGACAGAAACAGCCGACTACGAGGCAGAAGAAGCGCCGCCGATTATGGACACGCTTCTTAATATCATTCCGGAAAATCCGGTCCAGGCAATGGCTGACGGAGAAATGCTTCAAATCATCGCCTTTGCCGTGCTCATCGGCTTTGCCCTTGCAAGACTCGGTGACAAAACAGCCGGTGTATTAAAGCTCATAGAACAAGGAAACGAGATCATGATGTTTCTCGTAAAAATCGTCATGTATCTTGCGCCGGTCGGTGCATTCGCCCTGATCGCCTCTGCGATTGGAGAACTGGGTATGTCCGCCCTTCAGGCGATGCTTTTGTATATGGCTGCTGTTATTCTGGCCCTTCTCCTTCATGCGGTGATCACCTACGGATCTGTTATTGCGTTTATTGCAAAGCGGAGCCCGATTGAGTTTGTACGAAAGTTCTTCCCTGCCATGATTGTGGCGTTCAGTACGTCAAGCAGCAGTGCTGTGCTTCCTGTTTCCATGCGTGTGGCACAGGAGGATTTACGGGTTTCCAAACCTGTGAGCAGCTTTGTACAGCCACTTGGTTCAACAATTAACATGGATGGAACAGCGATTATGCAGGCAGTGGCAACAGTCTTTATTGCTCAAGTATACGCTCAAAGTCTTTCTTTTGGTGATTTGCTGACTGTTATCCTGACTGCTACCCTTGCAAGTATCGGTACGGCTGGTGTGCCTGGAGTCGGAATGATCATGCTTGCTATGGTCCTTACATCCGTTGGACTTCCTGTCGAAGGAATTGCCCTTGTTCTCGGTGTAGACCGTATTCTAGATATGCTGCGTACAGCGGTTAACATTACCGGAGACGCTACATGTGCCGTCATGGTGTCAGAGTCAGAGGAAAAACGTGAGGATGACGGAGAAGCAACAAAAGCGTCATAGAGAGTCGACCGCTATAACGAAGCCATGGATCTGAGATCCATGGCTTTTTTCTCGCTTTATTGTTTCGGCCTACTCCCAGCTTGCTTGTTCCGAAGGGATGAAAAATTCAAAGGTTAATAGCTTCTCTTTCTCAATCGCCCACTTCATAAACCCTTCATAGTTATCGTAGCTAGTTTCAACCGATCTGTAGAATAAAAGAGGATTGCGGTAGAATTATTAGCTTTTCGGGTAGAATTATAACCAATATTGGTAGAATGATTGGCTTTAGCAATAGATTTGCAATTAGTAATGGATGCAAATTATGTGGCTGAAGCATTGAGAGGGGATTAACGGCTTCACTTTCATTATTAACGGTTTAGCCAAAAATCCCCCCTTCCCCGGAAAAAACCACACACTAAAAACACCCGCCCCAAAAAGGAGCGAGTGCTTTCACCTATATCTGCTACGGCAGTTGCGTTGATCCCATTAAATAACGGTCACATTCCCGGGCTGCTTCCCGGCCTTCGTTGATCGCCCAGACGATCAGACTCTGACCACGGCGCATGTCACCCGCAGCAAACACACCGTCTTTGTTCGTTTTGTACTTGCCATACTCCGCTTTCACTCGGGTACGGTCGTCTGTTTCAATCTCCATTTGCTCAAGAAGTTCCTGCTCAGGACCACTAAAGCCAATAGCAAGAAGAACAAGATCGGCTTTCCATACTTTTTCTGTCCCTGGAATTTCTTCACGCAGACGGTTACCGTCTTCGTCTTTTGTCAAACGGACGTTAACAGTATGAACTTCCTTCACGCGGCCGTTCTCATCCCCGACAAACTTCTTCGTCATGACAGCGTAGGCACGAGGGTCGCGGCCGAACACTGCTTCCGCTTCCTTCTGGCCGTATTCAATACGGTGAATAATCGGGTACTGCGGCCACGGGTTCCCTACCGCATCCCGTGTATCCACTTTCTTATCGTAAATATCAAACTGAGTCAAGCTTCTGCAGTTGTGCCTTACCGATGTGGCGAGACAGTCCGTCCCTGTATCTCCACCCCCGATAACAATCACATCTCTGTCTTTTGCGCTGATGTAGTTGCCGTCCTCAAGGTTTGAGTCCAGAAGGCTTTTCGTATTCGCATGGAGGAAATCCATTGCATAGTGAATACCTTTCAGGTCACTGCCTTCAGCAGGAACGTCACGGTGAACCGTGGCACCTCCGCAGAGAATGACAGCATCGTGTTCTGCTTCAAGTTCATCGGACGTAATATCCTTGCCAATCTCCGTATTGGTCACGAACTCAATACCCTCTTCACGAAGAATATTCACACGGCGTTCAACAACTTCGTAAGGAAGCTTCATTTCAGGAATTCCGTACGTGAGAAGTCCGCCGATACGGTCATGCCGCTCATATACCGTTACAGAGTGGCCTGCTTTGTTAAGCTGGGCGGCAGCGGCCAGACCGGCGGGGCCGGATCCTACTACAGCTACCCGTTTTCCTGTGCGCTTTTCAGGGGGCTCAGGAACGACCCATCCTTCAGCAAAGCCTTTCTCAATAATGGAACGCTCTACGGTACGAATTGCTACAGGAGGCTCATTAATTCCCAGTACACAAGCCCCTTCACAAGGAGCCGGACAAGCAAATCCGGTAAACTCCGGGAAGTTGTTCATTTCGTGTTCTTTTTTCAGTGCTTCTTTCCACTGTCCCTGATACACCAGGTCGTTCCATTCCGGAATAAGGTGATAGACAGGACATCCTGTCGTTACACCATTCAGTTCCATGCCTGTGTGACAGGTCGGCACGCCGCAGTCCATGCAACGTGCGCCCTGTTGCTTCAGTTCTTCTTCCGGCATCGGTTTTGTATAGTCATCCCAGTCTTTTATCCGCGACTTTGGATCGCGCTCATGCTGGGTTTTTCGGCTGTATTCCAAAAATCCTGTTGGCTTTCCCATCCTCTCACCCTCCTTATCAAATTACGTTAATGCCGACACTTTTGGTTTCTGACTTTCTTCAAAAGCTTTCATCTCTGCCTCGTCTCTCTCGAGTCCCGTATTTTCGAAGTATTCAATACGGTTTTTCATCTCCTCATAGTGCTTCGGAATAACTCTGACGAAGTTTTGGATCATCCCATTCCAGTTATGAAGAATGCGACGGGCATTCGAACTGTTTGTATAGTGAAGATGCTTTTCAATCATCTTGAAGACGGCTTCTTTTTCCTCGGCACTGGTGACAGGCTGAAGAAGGACCCCGTCACGGTTACACTTCTGGGCAAACGTCCCTTTTTCATCAAGAACATATGCCACACCGCCGCTCATACCGGCAGCGAAGTTACGTCCGGTTTCGCCGAGAATCACGACTTTACCGCCAGTCATATATTCGCATCCGTGATCACCGACACCTTCTACAACCACATTTGCACCGCTGTTTCTTACGCAGAAACGCTCACCGGCAATCCCTTGGATATAGGCATCCCCGCCTGACGCACCATAGAAACACACGTTACCGATAATAATATTATCTTCTGCTTTAAACGTGGCCCGGTTCGACGGATGGACGATGACCTTCCCGCCGGAAAGACCTTTCCCGACGTAATCATTCGCATCTCCAACAAGACGGAGAGTCATCCCTCTCGGAATGTAGGCACCGAAGCTCTGTCCGGCTGAACCTTTAAACGTAAGGCGGATCGTATCTTCACTCAATCCTTCGCGACCATAACGGCGGGTCACCTCGCTGCCGAGAATCGTCCCCGTTACACGGTTAATGTTCCGGATCGCAAGTGTAGCCTCAAACGGCTCCCCTTTCTCAAGGGCATCGCGGCAAAGAGGAATAAGCTCCTGGTTATCAAGGGCTTTATCCAGACCATGATTCTGGTCAATCGTCTTAAAACGGCTTACAGATTCCGGTACATCAGGCTTGTGAAGGAGAGCCGTCAGATCTACATCTTTAGCTTTCCAGTGATCAATGGCCTTGTTGGCCTCAAGAACTTCTGTATGACCAACCATCTCTTCGATCGATCTGAAGCCAAGCTCTGCCATCAATTCCCGGGCTTCCATAGCAATAAAGCGCATGAAGTTTACGATGTGATCCGCTTCTCCTGTGAACTTTTTACGAAGCTCAGGGTTTTGGGTTGCTACACCGACCGGACATGTGTCCAGGTGACAGACGCGCATCATTACACAGCCTAAAACCACAAGAGGTGCAGTTGAGAAACCAAATTCTTCGGCACCCAGTAAGGAAGCAACGACAACGTCTCTTCCCGTCATCAGTTTCCCGTCTGTCTCTACGACGATTCTGTCGCGTAGATGATTCAAAAGAAGGGTCTGATGCGTTTCGGCAAGACCGATTTCCCAAGGCAGTCCTGTGTGCTTAATGCTGGAGCGTGGTGCGGCCCCGGTTCCTCCATCGTAGCCGCTGATCAGAACGAGGTCTGCCCTACCTTTGGCCACTCCGGCAGCAATCGTTCCAACGCCGACGGCAGAAACGAGCTTCACGCTGATACGCGCACGGGGATTGGCATTTTTCAGGTTATGAATCAGTTCAGCCAGGTCTTCGATCGAATAAATATCATGGTGCGGCGGTGGTGAAATAAGCTCTACGCCGGTAGTGGAACCACGAACTTCTGCGATCCACGGGTACACTTTTTTACCTGGCAGATGTCCCCCTTCACCGGGCTTCGCACCCTGGGCAATCTTAATCTGAATTTCATCGGCATTCACAAGGTAATGACTAGTTACACCGAAGCGTCCAGAAGCCACCTGTTTAATGGAGCTTCGGCGCAGGTCTCCATTCGCATCCTCTGTGAAACGCTCAGGGTTCTCTCCGCCTTCACCGGAGTTGCTGGCGCCGCCGATACGGTTCATGGCAATGGCAAGAGCTTCGTGAGCTTCCTGGCTGATCGCACCGAAGGACATGGCACCGGTTTTAAATCTCTTGCAGATTGCTTCAACCGATTCCACTTCTTCAAGCGGGACTGACTTTCGCTTTTTAAATGACAACAGTCCGCGAAGAGACTGAAGGTTATTATTTTCATCGGTTAATAGTTTTGAATACTGCTTAAACAGCTCATAGTCTCCTGAACGGCAGGCGTGCTGGAGCATATGAATGGTTTTTGGATTGTACTGATGGTCCTCGCCTTTTTCACGGTATTGGAATTCATCCCCTACCTCAAGGCGTTCATCAGATCCTCTCTTTTCTTCAAAAGCGCGGGAATGGCGCATGAGCACTTCTTTTGCGATCATGTCGGTCTTGATTCCCCCTAGACGTGATGCTGTACGGGTAAAGTACTTCTCAATCACATCCGGGTGAATACCCACTGCTTCAAAGATCTGAGCTCCTCTGTAACTTTGAATCGTTGAAATTCCCATTTTCGAAAGTACTTTAATAACCCCGTCTGTTACACCGGAAACAAAGCGTTCTACTGTTTCTTCATATGAAGAAAGCTCGATCTGCCCTTTTTCACGCATATCTTCGAGTGTTTCAAAAGCAAGGTAAGGGTTAATACCCTCTGCTCCGTAACCAAGAAGGGTCGCAAAGTGATGGACTTCTCTCGGCTCACCTGACTCAAGAAGAATGCTGACTCTTGTACGGATTCCCTTTCGGATCAGGTGGTGATGCAGACCTGATACAGCAAGAAGTGCCGGAATCGGTGCTTTTTCCTGAGAGACACCCCGGTCCGATAAGATAATCAGGGTGGCGCCGTCCTCATAGGCACGCTCGGCTTTTTCAAAGAGTGATTCCAATGCCGCGTCCATTTCTCCTTCCCCTTTTGCGTCAAAAAGGATGGAGAGGGTTTCGGCTTTGAAGCCCTCTTCTGACTGAACACGGAGCTTCTCCAGCTCGGAATTGGCGAGAACCGGTGTCTTTAAGCGGATGTGTCTGCAGCTTTCAGGTTTCGGATTCACAAGGCTTCCTTCTGCCCCGATTGTTGTCTGCACCATCGTGATAATCTCTTCCCGGATGGCATCAATCGGAGGGTTTGTTACCTGGGCAAACAGCTGCTTAAAGTAGTTATACAATAGTTGTGGTTTCTTTGACAGCACCGCAAGCGGTGAGTCGTAGCCCATTGAGCCGACCGGGTCTTTTCCCCCGGATACAAGGGGCTTCAGAATCTTGTTAAGCTCTTCCTGTGTATAGCCGAATGCCAGCTGCTGCTCCCGGAGATTTTCAACTGGTCCTGCTTCAATCGGAGACTCAGGAAGATCTTCCAGGTTACGCAGGTTGTCATTGACCCACTCTTTATACGGCTGTTCGCCTGCTATTTCAAGTTTAATCTCTTCATCAGGAATAATCCGGCCTTTCTCCAAGTCAACAAGGAGCATTTTCCCCGGAGTGAGGCGGTCTTTGATTTCAATATCGTCAGCAAAAATATCAAGAGCACCAACTTCCGAGCCCAGGACGATCATGCCGTCCTTCGTCACATAGTAACGTGCCGGACGGAGACCATTGCGGTCAAGGGTGGCACCAATCTGCTTCCCATCTGTATAAACAAGGGCTGCAGGACCGTCCCACGGCTCCATCAATGTGCTGTGGTATTCATAAAAATCCCGTTTTCTTTCATCTATTGTTTCATCATTTGCCCAAGGCTCAGGCACCATCATCATGGCAGTGTGGGCAAGAGAACGTCCGGAAAGGTGTAAAAACTCGAAACAGTTGTCAAACATGGACGAGTCACTGCCGTTTTTATCAATAACCGGAAGAATCTTCTTGAGGTCTTCCTCTTCAAAATATTCAGACGCACAAAGCTGCTGTCGGGCACGCATCCAGTTTACATTCCCGCGAAGGGTATTGAATTCTCCGTTGTGGATCGTATAACGGTTCGGGTGCGACCGTTTCCAGCTTGGGAACGTATTTGTACTGAAACGGGAGTGTACAAGTGCCAAAGCACTCTTAAACTCCGGATGGTTCAGGTCGATATAAAAGGAGTCAAGCTGCTCAGGTACAAGCATTCCCTTATAAACGATCGTACGGGTTGACAGACTGCTGATGTAAAAAGCATCCTGCCCTTTCAGACGTTTTGAAATTTCAATCTCCGTACGCTTTCGGATAATATACAGACGACGTTCAAACTCGTCCTGGTCATTTATCTTTTGTGAGCAGCGGATAAACACCTGACGGATGGCAGGCTTCGTTTTTTTCGCTTCAATTCCCACAAACGAATCGTTAACAGGAACAGTACGCCAGCCAAGGAATGTCTGTCCTTCCTCTTTAATAATCTCTTCAAAGATCGCTTTACACTTCATCCGTGTATCCTGATCTTCAGGCAGAAAGACCATACCGATACCGTATTCCCCTTCATCAGGGAGAACAATGTCTTCTCTGTCACATTGCTTCACAAAAAAACGGTGCGGGATCTGGGTCAAGATACCAGCCCCGTCACCGGTACTTACATCTGCTGACTGACCTCCCCTGTGTTCCAGGTTACTCAAAATGTTAATCGCATTCTGGACGATCGCATGAGATTTACTACCATCAATATTCGCAATCATTCCAATGCCGCAAGCTTCATGTTCATTCACCGGGTCGTATAATCCCTGCATAACAGGATATCCGTGTTTTCTCATGGAAACGCCCTCCTTCTAAATCGTAAGTCTATTTTGTCAATTCTATAATTTCAAATAGTATAGCATGAAATACCTGTGTCATAAAACTTTACACACTTAAAAACCCTTTAATAAAGCGCTTACATCTGTTTTTTCATCAGAAATGACAAGGGTTTAAAAATTTTTTTGAAATAGTCAGAGGAATTCGTCGTTTTTTGAAGAATTTAGGTTAGGTGAGAATTTTTTGTAAATTAAGATTATTCATTCGGGAGAATTTTAATTTACAAATAAAAACAGAGGGGGATTACGACGTGAAAAAAAGACTATTTGGTCTGCCGTTTTTTATGGCAGCTGCCGTACTTGCAGCCTGTGGAGGAGCCGATGAAACAGGCGGGGACGAAGCCGGTGAAGCAGAGGCAGAAGAAGATCGTCCCGAGTACACAGTCGCAACAGACACAAACTACGTTCCATTTGAGTTTCTCAACACAGAAACAGGCGAGATGGAAGGGTTTGATATCGACCTCATCCATGCTATTGCCGACCGGGTTGGATTTGACATTAACCTTGAAACGGTAGAGTTTGACGGAATTGTTTCTGGAATGGGAACAGGCCGTTACGATATTGGTATTGCCGGTATGACGATTACAGAAGAGCGTGCGGAGAACTTTGACTTCTCTGACCCTTATTATGATGCAGGTCTTATCCTGGCTGTCCGTGCTGATGAAGAGGAAATTCAGTCTGTTGACGATGTAGACGGCAGACCTGTTGCCACACGTGCCGCTACAACAAGTTACGATTATCTGGAAGAGAATACGGACGCTCAGATCCAGACATTCCCGGATATCGTGAATGCGTATCAGGATCTTACTGCAGGCCGTGTGGACGCGGTTATCTATGACCTGCCAAACGTCCTTTACTACATCGAAACGGAAGCCCTTGGCGATATGAAGACCGTTGGTGACACATTGACAGGTGAGCAGTACGGGATTGCCTTCCCATCAGGCTCCGAGCTTACTGAGCAGGTAAACGAAGCTCTGGCTGAAATGATGGAAGACGGTTCGTACGGTGATATTTATGAAGAATGGTTTGGTGAGCGCCCATCTAACGAGGAATAATCATGATAGCTCAATAAAGTTTTAAGGGCGGCGCAACGAGTAACATGCTTGTTGCGCCGTTTACTTTCATACGGGAGGTTAAAACAGGATGTTCGATTTTTTAAGCCCGCATATTTCAGGTACCCTCCCTTTTATTTACCGAGGGTTACAATTAACCATCTTCATCACGTTCTCCGGCTTCTTCTTCGGATTTATTATCGGAGCCCTCACCGGAATGATGAGGCTGTCCAATAACAAAATCATTTACGGCATTGCGACCGTTTATATCGAGCTTGTACGCGGGACACCGATTCTCGTGCAGGCACTCTTTTTATACTTTGGTATATCTGATTTTGTCGGTATTAACTTCAGTGCTGTCACAGCCGGTATTATTGCCATCGCGATTAACGCAGGTGCCTATATCGCTGAGATTGTACGCGGTGGTGTCGAATCCATTGATAAAGGACAGACCGAGGCCGGCCGCTCGATCGGCCTGAGTTCTTCCCAGACGATGCGGTATATCATCTGGCCGCAGGCATTCCGCCGCATGATCCCGCCACTTGGAAACCAGTTCATCATCAGTTTGAAAGATACATCAATCTTTGCGATTATTTCATTAAATGAAGTAACCTATCTTATAAGACAGTACGTAAGCACCACAGCGAGTCCGTTCGTACCGTATATCATGCTTTGTCTTGCATATCTGGTAATTACAATACCGGCCATGGTAATACTGAGGCGTATTGAAAGGAAGTTGGACGTATAATGATACAAGTCAGAGATTTACATAAGTCGTTTGGTGACCTGGAAGTATTAAAAGGCATTGACGCAGATGTGAAAGAAAAAGAAGTGGTCTGTGTTATCGGCCCCTCCGGATCAGGGAAAAGTACGTTTCTCCGCTGTCTTAATATGCTTGAAGAAATTACTTCAGGTGAAGTTGTCATTGACGGAGAGAAGCTGACCGATCCAAAAGTGAACATCAATAAACTCAGATCCCGTGTAGGTATGGTATTTCAGCATTTTAACCTGTTCCCTCATATGACTGTCCTTGAGAACGTCATGCTTGGGCCGTTAAAAGTGAAGGAAATGAAAAAAGCCGAAACCGAAGAACTGGCTCTTGCCTTACTGAAAAAAGTCGGTCTTTCCGATAAAGCTCATGTGTATCCAGGAAGCTTATCCGGCGGACAAAAGCAGCGTGTCGCCATTGCCCGTGCTCTTGCCATGAATCCAAAAGTAATGCTCTTCGATGAGCCTACTTCGGCTCTCGATCCCGAGCTTGTCGGCGGCGTTCTGGAAGCCATGAAAGATCTTGCCAAAGAAGGAATGACCATGGTCGTTGTTACACACGAAATGGGATTTGCCCGGGAGATGGGCGACCGTGTAATCTTTATGGACCAGGGAAAAATCATGGAAGAAGGCAAACCGGAGGAGATTTTTGATAACCCTCAGAACCCGCGTACTCAGGATTTCCTGAGGATGGTGTTGTAGTATTTTAGAAGAAGCACGGGGGCCGGCAGAGGTACTCGTGCTTCTTCCAGTTTGTATCGAAAAATGTCGTATTCTCTTTAAATCGGCTGAAAGTCTGCATAATAAACCAGCAATTCTCCATAAACTTCCGCTAAGTCTGCATAAATCGTCCAAAGTTCTCCATAAATCCACAAAAGTTCTCCATAAAAACCTCCCCCTCTATCAATCTCCAAGAATACAACTCTCTAAGTCTGTAATTACTAAAGAAAACCCTTTACGTTTGGAGAGTACCTCTCATGGAGCCTTCTTTTCTTGATATGACCATCAAGCTCATTCTCGGATTCTTCTTTCTCTTTCTCTTTCTCATTACAAGACTGCTTGGACGAACGACCATCAACCAGCTCACTCCTTTTGACTTTGTTTCACCAATTGTATTGTCTGAGCTTCTTGGGAATGCCGTCTTTGAACAAAACGTTCCTGTTTATTTCGTCGTCTACTCGATTTTCCTATGGGGAATTCTCCTTGTGATTATGGAAAAAGGACTATTGAAGTTGAAGGGGCTGAGGGGACCGTTGGAAGGAAAGCCTGCGATTGTCATCCGTGATGGGAAGATTGACCGCAAAGAGCTGAAGAAAAACCGGATGAACCTCAACCAGCTTATGAGCCTTCTGATACAGAGTGAAGTTTTCTCTACTCTACTCTTCTCAGCTCAGCCAAAGATTGATTCTTCTTTGCTCTCCCTGCTTTAGAGAAAAAGATGAAACATGAAACACACTCAATTGATTCTCCTCCTATTCCTCTCAAACAATTTATAGAGAAGCTCCCTTTTGACTGAGTACGTGATAGACATCCTGCTTGCTTTCGACGATAAAAGAGGGTTTTGGTTTACCGCGGTTTTCCCTGTGTCCTGCAAGGTGTACATCACTTGTTTCCCAGGCTTTCCAGTCCTCTTCAGACTCCCACCGGATCATGACAATCACTTCTTCATTTCTCCGACGTTGTTTTTTTCTAAGTACACTTTGATCTATAAATCATGGCTGTTCTTCAATAATTCCCTTCCCGGCAAACCTCTCTACCATTTTCTCACTGTGACCCTCTACTACTGTGATTGTTTTCAATTGAATAAACATTACTTTTCCTCCTTACGCTATATACAAATGTCTGTTATTATAATTGATAACGATTATCATTTTCAACAAAGTTTTAGAATTGTGAGGATGGAACCATGTGGAAAAATAAAAACGTATGGATTTTATTAATAGGAGAGTTCGTCGCAGGTGTGGGATTATGGTTAGGGATTATAGGAAACCTGGAGTTTATGCAGACTCTTGTTCCCTCTGATTTTATGAAGTCTCTCATTCTTGCTTCCGGTCTTGTGGCAGGTATAGCTATAGGACCATGGGCCGGACGGATAACAGATCGTTTGAAGAAAAAGACGGTGATGCTCGCTGCAGGCTTTGTTCGTTCCATCAGCGTTTGTTTTATGTTTGTTGCAATACATAATGAGTCCGTCTTATGGATGGTCGTTTTTCTTATTACTATTCAGCTTTCAGCAGCTTTTTATTTTCCTGCACTGCAAGCAGCGATCCCCCTTGTTGTGCCGGAAAAAGACCTGATGGAACTCAATGGTGTATATATGAACGTGTCTACCCTGTCACGGATAGGAGGAACAGCTGCAGCTGGTGCCCTCCTCGTCGTCATCTCCTTGACTATGCTCTATTTAGCATCATTAATCGCATACATGGCCCTATTTATATTGACGTTGTTTCTGACCATTAAAGAAGAGAACCCGAGACAAAAACACAACAGCACAGAAGAAATGGAAACATCGTTTAGAGACGTCTTCCCGGTCATAAAAAGAATGCCAATCGTTTATATGACACTCACAATGGCCGTTATTCCTCTCCTTTTTTTAGGAGGGTTTAACTTAATGGTGATAAATATAAGTGAAATCCAAAACAGTGCAGAAATAAAAGGGGCACTCTATGCTGCTGAAGGTACTGCCTTCATGCTTGGTGCCTTTTTTGTGAAATGGATCAGTCAAAAGCAATCACACTACCACATTCTATTCTTTTGTTCATTTTTAGTCGGGGCTTCTCAGTTGCTCCTCTACTTTGCTCATATTCCTGTGATCACCATTTTTGCATTCATTCTTTTTGGATTTGCGGTAGGATGCTTCTTCCCTGCGGCAGCCACTATCTTCCAAACGAAAGTACCGAAAGAGTTCCACGGCCGGTTCTTCTCATTTAGAAATATGTTGGACAGGGTTATTTTTCAAGCTGTCTTGATCATGACAGGAGCCATGCTCGATATTATTGGTTTATCACATATGGCAGTTATTATTGGTATCGTTTCGATTATGACTACCGTCATGTTCCTGATTGTATTCAGAAGAAATAAGGAAGAGGGGAATATGGAAGTAAGCAGGGCAGGCTAAACAGCAGATCAGTTAAAACATTTAATGAGTACCCCTATAAGTCAGTAAATATCTTTTACTAAACCGGAAGTGTAATGCGCAGCTGAACGCCAGCAGCGAGACTCCTGCGACAGTGACTAGCAAAACATCGTGAGTCCTATGCGAGTTGCTTCGACGCATAACACTTCGAAGCGTTACTTTTAGAGGAAAAAGCAAGGTTCTTTCTCCCTGCCGGCACCGTCGCAGAAAGCGAGCGGATGGCGTTCAGCGGAGCTTCATCACACATAAACTGACGTAAGGGTATACTCATTAAACATTTAGTCATGCATATCTATCATTCTTGCGAATAAAATGCTCCAAAAATGAGAATACTAGAAAAAACTTCCCGTTTGGAGAGAACATCTCATGGAGCCTTCTTTTCTTGATATGACAATCAAACTCATTCTCGGATTCTTCTTTCTCTTTCTCATTACAAGACTGCTTGGACGAACGACCATCAACCAGCTCACTCCTTTTGACTTTGTTTCAGCAATTGTATTGTCTGAGCTTCTTGGGAATGCCGTCTTTGAACAAAACGTTCCTGTTTATTTCGTCGTCTACTCGATTTTCCTATGGGGAATTCTCCTTGTGATTATGGAAAAAGGACTATTGAAGTTGAAGGGGCTGAGGGGACCGTTGGAAGGAAAGCCTGCGATTGTCATTCGTGATGGGAAGATTGACCGCAAAGAGCTGAAGAAAAACCGGATGAACCTCAACCAGCTTATGAGCCTTCTCAGACAGAGCGAAGTTTTCTCTGTGAGAGAGGTCGCGTTTGCTATTCTTGAATCAAACGGCGGCATCAGCATACTGAAAAAATCAAAGTATCAAAAAGTCACCATTGAAGACTTGAAGCTTCAGGAACCTCCTGTCTACCTCCCTGTGAGCGTCATTTTAGACGGGGAGGTTCTTGAGGATAACCTTCAGGAGCTGGGCTTGACCCGTCCCTGGCTCACAAACGAACTCAGTGCCCGGGGAATCTACGAACCCCGCAACGTCATGTACGCCGATTACCTTGAAGGGGACGGATTGTTTGTGGTTAAAATGTCGGGAGTAAAAGAAAATTCCTGATGATTTATTAAAAAAAGCCGTGGCTTGAATTCTTTCCCTGCCACGGCTCCTATATTTATTTACATCCCTTCCCCCATATCCTGATAGCTGCTTGATACTTTTTGATAGATATACGAGATCCCGAGCAAGGTTACTCCAAAAACAAAGTAGGCAGCAATCTGGCTTACTTCGGTTAAAAACGACAGATCGTATAAAAACAGCTTTCCCGTAGTAAAAAGGGTCAACCCAAGACCGATCCGGCGTATATAGACGTACTTCTTTTTAAACCCGTAAAGAATGTAACCCACCGCTACCACTAAAAAGATGGAGCTGAATACAAAACCAACGTCCCCGAGCTGGAATTGGACAGTTACGAATGCGCCAAGAACAATGAGGAAATAGACAGCCAGTATTGTTGGAAAGAGGCCTGAGTAACGGTCACGCAGAAATCTTCCCAGCAGCTCCCGTCCTATCAAGAAGACCAAAATATTAAACGCAACCAAAAGCCCCAGTGCCATCACGTTCACAGTCGTATTTTCCGTAATCACAGGCTCAAGTACCGGCATTGTGAGGGTAATGATGAATCCGATAAAGCTTCCAAATCCGTAAAGAAATGTGCTGAAATACCCGATGACCTGATCATAAAGGACTTTCCAACGGGAGAGAACGTAGCCGGTCCCGATTGTAATGAATGCGACCATCAGATAATGATAAAAAGTAAAGTAGCTGAACGCCACGGGAACCCACTCATGATAATAGTAACTGCTCTGATAGATGGCATACATCCAAAGGTTAAACACGGCCACGTACTTTACAGCTCTTGGCAGCTCTTTCATCCAAGTGAATACTCCTGTTCCTTCCAGACGTTTACGAGCGTAATAGACCGCTAACGTGAGAAGCCCGGCTGTTACAGCAAAATATCTAAGATTAAAGGACTCAGACATCCCCCAGGGTGAAGCCGTAATATACAGCACTTCCATAATAAACGCCGCCATTGTTAAGAAAAGGATACCCCAGCCCGCCCGTTCAAGGTTCGGAAGTTTCTCCCGGTTCGCATAAACGATTAAGACAAAGGCTTCAATCAGCCACCCCAGGACGAACCATTCTGCTTCAAACTGGAACGGGATCACGAGCACAGCAAATGTAACCGCCGTTCCGTAAAACAAAATCCTGGCTTGTTTTTCCCGGGGCACTCTCTTTTCAACGAATTTGCCCAACCCGGCGTAAAGAACACAAAAGAGGGCGGCAAGTATACCCGTAAAACTGCCCCAATTAAGATCGTAAAACAAATAATACATCACAGAACATCCAAGGACTGTGTTTAATCCGAGCATCGTCACATCCATCCACCTGAGCTTTTGCTTGTGAATGAACGGATACCCGAGCGTCACCACTGTATAGACCGCAAATGTGAGCACAGCGTAAATCATGCTGATTCCCGCACTTCCCGCCAGCGCAATCAGGATAAGAAACGCCGGAATGTGGAAGGCAAAGCTGATATAGCTGACAATGTTCCACCGCTTCTTAAAAGATATCCAGAGTATAGCACCATTTAAAATAATCAGGTACAGCATCGCTGCATAGACCGAAAACCCTTCAAGCCCGAATGCGGACATATAAGAATAAAAAGGAATGTAGCCTCCCACAAGTCCCAGGGAGATCACCGTTCTTGAGCTGTAACGCAAAGAAAGTAAAACCGCTGCAGCAGTTACGGCAACTGACAGACCAAGAGCTGTGTACAGCCCGATAATAGTGAGGAGGAAATAACTGAAGAAAACCGAACCATACAGAACAGCTGTCCCTCCGCCTATAAGGCCCAAACCAAAGGTTTTCTTGTGTTTACGAATGAGCCACTCTCCCCCGGCCAGCATCATCAGTCCCAGCCCAAAAAACGTTGCCCCTTTCAGCTCTTCTGTAAACCAGTTTGTATAAGAATGCCTGAAAGCCGCAGCGACCCCAAGTACAATCAGAATAATCCCGATCTTATTAATCCAGTTGAGACCGATCAGCATTTCAAGCTGGTTTTGTTTCATTCTTTTCTGCATTACTTTTTCTGAAACCGGCTCATTTCCAATCGCATTGAAAGCCGCGCTGTTCTCCTGCCTCCATTCTCTTTCCTTTAAAAGAAGGGCTTCTTTATGGATTCTGATATTCTCCTCAACTTCCTTGGAAAGCTGTTTCATTTTTGCTGAGAGCTCCAGGCTCAAACCATCGAGTTCATGTTCGGCACGCTTACGGAGATCAGCTATTTTACTCCGGGACTCATGTTCAAGGTTTGTGAGCCTGTTTTCGTGAGGTTTCATTCCCTCGCCAAAATAGGTTTGCACCTTCTTTTTGGAGATGCTCACAATGTTCCACTTTTCGTTTAACATCTGTTCCTGCAAAGCCATTCGCATTTTTTGGTTTTCTTCTTTAAGCTTCTCGTGATCTTTGCCTAAGCGGTCCGCCCGTCTTTTATACTCACTTGCCATTTCCCGAAGCTTCGTATTTTCCCCAATGACGTCGTTGGATTCGAATTCAATTAAAAGCGCTTCATACTCTTTCGTCAGTTGCTCCTGTGCCAGCTTCATCTGCTTTAACTGTGCTTCAAACCGCTCCATCCCCGCATCCTCCCAATGGAAAAGTTCTACTTTTTTCCATTATACTTCATAAATAGCCTAATACGTTTGACTATTCTGAATTTTATCCACTTCATAAACATATTTTATTTTTCTCTCTTCTGTTCAGTTATGAAAGACAAATCCAATCAAATATATGCCTGAAAGCCTATCCCAATTCTGTTTCACGTGAAACAAAGACAAAAAAAAGGACCCACCAGCAGTAGTTTGGTCAGTCCTCTTTGATGATGTTCTATTGTGTTTGTTTGATCTTTTCAACCAGCGTTTGAAGTTCAGGGTTCATCCCTTTAACCGCTTCGCCTTCAAAGACCGTTACCGGTACTCCCATAATGCCGAACCCTTCTACTTCTTTTTGATACTCACGGCTGCTCATCACATCACGCACTTCAAAATCAATGTTGTTTTCCTTGAGCATTTGCTTGACGATGTCACATTCCACACAGTTTTGCGTTGAATAAACGATCACTTGAGACATGGTTATCACTCCGTTATGTTTACTTTCTTCCATTGTAAAGGCATGGATATACTTTGTCCAAGGTCTTTCCACCTTCTAATTGACAGCCTCTCTTCCTTCCGGTTAAATTACAGATGTAAAGGAAGTGACGAACGTGAATCAGCTTGATGAAGGGAAGCAGCACCACCGTAAGCGGGAATGGAAAAAAGCCATTGCGTGCTACGAAACATACATAAAAGAATCTAAAGGTACCGCTCCTGATCAGGTGTTTCAACTCCTGGCACGGGCACTGCGTTTTAGCGGACACCCGAAAAGGTCCCTTACTGTTATTCAACAGGGGTTAAACCAGTTTCCGGAAAGCGAAACTCTCTTAGTGGAGCTGCACCAGCATTATGACTTTACCGCTGAATGGAAAAAAGCAAAATCAGTTGCAAAGAAACTGGTGAAATCAGACCCCGGGAAACCTGATTACCTCTTTCGCATGGGACGGACCTACTCCTTTCTTGATGACTACTCCAAAGCAAGACAAACATATAAAAAGGCACTTGAACGAAATCACCTTACATCCTTTTCTTCATTAATTGAAAAAATTGAGGACAGTTTTCCCTACTCGTCTTCTTCATACACATCCCATTACAGCTATGTAGACGGTAAAAATAACTTTGGCGCTATTCTTCATGAAAATGCGCATCATCGCTATTTCACGAAGATTTCTGCCCTGACCGGGAAAAAGAACGGAGCTGCCAGGGAGGAGTCTTTTTATATGGAGGTGTGTTCCGATTTCCCTGAGCTTAAAGCCTTGGTGCCGGGTTTTGTGAACACCCGGCATCTTGACGGTCTCAGCTATCTGACGATTGAGATGATCAATGCCACCCCCAGCGATAAAAAGCATGCACAGCAGGTCGTGAGGGCTTCACACAAACTTACGCGTGTTTCCTATAACGATATCATCCGTAAGTACGCCCCTCCGCGATACGTTTATCAGTTTAAAAAGGGCCGGGCGATCTCTGTCGTTCATTTCTTCACTCAAATCCATAAGGAATCTTACAACAAGAAGCTGTTTTTATCCCTTCATACCATCATGAAACAGCACAACTACCCTGAAGCGGTTCAACAGGTCATAACGAGGCTGGAAAAAGCCATCATGGCCAACCAGCTCTACAGACAAATGGTGCCCGATGAACATTATTCTTTGCTACACGGGGATTTTGCCTACCAGAATGTCCTTATAAATAATGAGGATTCATCACCGCAGATTATCGATTGGACAACGTATACCGTCGGTCCTCGCTTTATTGATACTGCAAGGTACGTAACGAGTCTCCGCTTACCATTTGAGGAAGTCAACAGTCTTTATATACAGGATAAAGAAACGGGAGGTTCCCTTTCCTCGGTTGAGAGGGTGTTCTTTCTTTACTCTCTGATTGTGTTTTACTTTCAAAAGTTCGGACAGAAGGATTTAGAAACCGAAATATCCACCACTATGCTGCCCGCTTTGGAAGAGCTTGAGCGGCTGGTACTGAACATAAACGGAGAGGTGAAAAAGATGAATAAAGAGGCGGATAAAAACCTCAAGCTAAAGCAGCTTGAACATCGCATTGAAGTGCTTGAAGAAGTACGGCGTTATATGAAAAAACGTTTGGATGATGTATTGAACAGCAGGTCCTGGAGACTTACCAGACCTATTCGGATTTTTACGGAAGGGTTCAAAAAGGAAGACTAAAAGCTAGAAGGGCTGTCTCACCCAAAGTGGAGACAGCCCTTCTTTCCACATCAAAAGGAGAATTTCCCTTTAACGCCAAACACCTAAAATAAAGCCTATCAGCGTAAACGTCACAACATGGTACCCGGCATTAATAAGAAAAAGTTTTACCGGTTTTCGTTCAAACAAATAGGTAATACCCATAGCAGCCGCCACCCAGAAAAGCCCTGCCATAAATCCTGCCGTAGCTCCAATCGCCGCATTCCTCTCAGGACCAAGAAACACAACAAGCACCCAGGCAATGACAAAGGACAGCACAAAGGCTCCCCCGAATATGGCTACCATATTCCCTTTTTTAAAAGTATCCTCGGTGAAGCCGTTCAGCTTCATCCACGCTTTACCGAATACCACGGAATACCATAGTCCACCGATAAAAAAGGCGGATAAAGCTGCCACTAATACTGCCAGATAATTAATTGATTCCATCGATTGCTGAAAATCCATCTGCATCTCCTCTTCCAGGCCTATTCTCTTACTTCCTTGCTTCACTCTTCTTATTTTAAAATAAATGGTCATAGCCAGTATTGTAAAAATCGGACATCTTTTTGCATTGCTTTGCGAAGATTTACAAATACGAAAGATGATTCTCCATAGATTGTTGCTGGTTTCACTTCCTTTAGAGTACAGAAAATGAAGGTGCAGCCTGCGTGCTCATCGCTTTCATCATTTTTTGTGAATAGGGGTTAGAGAAAGTTTTGGGCTGCAATGGCCCGTGACCGGTATTCCTTCGGTGTCATTCCTGAGAATCGCTTAAATTCTTTATTGAAGTGGGACTGGTCATAGTATCCGAGCCGCTCAATGACCGTTGAAACATCCATTGAAGAGTCTGAATGAGTGTATAAATGACTACAGGCCCTTTCAAACCGGTAGATTTGTGCAAGAACCTTCGGACTGACACCTGCATGGTCTTTACAAATCCTCGAGACATGCCGTTGTGAAAACCCCATTAATAGAGCTAAATCTTTTAGGGACAGTAAGGGTTCACCTCTGATCTTATCTATAAGTGCTGTTAGCACAACATGAGACTTTGTTTTTTGCTCATTAAGCTTCAAAAGCAAAAAAGTATCAAGCAAAGTAAAGATCTCGTCATTATTCCTTGCAGATGCTATCTGTTCATATAATTGTTCATAAAACGTCCCCCAGTAATCACTCAGGTTTTCTACGGCATTTACGGTTTCATGAATGGGAAGGTTGAAGAAAGGAAAAAGGCCCTGAGGATAAAATCTCACTCCAATAAGAGACGACTGACCTACATACTCTATCTTTAACGGTTCATGATGAATGCCTGACAACCAGGCTTCCTTTACCTGCCTGGTTTTCCGGTTTGTCACATTGTAATTTCCTTTAAGAGCAAAAATCATCTCTACTTTTCCATTTGGAAGAATCGTTTCCTGTTTCTGTTTATTACCTTGATCAAGATCGACACTCCAATAGCTTTCTACCCATGGAGCCAATGCAGGATGTGGTTGTTTTACTGAAACGTCCATACTTTCCTCCAAATTTATAATGGTTTTTATTACCTACTGTCATTTATTCTTGAAAATGAAGCGATCATCCTTTTATTTTCAGTAATTTAGCCCTTTGTTCCTGTCAGTCTGTGTATTCGTTCATAAAGAAACCGAATGGCTTGATTTTCCACCTCTGTTCATTTATGCTTCAAGTAGTTTCATATACAAGTTCCACTAGGGGTGCCCGGGCAAGGGCTGAGACAAGCATGGCTTGATCCCTTTGAACCTGATCTAGTTCATACTAGCGTAGGGAAGTGGTATCGCAGTACTTCAGCATGCCTATTTGCGATCCGCGCCCTTCTTATCCTCATGAGAAGGGCGTTTTTTAGTACCTCCTTCCTTACAACTGGAGCTTGTAAAATAAAAAGGAGGGCATTATCGATGAGTTTTACAAAACAATTGCGAGAAGAAGCAGACCCGTTATTTCAAAAGGTTTACGAACATCCCTTCGTTCAGGGAATTCGTAACGAAACACTGGAAAAAGAACAGCTGATTCACTATGTAAAGCAAGATTACGAGTATTTAAATGCCATGATTCAGACAAGGGCGCTGACAATGGCGAAATGTACAACCCGAGAAGAGATGACGCTGCTAAACGAGGGCATCGGCTTTATCCTTAACGATGAAACCCATCCACACAATAATTTCTGTTCCGTGGCCGGTGTGTCATTTGAAGATCTTCAAGGGCAGCCATTAGCTCCCGTCGCCCACCACTACAGCCAGTTTATGATGCAGACAGCCAGTAACGGCACTTTGGGAGAGGCTTTGGCCGCAGCCCTTCCCTGCCCGTGGATTTACCTCGATATCGGTGAGCGGATGATCAAAGAAATCAATCATAACAAAAACCACCTTTTTTATGACTGGATCGCCTTTTACGGAGCTCAGGAGATGCCCCGGATTAACCAGACAACCGAATGGCTCGATGAACTCGCTGAAAAAGCCGGTCACGAGGAGCGTGAGAAAATGCGCTCCCACTTCCTTACTGCCTGCCGCCTTGAATACATGTTTTTTGACATGGCCTATCACAAACACGATTGGCCCATTTAATAATAAAAGGAAATCTTCTTTCCCTGGCGAATCCATTAACGGTAGATTGGAAAGGAGCGGTCACCTATGGAATCAGCCATTCAAAAGGTAGGACAGATCGGCATCCCTGTTCAAGAAATCGAACGGGCTGTACGCTTTTACAAAGAAAAACTCGGTCTCCCCCTCTTGTTCAGCACCGGCAGCATGGCCTTTTTTGACTGTGAAGGCTTGAGGCTCATGCTGACCATGCCGGAAAAAAAAGCGTTTGATCACCCAAGCTCGGTTATCTATTTCACGGTTAAAGATATCCGAAAAGCTTATGAAGATTTACAGCAAAAGAGCGTTGTATTTATTGATGAGCCGCATCTGGTCGCTAAAATGGGAGATACGGAAACATGGATGACTTTTTTTAAGGACGGAGAAGGAAATACTCATGCTTTTATAAGTGAAGTTAAAGCAAAGTAATGTCGTCAGTGAGGGCAACGCATAAGGGATAATCCCTTTGTGTTGCTCTCTTTTTGTCTCTATAGATGTTCACGTTATCCATATGTATGTTGCACAAAATAAAGAAGTGAGTAAATAAATGGACAATGTCATAGATTTTTTCAACGGCAAGTCAATAAAAAAATGGAAACACAAGATTGCGAGAAAAATAATCTCAAAACAGCATCTGACGGCGTATACATTGGTAATATGGGACGGCCCAATGGCGGCAAAAATCAAGGATTTAATAAGACAGCTCGAGTTTAGAAGTGAAACTAAATGCCCAGTGGAAGGCACTGCTATAAAAGTGAACTGATCTCAGATGCTCTGGAGGATCTGCAATTTCCTTATGAAATAGAAGGGAAAGAAATAGACGTTTTGATAGGTGAAGACGGTCATGTGTGGGTTGTTTACAAAAGTGATTAACTAGAATTATGTAGTTTTTTGTCGAATCGTGTTGATTTTATACACAAAGTATTCTATGATAAATAAATAATTTTCTGAAAATACAGGAGGGATGCAAAACGTCATGGATATGTTAAATGACATTATCTGGTCTTACTTTGTAATTTACGGTTTATTGGGTCTTGGCCTCTACTTTACGTATAAAACAGGATTCATTCAGTTTCGTTACTTAAAAGAAATGGTAAGAGTCATCTTCGAGAAATCCCCTGAAGCTAAAAAGGGAGAAAAATCGATATCATCATTTAAATCTTTCTGTATCGGATCGGCTACACGAATCGGGACGGGGAACCTTGCCGGTGTGGCTGTAGCTGTTACGCTCGGCGGTCCCGGTGCTGTCTTTTGGATGTGGGTTGTAGGCTTGCTCGGAGGCGCTACCAGCTTTATTGAGAGCACCCTCGCGCAGGTCTATAAAGTAAAAGACAAAGACAAGCCCGGGACATTCCGGGGCGGACCTGCCTACTACATTACAAAAGGCCTCAACAAAAAATGGCTTGGTGTAATCTTCGCGGTTCTTATCGCCTTTACCTTCGGACTTATCTTTAACTCGGTCCAGAGTAATACGATTTCCGCAGCTTTTGAAGGGGCCTTCGGATTCAATACAACAGCAACAGGTATTGTCCTTGTCATTCTATCCGGTATCGTCATTTTTGGCGGTGTGCACCGGATCGCAAACGTAACGAGTGTGGTCGTACCGATTATGGCTGTTCTTTACATTGCTGTCGCTCTTTTTGTTTTAGTAACGAACATTTCCCAGCTTCCAGCCGTGCTGAGCCTGATCGTAAACAGTGCATTCGGTCTTGAGCAGGCTGTCGGCGGTGGTATCGGAGCTGCCATTATGCACGGAGTGAGACGGGGACTCTTCTCGAATGAAGCTGGTATGGGTAGTGCCCCTAACGCAGCAGCGACGGCACATGTTTCCCACCCTGCCAAGCAAGGGTTTATTCAAACGTTGGGTGTGTATATCGATACGTTAGTTGTGTGTACCGCTACTGCCTTTATCATTCTCATTTCAACCGACCTTTCCCAGGCAGGAAATGAGGAAGGAATTAATCTTCTCCAGACGTCACTGAGTACGCAAATCGGCGGCTGGGCGAGCATTTTCATCGCAGTTGCCGTCTTCCTGTTTGCTTTCAGTTCCATTATCGGAAGCTACTATTACGGGGAAACAAACATTCAGTTTATTAAAGATAACAAAACGGTTCTTAATTTGTACCGCTTCGCCACGATGGGTTTTGTGATGATCGGAGCCGTTGCAAGTCTCGGGTTTGTCTGGGAGCTTGCGGATATCTTCATGGGTCTGATGGCCATCATTAACCTTGCGGCTATCGCCCTCTTAAGCGGAATTGCGGTTAAAACACTAAAAGACTATCAAGCACAACGGAAACAAGGCCTCAATCCGACCTTCAACGCTTCCAGACTCGGTATTAAAAACACGGAGTGCTGGGAGGAGAAAGAAGAAAAGAAAGAGCGGATTGTGTCTTAATTTACATTAGATATAAAAAAGTTGCACTGGGACAAGTCTCACGTGCAGCTTTTTTCATTTGCATTTTTTTGTAAAAATAAAGGTGATAACACATCAGCGTTGAATGGTATAAGCAAATAAACCAAAATTGACATTTCTGTAAACTGCAAAAATGGGAGGAAGATAATGGAGACCATTAAAAATGAAATCATGCAGCTGGAACAAGAACTGCTGGAGAAGAAGCGGAAAATAAAGCAATTACGCAGGCAGATCCAGGGAGAGCCTGTCCGAAACTACTGTTTTTTATCCTCTAATGATAAGGAAGTTACCATCCTCGACCTGTTTGGCGACCACGATGAATTAATTGTGATTCACAATATGGGAAAAAGCTGTTCATACTGCACGATGTGGGCTGATGGGTTTAACAGTATCTATCACCATATTCGAAAAAGAGCCGCCTTTGTCGTTGCCTCTCCTGATCTTCCTTCGGTGCAGGAAGACATCTCAGCTGAACGGAGCTGGATTTTTCCCATGATTTCAACCACAAACAACACCTTTACTGAAGATACAGGCTTTAAAAAAGATGACCTTACCTCCCCCGGGGTTTCTGTTTTTACAAAGGATAAGGATCAAAACCTCTTTCACCACACCTCCTCCAGGTTTGGACCGGGAGATGAGTACTGCGTTGTCTGGTCATTATTCGATCTCCTCCCTACAGAGTCCGAAGGCTATCATCCTGAGAAAAAAATAAATAAAAAATCACCTTTCCAACTTACCAATAATGTTGCGGTACAAGTTAATGATTATGAAAACGCCCTTCACTTCTACCAAAATGTGATTGGCATGGAACTCAATACTATTAACGAAAACGAAGCAAAACTTTCGATTAATCAAACTCATTTCTTTTTAGAAAACCACCCTTCACAATCACGTACCTTCTTTGAATTTGCTGTCGATGACTTCCAACCGGCTATCGACCTGTTAATTCAAGAAGGATGCAAGGTCACTAAAACATACAGCGAAACCAGCGTCATGATTGAAGACCCCTACGGTATGGCGTTTCACGTGTTTGAAGCAGGATAAATGGGAAACTCTAAGAAACCCTCTTCAGTTGTAAAATTAAATTCATCCCTGTAAAAAAGACGCTGTTATAGAATAACATTATGAAGACCTTTGACGTAAACACAATGAAGCTGCGTACTTTTAAAACAACAATTGAATTTCCTGAGTTAGAAAAGACACTTAACATTTTAATAAAAAAATTCTTCATCTGAGTATTTATAAACCTCAGCGCATCACTGCTGATAATCCTATCATTCTCAGCAGTATTCTTATAGGAAACTCAAAGGAAGAGATTAGGAAAGACTGCCCTCAATTGAAGTCGGGGCAGTCTTTATTACTTTATATTATTGTATTCTACATAGGTGTATCGACCTACTTTACGTTTCTTTACAAATCCATATTCCAGAAAGAGCGATAGACTGCTTTGGGTACAATAAGCGTACATCCTTTTGGATCCAGTTCCCTTTATTTTCTTTATTCTCTTTAACCTTTCAGTAAACAACTTTCTATAAATCCCCATACCCCGATATTCTTTCAGCACTATATCACTTTTAAAAACAATACCTTTCTTTGTTCTGCGAAAGGCAACAACACCAATTAATGTAGTGTTATCGTAAGCCCCCAGCCAGGACATCCCTTTAAAATCTCTTAATTTCAGACCTTCTGCTTTATAGGCATTTTTTACTGAGAGGGCCGTTTTATAGTTAATTCTTTTAATCACGATCTCCATTTACGTTCTCACCTCTTGGAATATAGAACCTTTTTAATACTATATTCTGAGATGTGAAAATGGTATGGACAGATAACTTCAGATCCTTTTAAGGAGCTAACGAAAATGAGTATGATTCTTTTATTACTGATGTTTTCATAGATAAAGCAGATAAACCCGACGCTAGGACAGTACCTGGGAGATTGTTAACTTCTATCAAATAAGAATATATTTTCACACCGGCTTACCCTGCTCAAAAAAAAAACAGGGCATTCGCTGTAAAACACAACACGAATACCCTGTTACGATGATAGTCAGAACGCCGGAATGGCAGTCTCATCGTAGTTTTCTTCTAAAAATTCACGTACTTCATCACTTGTCATGGCTTCAGCCAGCTTTTGAATGGCCTCGGAGTCCGCATTGTCTTCACGGGCCACCAGCGTAATCGCAAACTCGTTATCGGTTCCTTCAGTGAGAAGGGCATCGCTTTTTGGAGTAAGCCCGAGAGGTGCCGCATAGGCCGGTGTCATGACAACAGCATCGGCATCATCGTACGTTCTCGCCAGCATCAGCAGGTCCACTTCTTCAAATTCATAATTATTCGGGTTTTCAATAATGTCTGCTTGGGTGTAATAGTTACCCGTCTTTTCCTCCAGTGTGATGACGTTATGCTGGTCCAGTAATGCCAAAGAGCGGTCGATGTTTGAAGCGTCATTTGCAATGGCGATGACGGAACCTTCCGGCAGGTCATCCATTGAATCATATTGTTCCGAATAAACGCCGTAATTAGCGAAGTAGATTTCTGTAATCGGCTCTAACTTTGCATTATTGTTACGGTTGTACTCCTCCATATAAGGAACGTGCTGAAAGAAGTTTGCATCCACTTCCTCGTTGGCAAGAGCCGTATTAGGCTGAACATTATCCCCAAGTACTTCTATTTCAAGGTTAATGTCTTCCTCTGCCAGCATTGGTTCAACCAGCTCAAGGATTTCCGTCATCGGCGGGATCAAAGTAGCCACCGTTAATGTCACTTCTTCTTCGGGCTCGTCCTGCGCTTCTTCTGTATCGTTTCCTTCATTTTCCTGACCACCACAAGCAGCCAAAAAGAACACACTCATCGTCATGAGTAAAAATAGCTTTTTCATCGTATTTCCTCCTGTGTATTACCTTTTATCAATCTTTCTTGCTATAGTCATCCCCGTAAATTGAATCGTCTGTACAAGGATAACCATAATCACGATCATATACATCATTAACTCGGTTTTGAACTGCTGATAGCCAAAGCGGATCGCAAAGTCTCCGATCCCGCCGCCACCGACGACACCCATAATCGTCGAGTAGGAAATAAAGCTGATTGTGGACGTGGTCAGTCCAACCACAAGCCCAGAGCGGGCCTCCACGTACAAAAACTTAAAAATCACAGACTTCACCGATGCTCCCATGGAAACGGCCGCTTCCAATACCCCTTTTGGCACGTCCAACAGGGTTTGTTCCACGAGCCTGGAGTAATGGGCAATCGCAATGATCGCCAGCGGGACTGTCGCCGCCGCTGTTCCGATCGCCGTTCCGATAATGAACCGGGTAAAAGGAATCAAGAACACGACCAAAAGCAAAAACGGAAACGACCGGATGATATTGACCAACAGGTTTAGCGTGGAAAAGGCCGCTCGGTTCTCAAGAAGATTTCCTTTTCTGCATAAGAACAACAGCGTTCCTACCGGTAAGCCAAGCAAGACCGCGGCGAGGATGGATACGCCCACCATAATGAACGTTTCACCGATGGCCTGCCATATTTGCGCTTTATATTGAACGAGAATGTCAGTCACGGTCCACTTCTCCATCCTTGGCGAGCTGGTCTACGAAGTACTTTGGATTGTTGTCGATATGCTGGACGCCTTTGGGCTTTGTTCTCACCGTCTCATACACTTCCCCGTTCGCCATGACGGTCACTTGCGTGCATAAGCTTTTAATCACGTCCATCTCGTGACTCACAATCACAATCGTTACACCAAGCCGCTTGTTCACGTCTTCCAGTACTTTGAGCACTTCAGCCGTCGTATTCGGGTCCAGTGACGACGTTGGCTCATCGCACAACAAAAACTCGGGCTTGTTCGCCAGTGCCCGAGCAATGGCCACACGCTGCTTTTGTCCTCCGCTTAACTGGGCCGGGTACTTTTTCATAAAGTCCTCAAGCCCGACAAAGCGAAGACACTCCTCCACCCTGCTCCGCCGTTCTTTTCGCGGGTAGTTGGAGAGCTCAAGTGACACAGCGATGTTTTCATAGACCGTTTTATTGGCTACCAGGTTAAACCCTTGAAAGATCATTCCAATCGATTTCCGGGCGTCACGAAGCTTCTTCCCGCGAAGTTTGGTCAAACCCCGACCGTTCACTTCCACCGCTCCCGAGTCCGGAACCTCCAGCAGATTGATTAACCGAAGGAGCGTCGACTTCCCCGCCCCACTCGCGCCGATAATACCGTATATCTCGCCTTTATCGATCGTAAGCGACACGTCTTTGATCGCTTCAAACTGTTCAAACCGTTTATTTACGTGATGCAATTGAATCATAAAAAAACCCCTTTCTTCAGTTGAAAGGTGATCACAACGGTCCTATTATAGCCTAGTGTGAAGGGGTTGTCACTTGGGGTTTAGGTAAAGGGTACGTCTGTGCTTGATGAGCCACTCTTTCAAATATGGTAAAGATTAATTAAATATGTAAATATTTGTCGATATTATTTTGTACCTATTTTCATTACACCCATATATAATTCAAATTAGAGACATTGCACCATTATTTTCTCAGTGGCCACAGAAAATAAGGATCAAAGTCTTAGGCATTATATAAGGGAAGCGATGAAGTATAACCCTTAATTGGACACCTTGGGTTATATGAAGCCAGTGGTGTAACCGGCCCTCTTACTTAAGTTTTGAGAATAATAATTTATTTAAGAGGAGAAATGATGATGAAAAAGATTATATCGGGATTAACAGCAGGAGCATTGGCAATGTCATTATTTATCGGTTCAGCATTTGCAGGGGGAACAATCGATTATTCTAATGGACAGGGCTTTGTAGGTAAAGGAGATGTCCAGTCTGCATTGGGGTACAATAATTCACAATTACAGCAAAATGCTGATAAACTTGAATTTACCTATCAATCAGTAGACACATATGAAATTACAGTTGAGTGGACCACAGGTGAAGGAACTAGAGGAGAAAAAACCCACACTGTTGAGCACAAAAGAACTTCAACTTTTTCAAGTGATGTTGATTACGACACTAGAAAGGCGAAACAAGTTACTGGGTTTTATCTAGAAGGATTTGCTAACGAGACTACGGAAGGAAACATTCCTGAAGTTGGTGATGAATTCCCTGGAAACTCAGGCCATAAAGTTAAAAGTGTCGAGCTTGTTTCAAGTACCGGTACACTATTTGTAAATGGAGTAGAAATTCAATAATTCTATCAAACCTTGTTTCATTATTAATAAAACTTTAAAAGATCTTCTCATTCTCATGAGAAGGTCTTTTCTTTTTTGCTATAAATCTCTCAAATCAAAGGAAACGTGTGGTAACAACGGATTGCACCTGGTACAATCATACCAAATAAATCCAGAATCAATGAAAGGACACCTGCAATGATGAAACAGGGGATCTATGAAGAGATCATCAGCCAGAAACTGTATAAAGAGTTAGCTCAATCGGATTCGGATATTGATATTGGCCGTATACCTTTGGATGTGGAAGAGGCGAGAAAGGTTTTATCATCTTACATTAGTTCTGTTACAAGAAAGGCTTTGCAGCATGTTCGTGAGCGGGAAAAGGATGATGGCAATGCCTTGCTTAAACAGATTCAAACCTGTAATGAGATTATTCAACTGCTGAACCAGAGGCTGGATGAAAGCGAGTTTGATTCATTACAGATAGCCGAAGAAGGTGAAGTGTTAACCCATATTTACTGGAAGATGAATACTACGAGAAGTATAAAGAAGCAAGAGGTCATTCGTCCGGTTACACCTATTTCGGAGAGCTCATTGTTCACTGGTTCCAGCTATGAGCCAAACATGCTGGGGGAGCTGAAAAAAGAAATCCTCTCCTCTGATTCGATTGACATGCTTGTTTCCTTTATTAAATGGAGCGGTCTCCGTATTATTCTGGATGAACTGAAGACCTTTACTGAAAATGGAGGAAGCCTCAGAGTTATCACCACTTCCTATATGGAGGCAACGGATTATAAAGCCATACAGGAGCTCAGTCGGCTGCCCAACATAGACATCCGCATTTCTTATGACGTAAAACGAACTAGACTTCATGCAAAAGCCTATCATTTCAAAAGAGTAACGGGATTCAGTACAGCTTATATCGGTTCTTCCAACCTTTCAAACCCTGCTCTCACCTCTGGTTTGGAATGGAATTTGAAAATAACAGAAAAGGATTCTTTTGATGTACTGAAAAAATGTGAAGCCACTTTTGAAAGCTACTGGAATGACCGGGAATTCAAACCGTTTCATCATGAAAATAAGGAAGACCAAAAAACTTTGAAGCTGGCACTGGATAAAAGCGCCTCGGTTGCTGAGACCGCTGTTCAATACTTGTTTGATATCCAGCCCTATTATTATCAAAAAGAGATCCTGGAGAAGCTTCACGTTGAGCGTGAGGTTCATCACCGGTATAAAAACCTTCTCGTAGCTGCTACCGGTGTTGGCAAAACGGTGATTTCTGCTTTTGATTATAAACGGTACCGTAAGTTAACCAACGGGCCTGCTAAACTATTATTTGTGGCTCATCGTGAAGAAATATTGAAACAAAGTCTCGCAACCTTTCGAACGATTTTGCGGGAAACGGACTTTGGTGACATGCTCACAGGCTCCCACCACCCTGCTTCCTTTGATCATCTCTTTGTGAGTATCCAAAGTTTAAACAGTAAAGAGCTTCACCAGCACATCACGCATGATTTTTACGATATGATCATTGTCGACGAGTTTCACCATGCAGCTGCCGACTCCTATCAAACACTGCTCACTCATTTTAAACCGGACATTCTCCTGGGACTGACCGCAACACCGGAACGGATGGATGGAAAAAGTATTCTGCCTTACTTCGATCACCATATTGCTGCTGAGATGAGGCTGACGGAAGCCATAAACCAGAAACTTTTAAGTCCTTTCCAATACTTTTGTGTAACAGACACTGTTGATTTATCAGATCTCAAATGGTCAAGAGGAGGATACGACACAAAAGCTCTCGAGCACGTGTATACGTCAAATGATTTACGAAGCAGCCAGATCATCAAAAGTCTCCAGAAATATGTGACCGATGTCCGTGATGTAAAAGGACTGGGCTTTTGTGTTTCAATTACTCATGCAGAGTATATGGCTGACTTTTTCACCAAATCGGGTATCCCTTCCATCGCGTTGCATGGAGGCTCAAAACATCAAGTTCGTTCAGAAGCGCAAAGGATGCTTGTATCCGGGAAAATTCATTTTATTTTCGTCATTGATTTATACAATGAAGGCGTCGACATACCGGAAATTAATACGATCCTGTTTCTCAGGCCAACCGAAAGCTTAACTGTCTTCCTTCAACAGCTAGGCCGTGGTCTTCGGCTTCATGAAGATAAAGAGTGTCTAACTGTTTTGGACTTCGTCGGACAAGCTCACCTGAACTATTCCTATGAGGAAAAGTTGCGATCGTTAATCGGTAAGTCCAAACATTCCGTTCAACACTATGTTGAGAATGGCTTTTTCAACATACCGAAAGGCTGTTTTGTTCAACTGGAAAAGCAGGCTAAAGAATATATCCTAAGAAACATTCGCTCTTCCACAAACACGAAAGGCAATCTTATATCCAAGCTGAAGACCTTTGAACAGGATACCGGCTGGCCTGTAACACTGAATAACGTTCTTACACATTATCATCTTGACCTCTATGATTTTTATGGCGGAAATAAGGATCGAAGCTTTCTTCGACTGTCAGCTGAAGCAGACCTTATTGATGATTTTTACTATGAAAAAGAGAAGTGGCTTACAAGCCGCCTCCCCAACTTGCTTCACCTGAATTCTCAGAAGCTGCTGGCATTTTTAAGAAAGTATATTAAAGATAGACAAATAGAGAGTAAAGAACAGGAACTTATGATCAACATGTTTTATTATTCTTTTTATCAACGTCATCCTGAAAAAGAAGGGTTCTCTTCTATTCATGAAGGAACAGAAAAAATTCTCGAACACCCGGGATTTGTTTATGAAATAGAACAGATTTTAGCTGTCCTTTATGATAATTTGGAAACAATTGAGCTGGAATCAAACTTTCAGTTCCCATGCCCGCTTCAGGTTCACAGCCAGTACTCAACAGCCCAGATCCTTGCAGGATTTGATTTTTACAGCGAGGAAAAAAGCCCGGCCTTTCGTGAAGGAGTCAAACACATTAAAGACAAGGACTTGGACATCTTCTTCATTACGCTGAACAAATCAGAAAAGGACTTCTCCCCCTCCACTCTTTACGAGGATTATGCGATTAATGAAAAACTCTTTCACTGGCAGACACAAAGCCGGGTAAGTGAAGAAAGCCCGACCAGTCAACGATACATTCACCACCGTAAAAACGGCAGCAAAATTGCCCTGTTTGTCAGGGAATACAAAAAAGTAAAAGGAAGCATCGCGTCCCCTTTTATCTTTTTAGGAACAGCCAAGTATATCAAGCATTCAGGAAGTAAACCAATGAGTATTGTCTGGGAGCTCGACGAGGAAATGCCTGCTTATTTGGTACCGAAGGCAAATAAAAATATATTATAGATGGTTTAAAAGTATAAAAGCTTTTTGTCACTGTGATGAACAGCATTATGGAAATGAGCTTGATGAATATTTGTGACAAGGTTCACCGTGTTATATCTAAGTAAGGTTTTTAATTCACTTTCCTAACTACCAACATAAAGAACATTTTTTAATACCATTTTTATAAACGCTTTGTAACTATGTTCATCTTTGTATAATTATCTTAATAAAAAAATAAGAGCTAGCACATCCAAATGCTAGCTCATAGCTTTTTTCTCTAAATACCTTATGACACACTCTATAATTTGTTCAAACATATCATAGTCATCAAGATAAAGAGGAGACAAAAGTTGTTGGTGTACATTTGCTTCAAAGATCCAGATCTTTTCATTTTCATCTAACCCAAAATCTAAGCCAAAATCCATATACAGGTGTTCAGTTGCATCTAATGCCACAGTAACTTCCTTTCCAATTTTTATCATTTCCTCTTTCTTTCTTGCTATTTGTTCTGGGGTATAATCAAATTGTATTTTAAGCATCTCTTCAAGTGTTCGCCCATTCGTTTCAACTAACGTATGAATGGTAAACCCTCCAACAGCACCTAACCAACCTAGAATACCTTTACATTCCCATTTTTCCTTTACATCCTTTGTGAATATTAAACGATAGTCAATTTTTCGATTTTCATACGTTTTTAAAGAAATAAATTGCTGAAAGATAGAATTATCCTTATGTTTTTCTAAGAATTCTACCATTTCATCATTAGATATACAGATAGAGTCATATGTTAAGTTTTTTGTAACGATATAGTTATCTTTTTCCCTTGTAATTAGGTAGATTCCATATCCTAATTTCTTTTTTGTATGCTTTAATATTACTGTATCATAATTTCTTAATAGATCGTCTAACCTGCTTTTTGTAATCTCATTGGTCGTTTCAGGTAAGTGTTTTGCTATTTTATCATGGTCCTTTAACATTTTCCAAAATTCATATTTATTAAAACGATATGAATTTAATATCTTTCCTTTCATTTTCTTTTCTAACTCCTTTGATACGGACAACTTACGATAAATAACTCCCGGAAAAGGAAAAACCTTTTCATCCCAAGTAGATGTAGATTTGTTATAGACATACCCTTTTATTTGTTTTTTTCGATAATTTATTTGATCCGTTGCAAAAAAATAAATTACCCCACCTATCTTTTCCATCATTTTTGCATAGACGTCATACCTTTTTTTCTTATCTTCATTAGAAAAACGCTTTTCTAAATATCTTTTTTTATGAGTGAATAGTAGACCTATTAAAGGACCAATGATTAATTTACCATCTTCATATTGGCAGTTATAACGATAGCAAGTATCAATCATTAATTTATCAATACTGCTTTGATCTATTTTAATAACTTCCTTAGATACCTTTTTAGTTATATACATTGTTACTTCATATTGACGATTTCCATAACAAATGCCTATTCTCTTTCTTTTCTTATTTAGGCCTATTTTATCAGCTAAAATAGGATTTATCCTGAGAGAGCGTCTCGATGACTTTATCGCCTTTACAATAGTAAACGACATCTCTTCCCCCTATGGTTTGTCTTCAAAGTAAAGAGATTTTATTGACTCAATTACTTCTTTCTGTTCTGCAGCAAGTTTCATTTTCTTTTTATCCTCGCTTGGAATCAGGAAACCAAGCGGCTGTTCAACTTTGTCAACAAATTGATAAGCATTTAAAAGTAATTGGTCCCATTCTTTGTAATACTCGAGTAAGTCGTCCTTACATACGTAAGTTCTCTCCACTCCTTTTTCAGGTAGACATGCAAATGGCTCCTCTAAATTCAAACAGCCATACTCGTCCGTTAACTGTGTCCCTGGTTCGATGTCTTTGATGGCAATTTCCGAATCATAAGGCGTACTTATACAATTCGCTTTGAAGCTGTGATTTACAAATTGTCCTAAATCCCAGCTAAGAATGTATCTTCCTTTATGATCTCGATACGAATATTTTTTTACCTGATTTCTCCTTTGATAATCAAGACTCTCAACGAAGGAAGGATCGAGCACTTGGTCTAAATCATCTAGTGCCCATACTATTGTTCCCTTTGGAATGAACTTTGTCGCAAACACTCCAAACCCTATTTCATCATTTACATAGCGAAGCTCAGTGTCTGGATGAATCATTACTGACCTCTCCTTTGTTTTTAGTTCTGATCATTATATGTGGACCTGTTTTTTCCGTTCCAATAAATGATAATTAAACTAATATAGGAAGAACACTGACGCTTCAGTTTTAAGAGAAACAGCTGAGCTAAGGAATATTTTGAACAAGGAAATTGGATTATATGCAGTCGGAAACGAGGTAGACTAAAGGAGAAAGTAATACGAGTGAAAAAACTATCAAACAGGAATGTGAATGAGCTCAGTACTTATTATGTCTAATAAAATACTCATGGAGGTCGGAAATTATATTTCCAATCATGAAGGTGGAGTATCTCCCGATTATGAAAAATATAGAGTGTATTTGTAAGGAAAGTGAATTTTTGGTCAGGTCTTTGGAACTTGTCTACCCTATTTTGCGCTTACGAAATTTTTTTTAAAACTTCATCTACTTATGATACGGTTCACCCCGATTAATCTTAAACGCCCGATACACCTGCTCCACTAAAATCAACCTCATCAATTGATGCGGGAATGTCATATCTGAAAACGACAGCTTTCCGTTCGCACGCTGCAAGACCTCATTACTCAGACCGACTGATCCGCCGATCACAAAGGCGACTTTGCTTTTGCCGTAGGTGGCCAGGTTATCCATTTCTTTGGCGAGGCGCTCCGACGTCCATTTCTGTCCTTCGATGGCCAGGGCGATTACGTGGGTGTCGGGGCTGATTTTCCCTAAGATCCGCGCTCCCTCTTTTTCTTTGACGATCTGCATGTCTGCTTCGCTCATGTTTTCAGGTGCTTTCTCGTCAGGAACTTCCACAACCTGAACGTTCGCATAAGCCGACAGGCGTTTGGTGTATTCGGCAATTCCCTGTTTTAAGTACTTCTCTTTTAGTTTTCCGACGGTTACGATGGTGATATTCACAGGTGCATAACCCCTCTCAGAATAGTTTTCCACAATAGTTATCCACATTTCCACAGTTTTTCTGTGGAGTTATTTGTCGATTCGGTACAAAGCCTTGCTATCACAGTATTTGCAAGCTGTGGACAACTGTTCTTCCTCTGTGAGTTTGTCGATTTTTGGTGGAAGAGCGTAATAATCGACAATATCCTCGATTGCCATATCTATGTGCTCACTGCAGCTGAAATACATCATCTAGTCCTCCTGTATCGTTGTTTTTCTCTTCTTTATATTCAGTTATCAACACGGTTCTGTGGATAACTTTTTGTTGTAAACCCTTACTCTCCGTTAAGTTGCAGAAGATATGGGAAATGATATCCATATAACTTATCCACATTTATGGATAACTTATTCATACCTTCTCTATTGTATAGAAAGATCGGTTCAAAGCCAAGGTATCGTGCAGACCATCCAGCGTAAAGTCTGACGAACGACCTGACTATCCATAAAATCCTGTAAGGACCTCTCGACACCAATCTTTAACGGACAACAAAAAGAACCAGGGGACGCTTATCTCCTGGTCCTGACATCTAAGAAATCTGTTGCTCCAGTGTCATTTCAACCTGCTTCTCTTCACCGTTACGGTAAAACGTCACTTCCACAGTGTCACCAATCGACTTTTCTGTGTAAAGGAACTTCCGGAGGTCGTGGGTATCCTTAACTTCTTCCCCGTCCAGGGCCACAATCACGTCTCCTTCGCGCATGCCTGCGTCAGCCGCAGGGGAACCTTCTGTTGTTCCTTCTACATACACACCGCCGGTTACTTCTTCAGGAAGTCCCAGTGTATCATGCCAGTGGAAGCTTGGAATTTCCTGCAACGAACGGATATAGACACCGATTTGCGGTCTCCGCACTTCTCCAAACTCCTCCAAATCTTCAATGACCGGACCGGCAATCGCAGTCGGAATGGCAAATCCGATTCCTTCGACGGACTGCTGGGCAATCTTCATAGAGTTAATGCCGATTACCTGTCCCTGTATGTTTAACAAAGCTCCTCCGCTGTTACCCGGGTTGATGGCTGCATCGGTCTGAAGCACTTCTGCATTCCAGTCCGGCTGGCCGTTCCCGCTAGTATCGATCGGAATGCTTCTCTCTACGGCACTGATAATACCCAGTGTCACTGATCCCTCAAAGGAGAGAGGGTTCCCGATCGCAATGGCCGGCTCTCCCGGTCGTAATGTGTCAGAATTCCCAAACTCAGCAACTGTATCTACTTTTTCTGCGTCTACTTTAAGTACGGCTAAATCTGTCAGGGCATCTTCTCCAACAAGCTCTGCAGGAATACGCGAGCCGTCTGAGAGCGTCACATCAATTTCCTGTGCACTGTCGATCACGTGCTGGTTGGTTACAATAAAGGCATTGTCTCCATCCTTTTTATAAACAACACCTGATCCTGTACCTTCACCGCCGCGTTCCCAAAAGCCTCCGCCGGATGTCTGGCGGATATTTACAACACCTACTACAGCATCGTTTACCTGTTCGACTGCTTCAATGACTTCAGAGGTCACGGCTACATTTACGCCCTGCATCTCAGGGACTGCCTCCCCGCTCTCTGTCATCGTCTCCACAGCTTCTTCATTTCCCGCTGTTTTCGGCACCACATCGTAGGGCAAAAAGCCGTTGGATGCCAGAACAGGGACTGAAAATACAACGAGAAGTGCGCCAAACACCGCCCCCAGAAAAGAAGCAGCGCCTGTCCTTTTTGAAGACCGCTTTTCCTTGCTGCTGCGGGACTGTGTATGATTATCGTAATACCCCATTCCATGACCCTCCTTTATAAACTCTGTTTCTTTGTAAAGAAGAACCTCTCACCATGGGTGAGAAAAGTACCGAGTCCAAGCTCTCATACTTTGATTATATTTTATAAAATCCAGCGTTTCCCGTCTATTCAGACTGGTTATTTTTGATAATTTTCCATACACAAATACGATTTCCCATTTTGACGAATTTTAGACTATTTCCGGTAATAAAAAAGCAATGGCTTCCTCCCTGTCCATTAAACGGGGGACAGTGGTTCTGCTCATTGCTTAGACGGTCGTCAGGGCTGTCGGGCGGTCAGGGTCGGTGTCATAAAGCTTAAGTGACTTTCCTTCCTGGTAGCCTCTTTCCTCCAGCGTCTGTTTGACCGTCATACGGGCAAGGTCTTTCATATTATTATCTTTACTCAGGTGAGCCAGGTAAATGCTCGTCGGTTTGTTATTCGTATCAAGTATATCTGCCATGGCGTGTGCCGCATCCTCGTTGGATACGTGACCAAGATCACTTAGGATCCGCCGCTTCACACTCCACGGATACCGTCCCATACGAAGCATATTCATATCATGATTGGATTCAAAAACATAAGCGTCGGCTTCGCCCACAATCCCTTTCATCCGCTCACTCACATAGCCGGTGTCGGTGATGACCGACAGCTTCCGGCCGCCGTGGGCAAAGGTAAAGAACATAGGCTCTGCCGCATCGTGGGAAACACCGAAAGATTGTACATCCATGTCGCCGAATACTTTCGTATCTTCCACTTCAAAATGAAACTTCTGGTCCGGTGTAAGCTTCCCGAGCATGGAATCCATGGCGTTCCACGTTTTTGCGTTCGCATAGATGGGAAGCTGATAGCGCCTGGCAAAAATACCGGCACCTTTAATATGATCGCTGTGCTCATGAGTGATAAACAGGGCGTCAAGGGAAGACGGATCAAGGTCATTCTTTTCAAATAACGCTTCCATCTTCTTCCCGCTCAACCCCGCATCAATAAGCACACGCTGATTGTCCGTTTCAACATAAATTGCGTTGCCTGTGCTTCCACTGGCCAACACACTGAATCGTAAGCTCATGCTGTATGTCACTCCAGTCAGTCATTTCGGTTTCGCACAACATCCCCGTCAAGAGCATTCACATAACGGTAACGGTCATCGAGCATAATACGCCACATCGGTGCGTAAAACTCCGGTGCACTCACTTCATTCTGATAGACATTATAATAGCCCAGTTCAACATCATCATCATCGATCGTCAGGTCCGTCCCCACCAGGTTCGCTTCAATAAGCGCTTCAATTGCCTGAAGAGGTGAAATCAGCTCCTGCTCCTGTTCCAGTTGCGGCGTGAGGTCGAGATAGCGCTGTGAATACCGCTCAATTTCCATGTCTTCATTTACTTCAAGCTTCACATGGGAATCTCCGCTTAAATAACGGAGAAGCTCATCTTTGTGAGTCTGAAAAGCGCGGATATAACCCTCTTCTTCGTTAAAATACCCGAAGGCATACTCATCCCCGTTTAAGAGATTTCCTCCAAGAAAGGCGTTTACACTTCCGGACAAATTGCTCGGAATGAGCCTGTGGGACTCCTCAAGCTCAACGACAATTTCATACTCCTGCCGGTCGATCTCCACTTCCTGACCTTCGTAATCAACCTTCACTTCTTCTTCATTAAACGCTCTTGGAAATCCAGTTACGTGATAGCCTGTTGGTGTCCGGCTTGGATCACTAAGCTCAATCTCAAGGTTTTGGTTCTGGAGGAGGTCCTGGAAGCTGGGCTGGGCCATTACGCCTAACTGGCTTGAATCACTGCGCTTTTCGATCAGCTGATACACCAGAAACACATTCAGGCAGAAAAACGTAACAATAAGGATTGTTTTTGCTCTGCTCCAGTCCATCCTATGCTTCCTCCTCTGTTTCTTCTTCAACTTCCTCATCTTCGCGGTTCTCATACTCTTCCCGGATTTCACTAAACCGCTGCCAGTTCCCCCGTTTAATAAACCAGTCCGGGTAAAAAATCATGAAGTTACTGGAACTGTCCATGTAATAACCAATCCGCATATCTTCAATACTGCGGGGATCAAACTCTTCCATCTGTTCCAAATAGGACTGAACTTCTTCAAGTGATTCAAGAGGTGTAACCTTATCCTGATCAAACTGCCCATCAAGGCGGAATAGAGGACGCTCGTACTTCGTAATCTGACTGCCCGAACGGGTTATCTCTTTCGTAAAGTACAGATCCTGATTCGATGATCCGGCAAGGACCGGAAGCTCATCCATATTTAAACGATACAAAACCGTGTCGTTAAAACCATGCTGCCATTCATCGATGGTATAGCTCTCGGTCCATCCGCCCCGGGTATTGATAAAATCCATCGCATCAATTAATACGTGGGTATCTGTTTCATCCTCATCAAAAGTCCCTGTACGCTGATGCTCGAACTTCATTACGTTTCCACTTCCGCGGCGGGTGATCTCAAGGAAACGGCTTCCATCTGAATACATACGAACGGTTGCACCCCGCTGGTACTCTGTTACAAAATCAGGATCGCTGAACATCACCGTGCGCATATCCTGCTCTGAAGTCGAATCCCAGTTATATGTGAGCTCTCTCATTGGCGGTGGTTCAAGAGGGAGATAGGCATAATTGCCGTACGTTCCTTCTTCAAACTCAAGACCTTCCGCTTCATAAAGGTGCTCTCGTTCTCCTTCATATAAGGCAACGAGCTGTTCATAGCTGATATTGGCATCAACCTGATAGATTTCTTCATCTGCATAGGAAATAAAACGGGCAACCACTTCACTCGCTGACGATGTATTGGACCTTGACAGATAGATCCTGTCTACTGTTGTAATTCCCATTGACTGTTCCCCAAAGTCGAAAAGCTCATTAATCACGTCTCCGGGGATCGGAGATTTAAACTTGAAATCCAGCGCCCGGGCCGGCTGATTCAGCTGCGGCACTTCCCTCCTGGAGATATCAAGCACACGCTCATACTCAAAATCAAGTATCGCTTCGATCTGCGTCATAAAGCGCTCTTCCCCGGGAGCCAGCCAGTAATGAATATCATTTTCATGAACAGTTATACTTTCAGGCATAAGAAAATCAGAAAATGACTTCTGCTCTCCTATATCAGGACTTTCAATTGTTTCCGACGAACCAAGAGGACTGTAATCAGGCTGAAAGGTCCAGATTGAATAGGTCAGACCCACACTTGTGAGAATGAGAATCCAAAGAAGGACGGTTTTAAAATGTTCCATGGCCATTATGCTTCTTTCGCCTCCTCAGGAACCGGCAGGCTGAACGACATTCGTGTTCCTTTGCCCCACTCACTGCTTACCCAGATATCGCCGCCGTGGGCGTTGATAATTTCTTTGGCAATCGCAAGGCCCAGTCCGGTCCCCCCAAGGCTCCTTGTTCTTGCTTTATCCACTCGGTAAAAACGGTCAAACACGTGCGGAATACTGTCTTTCGGGATACCGACTCCTTCATCCTGCACGCTGATAATCACGCGTCCTTTTTCCACTTTCACACTGCATGTAATCGTACCGCCCTGAGGTGAATACTTCACGGCATTGGATACGATGTTATCAAGAAGCTGCGTCAGTTTATCCCGGTCACCGTAAACAAACAGCGGTTCATCGGGGAGCTTACGCTTAAATGTAATCGACTGGTTTTTTGTCGACATTTCAAAGCGGTCAAGAACCTGCTCCACAAATGATGTAAGGTTCATGGAATTCATCGTCATCTGGTAGTCCTTACTGTCCATTTTTGACAGCTGCAGTAAATCATTAACGAGACGAATCATCCGCTCGGTTTCATTTTGCGTGACATTAATAAAACGGGGTGCCACATCCGTATCCAGTGCGCCATCAGCCAGCGCCTCCAGGTAGCTTTTCATGGAAGTGAGAGGCGTTCTGAGCTCATGCGACACATTTGCTACAAATTCACGGCGCTCCTGTTCGACTTTTTCCTGCTCCGTTACGTCATGCAATACAGCAATAAGCCCGTTTTGCTCACCATTTTCTTTTGAAATAACAGAGAAATGCGCCTCGAAGAAGGAGTCATCCTCCACTGTATCCATGTCAAGAAGAAGCGGATCGTTGTAATCATACAGATCCTCCATCTTCATAACCCCTTTTAAGTGCAGTACATCCGTCAGTTTTTCACCGAGGGTCTCCTCCTGAGTGCGCTCCAGCATCTCTTCTGCACGACGGTTCATCAAAATCACATTTCCGTTTTTATCCGTTGCAATAACCCCATCTGTCATGTGAGTAAGAACGCTGGAAAGCTTTCGCCGCTCCCCTTCTGTCGTGGCGTTAGCGTCCTGGAGTTTTATTGTCAGATTGTTAAAAGCACGGGCAAGCTGACCGATCTCATCATCTCCGTAAACTGTAACACTTCTGGAGAAATCCCCTTTTCCCATTACATGTGCTTGTTTCTTCATGTCTACAATCGGTCTTGTTATGGTCTGCGCCAGAAGCACGCCAAGGACAACGGTGATCGCAAGGGCAATGACCGTACCTGTCATAAGAATCTGGTTAATCTGCTGCACCTGGGCATAAATATCTTCCAAAGAGGCTTCAATGTAAATGGCCCCGATAATATCCTGGCCTTCTTCCACATCAAACACAGGCTCGGTAATAACTGAAACCCGGTCTCCGTCAAGCTCACGCCTCATAGGAATGGTATCGCCCTGTCCTGTGACAAGCGTCCGTGTAATACGCATGTTGGTCGTCCGCTGACCTTCAAGCCTTATACGCTCCTCCTGTTCGGAAGTGCCGATAATGGTTTTGTTTGAATCCACAACCTGGGCCTTTGCGTTGGCTATATCAAAGAGCTGATCAAGAACATTATTAATATCACTCTCAAGACTTTCATCGCCCTCTTCCCGCTCCTCAAGAATCTCCTGCTGAACGTTATAGACCAGAAGGTTCGCTCTGTCACTTATCATCTCACTATGGTTCTCAACCAGCCTGTCTTCAAGCTGCTGCGAAAAATATACACCGATGACCTGCATCGCTATTAAAATCAAAAGCACGTAAATAATAACGATCTTTACGTGAATTGACTTATAAAAGCGCACCTTTTTCATTCAATCAACTCTCCTGATCGGTTGCGTTGCGTAAGTAGTAACCAACCCCGCGTCTTGTGACAATCCATGTCGGATGACTAGGGTTGTCTTCTACTTTTTCACGAAGGCGTCTGACCGTAACGTCCACTGTCCGTACGTCACCGAAGTAGTCATACCCCCATACCGCCTGAAGCAGGTGCTCCCGTGTCATGACCTGTCCAAGATGCTTCGCTAAATAATGCACTAGCTCAAATTCACGATGAGTAAGCTCAATCGGCTCACCGCGTTTCGTCACCAGGTAGGCATCAGGCTGAACAAGAAGCGGTCCGACCTGAATGTCCTTGTTATCCTGCTCAGGCTCCTGGGACTTCTGATTACGTCGCAGGTTTGCTTTAACACGGGCAATAAGCTCCCGTGTACTGAAAGGCTTTGTTACGTAATCATCTGCTCCGAGTTCGAGGCCGAGTACTTTATCAATTTCCGAGTCTTTCGCAGTCAGCATAATAATAGGCATATCATACGTTTTACGGACTTCCCTGCACACTTCCATTCCATCTCTGTACGGAAGCATAATATCTAATAATATAAGGTCAGGTACGTGCTCTTTTACTTTTTCAACGGCTTCATTGCCGTCGTAGGCACAAATCACGTTAAACCCTTCTTTTTCCAATCCGAACTGTAAAATATCTGCAATGGGCTGCTCATCGTCAACCACAAGGATTTTTTGCTTGTCCATTTTACCACCAGCTTCCATTTATAGTCCGTTGCGGCTCTAAACCCGCACACTTTTTGTTAAAATTGCCGATTTTCCAGACGTATCCTCTTATATTCTATCACAGTTGCAGTCAAGGTTGTACCTGCACGAAACTGGTAAATTACCAGTCTGATAGGTTATTAAAAACGCTGTTTTTATAACAATGATACTGTTCGCACTTCTTTTAGAGTGGCTCTTTTAAACTCAGCTGTTGATTTACGCTTATTGCACTTTCCGCGGAGACGCCGGTGAGCCTACAGGAGGCTTATACCTGCTTCTTTCTCTACCAGTAACGCTACGCAGATATCTGTGTCGAAGCAACACGCAGCTTTGCTGCATTCAACGCTTTTTAAAACAATAATGATCTTTATAAAAATAAAGTTTTAAGATCTTTTAGTAGAAATTATTCTTTTTGGCGACAACAGATCCCTAATGTGGTTAAGTAAATTACAGCTTTTGATTTTTTCAGTGCTTTCCTGAAGCTCTGCGGCGTCTTGCCTAGTCCCTAATACCACAGGGGTCTCTGACAATCTGTAACAACCTTTACGATAAAGGCCAAAAAAAAGACTGCGTCATATGTCTGACACAGCCTCTTTTAGTAATATTTTTTACTTGCTAACGTAATCTTCAGGGTCTTCAAGCTCTCCATCTTTGTACACTTCAAAGTGCAGATGAACGCCGGTTGCTGTTCCGGTTTCACCCATGATCCCTATATCTTCTCCTCTCGATACGGAATCACCGGCGCTTACACTCATACTGTCAAGATGGGCGTATAATGTTTCCAGCCCGTTACTGTGACGGATGCGGACCGTTTTTCCATAACCGCTCTCCGTTTTTGCCGACGTCACCGTTCCAGATTCTGCTGCCCTGATCTCAGGACTTGAAGGGCGGGCGATATCAATTCCCTTATGGAGTCGTCCCCAGCGTTGTCCTTTTGGACTTGAGATATAACCTCCGACAGCCGGCCATTCAAGCTTTCCACTTCCACGGGACGCCGTTTCCTTCGTCCCTTTTATCACGATGCGGTCTTCAGGCTCTGAAACGGTCTCTTCTTCAACCGTTTCAGTAGAAACGGTACTGCCATTTTCAGAGATTATTTTCTTTTCTACTACTTTCTCGCCTTCTTCACCAGACTGCTTCACTTCCGTCTTGCCTTTATCCATGTCGCTGTCTTCTTCCGTTTTTGTCTCATAGGGAATCTCTTTACTTTCTTTTTTCACCTTTTCTACAACAACATGCAAAAGAGGTGCGCTGTTGTAAACAGTCAGAGTGTCACCTTCACTTATTGAATTTTCTTCATCCAGGTCCTCGTTTGCATCAAGAAGCTCTTTAACAGAAAGGTCATGATCTGCTGCAATCGTTCCCAGCACATCTCCTTCCTCAACTTCATATTCTGTTTCATCATGAGCTCCTGTTTCCAAAATCTCTACAAGCTCTTCCTTTGACTGAAGTTCGTCAGGATCCACAAGAACTTCCTCTGATTCAAGATCGTCAGATAAATAGATATCAAGAATCATTGTGTCACCTTCTTCAAGTTCCACGTCTTCATCTTTTTCAAAGACATCAAGTTCATCTTCCGTTACATATTCAAGCTTCCAGAAACGGATAAAGTCTTCTTTTTCAAAAGCAGCGCTTAAATAACCCGCATGTTCACCATCTACAGTAAGCTCATGGGCCTCTGCCTTAATTTCAAGGATTTCTTCCAATTTTTCAATCGTCACATCATTAAGGGCTTTTGCATGAAAAACACGCTCGGGAATAACCTGAAGCTCCTCCGCTGTAGTGAGGCGGACTTCATCATCTTCGTCGAAAGCATCCACTTTCTCATCGACAATGTCATATACTTCAGATTTATCATCAACAAACCCGACAAATGTGTCACCGTAGTGAACATGATATAGCGTGCTGATTCCCTCTGATTGGTCTGCCTCTACACTGTCATCATCAGGTATTTGAGCTGAAGCAGGAAAAGAGAGCAGAAGAAATGCTGTAAGACCGAGTACAGCCATTCCTATGTATGTGAGTATATTTTGTACAGAATTGGTTTGAGTAAACATATAGTCCTCCAGAATTTTCTTGTTGCTGGTAAAAAGTAGATATATTGTCCTACTCTTATCCGGAATCATTCTATCATAACTCGTTCCAATAGTGGGTTCTATCACAAATCTGTAAATGAATTGTATTATTCGTGTCATTAATTGTAAAACCGCGTCGGATTCTAGTGTATGTCATCAGACGATTTGCTGCGAATTGAGATGTAATCCCATAAGAAAAACCTATCCTGTATTTCAGAATAGGTTTGATATTATATATATATGTGGTGCTGGCCAGAGGACTTGAACCCCCAACCTACTGATTACAAGTCAGTTGCTCTACCAATTGAGCTAGGCCAGCAATTAGTATAAAATGGTGGCTCGAGACGGAATCGAACCGCCGACACGAGGATTTTCAGTCCTCTGCTCTACCGACTGAGCTATCGAGCCAACATTTAAATGGCGGTCCCGACCGGGATCGAACCGGCGATCTCCTGCGTGACAGGCAGGCATGTTAACCGCTACACCACGGGACCTTAAACAATGATTATGTAATCTATAGTCTATGAAACTGCACGTCCGGTCATTTTTGCAAAAAAAATATGCCGGGCAAGCAATGTTAAATTGGTTGCGGGAGGAGGATTTGAACCTCCGACCTTCGGGTTATGAGCCCGACGAGCTACCAGACTGCTCCATCCCGCGCCGTTACATAGCATACGGACGATGCTAAACAAGATGCTACCTCTTCCTCTGCAAGCTTATGCTACGCAGTATATCCGTCGAGGCAACTTGGGGTTTATGCAACGATGTACTGCTCGTTGCTCCATCCCGCGCCGTTACAAAGTGACGCTTTAGAAATGATGTTGTTCTCTTCACCTTATTAAGTATGTGAAGCAACAAAACTTATTATACCCTAAGCCTTTAAATAAAGCAAATCTTTATTTAAAATGGTGACCCGTACGGGATTCGAACCCGTGTTACCGCCGTGAAAGGGCGGTGTCTTAACCACTTGACCAACGGGCCACTGTGGGGTATAAAAAGTAAAATGGTGAGCCATGAAGGACTCGAACCTTCGACCCTCTGATTAAAAGTCAGATGCTCTACCAACTGAGCTAATGGCTCATTTCTTGGCGACAAGGAATATATTATCACCTTTTAAAGATCAATGCAAGACATTTTGAAAAGTTTTTTTACAAATAGGATTCCTTCACAAAACATCCTTATCAACAATAACGGATTATATTCAAGTTTGCAATAGATTTCATACTATTCATTAAAGAAAGTAGAGATTTACTTTATACTTCCCCTGAAAAAAGCAGGCTAACCGTCTTTTTGACAGTGATTTTTGATCACATAAAAAAGGAGATCCTTTATGGTGAACTCCTTTGAAGCAATAAGCGCAGTTACTGTCAAATAAAATTCAGCTGTTTTTATCTTCTCCCCTTGTCTTTATCTCTATGGTGGTGCTTATTGTCATGCTTTTTACGTCCGTTCACATTTACCTGCTGAAGCTGATGAACTTTAAATGTGACGTGTACAGCCATTTATTCCTGAATGGTTGTGACTGTTGCTTCTTAAATGGAGGACCATCTGATGACCGCTTTGGTTGAATACTTTTCCCATTTCGCGATCGAGCGATTCATCGTATTCAACTAATTCACTCCCATAAAAAAACTGCACAACGGTTTCCCGTCATGCAGGTCTGGCTTTTTTGAAAATGATTTTATGCAAATACACCGCGGACCATGTTTGTCTGGCTTCTGTCAGGTCCTACAGAGAATACACTCAATGGGATGCCTGTAAGCTGTGATACCCGCTCCACGTAATACAGAGCGTTTTTAGGGAGCTCATGAAGAGACTTCACACCTGTGATGTCTTCGTCCCAGCCGTCAAGCTCCTCATATACCGGTTTGCACTCAGCCAGCACTTTAAGGCTTGCCGGGAATTCCTCAATGATTTCCCCTTTGTATTCATAAGCAACACAAATTTTAAGCTTTTTAATTCCTGAAAGAACGTCAATGGAGTTTAAAGACAAGTCTGTAATTCCACTTACACGGCGCGCGTGGCGGACAACAACACTGTCAAACCAGCCTACACGGCGGGGGCGTCCGGTCGTCGTTCCATATTCGTTACCTACTTCACGGATCCGGTCACCGATTTCGTCTGTTAATTCTGTCGGGAAAGGACCATCACCTACACGTGTCGTATACGCTTTTGATACACCGACAACATGGTTGATCTTAGAAGGACCAACACCGGATCCAATCGTTACACCTCCGGCAATCGGGTTGGATGATGTAACAAACGGGTACGTACCCTGGTCGAGGTCAAGCATTACTCCCTGGGCACCTTCAAACAATACACGGCGTCCTGAATCAAGAGCGTCGTTTAAAACAACTGACGTATCTGTTACATAATGGGCAATTTCCTGGCCGTAGTTAAAGTACTCATCTAAAATGTCTTCTTTTTTAAAGCCTTCTACTTCATACACTTTCTCGAGAAGACGGTTTTTATCACGAAGATTGATATCGAGCTTTTCCTCAAACGTTTCTTTATCAAGAAGATCGGCAATACGGATACCTACACGTGCTGCCTTGTCCATGTATGCCGGACCGATCCCCTTTTTTGTTGTACCAATTTTGTTTGCACCTTTGCTTTCTTCTTCTACGATATCAAGCTTTAAGTGATATGGAAGAATAACATGGGCACGGTTACTGATACGAAGGTTGCTCGTATCGACGCCTTTGTCATGAAGATACTTCAGCTCTTTTACGAGTGCTTTCGGGTCAATAACCATTCCGTTCCCGATAACACATGTTTTATCACTATAAAAAATCCCTGAAGGAATGAGGTGAAGCTTGTACTTTTCACCACCGAACACGATCGTATGTCCAGCATTGTTTCCTCCCTGGTAGCGGGCAACGAGCTCCGCCTGTTCAGACAAGTAGTCTGTAATCTTTCCTTTTCCTTCGTCTCCCCACTGAGTTCCTACCACAACAACCGATGGCATGGATGAGCACCTCCACTTATATTTAACGCTTTTAACGTTCCCTGAATTTTAGCTTTTCATTAAACCACAGTAAGTTTATCAATAGAATGTTCATGAGTCAACTCAAATCCGAACAATTAGAGAGATTTCGAGATTCTTTGTTCGTGTGTAAGAGGGTTTGAATAGGATGGGAGTGGACTGAATGGTGTGCTTGTAAATTTTATGGAGAACTTTTTGTGATTTATAAATAATTTAGAGCCATTTATGCAGACTTCGGGACGATTTATGAAGAGTTCTCCTCCATTTATGCAGAACTTTAGTAGATTTAAAGAGAATACGACAAAATACGACACACCTCACCCACACCTTCTACCCGGCACAAACAAAAATCCCCTCTCCGCTCCAGGCAGAAAGGGGGATGAACTGTTACGCACCTGGGGGAATGCTTCCCTCATCGTAACGCCGTTCAAGATTCACGAACTTGTTGAATTCTTTTACGAAAGCCAGTTCGCACGTCCCTACCGGACCGTTACGCTGCTTGGCGATGATGATTTCAATGATATCTTTGTTCTCGGACTCTTTATCGTAGTAATCATCACGGTAGAGGAAGGCTACGATATCGGCGTCCTGCTCAATACTTCCTGATTCCCGGATGTCACTCATCATCGGGCGTTTGTCCTGACGGGACTCTACGCCACGGCTCAGCTGTGACAGTGCAATAACCGGCACCTCAAGTTCACGTGCCAGCCCTTTCAGGGAACGGGAGATTTCACTTACTTCCTGCTGACGGCCTTCACCGCTTCGGGCGTCACCCTGGATTAGCTGAAGGTAGTCAATCATGATCATCCCGAGGCCTTTTTCCTGCTTGAGACGGCGGCATTTAGCACGAATATCATTTACTCTTACGCCAGGGGTGTCATCAATGTAGATTCCGGCCTTGGACAGGCTTCCCATTGCCATCGTCAGCTTCTGCCAGTCTTCATCATTCAGATCACCTGTACGGAGGCGCTGGGCGTCAATGTTTCCCTCAGCACAGAGCATACGCATGATCAGCTGCTCTGCCCCCATCTCCAGACTGAAAATCGCTACGTTCTCATCGGTTCTCGTAGCTACGTTCTGACTGATATTCAAGGCAAAAGCCGTCTTACCTACAGACGGACGGGCTGCCACAATGATAAGGTCATTTCGCTGGAATCCTGCTGTCATGGAATCCAGCTCCTTAAACCCTGTTGGAATCCCTGTAATTTCCCCGCTTTGATTTTGAAGCATTTCAATGTTGTCATAGGCATTTACAAGAACGTCTTTGATGTCTTTAAATGCGCTCGTATTCTTTTTATGAGAAACTTCGAGAATGGTCTTCTCAGCTTCGTTTAAAATGGCGTCTACTTCATCTTCAGCTGCATAGCCGTCAGCTGCAATGTTTGTGGCTACCCGAATAAGCCTTCTGAGCAGAGATTTTTCTTCAACCATCTGACTGTAATATTCGACGTTTGCCGCCGTAGGTACAGCATTTGCGAGATCACTGAGATACGTCACACCGCCAATTTCTTCAAGCCACTTACGCGTTTGCAGTTCAGACGTAACCGTGACAAGGTCGACCGGCTCTCCTTTTTCAGAAAGTGTGAGCATCACCGTGTAAATCCGCTGGTGCGCAGCACGGTAAAAGTCGTCTGGTACTAAGCGCTCAGAAGCCGTGACGATGGCTTCATCATCAATAAAGATGGCACCAAGCACGGCTTGTTCTGCTTCAATATTCTGTGGCGGGGTACGATCAGCAAAAAGATCACTCATAGGAATCGCCCCTTCATTAGTGAGTCTGAGCTGCAGGAAACAGTCCCTGCAGCAGGGTAGATCTTACTCTTCTATCACATGGACTTTTACAGTAGCCGTGACTTTCGGGTGTATTTTTATATCGACGTTTCGGTACCCCAATGCCCGGATCGGGTCATCTAGGTCGATCTTACGCTTGTCGACTTTCATCTTCATTTTCTTAAGCGTATCGGCGATTTGCTTGCTCGTTACAGCACCGAAAAGACGCCCGCCTTCTCCTGCTTTCGCTTTTACTTCAACTGTTGTTTTTTCAAGCTTATCCTTATAGGCTTCCGCTTCTTCCAGTTCCTGCTGGGCCTTTTTACTCTGGCTTTCTTTTTTCATTTCAAGGTCTTTCATATTCCCGCTGTTCGCTTCCACTGCGAGATTATTTTTCAGAAGGTAGTTTCGTGCATACCCTTCTGCCACGTTTTTAACTTCCCCTTTTTTGCCTTTTCCTTTTACATCCTGCAGGAAAATCACTTTCATCACGATTGTCCCCCTTTAAAATAATTATCTATTTTCTCTTTCAGTAAGTCTTCCGCTTCTTCCAGTGACATTCCGGAGATCTGGGTAGCTGCATTGGTCAGATGACCTCCGCCATACATGTTTTCCATAATAACCTGCACGTTAATTTCACCAAGGGAGCGGGCACTGATGCTCACACGGCCGTCTTCCAGTTCGGAGATGACAAACGAGGCGACCACGTTATTCATCGTAAGCAGAGTGTCTGCTGCCTGAGCGATTAGCACCTGGTTATAGGTCTGGTTTTCCTCACCCCTGGCAATGGCCGTACCGGCAGTGTAAATATATGCTCTCTCGACTAAATTCGCCCGCTTCACATACTGATCCAGATCTTCTTTCATCAGCTTTTGCACTAATGTCGTGTCCGCACCCTGACTTTTCAGATACGACGCAGCATCGAACGTTCGCGATCCCGTACGGATTGCAAAGCTCTTCGTATCTATGATAATACCCGATAACAGGGCTGTAGCTTCCAGAACATCGAGGTTCGGATGGTTCGGCTGATATTCAAGGAGCTCTGTCACAAGTTCTGCTGTTGATGAAGCATATGGCTCCATATAGACGAGTACCGCTTCTTCAATGAATTCTTCGCCTCTTCTGTGGTGGTCTATAACAATAATCCGCTCCACACGATCCAGAAGTTTTGCATCAATACAAAGGGACGGTTTGTGTGTATCTACCACGACCATCAGGGTCTCATCTGTCATCTCCTCCCGGGCTTCCTCAGGGGTAATGAAATGAGCCCAGAGATCGTCATGATCCTGAATGGCTTCAAGCAGTTTATGAACACTCTGGTTCACATTGTCCGGATCCAGGACGATAAAGGCGTCCTTGTTATTTACCTGAGCGATCTTCAGCATTCCGATGGCCGCTCCGATGGAATCCATATCAGGGTTTTTATGACCCATAATAATGACCCGGTCACTTTCTTTTACAAAATCCCGGATTGCATGTGAAATGACCCTTGCACGAACTCTCGTACGTTTTTCCATAGCATTTGATTTTCCGCCGTAAAAACGTACTTTACCATCGCTCTGTTTGATGGCCACCTGGTCCCCGCCACGGCCCAGAGCCAGGTCCAGACTTGACTGGGCAAGAGCGCCAAGCTCGCGGAGGGACGAATGCCCGCTACCCACACCGATACTGAGGGTGAGAGCTACTTTCTCCTGGGCGGTACCTTCTCTCACTTCATCCAGAAGCGTAAAGCGGTCTTCTTCCAGGTTATAAAGGGCTTCTTCGTTAAAGATCGCAATAAACCGGTCCGAGGCAATCCTTCTGAGAAAGATATCCTGATCTTTCGCCCAAGAATTCAATACGTTTGTGACGTGGGTCAGAAGTTTGCTTCTCAGCTGGTCTTCCATCCCCTGTGTGACCTCGTCATAGTTATCAAGATAAATGAGTCCGATAACGGTCTTATCCCGTTCGAACAGTTCTTTTATTTCCTGCTCTTCCGTAGCATTAAAAAAGTACAGAAGGCGCTCATTCGATTCGTTGACAACCCGGTATTTCCGTTCTCCCAGAGTAAGGAGAAACTCTTTTCCCTCATCTTCCATCAGCACAGGCAGGTCTTCAGAAATAATATCAACATTCTCCCCAAGTACGTCATCTGCAAGAAGAGCGGACATATACGGGTTAACCCACTGAATGGTCCCTGCTTCGTTATAGAGGACCATCCCGATCGGCAGTTTCATCACTGCCTCTTCACCAGCTTTGTTGACTCTGTATGATAGTGTGGACACATACTCCGTCAGATCTTTTTCAAACTGGATGCGGGCTCTCAAAACAAATATAAAAACGATGGCAATACCAAGAAAGCCGACCAGGCCGATCTGCCATTGATAATAGGTTAAAATTCCGGTAAATAAGATGGCAATCCCCAGTAACGCCACGACGTGATAGCCATGCCACCGCTTCATTAAGAAATTAGGCATTCCTCACAACTCCTACCTGTTTGTGTCCATTCGTTTCCTTAGGTCAAACACTAAATCAATTATACCTAAAATGCGGATGAGATACAGTAAAGGTGGGAAAAGGATTCCCAAAAATAAAATAGCCACCGGCACTGCTTTGTGAATTTTTTTCACATGGAAAAAGAAAAAGATACATGCAAGACCCTGGATTACCATGATCAGTTCCAGGATCGGAAGGAGGTTATACATAGCCATATAAAGGGCTGACCCTTCTTCCATATCCACAAAGTAGATAAAGATATACATAATCAGATAATACCAGATAAATGATTTCGGAAAACCCCACTCACGCAAAGGTGGAAACCTAGTGACGTCCACTTTTCTTTTTCTCAGAATAAATGACGCGATCCACTGGACTGTAAAAGCGTAAGAGATCCCCAGGATAATAAACAATGCCGGCGTTACCGTTGTGAGTCCGTCAATGAACCCGGCTGCCGTTTCAAATGTGTCGTCCTGACCGAGCATCGGCAGTAGTGATTCTGTTGTCTCAACAGATTCATAGAGCACGTCCTGAACGCTCTCGATTGGATGAACATCAAGAATGACGATACTTCCTATGAAGTTTAAAATAATGGCTGCAATAAATGTCAGGGAACCGCCAAGGAGAACACCAAAAGCTGTTTTCTTTCTCCGGTAAAGTTCGCCGATGACGACCCCGGTCGAAGCAAACGTGATGGTAAAGATTATGGCCAGCGGGTAGGCAATGATCAGTAATACAGCAAAGCTTACTGTCATTAAGAAGATTGCCGGCCTTAACCCATGTTTAGCTGCAAAAATAATAAACGGGACAGGAAGTAAAAACATCGTGAACAGACTGATCACCGGCACAAACAGTGTTGCCATAATCAGGAGCAGGTAAATCCCTATATATAAAGCGCCCTCTTTGATCGGGCTTGTTTCGTTCATCATTGGTTCCCTCGTTTCACATACGGTTTCATCGTTTCTTATTGTAGCATGAGATAAAGAGAAAGAACAAAATCAAACAGATGAGCCCTGGAACGTCTGATCAGGTATCATCGCAAAAAAAATTAATCGTATAATGGTTATTCTTCAACACAAATGCAGTGGGTACAGCTAAATAACCAAAAACCCGCTACCAAATAGGTAACGGGTTTTTCGAGCTGGTAATTACTCACCAGTAACGAATGGAAGTAGTGCCATTTGACGGGAGCGCTTGATTGCGCGAGTCAATTGACGCTGGTACTTTGCAGAAGTTCCTGTTACACGGCGAGGAAGAATTTTTCCACGCTCAGAAACGAATCGTTTAAGCAAGTCTACATCTTTATAATCGATTTTCGTAATTTTGTTTACAGTGAAGAAACAAACCTTACGACGTTTTGGACGTCCACGACGGGCCATTTGAACCCCTCCTTCTTTTAGAATTTTTATATTTACACGTCATTTAAAGCGTGATTAGAACGGCAGATCGTCATCATTAATGTCGATTGGTTTGCCGTCATTTGCAAATGGGTCATCTGAGAAGTCCGACTGTCCCCCACGTCCGCCGGATTGCTGACCTGGGTTGTTTTGATAACCATCGTTGCTTTGACCGTAGTTTCCGCCGCCGGATTGCTCGCGGTTTCCACCACCGCCTCCGCCTTTTGTTTCAAGGAATTGTACACTCTCAGCTACAATTTCCGTGATAAAGACGCGGCGTCCTTCGTTATTGTCGTAGCTGCGGCTCTGAACTCGTCCGTCCACACCGGCCATGCTACCTTTTTTCAAGTAGTTTGCTACGTTTTCCGCTTGCTTTCTCCAAACAACAATGTTCAGAAAGTCTGCTTCACGGTTTCCCTGCTGGTTGGAAAAAGGACGGTTAACTGCAAGTGTAAATGTTGCAACTGCAATGCCGTTTGCTGTATAGCGTAACTCAGGATCTTTTGTCAGTCTTCCGACTAACACAACGCGGTTAATCATAAGTCGAACTCCTCCCCATTCTTTTAATCTTTATTTACCTGCTATTCGTCGTCGCGAACAGCGATTCTGCGTAAGATGTTTTCGTTGATTTTCACCAAACGATCGAACTCAGAAATGGCCTCTGGGTTAGAGTTCACTTTAAGGATTACGTAGTAACCTTCATTAAAGTCATCGATTTCGTAAGCAAGACGTTTCTTTCCTACTTCCTCAACCTTTTCCACTTCTGCGCCGTTGTCAGTCAAAACCTTGTTGTAACGTTCTACGATTTCTTTAGTAGCTGCTTCTTCAAGGTTAGGACGTACAATGTACATAATTTCGTATTTGCGCATGTTTTTCCACCTCCTTTTGGACTTAGCGGCTCCTCGTTTTGAGGAGCAAGGAGCAAGCATATTTCTCTTTTGCTCGCAATTGTCAATTATAGCAGGTGTTTTTTGAAAAGACAAGATTGATGGGGATTTTTTTATAAATGGAATATTTAAATGAGGATATGAGTTCCTGAGTCGTTAATAAGAAATTATAGGAATTTAGGAGAATATTGATGTTGTTGCCTTGTCTGCTGCAGTGCCGGCGAGCCTCCTCGTACTCCGCACTGCGGGTCTCACCCGGACTCCCACTACCGCGGTAGTCTCGGCCATTTCGGCTGCATGATTATAACGGTGTTTCCGAAAATGATCTTTCAGCAACAGCCTGCATATTCCTGAAAGTAATCGATAGATCCCTTAAAAAGAAAATTTTTATCCTTAAATCTTCTTCCCTATTCCTGAATATGATTCGTTTTTCATTAATCCTGCCAACAGACTCCTTAAAATCAAACATCATTCCTGAATCCATTTACCCGGCTCCTTAAAAATCATAAATCGCCAAGCGATTACCTGCTCAAAGACCCCCCCACCCTGCAAAAACGACAAAAAAAGAACCCCTGCTTCCCCAGCAGGAGTTCTTCTCATTTTTATATTACACATTGAAACGGAAATGAACGACGTCTCCGTCTTTTACAATGTACTCTTTTCCTTCAAGACGGACTTTCCCGTTTTCTTTCGCCACAGTCATGTTTCCTGCAGCTACGAGATCCTCGTAGGCAACGACTTCAGCACGGATAAATCCACGCTCAAAGTCGGTGTGAATCACACCGGCAGCCTGGGGTGCTTTGGTACCGTGCTTGATCGTCCACGCACGGACTTCCTGCTTACCTGCAGTAAAGTACGTTTCAAGACCGAGAAGATTGTAGGCAGCTTTAATCAACTGATCAAGCCCTGATTCAGCAATGCCCAGGTCATCAAGGAACTCCTGCTTTTCTTCACCGTCAAGCTCGGCAATTTCAGATTCAATTTTCGCACAGACAACAATTACTTCAGAGTTTTCTTGCGCTGCAAACTCACGGACCTTCTGCACGTTTTCGTTGCTGCTCGGATCAACAATTTCGTCTTCACTTACGTTTGCCGCGTAAAGAACCGGCTTTTTAGTAAGAAGGTGCATACCTTTTGCAAACTTGTCCTGTTCTTCTGTGAGACTTACGCTTCGTGCCGGCATTTCGTTTTCAAAAGCATCACGGAATTTTTCAAGGATCTCAAGCTCGAACATAGCATCCTTGTCTTTTTGGCGAGCCATCTTACTCACTTTCGCCAGACGCTTCTCCACTGTTTCCATATCGGCAAGAATAAGTTCGAGGTTGATAATCTGAATATCACGGATCGGATCTACGCTCCCCGACACGTGAGTGATGTTTTCGTCTTCAAAACAACGGACAACGTGAGAGATTGCGTCTACCTGACGGATGTGTGATAAGAATTTGTTTCCGAGCCCTTCCCCTTTGCTGGCTCCCTCAACGATACCGGCAATGTCTGTGAATTCAAAGGCAGTCGGAACTGTTTTATGGGGATCAACCAGTTCTGTAAGCTTGTCGAGTCTTTCGTCGGGTACTTCCACGATCCCCACGTTCGGGTCAATGGTACAGAACGGATAGTTGGCTGACTCCGCTCCTGCCTGGGTAATTGCATTGAATAGTGTTGATTTTCCTACGTTTGGTAAACCAACGATTCCTGTTGTTAATGCCATAAAGCATGCTCCTTTATTCGTCGTGCTTGCCCGCCCGGCGGACAACCTACGTTTTTATTTCGTCTATAATTACGTGATTTTCGCGACAATTTCATCCTTCCCAATTATAGATAGTCTCAGGCAAAAGCGCAAGACGGTGTGTGGTTAGGTTTTGCCCCTCAGATTCATAACCTGCAAAAAAGCCCGCAGCTCTTTTTCAGAGTCGCGGGCATGCCCTTTATTCTTCGTGGTGTTCAAGCACCTTTTTCATTTTTTTACCAAACTCTTTTCTTGGAAGCATGACGCTGTGGTCGCACCCCATACATTTGATACGGATATCCATTCCCATCCGAATAATCTTCCACCGGTTCTCCCCGCACGGATGAGGCTTTTTCATCTCGACAACATCGTGCAGTTGAAATGTCTTGTCCGGCATCATTAATCACCTCTTCGCCCTCGTTCCTTTGCTGATATTATACAACACTACCACTAAGTTTAGTAAAGAGGATTTCCCTCCATTCTTTCAATTTCACTCCTGCTTAAGGAACCGGCCTTTCATCAAAGCGGTGGAGAATCGGATAAAGAAGAATCGCAGCAAGAATGTAGAGGTTTAGTAACCCGTACAGCGGATAAAGTATAGCAATAAGAGTTGAAAACCCAATGGTTGTGAGTGGAATCATCAACGCAGTCAGAACGAGAGCAATCAGCCAGAAAGGCAGGCTCACATATTCCCTGAACCTTGTACAAAGTCCGAGCATTCCAGAAGCCGCTGTTGTGTAGATGGCAGCCCACAGGAGGCCGGACATGACGAGAACCATAAAGTAAGGATAATGCTTCAAAATAGCAAATAAGGGTATTTCATATAACATTACTTCATGAGCTACAATCAGCAGTGACTCATTATACAAAAATGAAATAACCCCCATAACAAGTGCACTTCCGAAGCTGGCAATCCAGATTTCACCTGGATGTCTGATTTTTTTCCCGATAGCTGCCAGCACCGCTACAAGTGGAAGGATGTTTAAAGCTGTAAATGTAAACGCTGTGGGCCAGTTATGCTGGGCAGTTAAATCAAAGGTAATTTCAAACCCTGTGGTCCACTGAAAAACAAAGAGCGTACCAACCAAAAATACAATGAGGACCGGGATGATGACGGCATTCATGGAGGTCATTCCGGATATCCCCCACACAAAGAGCAGCACAAGAAGCATTGAAATGATGGATACACCGTACCAGTAAGGGATATGAAGAACCTCAAGGGTAGCTCCTCCACCCGCGATCATAATAATGGTTGTGGAGAACAAATAGAGAATGATCATATAATCATAGACACCTGTAAGCCGTTTCCCCATCAGCTTCCTCAATACAGGCATATAATGTTCTGTCCGGTTCTGATGGCTGATTGTCATCAGTACGTAACAGCAAATGAAAAACAGAATTGCAAATAATACGATGGCCAGGCCGCTTTCACTTCCGAAGAACTCCCACAGCTCTCTCCCTGAAGCGTAGCCTGCACCAATAATGGTGCCTATAATCAGAAACATCCATTTTAAACCTGATAGCCACATGGTCTCTTTCCCCTCTTCCTGCCATTTTTGGGACGTATAGATTCGTGAAAGATTCCGTATACTGTTAATACTATTTGGGAACAGGGGGTTGTATGATGTTTCGTGGACAACTTTTTCAAAATCACCGCCCTTCCCCTTACCGCATCCATGCTAAAGACACAAACGCTGCTATTGAACTGTCAACCCATCTTAAGACGATGCTGGCAGCTGAAAAGAAAAGGGGTCTGGTGATTGTATGTATTGGTTCGGACCGGTCAACAGGTGACAGTCTTGGTCCGCTCATCGGAAAGAGGCTGGAAGAACAGCCTGTACGAAGCTATCATGTGTACGGAACGCTCACGAACCCGGTACACGCCGTTAATCTGGAAGAAACACTCGCACATATTGAACATACGTACGATAATCCACTGATTTTAGCCATCGATGCCTGTCTCGGACGCTCAACCAGTGTCGGCTATGTCTGTCTCGCTGATGGTCCCCTGAAACCGGGATCTGCTGTAAAAAAACAGCTGCCTCCGGTCGGTGACTATCACATGACGGGTATTGTCAATGTGGGAGGATTTATGGAGATGATGGTCCTGCAGAATACCCGCCTTTCTGTTGTCATGGAAATGGCAGAAGTAATGTCCAAAGCTATTATCCATGCTACACGGGGTCTCTCTGCACCAAGAAAGAAGTTCACCTGGCCAACACTCACACAGACAAAATCACAGACATAAAAAGTCTGCCTCAAAAGGCGAACAGACCTTTCTGAGGCAGACTTTTTTTATGCAATCGTATTGATAATGAAAACGAACAACACTGCAAGAGGAATTGCCGGAAGCAGATTCGCCACCCTCACCGGTTTAATCCCGACAATGTTTAACCCAATCGCGAGAATCATAATCCCGCCCACAGCAGTAATTTCACTGACCATTAAATCAAGAAGTTCTTCCGGTACAAACGCTACGATATATGCTGCCCCAAGAGCAATCGATCCTTGATAAAGGATGACTGGAATGGAAGAGAACATCACACCAATCCCGAGTGTGGCCGCAAAGATAATGGAAGAGAAACCATCAAGGACACTCTTCGTCAAAAGTACCGAATGATCTCCCCGAAGTCCACTGTCCAAGGCACCGATAATCGCCATAGCACCTACTACAAATAACAGTGTGGCTGCTACAAACCCTTCTGCAATATTAGAACTTTCACTGCCTCGTTTCATTCTTTTCTCAAGAACGCCGCCCAACTGATTGAGTTTCCCTTCAATATTCATACGTTCCCCAAGGATTCCTCCCAGAGCGAGACTGAAAATAACGAGAAGAAATTCCTGGCCATCAAGAGCCATCGTGATTCCCAGGATAATGACGGCAAGACCGATGGCTTTCATCACTGTTTCTTTCATCTTTTCCGGAATGCGTTGCAGCTTAACTCCTATGTAAGCCCCGATAATGATAGTCAATCCATTTACGAGAGTACCGAGTAACACCATCTGTCATTCTCCTATCCAAGTAAACCTTCTTTTATCTCTTCCACTGCCCGAGCGAGGGTCTGGATGTCATTTTTTGTATTATACAATCCTGCACTTGCCCGGACGAGTCCGCTTTTTGACGTATCCAGATACTGATGGGACAAAGGAGCGCAGTGAACACCGCTGCGTACAGCAATGTCGTAGTGTTGGTCCAGAATCATCGCTGTTTCATGTGCATCCACTCCTTCAATCAGAAATGAAACGACCCCAAGTCTTTCCCCTTTTCCTGAAAAAACACGAACACCGTTTATTTTCCCCAGGGCGTCTGCAAGCATCTGCCCAAGTATTCGTTCATGTTCCCCAATCTTTTTTACTCCGACAGCCTTCAGCGCCTGCGCGCTCTTAAGCAGGCCTGCAATACCCGGCGTATTCAGCGTGCCGCTCTCCATCCCTTCCGGCCAGATATCAGGCTGACCAGGTTCTTCGGAATGGCTGCCGGTACCACCGTAAATCAGAGGGGTAAGTTCAATTCCCGGCTGAACCATCAATACACCGATTCCCTGTGGACCCAGCATTCCTTTATGACCCGGAAATGCAAGCATATCAATGCCGTCATTCATTGAAACAGGAATAATTCCGGCTGTCTGAGAAGCATCGACTAAAAAAACGGTCTCTTTCCGCTGTTTTAACACCTCTCCCCACTGGGCAGCCGGGAGGATCTCCCCTGTCACATTCGATGCATGTGTGGCAACGACCATTCTGGTCTCAGGCTTAAGCGCGCTTTCCAAAACACCTTTCGTAAAGCTTCCAGTTTCATCAGGCTCCATATAGCTTACCTCTACACCCTTTTCTTTTCTCAGCCGTTCCAACGGACGGCGGACAGCATTATGTTCAAACACTGTGGCAACGATATGATCCCCCTTTTGAAAAGGAAAGCCGGAGATTGCCTGGTTCAGCGCTGTCGTGGCATTTTGATAAAAAAGCACACGATCCTCTTTTTGACAGTCAAATAAAGCAGCCAGTTCTTTGCGGCAGTCTCTGATAACTGAAGACGCCTTTCTTGACAGACGGTGACCACTTCTTCCGGGATTAGCCCCGTAATGAAGAACCGCTTCCGACATCGCTTCGGCTACGCCTTCAGGTTTTGGAAAACTTGAAGCAGCATTGTCCAAATAAATCATCCTATCCCTCCGATCCAACTCGTACTAAGCAAAAAAAGACCACCGTCGGGGATGGTCTCACTTACGATCATTGTTATCCTTCACGGTCGAGTAACGTAAGAATCCGGTCCAAATCGTCCTCAGAAAAGAAGTCGATCTCAATCTTGCCCTTTTTCTTACCTTGCTTAATTTGTACATTCGTGCCGAAATATTTTTTCAGTGATGCTTCCCGTTCTCTGACAAATGGGGATACCTGTTTCTTTTTGTCCTTCGTTTCACGTGAAACGGCTACATTGACCTTTTGAACATATTCTTCGAGCTGTCTTACACTCAGCTTTTCGTTAACGACCTTTTGAATCGTTGCCGGAATCTGCTCTTTATTTTTTAATCCAAGAAGGGCACGGCCGTGTCCCATGGAGAGCTTTCCTTCAGCGAGAAACTGCTGGGCAAGCTGGGGAAGCTGAAGAAGCCTTAAATGATTGGCAATATGGGGACGGCTCTTACCGAGTTTTTTCGCCAGCTCATCCTGTGTAATCTGGAGATGCTCCATCAATTTCTGATAGGCTTTCGCTTCTTCCAGAGCATTCAGGTCTTCCCGCTGAATGTTTTCGATCAGTGCGATTTCCATCATTTCATCTTCTGTGAGCTGCCGCACGACAGCCGGGATCGTTTTTAAATCCGCTGCTCTTGCAGCACGGAACCGGCGTTCTCCAACAACAATTTCGTACCCTTTAATGCTTTTTCTTACAATAATCGGCTGAAGTACTCCATGCTGGGCAATGGACGTCTTCAATTCGTCAATTGCTTCGTCACTGAACTGCTTCCGCGGCTGATAAGGGTTCGGCCTGAGCTCACTGATGCTGATCTCATCGACTTTTTCTTGCTTTTCATCATCCGGAAAGAGTGCCTGAATACCTCTTCCTAGACCTTTACCCATTTGACACCACTTCCTTCGCTAGTTCTGTATATACTTCGGCCCCTTTGGATCGGGGGTCGTACGTAATAATCGGTTCACCGTGACTCGGTGCTTCACCAAGACGGACGTTCCTTGGAATAATCGTCTGGAAGACTTTTTCCCGGAAGTACTTTTTCACTTCTTCAATCACCTGTATACCGAGGTTTGTCCGTGCATCCAGCATTGTAAGCAGAACGCCTTCAATCGCCAGCTGCTGATTCAGGTGCTTTTGTACGAGCCTCACTGTATTCAGTAACTGACTGAGGCCTTCGAGAGCATAGTACTCGCACTGCACCGGAATAAGCACGCTGTCCGCAGCAGTCAGAGAATTAATCGTCAAAAGCCCGAGAGATGGCGGGCAGTCGATAATAATGTAGTCGTAATCTTTTGTTACCTGATCGATTGCCCGCTTTAATCTTACTTCCCGGGAAATAGTCGGAACAAGCTCTATTTCTGCACCTGCCAGCTGAATCGTTGATGACAGAATATGAAGTCGTTCCGTCGACGTAGGCTGAATCACTTTTTTTGGGTCTGCATCTTCAACAAGGACATTATAAATGCACTCATCAATATCACCTTTATCAATACCAACCCCGCTCGTTGTATTTCCCTGTGGATCTACGTCAATGATCAACACACGCTGTCCCTGGGCAGCAAGACACGCGCTTAAATTAACTGCAGTCGTCGTTTTTCCGACGCCGCCCTTCTGATTTGCGATGGCAATTACCTTTCCCATCTCGTCACCTACCTGACTTCACGTTCCTTTATTAAGTGAAACTGATTCTTTCTGCATGATAAAAACATTCTGGTCGCTATTTTCCGAAACGATCGAAATATTCTGTAACTCGTTTTATTTTACCACGAAAACCGCCGAAAAACGGAAGTACGGTTGAGAAAAATGATAAAATACCTATATAGATAATCAGGAAAAATGTCGACCATTCCTAGAAGAAAGGCTGATCAGACGATGTACTGTTTATGCGAAACACCTTTACAATCAATTCACCTGCAGTCAGACAGTGAGAATCCCCTTACGTGCTCTCACTGCGCAGCTAACCTTGAAATCGGAGAATTGACAATTTCCCCTCTCGTAAAAAAGGCCGTGATGCAGTGGGCAGATCATTACGAACAAGGAAAACTGACCACAAAAGAGGCCAATGACGCCGGACACCAGCTTGTCTACCGCCTGCAGGCAGCACTTGACGGCAGAACACTTGTGTTTTATATTCCCCTTCTGGAAAAATAAGACCCTTGTCTAAGGACTGCATAAAAGTGCAATCCTTTTTTTGGCTGATTAACGGGTTTGCAGTCGGGATTAACGGTTTAGTCCATTTCCCCAAAAAAAGAAAGCATTCGCCCTGTTTAAAAAGAGGCCGAATGCTTTTTTGTATACGTTCATTTACGATTTAGGAATACGGATTGTGAACTGATAGTAATCATCATTTTCTTCTTCGTTTGTATCCAGCTCCATTCCGGACTGCGCCACCATGTCGAGGGACTGGCGGATCGTGTTCATAGCCAGACGCATATCCCTGGAATAACCTTTACGGATCGGCTTTTTCTTTTCCGGTTTTGGTTCAATCATGCGCTTAACCTGTTCTTCAGTCTGCTTTACGTTCAGTTCCTCTTCAATAATCCGAGCAAGGAGTTTGATTTGTTTTTCATCATCTTTCAGTGAAATTAACGCACGTGCATGGCGTTCTGTAATCAAGCGGCCCATGAGGGCGTCCTGTACTTCCTGGGGAAGGTGCAGGAGTCTCAGTTTATTTGCAACAGTAGACTGCCCTTTCCCGAGTCGCTGAGCAAGACTTTCCTGTGTGAGACCGTGAATATCGATCAGCTTTGCATATGCCATCGCTTCTTCTATGGAGGTTAATCCTTCCCGCTGCAGGTTTTCAATAAGTGCAACGGATGCCGTCTGGGCATCATTAAATTCTTTTACTACGCCGGGAATCGTTTCCCACCCAAGCTTGGTTACTGCACGCCAGCGACGTTCTCCTGCAATAATCTCAAATTTCCCGTCCCGCTCACGGACGACAATCGGCTGAATAATGCCGTGGGTCTTGATCGTCTGAGCCAGTTCTTCAATTCGTTCATCCTGAAACACAGTACGGGGCTGGTACCGGTTCGGAACAATATCTGCAACGGGAAGCTGCCTTATTTCCTCTCTGTCACTCACTTCAACTTCTTCTTGTTGTTTTTCATTCAAGCCAAACAAGCGTGAAAACGACTGCTTCATGGCGACACCACCTTCTGAAAACTACCTTACTCCATTTCGAGAAAATCACAAGAGAATCCTGCTAGACTACGGGTAAAAATTACGCTAAAAATCGTGGTTTTTCACTGTCTCTTTTTCCGAATCATTCATTCAGTCGCGTTTTACGCCAGGGGCTGCTTGTTCGGAGTGCCCGGTTTTCGTGGAAATTTACCCGGGGTCTGCTTCACTTTTTTGATTTTAATAATGGATCGTTCACTTTCTTCCTGAGGAAGGGTAAATTGATTCGCTTCAATCAGTTCCCCGCCTAAAAGGGAGAATGCCTTTTTCGACTCGCTGAGCTCATCTTTTGCTCCTGCACCTTTCATTGCGAGAAATGTGCCGTCTTTTTTTACGAGAGGAATGCACAGCTCGCTTAAAACAGGCAGTCTTGCCACTGCACGAGCCATAGCCACATCAAAGTGTTCACGGTGTTCCTTTTTCTTACCGAACGTTTCTGCCCGGTCATGATAAAACGATACCCCTGTCAGATCGAGTTCTTCTGCCAGCGCGTGAAGAAATGTGATCCGCTTATTCAGCGAATCGACAATCGTCACGTCAAGATGCGGAAAGCAGATTTTAAGGGGCAGGCTTGGAAAGCCGGCTCCGGCGCCGATGTCCACTACTGTTTCAACTGAATTAAAATCATGGTAAAAAGCCGCCGAAACTGAATCGAAAAAATGCTTTAAATAGACTTCTTCTTTGTCAGTAATGGCTGTGAGATTCATGCGTTCATTCCAGTCTACGAGAATGTGAAAGTAACGCTCAAACTGAGACAGCTGATGATCGCTCAGAGTGATTCCTCTTTTTTTAAGCTCTTGTTGAAATTCTTGTACGTTCATGCTCTCACCTTTTCTGCTGACGTCAGGATTCAGCTTTATTTGATGCGTGCACTTTTTTTAACCGGCCCTGCTCCATGTAAACAAGCAGAACAGAGACATCGGCCGGTGTCACACCCGATACCCGGGATGCCTGGGCCATCGTAAGTGGACGTACTTCTGAAAGCTTTTGTCTCGCTTCCATGGCCAGTCCGCTGATGGACATATAGTCAAGGTCCACTGGAAGTTTCTTTGTTTCCATCTTCTTAAGACGCTGAACCTGCTCAAGCTGCTTGGCAATATACCCTTGGTACTTCAGCTGAATCTCCACCTGCTCCTGCACGTCTTCGTCCAGTTCCTTCTGTGGCGGTGTCAGCTGTGCTACATGGCTGTAGTTCACTTCCGGTCTCTTTAAAAGAACCGTTGCATTCATGGCGTCTTTTAATGGCGAAGAAGGAATCGATTCAAGGAGAGCCTGTGCTTCATCGGAAACTTTAATAGTAGTTTTTTCAAGTCGTTTAATCTCGCCTGCAATCGCTTGTTTCTTCTCTTCAAAACGGGCAAATCGCTCGTCTGAGATCAAGCCAATCTCGTGTCCGCGCTCTGTGAGGCGGAGATCGGCGTTGTCATGTCTCAACAGGAGACGGTATTCAGCCCGGGACGTTAGCAGCCTGTACGGCTCGTTTGTCCCTTTTGTCACGAGGTCATCAATTAAAACGCCGATATACGCATCAGATCTATCCAGAATTAATGGCTCTTTGTCCTGGACTTTAAGTGCAGCGTTGATCCCGGCCATGAGGCCCTGCCCGGCTGCTTCTTCGTATCCACTCGTGCCGTTAATCTGACCTGCTGTAAATAAAGAGTCGATTTTTTTCGTTTCAAGTGACGGCCATAGCTGGGTTGGTACCATGGCATCATACTCAATCGCATAGCCCGGCCGCATCATCCGAACCTCTTCAAGACCTGGAATGGTCTTAAGCATGTTCAGCTGGATATCTTCGGGAAGACTCGTTGAAAGCCCCTGTACATAAACTTCTGACGTATTTCTTCCTTCCGGTTCCAGGAAGATCTGGTGACGGGGTTTATCGCTGAAACGGACAATTTTATCTTCAATTGACGGACAGTATCTTGGTCCTGTCCCTTCGATCATACCTGAATACATTGGTGAACGCTGAAGATTGCTGTTAATAATTTCGTGCGTCTCATCATTTGTATAAGTAAGCCAGCACGGAAGCTGGTCCGTTATATATTTAGTCGTTTCATACGAAAATGCTCGTGGAACATCGTCCCCCGGCTGAATTTCCGTTTTTGAATAGTCAATCGTCTGGCTGTTTACACGAGGCGGTGTTCCGGTCTTAAAGCGGACCATCTCAAAGCCGAGATCTTTCAGGTTATGGCTCAGGTTTACCGACGGCTGCATGTTGTTCGGTCCGCTGTCGTATGCGAGGTCACCTAAAATGACTTTCCCCCGAAGGTATGTTCCCGTAGTAACAACAACCGCTTTCGAACGGTACTCGGCACCTGTCTGGGTCACAACACCTTTACAAACTCCGTCTTCAATAATGAGCTCTTCGACCATCCCCTGCCGCAATAACAGGTTCGGTGTTTCCTCAATGGTCTTTTTCATTTCATGCTGATACAAAAATTTGTCTGCCTGCGCACGCAGTGCACGTACTGCAGGCCCTTTACCTGTGTTCAGCATCCTCATTTGAATATGGGTTTTGTCGATATTACGGCCCATTTCGCCGCCCAGTGCATCGATCTCCCGTACGACAATTCCCTTTGCAGGCCCCCCGACTGAGGGGTTACAAGGCATGTAGGCAACAGCATCCAGGTTAAGGGTCAGCATAAGCGTGTTTGCGCCCATGCGGGCAGAAGCAAGCCCTGCCTCCACCCCTGCATGACCTGCACCGATGACAATAACATCATATTCTCCACCTTGATAATTCATGGGATTTACCTCCTTAATCAAACTTTCGTACACGTACATTTATTTTCCTAAACAGAACTGGGAGAACAATTGATCAATCAAGCTTTCATTCACGCTGTCACCAATCACTTCACCAAGCAGTTCCCATGCTTTTGTAATATCGATTTGAACCATATCTACCGGCATGCCTGCATCTACAGATGACAGGGCATCGTCAATCGTCCTGCTCGCCTGATTTAACAGAGCGATGTGACGGGAGTTCGACACGTACGTCATATCACCTGAATCAAGGTCTCCTTCAAAAAAGAGCTCCTTGATTGCTTCTTCAAGTTCGTCAATGCCTTCATCTTTCAAAAGGGACGTTGTAAGAACGGTGCGGCTCCCTGCCAGTTCCTTCACCCGTTCCATATCAAGCTTTGACTCAAGATCCGTCTTGTTAACGATGATGATTGAGTCTCTGCCTTCACTGATTGTGAGGAGCTTCTCGTCTTCTTCCGTGAGCGATTCATTATTGTTCAGGACCAAAAGAACGAGTTCGGCTTCACTTACAAGCTTCCTTGATCTTTCAACTCCGATTTTCTCTACTACATCTTCTGTTTCCCTGATTCCTGCAGTATCAAGCAGGCGAAGAGGCACGCCGCGAACATTCACATATTCCTCAATAACGTCACGCGTCGTTCCGGGGATATCGGTTACAATCGCTTTGTTTTCATGAACAAGACTGTTTAACAAAGATGACTTCCCTACGTTTGGCCGGCCGATAATAACCGTGGACAGACCTTCACGAAGAATTTTTCCCTGCTGGGCGGTCTGCAGTAAATGATTGATCTCATCTCTTACATATCCTGCTTTCTCCTTTAAGATATCCAGAGTCATCTCTTCTGCGTCGTATTCGGGATAATCAATGTTCACTTCTACATGAGCAACCGTTTCTAAAAGTTCCTGTCTGAGCTTTTGAATCCTGCTCGACAACCGTCCCTCTACCTGACTCATGGCCACATTCATTGCACGGTCCGTTTTCGCACGGATCAAGTCCATGACTCCTTCTGCCTGAGACAAGTCTATGCGGCCGTTTAGAAAGGCACGCTTTGTAAACTCACCAGGCTCTGCAAGTCTCGCTCCTTCATTTAAAGCCATCTGCAAAACCCGGTTTACAGAAACAAGTCCCCCGTGACAGTTAATCTCAACCAGGTTTTCTTTTGTGAAAGTCCTCGGCGCATGCATCACACTGATCATAACTTCCTCAATTGTTTCTTCTGTTTTCGGATCAACAATATGTCCGTAGTTAATGGTATGGGTGTCTGCTTCAGTGAGGGTACGTCTCCCTTTATACAGGCGGTCTGCAATGGCGATCGCATCATCTCCGCTGATTCTTACAATCCCGATCGCTCCTTCTCCCATCGGTGTTGAAATCGCTGCGATTGTATCAAGTTCCATTCCCCTTCACCTCTCTTTCGCTTCATTCATTTATTCGATCATTTATTGTTAATTGGGTAAATAAAAAACTGTATCCAAAATATTAGAATACCACAATAGCCTTTTTAACAAAAGGACAATAAAGGAAACTGAAGTGCTGTCCGGGCAGCAGGTAAATGAAAAAGATGTTTTTATCCACAGTATCCCTTATCAGCTTGGACGAAAATAAGTCAATATAACCGTTTCCACATGTGGGTAACTGTCCGGTGGTATCGTTATCCACACTATTTGTTTATACAATACAAAATCAGTGGGGTAAAAGCAGCAAAAGATGAGAGAGTTTTGAGAGCAATAATTCAGGGAGAAAAATTATGGAGAACTTCAGCCTGTTTTTGCAGACTTTCGGTGATTTTATGAGGAACTTCGGTCCGTTTATGCAAACTTCAGAAGCATTTTTGCAGAACTTCCGGCGATTTAAAGAGAATTAGTCATATTACGACAAATTACGCATGCCACCCGACCTATAAAAGGTGTCTCAAAAGGTCACAGTAGATTGGCAATGACTCCGCTCATTGCCTCGATATTGACCCAAAAGGTAAAAATCAACCTTTCGGGTCAACATCAATAAAAAAACCCGCCACACATGCAGCGGGTTTCCGTTTAAAAGTGAATTCTCAGGTGACTGGTTGATTATTTAGGTGTAACAACGATACGGCGGTTCGGCTCTTTTCCATCCGAATACGTGCCTACGCCCTTTACATTCTGAAGCGTCGTATGAATGATCTTTCTCTCAAGGGCGTTCATTGGCTCAAGACGGACCTCCTGTCCGGTCCTTAATGCCTTGTCTCCAAGACGGAGTGCGAGCTTCTCAAGAGATTCCCTGCGGCGCTCACGGTATCCTTCTGCATCAAGTACGATTCTTAAATACTGCTCTGAATTTTTGTTCGCTACAAGATTAACAAGATACTGAAGAGAATCGAGCGTCTGGCCTCTTTTCCCGATGAGGATCCCGATTTCCTCCCCTTCAATATTAAAGGAGACCGTATCCTTGTTCACTTCGTGGGAAACACTTGCCGTAACTCCCATCTTATCGATGGTTTCACGCAAAAACGTCAGGGCTTCTTTTAACGGATCCGGCTTCACAGCTGCTTCAACAACAGCTGGTTTGCCTCCGATGATGCCTAAAAAACCCTTTTGAGCTTCTTCAATAATACGAATATCAGCCTGTTCGCGGCTTACCCCTAGCTTTTCAATGGCCAGCTCGATCGCTTCATCAACAGTTTTACCTGAAACAGTCACTTTTTTCACTATTTCTTCGCTCCCCCTGTGTTCGGCTCAGCATTCTTATCTTTTCCAACATTCGGACCTGTAATGAAATATGTCTGAACAATCATAAAGATGTTACCGATAACCCAGTAAAGGGCAAGTGCAGCCGGGAAAAACGCGGCGAATGCCATGATCATGACCGGCATGATATACATAAGCATTTTCATTTGCGGGTTGTCTGTTACCATCATCATCTTCTGCTGAATAAATGTTGTTGCACCCGCAATCAGCGGAAGGATGAAATACGGATCTGCCATACCAAGTTCAAACCACAGGAACTGCTGAGGATCACCTGTATAGGAAGGGTCGACTCCCGGGTTAATCTGAGGTGTACGCATGATCGCGTGGTAAAAGGCAATCAGAATCGGCATTTGAATCAGAATCGGGAAACACCCTGCAAGTGGGTTTACTCCATGTTTCTGGAACAACTGCATCATTTCCTGCTGCAATTTCTGCTGCGTCTGCTGATCTTTTGCACTGTATTTTTCACGAAGAGCTGCCATATCAGGCTGAAGTGCCTGCATTGCCTTCGTACTCTTCGTCTGCTTGATCATAAGCGGTAAAATAAGTATACGAAGTAAAATCGTTACGATAATAATCGCAAAACCATAGCTGTTTCCTAATGCTTCAGCAATCGTAATCATCAACCAGGACAAAGGATAAACAAAATAGCTGTCCCAGATGCCGCCGTTTGTACTGTTGATCGGCTCATTAATGTTAAAACAGCCCGTCATAATGACCATTAAAAAGAGTAAGACTGACACTAATCCAAATTTTCTTAACACGATGGATCCTCCCTTGCTTTCATTGAAGCATAAAAATATCTATATCATTATCACACGGATGATTTGTCTTTTTTTTCAGGAACGGGGTCAATCCCTCCTGGATGAAAGGGTTGACATTTCACTATTCTTTTAACCGTCAGCCATGTCCCTTTTAGCGCCCCAAACCGTTGATACGCCTCAATTCCGTAATGGGAACATGTTGGATAAAATCGGCAGGTGGGCGGTGTAAACCGGGAAATGTACTTCTGGTAAAATCGGATCAGGCCAATAAACAGCCATTTCATTTTTCATGACCTCACTTCACGCTTCTGCCGCCTGCGGGTTTAATAATCTTTCCACGCTTCAGGACATGAAGCAGGCTTTTACGGACTTCATGAAAATTCATTTCTGCTGTCGGCTTTCTGGCGATAATCACATAATCCTGCTGCTTTTTCATCTGCGGTTCAACTTCACGGATCACTTCACGAATCAGACGTTTCACTCTGTTTCTCGTTACCGCATTGCCTACTTTTTTGCTCACAGACAGCCCGACACGAAAATGGTCATTTTCCTGTGTCTTTTTCTGATAAACAACAAACTGGCGGTTGGCTACAGAGAAGCCGCCTTTGAAAACGAGTTGAAAGTCCTGATTTTTTTTCAGCCGATAGCGCTTTTTCATGGGGATGTCCACCTTTGTTCAGCCGGGCATTTTAATTTTAACTTGAAAAGAGCCCGAATGACACTCAAATTTCATTATATCTAATGCACGCATGAAAAACCAGACAACGTAAGGCCGGGTTTTAATCAGGTGCACACATGAAAGATGGGAACAAGGAGCGTTCAGCCCCATTGTTCCCCTCATTACCGACCGCACTGATGTCATTGATCCCCCGTCGCTAACTCGATAAGGAAAAAAAGACCACTGAGCGGTCAGTGGCCTTTTTTAAGCAGATAGTACTTTTCTTCCTTTACGGCGACGATTCGCCAATACTCTACGGCCGTTTTTCGTACTCATGCGATTACGAAAACCGTGTACTTTTTTACGCTTACGGTTGTTGGGATTGAAAGTTGGTTTACCCATCTATTTACACCTCCTGGGAAATATCCATATAAACAGTCTTGTAAAGTATAAAAATTCCCGGGCTGAATGTCAAGGTTATTTCCTGAACAGAATCTTCCTTTTTAAAAAACAGTTCATTTTCCCCTGGGATCCAGTCAAATTTCTTCTCCTGAATTTTTTATACTCCATTGATCTTTATTAAACGCTTTTCGTAAAGGTTATTGCTCTTATAAAGGTACATTCTGCTTCAGGCGGACGCTTTCCGTGGGCATAACTTCAGTCGCCGAGAGAAAGAAGAGGACACTCAAAAAGAAGTCCATTTTCTTAAAACAGGCTCTTAAAGTTAGATGTTGATTTGCGCTCATTGCACGTTCCGCGAGCGGCTCGATCCTCAGCCCCTTGCGCTTCCGGGGTTTCCCCGGAACTCGCTTTTCCCGCAGGAGTTTCGCGCATTCACTCCAATCAACGCCTTTTCTAAAAAATGTCGTTGCAGCTCACACTTTTCATCCCCTGGTATAACCCTTGATCCGGGTCCCCAATCATCCACATTAAAGAAAGCAGAAATCAACACCGCTTTAAAACGCGAAGTCTTTCAAGAGTTCTTTTAATAAATGCATTGTACAGTACGGGCAAAAAATATGCTGTGGACAACTTTCTACATTATTTTCGTTTTCCACACAGGCCTTTCGACAAGTTTTACACATGATCTTGTGTTGTGGAAAAAAGAAAAACACAACCCGTGGAACTTTGTGGATAACTCGCGAAACTTATTGAGGGCGTTCTTCTTTTTTGATAATATATTCTTGTTTTTTCAGTGGAGAACCTGTGTTAAAATGATAACTATCCACAGCTGTGTACAACTTTGTGGATAGTTATACACGGCATCTTGATTGTTTTATCCACACAGGTGTGCACAACGTGTATTTCTGAGTTTCTACTATAATACTGTTTTTCCACATTGTATACCCATTAATATATATTCAACATTATTTCTAGCGTTATACAATTGTTATACAAGCTGACTTTCTAATAAAGTGGTCGGCTCATCTGTTGTGGAACAGAATGTAAGTTGAAGGAGGTAGACGGTTGGAGAATTTAAGTGATCTTTGGGAACAGGCCCTCAAAAATATTGAAGAGAAAGTCAGTAAACCGAGCTTTGAAACGTGGCTTAAATCAACAAAAGCTGAAGCCATTGACCAGGATACAATGACAATAGTGGCACCAAATGAGTTTGCCAGGGACTGGCTTGAAAACCGGTATTCCGGATTGATCTCAGAAACACTGCAGGAATTGACAGGAGCAGAGCTTCATGTCCGTTTTGTAATTCCAAAAGACGAGCAGGAAGAAAATCTGGATCTGATAGAGAAGATGAAGCAGCCGAAAAAACCTGCTGTGAAAGATGATAATGAAACACCAAAGCATATGCTGAATCCTAAATATACTTTCGATACATTTGTCATCGGCAGCGGCAACCGCTTTGCACACGCTGCCTCCCTTGCAGTGGCGGAAGCTCCGGCCAAAGCTTATAACCCACTTTTCATTTATGGTGGGGTCGGACTCGGGAAAACCCACTTAATGCATGCGATCGGCCATTATGTAATTGATCATAATCCTGATGCAAAGGTGGTTTATTTAAGTTCGGAAAAATTTACAAACGAATTTATTAATTCCATCCGTGATAATAAAGCCGTCAACTTCCGCAATAAATATCGAAATGTGGACGTGCTTTTAATAGATGATATTCAGTTCCTTGCAGGAAAAGAACAGACTCAAGAGGAGTTTTTCCATACATTCAATGCACTGCACGAGGAACGGAAGCAGATTGTTATTTCCAGTGACAGGCCGCCAAAAGAAATTCCGACACTCGAAGACAGACTTCGTTCGCGGTTTGAGTGGGGGCTGATTACAGATATCACGCCACCGGATCTGGAGACCAGGATTGCCATACTTCGTAAAAAAGCAAAAGCAGAAAATCTTGATATTCCTAATGAAGTCATGCTTTATATTGCCAATCAAATTGATACGAACATCCGTGAACTTGAAGGGGCACTAATCCGTGTTGTTGCCTATTCTTCCCTTATTAACCAGGACATGAATGCCGATCTTGCAGCTGTTGCATTAAAGGATATTATTCCGAACTCCAAGCCAAAAACAATTACTATTACAGATGTGCAGCGTGCAGTAGCAGAAAACTTCAACGTGCGTGTAGAAGAAATGAAAGCGAAAAAACGTACAAAGACTGTCGCATTTCCAAGACAGATCGCCATGTATCTCTCAAGAGAACTGACGGATAATTCACTGCCGAAAATCGGCGGGGAATTCGGAGGACGTGATCACACAACTGTCATTCACGCACACGAAAAAATCTCAAGGCTTCTGACGAGTGATCAGGAACTGCAAAAGCAGGTACAAAACATTACTGATCAACTAAAATCAGGCTGATTGCTTCTGTGCACATTGTGAATAACCGGTACAGGTTTATCAACAGCTTGTCCACAGGTGGATAACTTGTCCCTTCTGGGTTTTTTCTCACTTATCCACATTTACACAGCGCCTATTACGATTACTACGTTCTTTTATTCTTAAAAATAAATAATAAAACCGACTGAGATAAATAAAGATTCAACCGAAATGAAAAGAGGGGAAAACTATGAAATTCACTATTCAACGGGAACAATTTGTGCAAAGCGTACAACACGTATCAAAAGCCATTTCATCGAGAACGACGATTCCAATTCTTACAGGTATCAAAATTGATGCGTCAGAAGAAGGTGTCACACTGACAGGAAGTGACTCTGACATTTCTATTGAATGCTTTATTCCAAAAGAGGATGATGAAAACGAGTACGTGGAAATTGAGGAAGAAGGAAGCATTGTTCTTCAGGCAAAAGTATTCGCGGATATTGTAAAAAAACTTCCTGAAAACAAGATTGAAGTGACTGTGCAGGACCAGTTCGCAACGACACTGAAATCAGGTTCTTCGGTTTTTAACCTTAATGGACTCGATCCGGAAGAATATCCACGCCTTCCTCAAATTGAAGAGGACAGTGTGTTTAAGCTGCCGACAGATCTCCTGAAAAATATCATTCGCCAGACTGGCTTTGCTGTTTCCACTGTAGAAACAAGACCAGTGCTCACAGGTGTTCACTGGAAGATTGAAGACGGAGAACTGATTTGTACATCAACAGACAGCCACCGTCTCGCAATGAGAAAAGCGAAAGTGGAGACCAATACTGATGATCTTGAATTTTCAAATGTGATTATCCCTGGGCGCAGCCTGGGTGAACTAAGTAAGATTCTCGACGACTCTGAAGAATGGATCGATATTATCGTCACAGAAAATCAGATTTTGTTTAAAGCTGAGAACATCTTGTTCTTCTCACGGCTTCTTGACGGCAACTATCCCGCAACAGAGAACATGATTCCGACAACGTCTAAAACAGGACTGAAGCTCGATACTAAAGTTCTTCTTCAGGCGATTGAGCGTTCATTGCTTCTTTCAAGAGACGGTAAGAACAATGTCGTGAATCTGAAAACAATGGATAACGGACAGATTGAGATTACTTCAGTAACTCCTGAAGTTGGAAAAGTAACGGAAGATCTGCAAGCGATTGAGCTTACCGGGGAAGAGCTCCGCATATCCTTTAACGGGAAAAACCTCATCGATGCTCTGAAGGTTGTCGATTCTTCTGAAATACATGTAGATTTCACCGGGGCCATGAGTCCGTTTGTATTAAAACCTGTGGATCATGACTATACGCTGCACCTTTTTTCACCTGTAAGAACGTATTAATTCCAGAGGTAATAAAGCTGTCGGATCGGGCTGTAGCCTGACCCGGCAGCTTTTTAAAATCGCTCTTTTGAAACCGTTGTCGTTTGAAAAGAAGCTAGTAAAGTATATAAACCGGCCTCAGCTTTGTGATAAGGGAGTAAAAGAAGTCAGCATTTGATTTTATTTTGTTGTCTGAGCCTCTTAGGATTATTTTAGCAGCTCCAGGCGGACGCCTTCCGCCCTAGTGTACTTAAAAATGAGATTGTATTTTGTTTGGGTTCTCATGACTTTTACATCCTGTTTCTTCATGAAGAATCTCCTCTTTGCTATAAATAAGAATTATCGTCGGTCATAATCTACGGACGATCTCATTTTTAACTTTTGTTAACCTTCGTATTTTGTGAATGAGAGTCGATGTAGCCAAAATGTCCACAGACTCCTGCGGAAGTGGGGGCCGGGAGAGACCCCGCAACGAAGTGAGGAGGCTCGCCGACACCTCCGCGGAAAGCGAAGGACATTCCGGCTGCATCTACACCAACAGCTTTATAAATTGGTACAATCCCTTATCTTGATGGCTATGATCAGAATCCGAAAGCGTAAAAGAGCGGAAATCAACCTCCATGCTTAAGAAAACCAACGTAAAATAGATAGGGATTCATGTAAGTAGGTCGTTTTTACATGGAATATGTCGAATGGTTATACTAAACATACAATGAAAGTTGGCTAAATCGTCCATCTTTTAGTACAATATAGTTTGAGGCCATTTGCGTTTTTACATAATCAGGCGCAAATATCAGGAATCGGAAAGTGAGTGACCATCGATGGAAGAAGCGGTGAAAATCGAAGGTGAATACATGACGCTTGGACAGTTGTTAAAAGAGACAGGGGTCATTGATACCGGCGGCATGGCCAAATGGTTTCTGCAGGAATACATCGTTTACGTCAATGATGAGGAAGAAACCCGCCGAGGGCGAAAGTTATACCCTGGAGACATTGTTAGATTTGAAGGCGGCGAAGCGTTTGTTCTTGAATAAACGGCTCCCTGCCTGTGACAGGCAAGGAGGTTCAACGTGCAAATTGACGAGCTGACAGTCAAAAACTATCGTAATTATCCGGAAGTACACGTGACTTTTGAAAATGAAGTGAACGTGATCATCGGGGAAAACGCACAGGGTAAAACAAACTTGATGGAAGCCATCTACGTACTTGCAATGGCTAAGTCACACCGGACACCGCGGGACAAAGAACTTATACGATGGGACCAGGACTTCGCAAAGATCCAAGGCAAACTTACAAAAAGGACAGGCCCGCTTCAGATGGAAGTGATATTTTCACAGCGCGGAAAGAAAGTGAAGCTTAACCACCTTGAAAAGAACAGGCTCAGTGAATACATCGGTACGTGCAACATCGTCATGTTCGCTCCTGAGGATCTGAATCTGGTAAAAGGGAGTCCGCAGGTAAGACGGCGCTTTATGGATATGGAAATGGGACAGATCCACTCTCTCTATCTCTACCATCTGGCCCGGTACCATAAAGTACTGAAACAACGGAACCAGTTATTGAAAAACATGCAGAAATCCAGGAAAGACGAGGATTATATAATGCTGAGTGTCATCACTGAACAGTTGACAGAGTCTGCTGCAGAAGTGATTCAGAAGCGTTTTTCATTTTTAAAGAAACTTCAGCAATGGGCCGAAGATATACATTTTGAGATAAGCAGGGGTCTTGAAAAGCTGGAGATTAGATATATTCCCACATGTGACGTATCAGAAGACATGGACTTGTCGACAATGAAAAGTAAGATAACAGAGGCGTTTGATGATATGGGAGACCGGGAAGTGTTTCGCGGTACAACATTAATCGGTCCTCACCGGGACGATTTGAAATTTTTTGTTAACGGCCGGGACATACAGACCTACGGTTCTCAGGGGCAGCAGCGGACAACCGCTTTGTCGCTGAAGTTAGCAGAAATTGAATTAATCTATGAAAAAGTCGGCGAATATCCGATTCTATTATTAGATGACGTATTATCTGAACTGGATGATTACCGTCAATCCCATCTCCTCGATGCTATACAGGGGAAAGTACAAACGTTTGTAACAACAACGAGTGTGGACGGTATACACCACGAAACGCTGCAGAACGCCCGTTTGTTTTATGTTGAACAAGGAACGGTCAAGCGAAAAGAATGAGGTGGTTCATATGTTTATCCATTTAGGCGGAGATACGGTGATTCGTTCAAAAGATGTAGTGGCTATTCTTGATCATCAAAGCAGAGGATTGTCGCAGGATAACCAGGATTTTTTGACTAACGGGAAAGAACAGGACCACATTACACAGATATCGCCGGATCTCGTGAAGTCAGTTGTTATAACTGCAGAACGCGTCTATCTTTCACCAATTTCATCGCTCACCCTGAAGCGGCGTGCAAACGTGGCTGTGGACTTTGATGAAGATGAGACCGAAAAAGCGGAAAATAAAGATTCATCGTTTAATTGAAATCATTATTAACATTATCATTCCATGCAGTGCATCCACTGCAAAGAAGTGTAGGTGAAGAGTGTGACCATTGATCAACAGCAATCCTATGATGAAAGTCAGATTCAAGTATTAGAAGGCCTGGAAGCCGTAAGAAAGCGCCCGGGTATGTACATCGGTTCCACGAGTGTACGCGGTCTGCACCACTTAGTGTGGGAGATTGTGGACAACAGTATTGACGAAGCGATGGGCGGGCACTGTGATACGATCCGCGTGACGATCGGAGAAGACAACAGCATCACAGTTGAAGATAACGGCCGTGGTATTCCGGTTGGAATTCATGAGAAGATGGGCCGCCCTGCAGTTGAGGTTATTATGACTGTCCTCCATGCCGGTGGTAAATTTGGCGGCGGAGGATACAAAGTATCCGGGGGACTGCACGGTGTAGGGGCTTCTGTAGTAAACGCCCTTTCAACAGTGCTGGAAGTGGAAGTTCATAAAGAAGGCAAAATTCACTATCAGCAGTTTAGACAAGGTGTACCTCAGGAAGACCTTGCTGTTATCGGCGATACGGAAAAGCAGGGAACGATTATCCGTTTTGAACCAGACCCTGAAATTTTTACTGAAACGAAAACGTATGACTACGATATTCTTGCAAACCGACTGCGTGAACTTGCATTCCTGAACAGAGGACTGCGCATTTTTATTACAGATGAGCGGGAAGAAGATAAAAGTTCCGAGTATTACTATGAAGGCGGTATTGCTTCATTCGTAGAACATTTAAACCGTACAAAGGCACCGATTCATGAGCCACCGATCTTTTTGGAAGGCGAAAAAGACGGCATGACAATAGAAATCGCAATTCAGTATAACGAAGGCTTTGCGAGCAACCTCTATTCTTTTGCCAATAATATCAATACCCATGAAGGCGGGACGCATGAGTCCGGATTCAAAACAGCTTTAACCCGGGTAATTAATGATTACGCCCGCAGGAACAATATGTTTAAAGAAGCAGATCCAAACCTTGTGGGCGATGACGTCCGTGAAGGACTTACGGGGATCATCAGCGTAAAGATCCCGGATCCGCAATTCGAAGGTCAGACAAAGACCAAGCTTGGAAACAGTGAAGCCCGTACGATTACAGATTCCCTGTTTACAGAGCATTTATCCAAGTTTCTGGCTGAGAACCCTTCTGTTGCACGTAAGCTTGTGGAGAAAGGAATTCTTGCTTCCCGAGCAAGAGATGCGGCTAAAAAAGCCCGTGAACTGACCCGTCGTAAGTCAGCTCTTGAAGTTAGTTCATTGCCTGGGAAATTAGCAGACTGCTCTTCAAAGGATGCGTCTATTTCTGAGATTTATATCGTAGAGGGTGACTCTGCCGGTGGTTCGGCTAAACAAGGACGTGACCGTCACTTCCAGGCAATCCTGCCGCTGCGGGGGAAAATCATTAACGTAGAGAAAGCACGTTTGGATAAAATCCTGTCCAACAATGAAGTCCGGGCGATTATCACTGCACTTGGAACTGGAATTGGCGAGGACTTTGATATTACAAAAGCAAGGTATCACAAAATCATCATCATGACTGATGCGGATGTTGATGGAGCCCACATCAGGACACTTCTCCTTACATTCCTGTACCGTTATATGAGACCGTTGATTGAGGAAGGGTACATCTATATCGCACAGCCGCCGCTATACAAGATTCAACAGGGGAAAGTTGTGCACTACGCCTATAACGAGAAAGAAATGGAGAGGATTTTGTCGGAAATTCCGGATAGTCCAAAACCAGGTCTGCAGCGTTACAAAGGTTTAGGGGAGATGAACCCTACTCAGCTTTGGGAAACAACAATGGATCCGTCGAACCGGACAGTACTTCAAGTGACGATGGAAGACGCGATGCTGGCTGATCAGGTCTTCGAAATGTTAATGGGAGACCGGGTAGAACCACGTCGGGACTTTATCCAGGAAAATGCCCACTACGTGAAAAATCTTGATGTATAAAAGAGATGCAGTGGCCATGCAGTGTGAACCTTCACCTGCATGGGCTTCTGTCTTTAAATACAGAGGCTAACATGTTCATGTGAAATGAACAGCTGAACGGATCATACCGACCCGTTTGACTTAAGAGAAAACGGAGGTAAGCGCAATGTCTGAGCAAGACCAATCCAGAGTAAAAGAAATAAATATTAGTCAGGAAATGAAGACGTCCTTCATGGACTATGCCATGAGTGTTATCGTCAGCCGTGCACTGCCGGATGTACGAGACGGATTAAAGCCCGTACACCGCCGTATTTTGTATGCCATGAACGAACTCGGCATGACACCGGATAAAGCCTATAAAAAATCCGCACGTATCGTCGGGGAAGTAATCGGTAAGTATCACCCGCACGGTGACTCTGCCGTTTATGAAACGATGGTGCGGATGGCGCAGGACTTCAGCTATCGTTATATGCTCGTTGACGGACACGGGAACTTCGGTTCTGTGGACGGAGATGCAGCTGCAGCGATGCGTTACACTGAAGCAAAACTTGCAAAAATATCCATGGAGGTCGTCCGGGATATCAATAAGGATACAATCGATTATCAGGATAATTATGATGGAAGCGAGCGCGAACCGATCGTCCTTCCAGCGAGATTTCCAAACCTTTTAGTTAACGGAGCATCAGGGATTGCTGTAGGAATGGCTACTAATATTCCACCTCATAACCTGAATGAAGTCATCGACGGTGTTCTTGCCCTGAGTAAGGACCGTGATCTTACGAACCAGGATCTCATGGAATACATTCCGGGACCAGACTTTCCAACAGCTGCAGAAATCGTCGGAATTTCCGGCATTCGTAAAGCTTATGAAACTGGTAAAGGTTCGATTATCATTCGTGCGAAAGCTGAAATTGATGAAATTAAAGGCAAGCCGCGCATCATTGTGACGGAGCTTCCGTATCAGGTAAACAAAGCAAGACTGATTGAAAAAATTGCCGAGCTTGTGCGGGATAAAAAGATTGACGGCATCACAGATCTTCGTGACGAATCAGACCGTACAGGGATGAGAATTGTCATCGAGCTTCGTAAAGATGCAAATGCCAACGTTCTGTTGAACAACCTTTACAAACAAACCGCTCTTCAGACAAGCTTTGGTATTAATACGCTGGCTCTCGTAAACGGGCAGCCGAAAGTCCTTGACCTTCGTTCTGTTCTTTCCCACTATATCGATCACCAGATCGAAGTTATCCGGAGAAGAACAGCGTTTGAACTGAAAAAAGCAGAAGCACGGGCTCACATTCTCGAAGGCTTGCGTATTGCACTTGATCATATTGATGAAATCATCGCACTTATCCGCGGCTCCCAGACAACAGATATTGCCCGTAACGGCCTGATGGAAAACTTTGAGCTTAGCTACGAGCAGGCTCAAGCCATCCTCGATATGCGTTTGCAGCGTCTTACCGGTCTCGAGCGTGACAAGATTGAAGCCGAGTACCAGGATCTTCTTGCACGCATTCAGGAATTAAAAGCCATTTTGGCTGATAATGAAAAGGTCCTTGAAATTATCCGCGAAGAGCTTACTGATATTAAAGACCGCTACGGTGACGACCGGCGGACAGTCATTACACTGGGTGAAGACAGCTTTGAAGACGAGGACCTTATTCCGCGTCAAAATGTTGTTATTACCCTGAGTCACAATGGTTATATCAAGCGTATGCCTGTATCCACCTACCGAAGTCAGAAGCGGGGCGGGCGAGGTATTCAGGCAATGGGAACGCATACGGATGACTTTGTACAGCATCTGTTTATTACAAATTCCCATAACGTACTCTTATTCTTTACAAACAAAGGAAAAGTGTACCGCTTGAAAGGGTATGAAATCCCTGACCTTGGCCGGACGGCAAAAGGAATTCCAATCATTAATCTTCTGCAGATTGATCAGGATGAGTACATCAGTACTGTCATCCCGATTGAAGAATTTGAAGATGACAAGTACCTGTTCTTTATGACCAAACACGGTGTAACGAAACGATCAGTCTTAAGTGCGTTCGCCAATATTCGTAAAGTAGGGTTATTTGCTATCAATCTTCGTGATGAAGATGAACTTCACGGCGTGCGTCTGACCGACGGAGAACAGGAAATGATTGCAGGGACGAAGAAAGGGATGTCCATCCGATTCCACGAATCAGATGTCCGCCTTATGGGAAGAACAGCAGCCGGGGTTAAAGGAGTGACTCTCCAAAACGACGATGAAGTAGTCGGGATGGATATCATCCATGAAGACCAGGATGTTCTTATTGTTACGGAAAAAGGATTCGGAAAGCGTACCACTATTGAAGAATACCGCGTCCAGACCCGTGGCGGTAAAGGGATTAAAACATGCAATATCACTGACAAAAACGGTGACCTTGTTTCTCTTAAAGTCGTTTCCGACGACGATGATCTGATGATTATTACAACTTCAGGTGTTATCATCCGTATGCACGTAAACGAAATCTCCCAGACAAGCCGGAACACTCAAGGTGTCCGACTTATCCGTGTAGGAGACGAAGAACACGTATCCACTGTCGCCCTCGTTAACATCGAGGATGAAGAAATCGATGAAGATGTGGACGGAGAAGGTGCACCGGAAGAAGCAGAAGAAGATACACAAGAAGAACCGCCGGCAAATGAGACGGCCGATTCTGAAAGTGGCACAGAAGAATAATGTACTTGAACGCCCTGCCGGGATCCGGCGGGGCGTTTGTTTATATGTTGTCCTCTCATATTTAAAAGCGTTATAGATAGTTCAGGCAAAAGCAGATACAGAGCCGTATCAAAAGGAAAGATAGTCCGATTGACTATTGCTTCGTTTTCATATGGAATTATAGGTATGTAAGAACAAGGGGAGTATTCAGATGAGAGTAAAAATAAACGATTTGGTTCCGGGATGCATTATTTCAGAAGACGTCTATAAAAAGGGGACCAGCCCTCTTATAAAAAAGAATACAACGATTACTGAGAAGCACATTACTATCCTGAAACTCTTTTTTATTCAGGATGTCCCTGTAGAAGCGAAGCTGACAGATGGAAGGATATTTTCTCCTTCTGAAATAATTACAGAAGCAGATTCAATTCATAATCATAAAGAGAGTGTTCAGCCCTCTGCCAATTTTATTATTAATTACAAAGAAGCAGTAGCAGATTATAAGAAGCTCTTTGTAAAATGGCAGGGTGGGACAAAAATAGACGCATATGGAATTCGGCAGCTTCTATTAAAAATCATTTCCGAAAAACCTGAACCTGAAATTCTGCTGCACTTACATCGTCAGTCCACAGTAACTGACTACAACTATCATCATGCCATAGCAAGGGCTGTTCTCAGTTATATGATAGGAGAACGGCTTGATCTGCAGGAAAAAGATCTGGTACAGCTGGGGATCAGCGCTTTGATGGCGGATTGCGGAATGTCAAAAGTATCTTCCACTATTCTGTTAAATAAGAATCTCATGAAAGGTCAGTTTAAAGAAATACACGATCATCCACGATATGGTTTTTCCATGCTGGAAGGAGTTACGGGAGTTTCTGAACAGGCACGTCTAGGAGTCCTTCAGCATCATGAACGGGAAAACGGCAGCGGATACCCGAACAAAATAAAAGGAGACCGTATCCACCAGTTTGCAAAAATTATTGCAGCAGCAGACATGTACCATGCAATGACATGCGAACGTCCCTATCAAAAGAGGCAGCCGCCATATAAGGTTTTGGAGATCATAGGTAAAGAATGTTTCGGCCTTTTGGATCCTTTAGTAATCGATAAAATAAAATCACTGTTGATTAATTTAAAAATTGGAGAAAAAGTACGTTTAACAAATGGGGAAGAAGGGGTAATAGTATTTTTACAGAGTAATGAACCTACCCGCCCTATTCTACGCATGTTAACATCCAACGAACTTTTTAAACTCTCTGATGCCACTTCCCTGTTTATTGATTCCAAAGTCGATTAGCCATTTTATTAAGACTGTAAAATTATTTTAAAATATTTATTAAAAACTTCTTGTTTCCATGTGAGTCGCATGGTATATTTATATTCGTTGCTCAAGACAAGGCAACAAACATTTTCCAGTGATAACATAATCATCAAATTCTTCTTAAAAAAGATTAAGAAAAAACTTGACGGAAGTTAACGGAAAATGGTATGATAATCAAGTCGCTTCGGAAACAAGCCAAGCGCTAAACGAAAGACAGTGACCTTTGAAAACTAAACAAAAAGCCAAGCGAAACGTGGGATAATGACAAATTATCCCGTCAATGAATGAATTAAATGATGTCAGAGACATCAAACTTTCTATGGAGAGTTTGATCCTGGCTCAGGACGAACGCTGGCGGCGTGCCTAATACATGCAAGTCGAGCGGACTGATGGGGAGCTTGCTCCCCTGACGTCAG
>NZ_JAFEUX010000026.1:0-596 GCF_016901055.1 Alteribacter salitolerans | reverse complement strand
ATCTATGACAAAGTGAAGTCTTATTACAGCGAAGATAACGGCCGTCCTCCTATTGATCCTGTGATGCTTTTTAAGATGATGTTTGTTGGATACCTTTACGGTATTCGTTCTGAAAGGCAGCTTGAAAAAGAGATACAAACAAACATTGCTTATCGATGGTTCTTAGGTTTGAGCTTAACCGACGCCGTCCCTCATCACTCTACAATTAGCTTTAATCGCCATAAACGATTTAAGGACACACCTATCTTTCAAGACATCTTCGATGAAATTGTTCTTCTGGCCATGGAACATCGTATGGTTGCCGGACGTGCTTTGTTTACAGACTCGACTCATTTAAAAGCCAACGCTAATAAACGAAAGTATGTGAAAGAAACGGTACAAGTTGAAACCCAAGAATACATAGAAGAACTTAATAAAGCCGTTGAAGAGGATCGAAAAGCCCATGGAAAAAAGCCTTTGCCGAAAAGAGAAGAGGTGGTGGAAGAAAAAGAAATTAAGGTGAGTACAACAGATAAAGAAAGCGGCTACATGTTTAGAGATGGAAAGCCCGAAGGCTTCTTCTATTTGGATCATCGCACGACAGATCTAAAATACAA
>NZ_JAFEUX010000025.1:0-1168 GCF_016901055.1 Alteribacter salitolerans | reverse complement strand
CTGACGTCAGGGGAGCAAGCTCCCCATCAGTCCGCTCGACTTGCATGTATTAGGCACGCCGCCAGCGTTCGTCCTGAGCCAGGATCAAACTCTCCATAGAAAGTTTGATGTCTCTGACATCATTTAATTCATTCATTGACGGGATAATTTGTCATTATCCCACGTTTCGCTTGGCTTTTTGTTTAGTTTTCAAAGGTCAAAAATGGTGGAGCCTAGCGGGATCGAACCGCTGACCTCCTGCGTGCAAAGCAGGCGCTCTCCCAGCTGAGCTAAGGCCCCACAATATAAAATTTAGATGGTCGGGAAGACAGGATTTGAACCTGCGACCCCTTGGTCCCAAACCAAGTGCTCTGCCAAGCTGAGCTACTTCCCGAAATGGCGCGCCCGAGAGGAGTCGAACCCCTAACCTTCTGATCCGTAGTCAGACGCTCTATCCAATTGAGCTACGGGCGCATATTATTTTATGGTGCCGAGGGCCGGACTTGAACCGGCACGGTAATCACTTACCGCAGGATTTTAAGTCCTGTGTGTCTGCCAATTCCACCACCCCGGCTAGGGTTTTATGGAGCGGAAGACGAGATTCGAACTCGCGACCCCCACCTTGGCAAGGTGGTGTTCTACCACTGAACTACTCCCGCTTATTGCATGCAGACCTTACAGTTTTAAACATATTCAATTTCATTTAAATGGTGCGGGTGAAGGGACTCGAACCCCCACGCCCGAAGGCACTAGATCCTAAGTCTAGCGCGTCTGCCAATTCCGCCACACCCGCACTGAAATGAAAAATGGTGAGCCATGAAGGACTCGAACCTTCGACCCTCTGATTAAAAGTCAGATGCTCTACCAACTGAGCTAATGGCTCCTAGTGGTGCTGGCCAGAGGACTTGAACCCCCAACCTACTGATTACAAGTCAGTTGCTCTACCAATTGAGCTAGGCCAGCAAATATGGTGGAGGATGACGGGCTCGAACCGCCGACCCCCTGCTTGTAAGGCAGGTGCTCTCCCAACTGAGCTAATCCTCCGTTATATGCGCCCAGCGACGTCCTACTCTCACAGGGGGAGAGCCCCCAACTACCATCGGCGCTGAAGAGCTTAACTTCCGTGTTCGGCATGGGAACGGGTGTGACCTCTTCGCTATCGTCACTGGACAAATCATGAAATTGAGAA
>NZ_JAFEUX010000023.1:0-1703 GCF_016901055.1 Alteribacter salitolerans | reverse complement strand
TTTATTGAGGTGGTGATCCAATACTCTTCTTACCTTTTCTAATTTTAGAAAAGAAAGGGAGTGAGATTGACGCGTCGCGGTAGGAGATTGGAAATCATCTCCTTATTCCGATATAGGCACATAGGATCTCTGCTTGGTTAGGGGACTCACCCTCCCACATCTCTTGGCGTCAATAAGCGCCTACTTTCCTTCGTTGAGTCTGCTCCTAAAGCAGAGGCCGGCGATTGCTCCTGCATGGACTGATGGGTTGCACCGTCTTAAGTCTCCGTATAGGCCGGCTTCTCCGTGTCTAGGTTGTCTGCGCTCTTCAGCGAAAGATTTAGGCTACATTGCTCAGAGTGGAGTTGGATAAGTCCTGTTTCATCCGTTCGCCATCAAACATGGTACTGTTCTTTGAAAGACCGTGAAAGACTTGAAGCAGCTTTCGGCATAAGGCTACGAGTGCTTCTTTCTTCTTTAAAGGATTTTCCTTGCGGCTAATATAGTACTCGTACAGCTCGCAAAACGCGGTGTTATTGTGAATCAGTGGAAGCATGGATTTATACAAAAGGGCTCGCAGCCGCCTTCGTCCGCGTTTGGATAGCTGTCTCTTTCCTTCATACTTTCCTGAAGAATTATCCCGAAGCGCCAGTCCCGCAAGTTTAATTAATTGGCGTGGATGCTTGTAATGCTTTAAGGAACCTGTCTCAGCCAGGAGTTCGACTATGGTTGTTTCACTGACTCCGCTAATTGAAGTCAGATGAATAAAATCAGGCAATGTACGGGCTAATTCAATCAGTGAATGGGTGATCTCAGTCACTTGAGCCTCGTAGATTTCAAGTTGGTCTAACAGAGCGTTGATTTCCATACGAGCCATCGCAGATCCATCTTTTACTCCGATGGAGTATTTTGCGGCTTCAAAGAGTTTTTCGGTTCTTTTAAGTGAAGCGTATCTTGCGCCGGACTCCCGATAGATTTTCAAAAGGTCTTCAGGAGATCCTGATCTAATATCATCAGGCAATGGCGTACACCGGAGACTGGCCCGGGCATGTTCCCCCAGACTTTTAAAAACGGATGAAAACTCCGGAAAGTAGAGGTCAATCCAGCGCTGAATCCGGTTCTTAATGGATGCGACTTCGTCTTTTAGTCGATTACGGAAAGCAGCTCCTCGGCGAAGTTCAGATTCTGTTTCACTCATCTTTCGAGGGATACTGAAGCTACCATTGGGAATAAGTTTGGCAATCACTCGTGCATCTTTCTTATCGTTTTTACTTTGAGTGTTGTCATCAAACTCTTTAGACCTTTTTACATTAAGAGGGTTCACAAGTACAAAAGGGATGTCTCTCTCTTCAAGAAATGCGGCTAAATTCATCCAATAGTGCCCAGTGGGTTCAAAGCCAATAAGGATGTTTGTCTTATTGAATTCCGCCATAAGTGCTTTTATAGCTGAATAGAACGTTTCAAACCCGTGATTGGATTGTTGGATCCTAAATGCTTTCTGAAGTTCACGTCCGCGATAATCAATCGGACAAGCGTAATGAGTTTTTTTAGCGATATCAACTCCGATAACGAGAGTTGACTCTGTCACTTGATTTATTTTGTAATTTCGATTATGATGCATCAAAAGGTCCTCCTCTTGGTGTATTGGGTTCGCAACCTGCATCATAACGGAGGACCTTTTTTTGTGCAAGAGGCCACTTCACCTACTAACAGGAATGCTCCTG
>NZ_JAFEUX010000022.1:0-3208 GCF_016901055.1 Alteribacter salitolerans | reverse complement strand
AAACTCTTTATGAGTTTCACCGGTTGTTTGAGAGAACAACCGAGTGTCTTAGAAGGCTGAGAAACATCGACGGTTAAGCTAATAAGGGCGCACGGTGGATGCCTTGGCACTAGGAGCCTAAGAAGGACGGGACGAACACCGATATGCTTCGGGGAGCTGTAAGTAAGCTTTGATCCGGAGATTTCCGAATGGGGGAACCCAGCACGCGTAATGGCGTGTTATTTATACCTGAATCCATAGGGTATAAAAGGCAGACCCGGGGAACTGAAACATCTTAGTACCCGGAGGAAGAGAAAGCAAATGCGATTACCTGAGTAGCGGCGAGCGAAACGGTAACAGCCCAAACCAGAAGGCTTGCCTTCTGGGGTTGTAGGACACTCCATTGGAGTTACAAAGGAACGGAGTAGGTGAAGCGATCTGGAAAGATCCGCGAAACAAGGTAACAGCCCTGTAGCCGAAACTTCGTTCCCTCCGGAGTGGATCCTGAGTACGGCGGGACACGTGAAACCCCGTCGGAATCCGGGAGGACCATCTCCCAAGGCTAAATACTTCCTAGTGACCGATAGTGAACCAGTACCGTGAGGGAAAGGTGAAAAGCACCCCGGAAGGGGAGTGAAACAGATCCTGAAACCGTGTGCTTACAAGTAGTTGGAGCCCGTTAATGGGTGACAGCGTGCCTTTTGTAGAATGAACCGGCGAGTTACGATCCCGTGCAAGGTTAAGTCGAAAAGACGGAGCCGCAGCGAAAGCGAGTCTGAACAGGGCGAATGAGTACGTGGTCGTAGACCCGAAACCAGGTGATCTACCCATGTCCAGGGTGAAGTCCAGGTAACACTGGATGGAGGCCCGAACCCACGCAAGTTGAAAATTGCGGGGATGAGGTGTGGGTAGGGGTGAAATGCCAATCGAACTTGGAGATAGCTGGTTCTCCCCGAAATAGCTTTAGGGCTAGCCTCGAGGTGAGAGTATTGGAGGTAGAGCACTGATTGGACTAGGGGTCCCTACAGGATTACCGAATTCAGTCAAACTCCGAATGCCAATTACTTATCCTCGGGAGTCAGACTGCGAGTGCTAAGATCCGTAGTCGAGAGGGAAACAGCCCAGACCATCAGCTAAGGTCCCAAAGTATACGTTAAGTGGAAAAGGATGTGGAGTTGCTTAGACAACCAGGATGTTGGCTTAGAAGCAGCCATCATTGAAAGAGTGCGTAATAGCTCACTGGTCGAGTGACTCTGCGCCGAAAATGTACCGGGGCTAAACGTATCACCGAAGCTATGGATTGTCCTTTGGACAATGGTAGGGGAGCGTTCCAAGGGCCGTGAAGTCAGACCGAGAGGACTGGTGGAGCGCTTGGAAGTGAGAATGCCGGTATGAGTAGCGAAAAGAGGGGTGAGAATCCCCTCCGTCGAAAGCCTAAGGTTTCCTGAGGAAGGCTCGTCCGCTCAGGGTAAGTCGGGACCTAAGCCGAGGCCGAAAGGCGTAGGCGATGGCAAACAGGTTGAAATTCCTGTACCACCTCCTCACCGTTTGAGCAATGGGGGGACGCAGAAAGGTAGGGTAAGCGCGCTGTTGGATATGCGCGTCCAAGCAGTTAGGCTGGCAAGCAGGCAAATCCGCTTGCCGCGAAGGCTGAGCTGTGATGGCGAGGGAAATTTAAGTACCGAAGTTCCTGATCCTACACTGCCAAGAAAAGCCTCTAGCGAGGTGAGAGGTGCCCGTACCGCAAACCGACACAGGTAGGCGGGAAGAGAATTCTAAGACGCGCGGGAGAACTCTCGTTAAGGAACTCGGCAAAATGACCCCGTAACTTCGGGAGAAGGGGTGCTCATCCGGGTGTATGCCTGGAAGAGCCGCAGTGAAAAGGCCCAAACGACTGTTTATCAAAAACACAGGTCTCTGCCAAGCCGCAAGGCGATGTATAGGGGCTGACACCTGCCCGGTGCTGGAAGGTTAAGAGGAGGGGTTATCCCTTACGGGAGAAGCTCTGAATTGAAGCCCCAGTAAACGGCGGCCGTAACTATAACGGTCCTAAGGTAGCGAAATTCCTTGTCGGGTAAGTTCCGACCCGCACGAAAGGTGCAACGATTTGGGCACTGTCTCAACGAGAGACCCGGTGAAATTATATTACCTGTGAAGATGCAGGTTACCCGCGACAGGACGGAAAGACCCCATGGAGCTTTACTGTAGCTTGATATTGGATTTTGGTACAGCTTGTACAGGATAGGTAGGAGCCTTGGAAGCCGGAGCGCCAGCTTCGGTGGAGGCGTCGGTGGGATACTACCCTGGCTGTACTGACATTCTAACCCAGGACCGTGATCCGGTTCGGGGACAGTGTCAGGTGGGCAGTTTGACTGGGGCGGTCGCCTCCTAAAAAGTAACGGAGGCGCCCAAAGGTTCCCTCAGAATGGTTGGAAATCATTCGCAGAGTGCAAAGGCATAAGGGAGCTTGACTGCGAGACATACAGGTCGAGCAGGGACGAAAGTCGGGCTTAGTGATCCGGCGGCACCGCATGGAAGGGCCGTCGCTCAACGGATAAAAGCTACCCTGGGGATAACAGGCTTATCTCCCCCAAGAGTCCACATCGACGGGGAGGTTTGGCACCTCGATGTCGGCTCATCGCATCCTGGGGCTGAAGTAGGTCCCAAGGGTTGGGCTGTTCGCCCATTAAAGCGGTACGCGAGCTGGGTTCAGAACGTCGTGAGACAGTTCGGTCCCTATCCGTCGTGGGCGCAGGAAATTTGAGAGGAGCTGTCCTTAGTACGAGAGGACCGGGATGGACACACCGCTGGTGTACCAGTTGTTCCGCCAGGAGCATAGCTGGGTAGCTACGTGTGGAAGGGATAAGTGCTGAAAGCATCTAAGCATGAAGCCCCCCTCAAGATGAGATTTCCCATTACGTTAAGTAAGTAAGATCCCTCAGAGACGATGAGGTTGATAGGTCTCATGTGGAAGCATGGCAACATGCGGAGCTGAGAGATACTAATCGATCGAGGGCTTATCCAGAAAACGATGTTGTTTCAGTCTTCTAACGAAACTCATAAAGAAGTCGAACTGTTATCCAGTTTTGAGAGAGCATGCCTTTCTCAATTTCATGATTTGTCCAGTGACGATAGCGAAGAGGTCACACCCGTTCCCATGCCGAACACGGAAGTTAAGCTCTTCAGCGCCGATGGTAGTTGGGGGCTCTCCCCCTGTGAGAGTAGGACG
>NZ_JAFEUX010000021.1:0-6098 GCF_016901055.1 Alteribacter salitolerans | reverse complement strand
ATCCTATGTGCCTATATCGGAATAAGGAGATGATTTCCAATCTCCTACCGCGACGCGTCAATCTCACTCCCTTTCTTTTCTAAAATTAGAAAAGGTAAGAAGAGTATTGGATCACCACCTCAATAAATAATTTTTTTAAAAGAACTAGAAGGGATCTTAACCCCTGGTACATCAACTTTTCCCGAGGGAGTCTGCGTATATTTATGTTAGCGCATTGTTCGAATTCTCAGCTAAACACTTTCTTTATGTCCCAGCCTCTTTTATTCCCGTAATCGACCCTTATAATCGTCTCGGATACGATACAACAAATGTGGTTATGACCAAAAACCTGTAAATACCTACTCTATCTATTTTTTAAAAATCTAGTCTTCCACCTCTACCAAAATGATTCAGATGCATATGCTGATATAAAGAGGAGGTGAGAAGATGGTAAAAATTTATATAGATCCTGGTCACGGAGGAACAGATCCAGGCGCAACAGGAAACGGACTTTTGGAGAAGAACGTGAACTTGAATCTGGCACTCAGACTGAGAGACATTCTCTTAAATGACTACCAGGGTGTTGAGGTACGTATGAGTCGTACAACGGATGTTACACGGACCCTTGCCCAGCGGACGAACGATGCCAACAGCTGGAGCGCTGATTATTATATTTCCATTCACTGCAACGCTTTTAATGGAACCACAAGAGGATATGAAGATTTCATTCACAGTTCCTTGTCGCCCACATCCGTTACCGCACAAAGACGGGATATCATGCATCAGGAGATCACGCGTGTAAACGGCCTCGTTAACAGAGGAAAGAAAAGCGCAAACTTCCACGTCCTGCGTGAAACCAATATGTCTGCCATCCTTACGGAGAACGGATTTATTGATAACGCCCAGGATGCTGCATTAATGAAAAGTTCCGACTGGCTTCATGCAGTGGCAAAAGGGCATGCAGACGGGGTTGCAAGAATCTTTAACCTCACTCCAGTGTCCAGAGTTTTCAGAGTCATCGTTGATGGCGTCCAAATCGGCGCTTTTCAGGAACCGCAAAACATTTCAAATGCCGTGCTTCAGGCCCTTCCTACTGCCGGCAGAATTGTTATTGAACGAACGTAACAAAAGGCCCAAAAAATCAATGAGCAGCCTTATTTCAGTGTAAACATCCGATTATCTGCAAATAAGTACTATTCTCGTATTCCTTTCCTTTCCTCAATTCACCTACTTTTCACCTGTTTCAGCCTCAGCCAGAATGCTCCGAAGTCCATGTTTACTAACAGGCTCAACCATTGTACGATTTTAGTAACCCCTTTATTAATAAAATAAAAAAAGGCAGAGCCAACCGTCTGCCTTTTTTTGCTGTCTTTTTTCCAGCTTCCATCACCTGCTGCTCTCTTTTCTGTCAATTATCTGATAAGATAGAGAAATCAGTTTCAGAGGGGAAGTGAACGTGTGGAAATCAAGATTACACAACCGGCTATCCGCTGGTTTCATGATGAATTTGACCTCACTGAAGGAGACTCTGTCAGAATCCATGTGCGGTATGGAGGATGCGGCTCGGTGCAGACAGGCTTTTCCCTGGGGTTAGGTAAGGAAAAGATCGACGAACCTGGCGCTCTGTTTGAAAAAGACGGCATTACATATGGAATAGAAGCGAAAGACCTCTGGTACTTTGAAGATAAAAACCTCACAGTCAAATACAGCCGTAAATTCGATGAAATTCAGTTCGTCGTTGAATAACCACACCAAGGCAGCTCCTGATGCAGATCTCAGGAGCCGCCTTTTTCTATTCCAGCTCCGCTTTTTCCGACGAAGCTGATTCGTTCCCTTCCCGATCGATGGCTGTGTTCTATGTGTCTCAGCATCTCTTTTCGTATGTACTAAAGCTAACGTGCAAAAGCGTGAAACAAATCCCATTCTCATCGATTTTTTAACCATCAGAAAAAGCCTTTAGAGAATGCACCCTAAAGACTTTTTCAGGTTGAAACTATTTTTTGTTGCGGTACAGATACATCGTGAGGGGGGCGAAAATAACAAGGAAAATTCCCGATGCAACAAACACCCACATAATTGCTTCTCCCGTTACATTCCCATGCATGAATCCGCGAACGGCGTTCACAAGAAGGGAGATCGGGTTCACATCCACAAAGCTTTCCAGCCATCCCGGCAATGTCTGGGGATCGACGAATACGTTACTTACAAACGTGAGAGGAAAAAGAACCATGAAACTCATCATCATGAGTGACTTCTCCGAGCGCATGATGATTCCGAGCGTCGTCCACACCCAGGAAAGACAAAAACAGAAGATTAAAATCATCCCCACTGCACCGAGAACCCCGACGACTCCTCCGTCAGGCCGGAACCCGAGAATCAGACCGAGGGTAATCATAATCGCCGATGCTCCCGAATAGCGGACCATATCCACAAGCAGCGCACCGACCAAAGCCGATGGCAGCCAGATCGGCAGCGTTCTGAACCTGTCAAAAATTCCTTTCCGGATGTCGTTATTTAAATCAATGCCTGTATACATTGTAATCTGCGCCACTGTCATGACGAGGATCCCCGGAAGAAGGAACTGCAGATATTCCGCAGTGGAGCCTGCAATCGCCCCGCCGAAAAGATACGTAAACATGAGTAAAAAGATAACTGGAAACACCGTTACATCGAAGAGCTGTTCCGGAACGTGCTTGATCCGGAGGAGTGCCCGTGATGAAAAAGTAAGAGAAGAGCTGAGCGGGCTCGGACGTTTCGGCCGCGTCCTGGAAGCAATCGCATCCCTGAGACGTTCTTCATTCATCGCTGTCTGATCGGTTTGGTTTGTCATACTCCGCCCTCCTCTTTGTGTTCTGCTTTTTGCCCTGTAAGGGTGAGAAACACCTCATCCAGACTCGGCTGCCCGAGTGAAAAGTCGCTCACACTGATTTCCTGCCGGACGAGTTCCCCTAAGGCTTCTGCCACGAGTGACGCATCGGAAGCCTGGGCAGAAAGAGAAGCTGAATCTCCTGATGGGTGAATGGCGGTCCCCAGTTTTGCCTCCAGAATTTGAATTGCTCTTTCCCGGTCTAAAGGATCGGCAAGACGGACATTCAACGTGCCCGCTCCCACTGATGCCTTCAGCTCACTGCTCGTTCCTTCTGCAATGATTTTTCCCTGGTTGATCACTGCAATGCGGTCAGCCAGCTGGTCCGCTTCTTCTAGGTATTGTGTTGTGAGAAGCACTGTCGTCCCTGCGCTTACCAGCGTCCGAACGATGTCCCAAACCTGGTTGCGGCTTCTCGGATCAAGTCCCGTTGTCGGTTCATCGAGAAAAAGAAGTTCCGGTGTGACCACGATACTCGCGGCAATATCAATCCGTCGCCTCATCCCTCCGGAGTAATTTTTTACCTGTTTTTTCGCTGCGTCTTCAAGACCGAAAGCAGCGAGGAGCTCTGCGGCACGGGCTTTTGCTTCTTTTCTCTTATAACCCATGAGCCGGGAGATCATGACGAGGTTTTCCGTTCCCGTAAGGTCTTCATCGATGGAAGCGTACTGGCCGGTCAGGCTGATCCGCTCTCTAACGTCAGCTGCTTCTGTTACGATGTTGTGCCCGAAAATATGCGCTTCTCCTCCGTCCGGCTGAAGAAGAGTGGCAAGCATGCGAATCGTTGTTGTTTTCCCGGCCCCGTTTGGCCCTAAAAAGCCGTACACCGTTCCTTTTTGAATGGACAAATCGACCCCGTCCACAGCCCGGTGTTTCCCGAACACTTTAACGAGCCCTCTGGCTTCAATTGCTAATTGGTCATTCACTTGCTTCACCCTTTGCTTTAATGATTGATTCCACTGAAAATCATACTCCGGCGAAATGGTTTTACTACACTTATTTTCTCATACTTTTTCTTTAAGTCACCACCCCGGGGATGATTTTCCGTGAAATGTTGACACAGAGATCGTTATTTCCGTTCTTCTTTACGTTGTTTTCTTATAAATTGTTTCTATTCGCACTTCCTTTAGAGTACAAAGATTAAAGATGAGGCCGAAGTGCACTTTGCTTTCCTGGCGGTGCCGACAAGCCTTAAGCTAAAGCAAGGCCACTATCTTTAAAATACGCTCAGAAAAGGCAGGTGTTGATTTCCGCTCTTTTGCGCTCCCTTTCCGCGGGCAGTTCGGGAGCCTCCTCGACGCTTTGCGTCTGCGGGGTCTCCCCGGAACCCGCTTTTCCCGCAGGAGTGTCACGCATTCGCTCCAATCAACACTTTCTTTAAAAATAACAATGACCTTTAGGACATCCAAAAATCAAAACCCACTTTATGCTGCAAAGAACCCTAAAGTGGTGACGTTCTTATCGGACTTTGACTTTTTCAGTGACCTCCTAAAGCTCTGGGGGATCTTGCCTCGCCCAATGGCACAGGAGTCTCAGGCACTTCGTTGAGGCGGTGCCGGAAAACGCCAAAGTCTTGGTACAGCTTGACGAAACAGCCTTTGTGAAAAAAACTGCCGGGTCAAAAACTGCAAAAAAAATCGTGCTCAACCGCTTTTTACATCGATTATGTTTTTAAGGGGGATCACGTGTTGCTCCTCTTCTTTATCCCGGATATACAGAAGCCTTTTGTGCGTATTCACGTGCTCCGCATACCCTGATACCTGATAAAAAAAGCCATCTTCCCAGAAGGTGAAGACGAGCTCGGAATGAAAGGCCATTCCTTCACAGACGGTCTGTCCGATCTCTTCCCACTGCTGTTCGTCAAGCTCAGGCCGCGGCTGCTTTTTCGTCCCCTCAAACCAGGCGTTCAGCATCCCAACGTGCTCCGGCAGCATGAGACTCGTCCACTTGATCGTACCCCGGTCTCTTAGTTTGTTGTCTTTTTTCATCGTTCCTGAGCCTCCCTCCCGTTCAGCTTATGCGAACAAACGTTCTTTTATGCTCCGTGCGAAACATTCTCCCTTTCTGCCCGTACGGACGGGAAGGAAGATGAACATTTGGTAATCAGACGGATTGTTTCTCCTATCGCCTAGTTATGTAATGCTGTTTACGGACGACCTTTTGGAGGGCATCGAGAATGTCCTCTTTTGTTTTGCCTTCCTTCATAAGAGTATACAGCGTCTCTTTAAGCACGTATGTATCGTCTTTCTTCATTTGTTCAGCACCTCTTTTTCTCCTTTGTTTTATTTTAGCGGAAAAAAGGCAGATGCACAAGAACGTACGTTCTTATTTTCAGGGGAATTTATTGGGAATTAATTGATAAACTTTATATTTAAGAAGGAAGGAGAGATGAGGTTGAAAAGAAACAAGCTGAATCTGATCGTAGCTATTATAATAAGCTTACTGATGTTAACAGCAAGCGCAACAATGATTTATCAGTTAGAGAAAAACCACCAAGCCAATAAACTAATTATAGAGAACTGCTTCGAACACGAAGGAAGTGTGATAATAGAAAAAGAGCGCTTCTGGTCTCTGGTTTCATGCGAAAAAAGGTAGTTTGTTATTAAACCTTCACTTTAAACATCTTCTTCTTTACTCTTAACTCAAATAAATCATTTATAAGAAGAATAATTACATATATGTTCAGTTGTAAACAGCAAATTGCAAAATCACTGAGGAAATAACAAGCTCCCTCACTTGGGCTGAAATAAAAATTTCTACCTTGTGAATTAGTCGTACTTTTCTCAGTTTCCAATACCAAAAGGGAGGGACCATCACACTGAGGGATGTATTTGCCGTAAAACATTCCCCGGAATGTTAATTCAAGCAGCAGGTGATATGAACCTTAATTTGGAGCTGAGGACTTTAATGATGCAGTAGATTGGTAATGACCACAAAAGCGTAAATACTGTTAAGGAGCAATAATTAATAAAGCAAATATGAACAATGAGGCTGGGACAGAAAGAAAGTGTTTAGCTGAGAATCCGAAAAATGCACCCACGCAGCGGATGAAATATACGCAGACTCCCTCGGGAAAAGTTGATGTACCAGGGGTTAAGATCCCTTCTAGTTCTTTTAAAAAAATTATTTATTGAGGTGGTGATCCAATACTCTTCTTACCTTTTCTAATTTTAGAAAAGAAAGGGAGTGAGATTGACGCGTCGCGGTAGGAGATTGGAAATCATCTCCTTATTCCGATATAGGCACATAGGAT
>NZ_JAFEUX010000020.1:0-19250 GCF_016901055.1 Alteribacter salitolerans | reverse complement strand
ATCCTATGTGCCTATATCGGAATAAGGAGATGATTTCCAATCTCCTACCGCGACGCGTCAATCTCACTCCCTTTCTTTTCTAAAATTAGAAAAGGTAAGAAGAGTATTGGATCACCACCTCAATAAAAATTTTTTTTAAAAGAACCAGAAGGGATCTTAACCCCTGGTACATCAACTTTTCCCGAGGGAGTCTCAGGCACTTCGGCTTCATCGATCTTTTCAACAAAGGCAACAAGCTTTGGGAAAACAGCCAATAGAAAAGATGTTTTGAAGCGGGATGCAGCCGGAAGATCCTTGCTTTCCGCGGAGGAGACCTGCAATATTCTCCTGTTAAAAAAAGAGGCCCAAAAGACCAGCCGGTCTTTTGAACCTCATGTCACTGTTACGTTCGTTTTTAGTGTCTGTTCTGGTTTTGTCCGGTCAGCTGCTGTTGGGCTATCTCAACTGCCCGCTTGGTCATGTTTCCGGCGTCCCGTGAACGGATGCCGCCCCAGCCTTCACGTTGAACAGTATCATAGAAGCCTAAATCTTTTGCCAGCTCTTCTTTAAAACTTTCTGACATAACGCCTCTTCTTCTTCTGCCCATAGTTAAACCCTCCCATTAACAGTGACGCTTATAGTGTTACCTTGTGAGCACCTTAACTTTCATGCGTCTTTTGGCTACAATGGAAGAATTTCGGACAAATAAAAAACGATTATCCAAAAAATTTCCTAAGATCGTTCCCTTAGACGTTTTTTTGAATAATCGCATGTTAAAAGACACTTCTCGAGTGACAGTTAAACAGACTCTGTGGTTGCTTCTTCTTCTGGAAGTGACAGTTGAACCGTATCTGTCAGTACATCAGTATAGCTGTATGATACGCGTTCGAATGCGTGGGCATCCTGATCAAGCTTGATAATAAACACTGAAGGATACGTTCCCTCCAGCAGACCAGAACGTTCAATCGTCTTTCTTCTTCCGCCATTTGCTTTAATCGTGACTTTTTTCCCGACGTTTGCGTCTAATGTGCGTTTAATTTCAATCAACGTTTTTCCCATTCCACTCCACCTCACTGTATATACAATACCACCATTCGACATCGTTGTCAAATTAAAATAAAGTTTAAATTATAACAATGTATCATAGTGACTGTCAACAAAAGATTCCCTTGCCTTTTCGGCAATTTTTGCACACCTTACTGACATTGAAATCCTTGTTTACGTAGTTTGTGCAAACTTCTCATTTTTATGTAAACAGAAGGGGATTGGCCCTTCTCAGGATAGATTGTCGATTGTTCAGGATATCTTTTTATTTTTCAGGTTGATTTGTAAAAGGTAGATGTTGATTTGCGCTCATTGCACTTTCCGCGGGCGGCTCGATCCTAAGCACGTTGCGCTTCCGGGGGCTCCCCAAAAACGGATGAAATAGGGATGGGGCTTTTTTTTCGGCTGAGTTAACAGTTCCTCTGATTTTTACAGTAAAGCGCACGGTAGTTAAACAGAATACGCGATCGGAAGTGGGAGACAGACGAGACCCCACAGGGGCAGAGCCCCAAGGAGGATCGGCACGAGTCCGTGGAAAGAAAGCGTATTCCGTTCAACGAAGCTTAATTCAATTCTTTTTCAGAGTAGCCTTCAGGATAAGCCGCTGACTGCTTCACCCCCGCCCATGTCTCCTGACAATAAAAAAAGAGCTCCAGGTCCTTCACACCCGTAACTCTTTTTACGCTATTCTTCGATTTCTTCCTGTTCCACTGGTATGCCTCTTCTGAGAGATCCTTTTGTTTCAATGCCTCCCATTCCCCGCTCACCGGTTAACGTATGCTTCAGCATATCCCATAATGCCACACGCTCCATAAATGGAGTGAGGCTGATCTTGGAAACCACATAAACGGGATCGAGTGCGTGTATATTGATTCGTTCAGGTGAACTTGCAAAATTGGCACCGGCTCTTAAAATCGCTTGAAAGTACGACTGGCACGCACCTGCAAAAATAACAAGGTGGTCCATGTAGGGAACAACCTTCCTTGCTTCTTTAACGGCATCGACAAAATACCGGGAGTTTCTGTACGCCTTCATGTCCGTTTTTGAACCTTTATTTTTCATGTAAGCATCATGTCCTGTAATAACCAGAATATCAGGACGGACCATTTCAATCAGAGAGGCTACTTGAAGAGGCATTTCTTTTTCTGCAATATGAACGCCGTATACAGGCACACCCAGACGGTCATACACTGCCGTACACTTTTTAAGGTAGAGAGGGTCACCGTCTATATGGAGGATTCTTCCCGGCAGCTCAAAAAAAGACTGTTTCTCTGTATAACCTGAGGTAATTTCGTACTCCGTCTGCTCCCGTATGAGCTTACGATCCTGTCGAAAAAGATGATAACAGCTCTCCTCTTTTTCTTTAAACTGGTTACTATGACGCTTTCGATCCGTTTCTTCCATAACGACTAAATCGTCGATCGGGGCATCCGCTACTAAACGCATCTCTTCCCCGAAAAGTTCGACAACATCCCCGTTGATGGCCACAACCCTGAACAGGACATCACACTTGTAGGATGCCCTCCCAACGACCTGGCCGATTTTAATCCCTCGCATGACAAACGCCTCCTCACACGATAACGTATGCGAGAGAAGGCGTATCAGTTCCCCTATTCAAATCATTCGTTCAGACTGTAATGCTCGACAAAAACATCGCTCAATCGTGCGAATTCTTCCATGGACAGCGTTTCTCCGCGTCTCTTCGGATCAATACCAGCCTGTTCGCACAGTTCAATAATCAATGCTTTTTCCTTTTTCGCATCAAAATGGTGAACCAGGTTGTTTAAAAGCGTCTTTCTGCGCTGGGTAAATGATCCGCGGATGATTCTGAAAAAGAAACCCTCGTCCTTAACCGATACCGGCGGTTCTTCACGAATTGTCAGGCGGAGAACTGCCGAATCAACGTTTGGCTGAGGAACAAAAACCGTCTTCGGTACAGTGAGCACCGTTTCAGCTTTTGCGTAATACTGACAGGCAATGGACAAAGAACCGTAATCTTTTGTCCCCGGCTTTGCAGCAATCCGCTCAGCTACTTCTTTTTGTATCATGACCACAATAGCCCTGAGAGGAAGTTTCTCTTCAAGAAGTTTCATTAAAATCGGTGTCGTGACATAGTAAGGAAGGTTCGCCACCACAACAAGATCATCTTTCTTTTCGATCTGTTCATTTATCAGCGTATGAAGATCTGCTTCAAGCACATCTTTATGAATGACATTTACATGAGGATAAGGAGCCAGTGTATCCCTTAAGATCGGCAGAAGCCTCTGGTCGATCTCAAGGGCTGTGACAGACCCTGCTCTTTTTGCGATCTGTTCAGTCAAAGCTCCGATACCGGGTCCTACTTCAATTGCTGAAGTGTTCTCTGTCACACCCGCAGTATCGACAATGTTCCGGAGAACGTTCGTGTCAATAAGGAAGTTCTGCCCCAGGCTTTTCTTAAAGGAAAAACGGTGTTTTTCGAGGATCTCTTTCGTCCGTTTCGGCGTTGCAATATCTTTATTATTCATAAAAGGTCACTCTTCTTTCTCTTCACTGTAGTCAAGGGCACTGATAAATTCCTCCCGGGTGATGTGAAACTGCATCAGTCTTCTGTGAAGCTGCTTCCCGTTCGCATATCCGATCTTCAGCTTCTGCCCGAGCTCTTCTCTCTTCTCTTTTGATCCTGTGCCACCTATTAATCCAGCAGTCATCAGATCATCCATTGTAATCTCCTCACCGGGCTCCTCGCCCGGACTTCGGACATGTTCAAGAGCTTCAAGGAGCGCTTCATCCGATGCATTTTCAACACCGATTTTTCCCCGGTGGTTTTTGGCAAGCTCCTTTGGCAAAAAGGCATGCTTACACCCAGGAACAGCCGCTTCAATCGTCCGGCGGATCTTCTCACCGGGATAATCAGGGTCTGTAAAAATAATGACCCCTCTGCGCTCTGCTGCCAGCCGGATTTTTTCGATGGTCACGTCATTTAACGCAGACCCGTTCGTTTCTATCGTGTCGCACCGGGCGACTCTGTTTAACGCTTTTGTGTCGTCTTTTCCTTCGACAACGATCATCTCTTTTATAATCACAATAAACCTCTTTTATTATCGCTTATTTCTTAAAATTGCTGCATATAGGATATAGCTGTATCATCTTCTTTATTACAAACTGTTTTCGAATAAACTGCTGTTATTCATACTTCATTCAGGGTAGAAATGAAGCCTCCATACCCTTCGCTTTCCGTGGCGGTGCCGGCAAGCCTCCTCAAGCTAAAGCTTTGCGGGGTCTTGCCTGGCCCCCTCTGCCACAGGAGTCTCAGGCATTCCGGCTTCATTACCTTTTCCAGCAAAAGCAACAATCTTTAAAGAACCAGCTTTATTACAAGGAAAATTTAGAATTAGGTGTTGAATTCCGAGTCTTACGCTCCCTCTGATCAACCGTAAATCAACAATACCCTTTTTACACAGCAATGTTTAGGAATATAGCGTTGATTACTTTCGTCACGCAGAAATAGACACAGGATAATTCCTGTGTCTATTTAGTATATCATGGTATAGGTTAATCTAAAATCCGCACTTCTACAGACCTTCTCCCGAACGAGCCTGCTCCACTCGGCATAAAGATATCAATCTTGCGCCCCTGGATCGCTCCGCCCGTATCGCCTGCCAGATACGTTCCATACCCTTTGACTTCAACCCGGGATCCCAATGGGATGACACTCGGGTCAACTGCAATTACCCTTGCATCCGGATTATCCTTCAGGTTAATACCTGTAGCAGTAATCCCTGAGCATCCGGTACAGTTCGCTGTATAGGCAGTGGCTTCAAACGTCTGCCAGCTCCCTGATGAAGACGATGAGGAGGAGGACGAACTTCCTGAACTTGAAGATGAACTGTTCGACGCCGTGGCACTTGAAGAGCCGGATGACGACGAAGATGAGCTGGAAGTATTGCTTGATGTATCACTTGATGTATTGTTTGAAGAACCGCCCGCTGATGCACTGGTTGAGCTGCTGTCGGAAGAGGCGGAAGAATTAGAGGAAGAACCACGTGACACCGTTGTGGTTACAGGAGCCGGTGATTTCGTCCCAACTGCCACGATACGGTCTTTACTTTCTTCGACCATCTCTTCTTTTACTAATTCTCTGGATACTTCTTCTCCGTCTTCAAAAATAACTTCATAATGTTTTTTCAGTCTTCCGTCTTTTCCGCTGTTTACGACCTTCTCATTTCCCTGATCAAGAGATGAGTCGTTTTTTCTTACTGTTGCAAAATCAACAGCTTCTTCCACGACATCGGTGACCTTTTCTACGCGGACAACCGTAAGGTCCGTCTCGTTGTTCAAACGCTCTTCGACAGCCGGCTCAATTTTATCCAGCTCGTTCAGCATTATCTCATGTTGTTCTAAAAAGTCAGCGACAGTCGTCGAAGTGGTCATGATATTCTCTTCTTTTCCGTCTATGTATACCGTGACTTCAAAGGCCGGTTCGTACACAATATCGGTTTCAGAGGTGATTTGAGTTTCTGTTGATGGTGAGAGAAAATCGTGCTCACCTATGTCGAGGTCAACCTCCCGGAGTAGCTCCCCCACGGTTGTGGCAGTCGTCCAAACGACCGTTCGCTCTCCGTCAATCATCATCGTAATTTGATTGGCTCTTATTATCGTTATGTCAGTTTCGTCGGTGATTAAAGTATCAAGTGATGGCTCAATGTGATCATGAAAGCCTACTTCTATTCCTTGTTCTTCCAAGACCTCTTCTACTGTACCTGCGTGGGTGACTGCTTCATGCTCCACATCCTCCGCATAGATCGTGACACTTGTTTTCGTAATTTCATAGAATACAAATCCAAGTGCGGCCAGCACAATAGCAAGGCCGACGCCGGATATGGCCAGCTTCTTCCATGTGAATAACCTGGAAAAAAACCGCTTCATCCTATCATTCATAGTCAGAACGCCTCCTTCAATTTTCACATTTTACCCCTATCCACCTTTCTTGTCAATTCGGTTCTGAGAACCATTTCCTAGTATTATCGTCGACCTTTGATGGGAAAGTAAAGAATTATCACTCGACATTCACGACAAAAGTACGAAAAAACGGTGTAGAAAAATAGGTCTGGATTCATTACTTTGACAATCCTGCCTATCCTTCGACACCGAATCATGTCAGTTTATGTTAAAAAGTCTTTTCGCATTTATTCGTGTTTCTTCTATCAATTCCTCATAGGAGACACCTTTTAATTCAGCAAGCTTTTCGGCAACAAGAGTCACATAAGCCGGTTCATTTCTCTTTCCCCGGTTTGGGTGGGGGGCAAGAAAAGGGCTGTCTGTTTCAATAAGAAGACGCTCCATTGGAATCTGTGCTGCAACTTCTTCTGGAAGTCTGGCGTTTTTAAACGTAACCGGACCGCCGAAGGAAATGTGAAAGTTCATATCCAGACATTGTTTTGCAATCGCCATGTCCCCTGCAAAGCAGTGCATAATTCCTCCCACTTCCCCTGCATCTTCTTCTTTCAGCACATCCACAACGTCCTGGTCCGCTTCCCGGTTATGAATAATAATTGGCATGTTGAGCTTTTTGGCGAGGCGGATCTGCTTTCGGAACACCTCTTTTTGAACCTCGGCAGGTGACTTGTCCCAGTGATAGTCAAGACCCATTTCACCGATGGCTACCACTTTCGGATGGGCAGAGAGTTCTTCGATCCAGGCAAGGTGTTCATCTGTCATATCAACAGCGTCGACGGGATGCCAGCCGACGGCCGCATATAAAAAGTCATATTGTTCAACAAGTGCCATTGCCTTATTGATTGTTTTTTCATCAAAACCTACAACGACCATTTCTTTCACGCCTGCCTGCTGCGCACGTTCGATTACATCATTTACATCGTCTTCAAACTGATCGGCGTTCAAATGCACGTGGGTGTCAAATAACATGTGTATCATCCTTTCTTTGCTTATTGCTTTTGTTAAACTCTGGTATTAATTTCGCTCCAATACGCTTCCTTTCTGCGGAGGCGCCGGTAAGCCATGTTTCACATGAAACTATCAACTTATTTAAAAATGATCTTTAACACAGCATGCTTATTAAGGACGTCCGATCTGCGGATTCAGGAATTCTGTTTTTTTCAGGGATCAGCCAGCTGAATTCAATTTTCAGGAAAAAATAGACGGTTTAAGGAATAACAGCACATCTTCAGGAATTTACCTTCTGTTTTAAGGAATCCAGCCTCTATAGTAAGGAATCGCCTCGCTTTACACAACGCTACCCCAAACAATTCCTCCTGCCTGCTTCAGGCAAGCCCTGAATGCCGATGAAAAACCATCGTGCATTCAGGGTTCAAAGCAGCATTTACGAAAAAGACCCGGCAACTCGTGCCGGGCTCATCTTCTTATTTTACTTGAGCCCCGTTAGGAAGAGACTGATCGATCGTAGCAAGTTTTAAGTCTTTCCCTTCAGAACCTGCAAGCACCATCCCTTGTGACAATTCACCGCGAAGCTTCACGGGCTTCAGGTTTGTCACGCAGATCACTTTCTTGCCAACAAGCTCTTCAGGCTTATAGTGTTTAGCTATGCCGGATACGACCTGCCGCTTCTCAAAGCCGAGATCAAGCTGAAGCTTTAACAGTTTGTCGGCTTTTTTCACCGGCTCAGCTTCTAAAACTTCGGCAACCCTAAGCTCAACTTTTGTAAAATCATCGATCGTGATTTCATCCACTTCCGGAACATTCTTTTCTTTCTTTTCAGCTTCCCGGTTCTGCTCTTCCTCCGTAAGCACCTGTCCGCCCATGGATTCCACGATGTAGGCCACTTCCTCTTTTACATCAAGGCGCGGGAACAAAGGTTCACCTTTTTTCACGACACGGGACCCGTTCTTTAAGCGGCCGAATTGATGGAGACTCTCCCACTCTGTATCTTCCTCGGCTACGCCGAGCTGATTCCAGATTTTCTGAGGTGTTTCAGTCATGAACGGCTGGATCATGATGGAGACGTGGCGGAGAGACTCTGCCAGGTGATACATCACGGAACCAAGCTGCTCTTTCGCCTCTTCATCTTTTGCCAGGATCCACGGCTGTGTTTCGTCGATATATTTATTTGTTCGGCTCACAAGCTGCCAGATGGCTGTCAGGGCAACGGAAAATTCCATGTCTTCCATGGCCGCTTCTACTTTTTCCACCGTAGCCTCTACAAGGTCAACGAGGGGTTCGTCGTAGGAAGTCGCATCTTTAACGTAATTCGGCACTTCACCGTCAAAATATTTATTGATCATGGCAACCGTACGATTCAGAAGGTTGCCAAGGTCGTTTGCCAGGTCATAGTTCAAGCGGTCAACGAACCCTTCCGGTGTAAAGACCCCATCAGAGCCGAAAGGAACTTCACGAAGGAGGTAATACCGAAGTGCGTCCAGTCCGTAGCGGTCAATTAAAGGAACGGGGTCCACAACGTTCCCTTTCGACTTGGACATTTTGCCGTCCTTCATGAGAAGCCATCCATGACCGAACACTTTTTTCGGCAGGGGAAGATCCAGCGCCATCAGCATAATCGGCCAGTAAATCGTATGGAAACGGACAATTTCTTTTCCTACAAGATGAACGTCTGCAGGCCAGTGCTTCTTATAGAGGGAATCGTCATCACTTGCATACCCAAGAGAAGTAATATAGTTGGAAAGAGCGTCGATCCATACATACACAACGTGCTTTGGATTACTCTTTACTTTTACTCCCCAGTCAAATGAAGTACGTGAAACGGCTAAGTCCTCCAGACCAGGTTTAATGAAGTTGTTGATCATTTCTTTTTTGCGTGATTCAGGCTGGATAAACTCAGGATTATCTTCATAATACTTCAGCAGTCTGTCAGCATATTTACTCATTCTGAAGAAGTAGGACTCTTCCCGGACTTTTTCAACAGGGCGTCCGCAGTCAGGGCAGTTTCCTCCTTCTGCCTGACGTTCCGTAAAGAATGATTCACACGGCGTACAGTAAAGGCCTTCGTACTCGTCCAAGTAGATATCTCCCTGTTCAAGGAGCTGGTCAAAGATTTTTTGAACCACGTCTTTATGCCGAGATTCTGTTGTGCGAATAAAGTCATCATAGGAAATGTCCAGTTTACTCCACAGGCTTTTAATATTTTTAGCAGCTTCATCTACATAGGCCTGTGGACTGACTCCCTCTTCCTTTGCTTTCAGCTCAATTTTCTGCCCGTGCTCATCCGTACCTGTAAGGTAACGCACATCGTACCCCCGAAGACGCTTGTAGCGTGAGATCGCATCACCCGCCACTGTTGTATACGCGTGACCGATGTGAAGCTTTCCGCTCGGATAATAGATCGGTGTTGTAATATAGAACGTTTTGTTTTCACTCATGTTTATCTTCCTCCTTCACCTTTGCGAGGCGTTTTTTTCCATAAAAAAAGCACCCATCCCTCAATTGGGACGAGAGCATCATACTCACGTGGTACCACCCAGATTCCCCTGTTTTTTCACAAACACAGGGCTCTATCGGTTACATTGTAACCAGTGCCTGTAACGCAGGCGTACGTCGCCCCCTTATGGCCTATGCCATTCGAAAGCGGAGCTCCTCTCCGGACCATATTCAAAAGGGCTGTTCATACCGGTTTTCAGCTGCCCCGGCTCTCTGGAAATGAATGCTCTCTTTCTACTCATCCGATCATTGGAAAACATCGTGTATTCTCATTAAAATATAACCAATGCCCCTGCCACTGTCAAGAAATCATAGCCCGGCAGACGGCAATATTTCTATTCAGTAACAAGTATTGACCAGACCTCCTTTAACTAAACCTTCTGTTAAAAAGTTCACACATACTTTACGCGCCCAAAGTAATTTACCTTATTTTATGAAAAAAGGTGTCATTTTCCGTCAAACAGGGTAAAGGAATAATCAGGTGACCAGTATTACACCAACGTCTGATGAAGAAACGTGAGGTGGTTGGCTTTTTCTTACTCAAAACCGCACCCAAATGACCCGGTCGTTTGCAGCCAACTTTTTACGGACACTATTTTTCTTTCCAAATGCCGTTAATTATGGACACAAGCAGGAAGATCATGTCGAATGGTTTAGTGATTTTCTGTATAAAAGTCTTTCATTTTCGAAAATCAGTACTCTTTTCATTTACATTAAATTTAGGGAAGTAATTACCATATTCGCTGTTTTGTTTAGAAAACGCTGATAACACTGCATTTTATCGCCGTTTTACTAATCTTCAATTCTAAAAAATTGACAAAAACTTTGAATATAAACGTTTTCACGTTGACTTCTTTTGGAAGAGTTGGTATTCTAAGTTTGAAAGATTTTGTCGAAGTTTGACTACTCTATTTTTAAAAATACGAATTTTTCTTTATGGGAGGAGAATGATTCATGAAATCAACAGGTATTGTAAGAAAGGTCGATGAACTCGGCCGCGTGGTTATTCCAATCGAATTGCGCCGTACATTGGACATTGCAGAGAAGGACGCTCTTGAGATTTACGTGGACGATGATCGTATCATCTTGAAAAAGTACAAGCCTAACATGACTTGTCAGCTTACTGGAGAGGTTTCAGATGACAACCTGTCCCTTGCCGGCGGCAAGATCATCCTAAGCCCTCAGGGAGCACAGGAAATCGTTAACGATCTTCAAAGCTACCTTGAGAAACAAAGCAAGTAAGCAGCTGATACTTTAAAAGCCTGAAACCGTAATGGTTTCAGGCTTTTTTTTTACTTAAGAGCCGTCTGTATGGTAAAGCTTATACACTTCCCGCTTGTTCATCTCTCTGTCCTTTGCGGTCTGCTTAATCGCGTCTTTTGATGATTCTCCTTTTTCCATATAGGCTTTTACATGTTCAACTGTATCAAGGGTTTCCCACCAAACTTCGCCGGTCTCGCCGCTGCTGCCTTCCGGTGCTCCTTCTACAAAAAGAACGCACTCTCCTTTGATCTGGTTTGCTTCACAATGCTCCAGGAGCTCCTTCAGTGTCCCACGGACAAATTCCTCGTATCTTTTCGTCAGCTCTCTGCATAATACGGCTTTACGGCTGCCTAACGTCTCCAGCATTTCTTTTAACGTGGATGTAATCCTGTGCGGCGCCTCATAAAAGATCATCGTAGATTCATGATTTTTCCAGTAATTGAGTGTTTCTCGTTTGATTTTCTTTTTCCTGTTCAAAAAACCGACAAAAGTAAACGAATCCGTCGACAATCCTGATGCAATAAGTCCGGTAATAGCCGCATTGGCTCCGGGGAGCGGGACAACGGTGATCTTTTCTTCTATACACCTGGCCACCAATTCCTGACCTGGATCTGAAATAGCAGGCATACCGGCGTCACTTACAAGAGCAATAATGCTTCCGTCAGCAAGTTTGTCTATAAGAAACTCTTCCCGTTCTGCTTTATTATGTTCATGATAACTCACAAGCTTTGTTTCAATCTCGAACACGTGGCAGAGGCGCTTTGTATTTCGCGTATCCTCTGCAGCAATCAAGTCTGCTTCCTTTAATATAGACACCGCCCGGTACGTCATATCCTCCAGGTTCCCGATCGGAGTCGGAACAAGATACAGCGTCCCTTTTTCATCTTGATCTTTAAAGCTTTTTTGAACAAACATCCTGCTCACCTCCTCTGTTCTATACTCCCTTTTAGTATAGATTGTTGCTAAGTGTACTTTATCATAAACACAGTTATAAATATAAAGCCTGGGTACCCTGTATTTCCGCGGGGGCGCCGGTGAGCCTCCTCCTGCTCCGCAGTCCGGGGTCTCACCCTGGCGCCAATTCCTGCAGGAGTATTCGGGTACTCCGGCTTCATCATCTTTTTACGAAAAACTACACTCTTTTTCCAAAACAGCCTTTCTTTAAAATTAACGCACGCTTCTGTGCCTTTGATAACTGTTTTATCCTGTACTCAGCTTTTAACGCTTCTCCCTTTGACAGGAACAGCTCTTCATAAACCACTTCCAGCGGCGCCCTGCCTCTCGTGTATTTAGCACCGAGACCTGATGTATGAGCCTGAAGCCGCTTCTCAACATTTGTCGTATATCCCGTGTAATACGTGCCGTCGTTACATTCCAGTATGTACACGTAATGACTACCATGATTCATAATGGTCTTTAAACTCCTTTAAGTACTGTCCGTCTTCTCCGTAAACTGAAATAGGAAAAAGAGTTTTCAGGCCTGGACTTCCGCTTTTCATGCTTTCGATCAGGACCATGTTCGCTTCTTTTCCCCGCTTTCCATGTACATACTGAATCCTCTTTGGCTCCAAGTCATATGTACGAAGAGCCGACATAATATCAGCCAGGCGTTCGGGTCTGTGTACAAGGGCAAATTTCCCTCGGTATTTTACCAGCCTGGAGGCAATCCGTACGACATCGTCTATCGTACATGTAATCTCGTGCCTCGCCAGAGAAATGGTTTTATTCTCGTTTCTGTCCCGCTCGTTCACTGTCATGGGAAAATAAGGCGGGTTACAGGTAACCACATCATACCGCCCCCACGCCACATCGCCATGAAGCTTCGTAATATCCTGATGAATGACGTTCACCTGTTTATCCAAACCGTTATTCTTCATATTTCTTAGCGCAAGATCTACAAGAGGTTCCTGAATCTCCACCGCATCGATCGGGGCATCGGTTCTTTTCGTGAGCATCATTGGGATCGCTCCGTTCCCTGCACACAAGTCAATCATCCGCCCGCCCCGCTTCGGTATGCTTGCGAACTTTGATAGTAATACCGCATCTGTCGAAAAAACAAACACGTCTCGCCTTTGTATAATACCTAGTTTTGTTCCGGGTAAAAAGTCAACACGCTCTTCGTGATGTTGTTTGTCCATACACGTACTCCCCTGTTCAAATGATGGAAAAAAAGTCTTCCCGGTATGAACTCGGAAAGACTTGAATACGATTATTTTTTATTGAGAAACGAGAGGCAGAATAAACAATCGCCTTCTTTACGAATGCTTCCATAATGCAGATTGCAGATATGAAAGCCTTCCTGATAAAGACGGGCCAGGTTATCGTACCCTTCGCCGAATTCCGTTTGCTTCGCTTCTTTACGGTCAGGCTTTGACATTTTCCGCTGGGGTTTTTTCTGATCTTTCGCCTGGGTTTTCCCATCAAGACGTGTGCGCAAATGATTGTTTTCAATCGACAAATGATGGTTTTCTTCAAGGAGAAGAGCAAGCTGCTCCTTTAATTCCCCAAGCTCATGATGCAGACCGCCAATGCGCTCTTCCATATGGCTGACGCGTGCAAAAATCTCTTTTTTATTCACGATCCCCACACCTCATTAATTCGTGGTTTCGTTGGCGATTGCTCCTTCTTTCATGAGTTCATCCAATGTATACTCGACCACGCGCTGCGCTTCAAACAACTCGACTTGCACAAGGCGCTCAAGCATATTTAATCCAACCACTTTCCCTTTACCATAGCTTGTTTTAATATGCTCATTTATATCCGGTAATTCTTTTTTCGCGCTTTCGTACATGTCGTTTTCATACTTCAGACAACACATTAAGCGCCCGCAGAGACCGGATATCTTTGTAGGATTAAGAGAAAGATTCTGATCTTTTGCCATTTTAATGGACACAGGCTCAAAGTCACCCAGAAACGTTGAACAGCAGAGCATACGTCCGCAAGGCCCGATGCCTCCAAGCATTTTAGCCTCGTCCCGCACCCCGATCTGTCTTAATTCAATACGTGTGCGGAAAATGGAAGCAAGGTCTTTTACAAGCTCACGGAAATCAATCCTTCCGTCTGCAGTAAAGTAAAAGAGAATCTTATTTCGGTCGAATGTATATTCCACGTCCACAAGCTTCATTTCAAGCTTATGTTCGTCGATTTTTTTAAAGCAGACATCAAAGGCCTTTTTTGCTTCTTCACGGTTTTCCTGAACCACGAGCTTATCCTTTTCCGTGGCAAGCCTGAGAACGCTTTTTAAAGGTAGCACGACATCCTTTTCATCAACCTCTTTGGGGCCGATGACGACTTTGCCGAATTCCACGCCTCTCGCAGTTTCAACAATGACATAATCGTCTGTGTTTATATCTATTGTACCCGGAGAAAAATAATAGATTTTCCCCGCTTTTTTAAATCGGACACCTACTACTTGATGCACGTTATCCCTCCTGTAACCGAAGGAGCAGCTGCTCCATAACCAACTGAGGACTGGTATTTGCATCGAGACGGCGTTTTGCCTCAAGAATCGCAGTCAGGTTATTTCCCAGTTTCATCTGGGACACCTTCAATGCCTCGTCTTTAAGACGCTCTTCCTGATCGAAGAAGACAAGTTCATTCTGCTGATCCAGTTGCATACGAATCACATCTCGGTACCAGATCATTAAGAGGTCGAGACCGGTTTGCATCTCACTTTTTTCTTTAAAAAAGCCCATCCAGCCATCCTGAAGCATTAAATAAGCGTACCTTGGACGCTTAGATACTTCATCTGTTAATTGTATCACTTTGGTTCTTGCCTGTGCAATCCAATTCTCTTCACAGAGCCCTTTTGCTTCCTCCAGATCGGAGGTCAGCTGTGCGGCCACCTGGGCCTGGGCTTTAGAGATACCTTCTTTTATCATTTCCTTAACAAGCTTGTCCGGTGGTAAAGGAGCAAAAGAGAGCACCTGGGACCGCGATACAATCGTTTTAAGAATCCGGTGGTACTGTGTAGTCATCAGTACCGCCAGAGCCTCTCCGTCCGGTTCTTCGAGGAATTTCAGGATACTGTTGGCGGCATTGGGCGTCATTTTCTCCGCATCCTCTACAAGATAGACCTTTTTAGCGGACTCCATTCCCCGGTAACTGAACTCTTTTTTCAAATGACGGATCTGGTCGACTTTAATTGTCTGCCCGTCCGTTTTTATCAAATGAACATCGGGATGGTTACCCGATTTGATCCGCCTGCAGTCAGAGCACCTTCCGCAGGGCTCTCCGTCATTGACATCTGAGCAGAAGAAAGACCTGGCAAGCTGCTGTGCCACCTGACGCTTTCCGGTCCCTCTTCCTCCTTCAAACAAATATGCATGGGCAAGGCGGTTTTTTTTCAGACTGTTATTTATCATCTTAACAACCGTAGGCTGAGTGCTTGCTAGTTGTTCCCAATTCATGTACTAGCCTCCATTAAAACTTTTCGAACTGGTCTACCGGCAGTACAAAGACTGTTGCTCCGCCTACCTGTACCTCGACAGGATAGGGAACGTAGGAATCGGCATTGCCTCCCATAGGCGAGATCGGTGCAACAAGCTGCTCCCGGGACTTGCAGTTATCATTAATGATCTTAAGAACATCGTCCACATTCTCATCTTCGGTACCAATCATAAAGGTGGTGTTTCCCGCTTTCAGGAACCCGCCTGTACTGGCAAGTTTTGTTGCCTGATGGTTATGTTCAACAAGCGCATCTGAAAGGCGGTTGCTGTCTTTATCCTGTACCACAGCTACAATTAATTTCATCGTAACTTCCTCCTTGTGTACCGAGCAGGGGTTAAACCTGCTTTCTTTTCTATATTATAACAGCTAAAAGGTCAATCTGTGACAGACCTCTCCCTGTTTTTAAATCCATTTAGCGTTTTTCGGCGTCCATATTAAGGAAAGAACGGATTTTAACCCATGCTTCCTCAATAACCTGATCGAGGCTTTCTTCTGCATTGATTGTCTGAATCCGTTCAGGATCCTTTTTCACAAGAGACTGGTACGCTTCTCTTACACGATAGTGAAAATCAAGCTTTTCCTGATCAAGCCGGTTATTTTCTCTTCCATCATTATCTGATATCCGGGACAGGCCCACTTTCGGATCAAGGTCAAAGTACAGCGTAAGGGACGGCATCAGCCCTGCAGTGGCAAAAAGATTCATATTCAACACTTCTTCTACACCAATTCCTCTGGCCACTCCTTGATAGACTAGGCTGCTGTCTATAAACCGGTCACAAAGAACCAGGTTCCCTTTCTCAAGCTCAGGCAGTACTGTTTCCACAAGATGCTGCCTCCGTGCAGCAGCATAAAGGAGAGCTTCCGTCCTTTCATCCATTTCTGTATGAGCAACATCCAGGATGATCTGCCTGATTTTTTCAGCAATCACACTTCCTCCGGGCTCCCGTGTACTCGTTACAGTACAGCCCTCTTTTTCCAGTTTATCTTTAATGGCACGAAGGACCGTTGTTTTACCCGCACCTTCGCCCCCTTCAAATGTTATAAACAAACCATTCACGTTAGAATCTCCTCACTTTTCAATCCTTCTTGTATACTTTAAGCCCTTTATGAAGCCATGCTGTGCCGGTTTGAAACGAAGCTCCCGATTCAATAAGCTCCTTTAACCTTTCAAGCTGGCGGGGCTTGATCCGCTCCCCGTTCATAATAAGGGGAATGCCCGGTGGATAAGGAACAACATCTTCTGCCGCCACCTGCCCGGCAGCGTCTTGAACATCATGAAAGCATGTCTCTTTTGAAGCCATTTCTTTATACGAAAATGAAAGTTCAGTCACCGGCTCTCTTAACGCTTCGATAGCGATACATTCTTTTTCACGTATTATCGGATAATGACTGACAGCCTCCCTTATTTTTTCAACTGTATCACACCATTCCAATGATAAGGGAAGGGTTAACACAAGGTAATTGTCATTTGCCAGCTCAGGATAAATACCGTGGCTGCTTAAAGAATCCTGAAGCATCAGTCCAGTGGCAGTCGAACGGCTGATCAACACAATCTTTAAAGGATCCTGGAGAAATTCAGCGATCTTCAAGGGAGCTATATCCCACTGTGGTATTGTCCCCAGCTTCTTTCTAAAGTCCGTTGCTTTTTTATATAATCTCTCATAACGATCGGGTAAAAATGCTGCCAGGTATGCTCTTGCCGCATCCAGTGATGCCATTAAAGGATAGGATGGGCTGCTTGATTGAAACATACGCAGGTGGCGCTTGACCGCAGCTTTGTCAACCCGCGACCCCTGCATGTGCAAGAAGGCCGTCATTGTCATTGCCGGCAACATCTTATGGGCCGACTGCACAACAACATCAGCCCCGGCTTTAAGGGATGAAGCCGGCCAGTCCCGCTGGACTTCAATCAAGTGTGCGCCATGAGCTTCATCTACCATCACCATAACTCCTGCTTCATGAGCTTTTTTAATTATAAGCTCCAGCGGCTGTACATACCCTTCATAGGTTGGTGAGGTCAGGATGAGTCCTTTCGCCTCCGGGTATAGTTTCAGCGCATCGTTAACAGCATTCAGGTCCGCTCCTAGAAGCATTCCGGTTTCATTATCTATAACCGGCTCAATAAATACCGGTCTTGCTCCTGAAACCTCCAGGCCGTGAAACACAGACTGGTGACTGTTCCGCTGGACAAGAACAATATCATTTACGGAAAAGGACCCCACTATCATGGCCAGATTACCGGCTGTAGAGCCGCCTACAAGAAAGGAAGTGTGTTCTGCACCATACAGATCTGCAGCCAGTTGTTCAGCATCACCAATCACACCTTCCGGATGATGCAGGTCATCCATCCCTTTAATCTCTGTTACATCTATAGAGAGAACGTCATTAAAAAGGCGGTGTGCCTCTTCTTGAAAGACAGTTCCATTTTTATGTCCGGGGACGTGATAGGAGACAGGGGCTGTGTTTTTATATGTAATCAATTGTTCAACTAAGGGCATACGCCGCTGGTCCATTTATGAGTTCACCTTCAATCAGCTTTGCTCCCTTTATTATACTAGAGATGAATGCTTTTTTGTAACTGCACAAGCCGGCATGGATATTTGGCATGGGGAAGTGTTTTCACACCTGAGACAATAATAAAAAACAGACACCTCTGCCTCAGCAACAGGTCATCTGTTTTTTTTGATATTCCTATTCAATTCTGCACCAGCCCTTTAATGGATTGACCGTTTGTTTTGAAACAATGAATCTCTTATTTTTCTCAACTTCAGCAAATACTCCTGATATTCTGCCTCTGACGTGTCTGTTGAGACCAGATCATGCTCACAGGATTCACAAATAAAGTGGTCTAATAAGTGAATACCGTGTCCTTTTTCTTTTTTACAAATCAAGCATTCTTGTAACTGATCTGTTTGTTTCGATGCCAACATTCCTTTCATCGCTTCTCCACCTCCATTCCCAGTATGGACGAGAAAAGGCAGATTTATTCGAATTTGGTTGATGCTTCACTATATGCAGTGTTCTTCGTCCTTGTGCCCAATTTTAAAGAGGACAAAATAAAAAGAAACAGGGTATAGTGTGGAGAAGATCTGTATGACAGGAAGGGGCGGTTTATGAATAAAATGTTTCTTTTTGTATGGATATTGTTGCTAAGCTACACTATTTTTCTGGCTCCCGGACACGGATTTGGGGACGACCCAACCGCCAGGGCCTTAGTAACAGGGAATTTTCCCCCATGTTGACCCTCTCGTTACGGCCACATTTAGTATGCTCGTTCTTTATCCGGTGATTTTCCTGATGCTATAAATTCCTAAAGGCCGTTGTCGCTGGCCTGCCTGGCCTTTTGCTCTTTTTTCGTTCGGACTCGGTGCCATTAGTGTTCTCCCTTATCTGACTTTTCGTAAAGATGTGACTCGACGGGAAGCGAGGGGACCTGTCTGGCTTAGAAATGCCCTGATCCATCCTATCACCATCGTACTTTCCTTATTTATTGCAGTAACTTTATATTTGACCGCCATTACCGGTGGTTCCGTAACCGCTTATGGAGAGGCGATTATGTCTTCTCACCTCGTAAGTACAATGACAGTCGATTTGCTTGTCATAGTATGGATAACATTCTGGCTGGCTAAATATGAATGGCGCCTCCGCTTCTCCTGGCTTGCTTTCATTCCAGCCATCGGAGTGCTGGTTTTGCTGCTGCAAAGAAAGAAGCTTTCCGTGGAGGAGAGTAATGAGGATCGGTAGATATTGGGAGGAAGGTGTTTGGAGTGAAAAGGGAGGTGGCGGCCTCCAAGGCCGCCTTCTTTTTTAACTGCGACCGGGTGTTCAAGCTAAATGAAAATTTGTCAGGATAAGTGCTCCATTTTTCAGGATATCTTTTTATTCAGAGGTGCGATTGTTCGGGAAACCCGGTCCACGGCCTGCTTTTACATCCTCCCCAAACAGCACAAAAAAGCACCCGCTTTAAAAACGGGTGCTTTTTCTTATTGCCCAGCGGCGTCCTACTCTCACAGGGGGAGAGCCCCCAACTACCATCGGCGCTGAAGAGCTTAACTTCCGTGTTCGGCATGGGAACGGGTGTGACCTCTTCGCTATCGTCACTGGACAAATCATGAAATTGAGAA